>NZ_JBALBZ010000025.1:0-13890 GCF_036919495.1 Nostoc sp.
AATTATCCTATCGCTGCGGAAGTAATCAGAATTTTCGTGCAATATTACGTTGCCAAAATTGTTAAGCAATATTTCGCCAACAGTGTCAGCGAAGCTGTCACCAGGGGCAAGATAGGCTGAAAATACTGCTATGAATGACTTTCAGACTATAAGCTTCTCAGATATCCTAACACTAGTATTTTTAGACACATTTACCCCCTCTCTATTGGCAACCTAACATTGAGATCCAAACGAAAAGTACTTAAGTTCAATTATAAAAACTCTTTGTTCTCGTAAAGAATACGCGAACAAGTTTTTGTTGATTTCACCTCTCATTTCTCTTAACCGAGCAGTATTGGGTTTCGCCGACGCGAAGGCATACTTGGCGGTTCGTTTAATATTCTGTGCATCTTCATACAGAATTGGTATAACCATCTTGATGTTTCGTTATAAGATTTGAAATGGTTTTCATTAATACGAAACTGTTAAAAATCTTGCATTGACAATTTTTTGGAGTTCAAAAAGTTCACATCACCGAGTCAAAAATTTGTTGTGCGGTTAGATTGAACTCACAAAAAGTAGGAGACACTATAAGGTTTGTTCCTCTAAAAGGTGTCATTTGATATTCACCATCAATAAGTTCACAGACAAAAATAGTCGGAATTTTGGGGCTACCAATAAATACACGTCCACCCAAACCTGCATAATCTACAATCCAATATTCAGGTATACCCATAGCTTCATAGTCACGAAGCTTATCGTAATAATCATCCTGCCAGTTGGTTGACACTACTTCAACTATTAGTTTGACCGAACTAGCATTATGGATAACTGATTCCTTCTTCCAGCGTGTTTCGGTATCAATAGTTTCTTGATTTAAAACAATAATATCCGGTTCGTACCCTGATTTTTCTCGGTATGGTTTAATAATGGATTCTTTTGGTATAGTCCAGATACCGCGCTTACCTATCTCTCTAATTGTGATCAGTAATTCTTCAATCAAAAAACCAGCCAAATCAGAATGCTCCCCTTTAGGCTTTGGCATCTCCACAATCACCCCATCATGTAATTCGTAACGTATTTCTGAGTTTTCTGGATACCATTCGATAAATTCATCGAAGGTCAGTAGCTTTAGTTCCGATTGTGTTTGACTCATAAAAGTTACTGGATTTATTTTTACTGTTCATTTATCCTTTTTATTATGCTAACGAAGCGATGATGCTCCCTTTGAAGGCTGAGTCCTCGTGTAAACCCTGTAACCCATAGCCTACAACGATCTCAGCCCCAGCGATCGCCGTTTCTACGTCAATTGAAACAAGTTTATTTAATTTTGAGAGATTAATCAAAGATTAATGAGATATGAGGATTGGCCTGCAAAAACGTAGGAAACTACTATAGCGGTTCTCGAATGGAAGCAATACAGTTTGACCTCACTTCCATTCCTCTCTCCTAAAAGGCTACGGTGTACACACAAGTCGAATTACCCCCCTTAATCCCCCCGATATATTGGGGGGAAACCGGAAATCTAGTTCAATCCCCTTTATAAGGGGAGGGTTAGGGTGGGGTAAAACCTTGGGTTTTTCAGCTATTTCAGACTTGTGTGTACACCGTAGCCTAAAAGGAGAGAGGCTTTGAATCTTACTCCCCTTCCCTTATAAGGAAGGGGCTGGGTGTTAGGTCTGTATTGCACTCAACAGAGAAGCGCTATATTTAGCAACTAGATACTACGATAAATCTATCGGAATAGTGTATGATAATTTTAGTTATACTCCCAGCATTGGAATCTTGCTAGCAGAGTATCGGCAAAATTCCGAAGGAAATAGGCGAGTGTGAACACCTCCCGATAGATCAAACTCTGGAGAATCCTAATGGGCTACAAACATATAGAAGTTAAACAGGTAGCTGGTTTCATCGGTGCAGAAATCGGCGGCGTAGACCTTTCCCGCTCTCTTTCTGAGGATCAAGTCCAAGAAATTCGCAAAGCGCTATTGAAGTGGAAAGTCTTGTTCTTCCGTGGCCAGAACATCGATCATGCTGCACAGGTCGAGTTCACATCTCGTTTTGGCGAAGTGACTTTCGCCCATCCCTTGGGAGAGCCTGAACCAGTTCCGGGATTCCCCCAGATCAAACCCGTAGACCGTAAGCTTTATGAGCAGCAGTATGGTTTTCGCACTGGCGGCCCTTGGCACACAGATGTAACGGCAGCGATTAACCCACCAGCAGCGTCAATTTTACGCGCAGTTAATGTCCCTAGTTTCGGTGGCGACACCCAGTGGAGTAATCTCGTTGCCGCTTATGAGGGACTCTCAGCACCCCTGCGATCGCTAGCTGATACATTAAAAGCGGAACATCGCTTCAATGGAGGCGGTTATCAACCCCGCAACAACAAATTCGACGATCGCATTGCTATCAATCCCCTGATTTCTATTCACCCAGTCGTCAGAGTTCATCCTGAGACTGGTGAGCGTGCCTTGTTCGTAAACCCTGGCTTCGTCTCCCGCATTGTTGATGTGTCACCAGAAGAGAGCAGACTGTTGCTAGAGTTGTTCTTTAACCAAGTCACCAAACCTGCCTACACCACCCGTTTCCGTTGGAACAACGGTGATATCGCCTTCTGGGACAACCGCGCCACCGTACATTTGGCTCCTCAAGATTTGGATCATTTGGATGTCGAACGTCTCCTCTATCGCACCACCATCACAGGCGATGTTCCAGTAGGGGTTGATGGTTCCCGTTCAGAAGTGGTTCAAGGTGAAGCTTTCAGCGCTGAAGTACCAAGCGTTTTCAAGCAGAAAGCTGAGTCTAAGGAAGCACAACCAGTCCTTTCGTAAAGCTGAGTCATGAGTGCTGAGTAAATTAAAAAGTACTCAGTACTGACGAACGCAGACATGAACCCCTTGTAAAGCAACGAGGGTGATTTTGCATGACTGTGTATAGCCCTAAATCTAAATCTAAGGAGATCCAATTATGACACTCACGGCAAGCCGGATTGAGATTACACCCACCGAAGCGGCTTTTGGTGCAGTGATTACCAGATTCGATGTTAATTCTGTGGAACCAGAGGTGATTCTGCAACTCAAACAGGCATGGCGCGTAGACGCGAAGCGGCTTGTCGTAGACATCGCCATCTTCTCATCTTCAAAAACCAAATATTAACTGACGATCAGTTGTTAGCCTTTGCCAATTACTTTGGCGATATTCTTCAACAACCTGCTTATATCCGCAAAGGAGAAACAGAAGAATACCTGCCGCCCCTAGTTCTCACTCTTGCAAATGCTGCTCCTGAAGAAAGTTCAGTCAATATTCGACCGAACTATCATCTCGACGAAAGTACGATATGCAACCTATTAATAAGCAAGTGCTGCGAGATCAACAGCAGGTTGCCGATCTTTTGTACCAATTAAAAATCGTGCCAAAACAAGTTGATGTCCGGGAAGCAACTCTGACTTTTGAGCAGTATGCGGCAATCAATTATACCGGATAGTATCAGAAATAAGGCATGATTTAGCGATCGCAAACTAGCTAAACGAAAATAAAGAGGCTGTGTCAGAAGATGCAAAACTGGGTGAAAAAGGTCAGTGGGAAAATTACCTGTTGACTCGATTAGCATTTGGTGGATACTCAAAATCCTATGGATTGACTCAAGAACAGATGCCACAACCGCGCAAGGAATTAAACAGCACTGGCAGCCAAAACCCATATAAATAGAGCTTTTAAATTTACGCTTGGCCGCACCTTTTAATTCCTGTGCTAACAACCACCAGAAGAGGTTGGTTTGGGAGTAGCCCAAGAAGCCCCCACCCAAGTCACATAAATTCGGATTCCATTCTCATTAGAGATTGCTTTCAGAATTCCCGCTAGTGCGCCAACCACCGCCGCTAGCCATCCAGTAATTCCCATCGCAGCCAGTACAGCTGATGCTCCCGCAGCACCACTGGCTATCCAATTGACTGCAGTTTTATTGAAACTGATTCGGACTCCCCACCAGTGGTAGCTTCTCCACCACTGCCAACCACAGCCGGCCGCTAGAAGATAATTGTCAGCATGAATGGCATGAATGTTATCGGACTCTGGAACGAGGACAGGCATTGTTTGAGATGGTTTTTCCACAGATTTAACCCTGTCTGGGGAGATTACTTTCACACTTCCCCGCCGTTCCTCTTCTGGTTCAGTAGTCAGTGGAATAAATAATCGGTTTGAACCGCGCCGCAATTTTACTTCCCCTGCCTGTAATCGACGCTGATAACCGTCGAGGAGTTGCTGCACGGTCTTTTCTTCATCTGCATTTAACTGGACAGCGGAGTTTCTAGTCAATTTTCCAGAAGATTGATCAAATAAGAATGCATCATTCAACTTTGTAAATGCTGCTTCGAGTTCCTCCGGTGCTATTTTTCTCGATTTAGACAGCGCGGTGGGATCATTCGGATTGGCTAACTTAATATCTCTCAAAAGGAGTTGAGTATTTTGAGGGAGGTGTAAAACCTTTGGATTAATAGGTTTGGGGGCAAGAGAGGGCTGCTGTGCTAGAGACTTTCTGCCCAAACCTCCGAATGCTGCTACGGCTGAACTCATGCTTGCCAACCAAATAAAGTGGCGACGACTACTACCATGAAAGCCTTTCATAATTCCCTCCATCCTGACATCAATAAGCTGGAATACAGAAATATCAAGTAGTTAGAGGCAATTAATTACACACAGTATTTCCTGATTGATGACAATAGGAAATGAGCAGAAAAAGAAGTTTGATAACTGCTCTTGCCGAATTCAAGGTAATTTGGATGTAATTAATTTTGTCTGATTACTTATTTTTTTCAGTATAAGGGCGTTGTTGCGTGAATAGGGAAAAATGGTAAATTTTACCCCCATTGGGCGGCTAGTTTGATCATGGATACGAAAGCCAAAGCTAACTAAAGAGTTCGCAACTGGAAAGAATATGATGTAGCTCTAAAGCAACGAGGCAGTATTACTTTCTGGGTAAGTGAGGAGGTGGTAGAGCAATGGCGCAATGAGAAGTGTCGCAATCGTAATTGGTGCGGTTGCTTCCTTGATTAAAACTCTAAAATATCAGTAGATTAGACCACAATTGGCACAATCCAAGCAACTCTTAACAAATAGGCAGCGTAGCGGAGTGTCTGCCGCTGCCTGCAATAAATTGCTTAACTACAATACCTTAGCCAAAATAAGAGGGTGAAGAGAGAGGGCTGATGTAGTAGAGTTATTGTCTTCCCAAACGACAACTCAAAAGCCACAATCAACCCATGCCCGATATTTTATCGGTGTCATTTAGTTTGACTGTAAGCTGTTACGTATATAACTTGCATTATCAGGGCGGGCAGGATGCCCACCCTACAATCATCTTGAAAAAATATTAGTGCAAATTAAAGGCGCAACAGCTTACCAGCGTCTATTCTCTCAAATAAAGCAATCAGAATTGGGAACTTAATCGTACTCGCGGCGGGAAATACTTTGTCGCCACTAATATCCAAATAGTTACCCGTTTCTAAATCCTCAAAAAACATCCCTGGCTTGAGGAAACTGTAGCGAGCCATCAATGCATTAATTTGAGATTTTAGTTGTAGTATTTCCTCACCTAAAGGAACTACCCCAGCAAACATAGAAGCTTTACGCTTCGTTGGCTCTCTCTAGGTCGATGGATTGTGCAGCTTGACGAAACGATGCTATCGACGTGAGGCGATTGGAGGGACAATCCCACAGAATGTATTTGAAGCAATCAGGAATATCTACCATTCGCAGCGTTTTTGCACTCCTAAGCAGGTGAATATTTTGATTGTGGCAAGCTTGGAGGTTGTAATTGGGGATTCTGTCGCAAAGATGATGAATGTTATGGTAGCCGATATCGGCGGAAAACCACTTTAAAACGGTGGGGAACTCCAGATAACTGCTGCCCTTAATTGCTGCTTCGAGATAGTCCCACCCTTCAGTTTTGTGGGCGTAAGAGCCATCAAAGTTGTGCTGAACAAAGAAGACGCAGATGAGGATTGCCGCAGCACAAGTTAGCGTGATTGAGTAAACGCTCACGAAAAAACCAAATCCAAGTAAATACCCCAGAAAAATCCAGGTGCTGACTACACAAATGTTATTGAACAACAGATGCCAAAATTCAGCCGCAGTGTACCAATTTCTAGACTTATGAGAGGAGATGATTCGAGATAAATCCATAAAAGGATCTTGCTGTAAGCAAGTCAGTAGATGAGTGATAAAATCATATGTTCCGGCAATCAGGGCGAGTCTTGGCTTAATCGCGACATAGAAAAAACCTCCCGGAAAGATCATGAATGGGTGCCTCAGTAATTCATAACGCCTTTGGGCAGATGGACTGAGGCGAGCAAACTCCTCAGTAGAGAGTAATGCACTAGGACCGCGATAACGTTGCCAATCACCGTTGGTTTTGTGGTGATAGGCATGTCCTCTTGACCACGGATATTGAGGGATCGCGTTGATCACCCCCAGAATAAAACCGATAATTTGATTAACCTTTTTTGAACGAAAGAGTGAATAGTGTCCGCAATCATGCATTAAAGAAAAACAACGCGCTGAAAACAGCGTCATCAAAACTATAGTAGGCGCAAGCAACCAAAAACAAATAGCAGCTGCTTTGTGTGCTAAAAACCATAAAACCACATAAGGCACAACCGTATTCAGAATTTGATAAGTTGCCCGCAAGTCGCTGCTGTTCATGTAAGGACTCAGGACAAAATCCGACTTTTTCACTGCGGTTTCCATTAAATAAAACTTTCTCCTAGCGGCTGAAGTTCTTTTTGGGGTAAGTTGAAATAACTGGTAGCATCAGCCAGATGCTTTATTAGTATGGATTGTGGTAAAGGTCTTTGCAAGTGATTCCAAGGTAATACAATATCCTCTGGTTCTTCACCGGGAATTCCTACCATTCCATAAAGTTTCAAGTTTGTTAATCCACCACCTTTAGCATTGATCCCTGCTTGGATAATTTCATCATTATGTAATTTTTTGTTGATAATTCTCCGTAAATTATCTGAACCGCTTTCTACGGCAATTGTGAGCGATCGCGAATCTCGTTTTAATTTTATAAAAATAACAGAGCAGAGTAAATCAGATATGTTGAGTTAAGTAGCTTTTAACACTCATGTTTGCTTATAGCACTATTGAATCCGACAAAAAATTCTTTGAGTCAAAGTTGGACTTCTAAAGCGTAGGCGTAGGCAGACGCTCTCTACGAGACGCTAAAAGCGAACGAATACTCGCACTAAGCGTACTCCGCAGGAGTTGCAAGCTACCGCGAACGCACAGTTGCGGAGCCTCTCTAAGAGTTGGCTTTACGCTACGCTATCACTTGGAACGAATAATCCTTATGCTTTTTTGACTCGGCAGGCAAAACATTTAAATGCCTGCTGTCCTGAAAGATTGTCATAATATTGTTTATCTATCAAGATATTAACTGACTCATAGTAGGGAGTTCCAAACTCTTCTGCCATTTTCTGCCTAGACCCGAACCAGTTAGGGACAAAAATAGTATCTTCTCGAATTCCTGACCAAATTAATGCAGTGCCAATGATTGAGCCTCTGGGACTTTCAACTACAATTTCATCACCATTTTTAATGCCTACTTTTTTCGCGGCTTCTGGATGAATTTGTACCAGGCGAACACCATTCATTTGCTTACCTGTATAAGTCCACTGGGTAATAGAGTGGAAATGAACTACGCTTGGTCTGCCAGTCATTCCCATTAGTGGGTACTCTTTATGTACCTCACCAGAAGTGATTTTTCCTAATTTAATGTTTTGAGTCAGGGCCTGTGGATTTACAGGATTTTTTACCAACTCAGATGTGTATTCAATGGTAGGATGCTTACCTGTTACCTCTGGATGGGTATAGAAGCTTGGTAGAGCAGAGTGTCCAGCCTCGGCTAGTCGGCTTTGCAATTGTGGAGTATAAATTTCTACCTTACCACTGGGGGTGAGAAATCGTTTACCAACATTCTTAGGATTAAGAGATGATGCGGCTTCATACCAAGATGCATGATCTAGGTAAAGTGTGCTGACACCGGGATGCTCTACTGTTGGGCAAGGCCAGCGCAGGGGTTCTGTTCTTTGAGATAGTCTCTGTTGGGTCATACCTCCCATTCCTGGAGTATTCGTTAGAAAAGTTGCCCACAGCTGACGATAGTCTTTCCAAGAATCAGGAAAGTTGTCCCTCCAGTATTCAGGCGGATTGCGTTTGTCTAATTTCGCTGTGGCGTGTGCTAAATCAATCCAGATATGCCAATCTGGTTTGGACTCACCTACCGGAGTAACCACTTGTTCTTGCCAACGGATTGCTCGATCATCCCGCCGCATATAAACGGTTTCCATTTCAAAACCACTGGTTACGGGCAAAATAATATCAGCATAGTACGCTGACTCTTCCATAAACAATCCAGTGTAAACATAAAATTCTAATTGGCGGTAAGCCTGTTGTACTTTAATTGTGTCTGAACAAGCCAACAGAGGATTCCCCTGAGTAACGATCGCTTTGAGTTGATAAGGTTCACCTGAAATGATCGATTCCGCAAAATAATCTGGTCCAACTGGTAGTGCAATATCTTTGTTAGGTGTTTTACCAATAATATCTGGCAAATTCAATTCCCCTGGCCAGGTATTGTGCATAAAATTGCAACCACCACCAGGAATACCAATATTGCCTGTTATTGCAGCTAGGAATGTCAAACAACGGTAAGTGTCAAAAGCCCCCAATTGATGAGAAATCCCAGCGTTGCAGAAAATAGCAGCAGGCTTAGTTTTGGCATAAGCCTCAGCTATCGACCTAATTTTTGATGCTGGAACATCCGTCACTTTGGCTGCCCACTCTGGTGTGTAGCTGAAGCTTTTTAGGTGATTTTTCAGTTCGTCAAAACCTAATACCCATCGTTTTACAAAGCCAGTATCGTATAAATTGTTAGTCACAATGTGATAGAGCATTGCCAAAACCAAAGCCAAGTCAGTGTGTGGTTTCGGTGCAATCCACTCATCAGCTTGCGCTCCTGTAGGAGTCAAGCGCGGGTCGATAACTACTAATTTGGCTTTGGTCTGAACACGACTTCTGAGAAGATAGGCAAAGGTTACAGGATGTGTTTCCGCTTGATTCGTACCTAAAAACAGAAAGAATTTGGCACTTCCCAAATCTTCTTTTTTAGTCGCATCATCGATTCCGTAACCGTTTGTAAAATTACCCAAGCCAAATGTCCATGCCAAAGCATTGCCACCTGCATCGTTGCATACAGGCCCAACATCGGTATTATTAGGACTGCCCAGCATACTGAAATAGCGTCTGACCAGAGAACCTGTTCCCCGTGGGAGTCTGCCAGAGGTTTTGTTCGCGATCGCTCTAGCTTCACCTGCATCCCTGAGTGCCAAAAACTTGCTAGCTATAATTGAAAGTGCTTCATCCCAAGAAATTGGCTCAAATTTAGAATTGCTGTCACCTTTGTTTCCACTAACCCGCTTCATTGGGCTTTTCAAGCGAAAACGATTGTAGACTAGCTGGGTCATCATTGGCCCCTTGATACAAAACCCACCAGCCTGTACTGGGTCATTTGCTTCACCTAACACATCTATGATGCGTCCGTCTTTGAGATGAACTTTCAATCGGCACAGAGAATTGCAGAATTGACAAGCACTATTTACAATCTTGTCTGGCTCTAGGGCAGCCGATTTCTGAATAAAATCAAATTCAGTACTTTGGAGAGGGATTGCCTGATCGTCTCCAATACTTGCAGCATCTGCCACTTCTTTTTTTAGTAACTCTGCTGCACTTAAAGCAGCTGTACTAATAGCCGCCCCTTGGAGAAAACCACTAAATTAAAAAAACAAGACGGTAAAGACATCATCGCTTATGGCGGTGCAACCTTTGTATCGGCTCTAATCAAACAAGGATTGATTGACGAGTTTCATTTATTCATTAATCCAATTGTAATTGGTGACGGAATGACAATTTTCAAAGAACTTGATAACAAACAATATCTGACATTAGTAAAATCTACATCATTTGACTGTGGAATTGTTGTTCTCAATTACGAGCCAAAACGTGAATAAATATGAGGTGAAGAGCATTAATAATGGCACTTACTATGGATAAACTGGGGATAAAATTAATTGTCCCCTATACAATTTACTTATAACAAAAACTGCTCAAGGTTTCGTCTAGGACAGTTTTATATTGCATGGTAGAAACCGGATTTACAACTGCACCCAATGGTGAATTGTCAAAGGTATTTGGTTCATCTTGGCTAGTCAATGTTTTGAGTAATGTCTACGCCAATTTTGGTTTTTGGCTGATAATAGTGCGATGACGAGGATCGCTAGCAATTGTAATTGCTTTCTCAAAGCCCACTTGTGACAACGCACTTTCAATATCAAAACTATAGTAATCGTCACTCCAAGGTTCTGTACTTTTCATTAAAGTAAAGAGGATAGGTGAAAGGTTTTGAATTACAGGAGATTTAGGATTGTTATCTACTAATGCAATACAACCACCTGGGCGCAGCAACCGTAATGCTTCTGTGAAAATTTCCTTGCTAGCATTATGCGGAAGTTCATGGGTGACAAACTGAAGAGTTACCAAGTCAAAAGAATTAGCAAGTAATCCTGTATTTTCTGCTGTAGCGTGTATCCATTTATATATCTCACCATTTCTATCTAAACTTTTGGCAACAGTGAGCATATAAGGGGATAAATCAAGACCAACAGTGCAGACAGACTGCTCTTGTTTTTTTTGATAGTAACGATGTAGCGTTAGAGTTGAAATGCCCACTGAACACCCTATATCTAGTATATCCCGCACTGGTTGAGGTACATAAGTTCCCAAAACATTGTGAAAACTTTCTCTGAGTCTTTCATGAGCAGATGACCAAGTTAGGTTTTCTTTAGGCCACACCCGCAATGCCATTGAATACGTAGCACTAGGAGCTTCAAAAGCTGCTTGCCAGCAAAGATTGCCTTCTTCGTAGGCATGAAATGGTACTTGATAGTAATCGGGGTAAACAATACCAGAATTGATTATTGTTGATAGCTGCTGTTTTATCCCCGATGCTTCTAGTTCTTCATAATTTTTTCTCCAGGGAATACCTTTCTTCTCAGCAGTTTTAATTAATACTTGCCTTGCTTGGTGCTTCATTAACTTATAAATAGGTCTGGTTTGAATCAGTAAGTTAACAAATTTTGAGAGCAATCCTGACCCCGCCCAATCCGGCTTAGTTTTTGTGTTCATTTTTGAGTTTAATAAGAAAGCATTCAACTTATATCAGTAGCAATATTCGTCCACGAATTTGATTGTTTTTACGGGTAGACGCAGCTCTACCCCCGGATTTGTCACCACATCTCGATTAAGCCTGCGCTTGTGCAGAGGGGAAAGGACTTGTACAAAAACTATCCCCTGCACCTAATCAAGCTTGTAAGAAATGCGGGTTATGACTCCAATATGCAACCAAATGATTTTACTATTGCTGGGATGAAGCTTGATAACAATAAAAGTTAACTTTTTTCTTGAAGAATCGTAAATGTACAATTTTACTGTTGTGCATCACCTAATTATATGGACACGATTAAATACGTTCTGACTGAAAACCAAATGCCAAAAGCTTGGTACAACATCCAAGCTGACTTGCCACAAGCCTTACCACCAGTTTTAAATCCTGGTACTGGTAAGCCAATTACACCAGATGAATTATTACCTTTGTTTCCATTGGCACTGATTGAGCAAGAAGTTAGCCAACAAAGATGGATTGAAATACCAGATGCAGTCCGCTCTATTTATTGCCAGTGGCGACCAACTCCTCTTTATCGTGCCCGTCGTTTAGAACAAGCTTTAGATACGCCTGCCAAAATTTACTACAAATATGAAGGTGTTAGCCCTTCTGGAAGCCACAAACCTAATACTGCGATCGCCCAAGCATACTACAATAAACAAGCTGGAGTCAAAAAGCTAACTACTGAAACGGGAGCCGGACAGTGGGGATCATCTCTAGCTTTTGCTGGTGCGCTATTCGGTTTAGAAGTCTTAGTTTATATGGTAAAGGTCAGCTATCAGCAAAAGCCTTACCGCCTAGCTCTAATGGAAACCTACGGCGCGAGAGTCGTTGCTAGCCCAAGTACTCAAACCCAAGCCGGACGTAAAATTCTTGCACAACATCCCAATAGTAATGGCAGTTTGGGGATTGCTATTAGTGAAGCTGTAGAAGTAGCTGCTGCTGATGAACAAACTAAGTATGCTTTAGGTAGTGTTCTCAATCATGTACTGCTACATCAAACCGTGATTGGTCAAGAAGCATTGACTCAATTAGAAATGGCAGGAGATTATCCTGATATTGTTATTGGCTGCACAGGTGGCGGTAGCAACTTTGCCGGAATTGCCTTCCCATTTCTCGGTGCTAAACTGCGAGGAGAACGAGATATACAAGTAATAGCTGTCGAACCTGCTGCTTGTCCATCATTGACTCGTGGAAAATATGCTTACGATTTTGGTGATACTGCCCACTTAACCCCACTTACCAAAATGCATACTTTAGGTAGTAGCTTTGTTCCCGAAGGAATTCATGCTGGAGGCTTGCGCTATCACGGTATGGCTCCCCTTGTTAGCCATATTGTGAATTTGGGATTAGTTGAATCGCGTGCTGAATCCCAACTCGCTTGCTTTGCTGCTGGATTAACTTTTGCCCGTGCAGAAGGGATTTTACCAGCACCAGAAGCTAATCATGCTGTCAAAGCAACAATTGACGAGGCTCTGCGTTGTAAAGAAGAAGATGTTACTAAAACTATCCTGTTTAATCTTTGCGGTCATGGACATTTTGATATGCAAGCTTATATCGATTATCAAGCTGGACGGCTTGTTGATACTGAATATAGTGCAGAAGAAGTGGCAATGGCCCTGGCAGGATTACCTGTAGTTGATTCGTGACCCAACAATTCGCTTTTTCTTAGTGACGCTCGAAACAACCATACAGTTGAACCAACAAGCTATCACTTGGTCTCAAGAGCGATTTCCAGATTCAACTGTCTACTATGTAGTTGCAGATTTGTTAGCAATTCCCTCATAATGGCATCAAGCTTTTAACTTTGTTTTTGAATGTCGTAATATTCAAGCTTTGCCGTTGAATGTGCGTTCTTGGGTTATTTCCTCAGTTGCTTCCCTTGTTGCTCCTGGTGGCACACTTTTGCTGATTACTCGTGTTCGAGATACAGAAGCTGAACCCTCTGGCCCACCTTGGCCATTATCAGACTCGGAACTCAAACAGGTTGAAAATTTGGGATTACAGCAAGTAGAAAAACTCCTGTTTTTAGAATCTGAGCTTGACGTTAAGCAAGTACGGATTGAATATCAAAGGCATAATTCTTTGACAGGTTCCTGATTTGAGATATGATGTCGAATTTTTCCCTCGTCCCTTCCGGGGGTGAATACAAAGTATCCTCCCGCCCAGAAACTTTCTCCGATGAAATTCACCACTCTCTACCATCTTTGATAGTGACCCCATCTGTGGAACCCTCTTCCAAATCCGAAGTTGATGCCAAAACTAGGATAGGGCGACCCATAGATGGCATAAGGGTTGTAGATGTAAGCAGGAGCAGGCGCTACAGTGTAATAACCATCTTCATTACAAACCTGAGTAGTATGTTGCACAATTGTTTTAGGTACAACTTCCTCTTGCCCAGCATAAGGTAGATTCAAATAACCATCCTGAAAACCACGAGCAAATTCACCTCCCACAGTCCGAGGTTTATAAGCAACTCTATTCCGAGCGCTTTGTTCTCCTTCTCGAAAACCATTTGCATAAGCATGGGGGTGGTCAGCCGCCGATTCTTTGATCACCCTATTCTCAGTAACAGGATGACAGTAAACAACCCTATCAGCTTTAGCGGCTTGGGGAAAAAGTAAAGATGTTGA
>NZ_JBALBZ010000026.1:0-109100 GCF_036919495.1 Nostoc sp.
TCGTAGTCAACCGTTTTGAAAGTTCTTGGCATGAATTGAGATGCATTGGTATCTTACTGTGTCACTAAATGCGGTTCTCCGACAACCTGCTAGTAGTGGAACATAAGCTAGTTGATCTGTATAAAAATCAACTAAAACACCTGTAGGCTCCAGCTTAATGATTTGTCCAGTGATGATATTGCCGAGCTGAAAGCTCTCTAAACTAAAGCTCATAGCATAGTGGGCTTAACATAACCCATTATAGAAACAATTTATAAGCGTGTAATCACAACAGTAACAGCTAAACTTTAGCTATTGTTCGTGTTGTTGTATGCTCAGGAAACAGTCGGTATAACAATAGTTTTAGTATTCATCAAAATGTTACGCAGGCTTTACCATTTTTAATTTTTCACTGTTCGCCCTCGTATCCACAAAGCTAGTACACTCATTAACAACACCCCCATCACTCCTTGTAGGGGATTATTATTCACACCAGTTACCCAATCAGGAACTTGACCAGAATATTTAACTAATTTACCCACATTAATAATGTAGTAACCCCAAACTAAACCACCATGTAAACCAATTGGAAAACCCAAGCGTCCTCTACGCCAACGCTTTCCCCATACTTGCGTTAACCCCAGCAGTACTAAAGCTGGAAATTGCGGCAGTGTATGAATAATTGCCTCCAAGGGTTTAATAAAATGCAATGTAGCAAAGGCAGTTGCATCTGTCCACAGTGCCACACGCGGACTGTAATCTCGTTGTAATTCATCTAACAACCAGCCTCGGAATAACAATTCCTCAGCAAATCCAATACCTAAGCCAACAAGTAAACCCTCTAAAATTACTTTCAGCAAAAAAACTTTTGGTTGTTGCCACACTAACCAACCCAATAAACTTTCTACTCCAAAAAGTATCAGAATATTAATTATCCCCAGAGCCAACCCACGCAGCAAATCCACACCGTTTTGCCGCGTGAATTCTAAGCCATAATGCCGCAGAATTTGGGGCTGTTGGTAGACATATTTACCCCATAGTTTCAGAAGAACAATAAATATTGCATATAACAATACCAATGTCAATATACTTTCTAAGTTTGAATCATGCACTAGAAAGTATATTGGTGCAGCCAATGGCAACCATAGCAGCAATAAAGTCAAAATAAAAGAACCCAGCCTAATAGGGGCAGGGCATTCAGCTAAACGGACAAGGTTATTTTTCATACAAAGTAAGTCACTAATCACCAGTCTAATACTCTAAATTTTGACCAATGACTAATGACCAATAACTAAGACTATTCATCAGGTTCAATCGTGCTACTTAAACCGTGACTTTTCAATGTTTCGCAATAGAACTCAGCGTGTTCTAAAGCGCAAGTAATAACTAAAGCTAGCCCGTTAGTATGGGCTTCCATCATGATGCTCACAGCCTGGGGTTGGGTAAGGCTAGGTACAGTGGCTATTAGTGACTGTACAACATGCTCCATCGAGTTGTAGTCGTCGTTATGGAGCAAAACGCGATACCGAGGCGCGAGCTTACGGGTTGTGGAAGGCTTTTCAATGGTTTCAACTGACACGGCTCTTTGCTCTTTTCTTGTTGATTCACTACTACAAAGTATCTGTGTAGCGATCGCTTAACAGTTATTTACCTATTCTATAGTATTTCCGTTCAGATACTATGCTAGGAAAACCCTTTGCTGCCAAGGATTGGTGTATTAGTTTTGCGTAGGCACTTGTGAGACATATATCTTAAGCTGTCGCGCAAATAAGATTGCACAACTAGGGCGGGCAAGATGCCCACCCCACAAGAGATTCATTTTTTTGAGGATGCAAATTAAAAGATTTTTAGCTTAAGACATGGTTGCCGTGAGAGTGCTACCCTAATCTTACAGAAGCTCCTTTAAAAGTAGCGCATTCTCACTTTTAAATTAAACAAGTTACAAAACAATCGTTGTCGCTGCCCAAACTGCATAATGATGGATATTAGCCTAAATTTTCTTCAACCAGGACAAATTGTGTCTTTAGAGCATGGTGACAGGAATCTGTATGCAGAAGTCATTCAATTTGTAGTTTCCCGCCAGTTGTGCTGGGTACGCCCTTTATTAATGGTTACTTTCATTCAAGAATCGCCGCTAATTACCGATTTGCGCGATGCGTCTGACCTGCTTTGGCCTGCCAATTTATTTCGACCAGCATTAGACACAGAAGTAATTACCTTCTTGAGCCAAGTTTTAGCAAAAGAACCAAAAACGGAATTTGACTCAGCCGCCAAGCAGCAACTCAATCAATTTATTCACCAACTTTGGCAAGCATACCAATAGGATTAGGGCATTGGGCATTGGGAATGGGGTATTGGGAAGAGGACTTGGGGACTCTTGAGAATTGGGGACAAGGGGAAAGACTTGTTGCTAGTTCTCACCTCTTGTCACTTTGTCACCGAAGAGGCGGAGGGGCAGGGAGCTATTAGCTGGGGGAGCAATCCCTGCCCCGAAGCCGTGAAGCGGAGCGGAAATGGGTACAAGCCCCGCCCTTCCAGGGCGCTTTTGCTGGGGCGGAGTACAAGCTCGTCTGGTGTTTTCCCCCTTGCTCCCTGCCCCCTGCCCCCCTGCTTCTTTTGACCTTGCCCCCAATTCTCCCCCTGCTTCCCCTGCTTCCCTCATCCCCCACTCCCCATTCCCTTGTAGAGAAGATGTTTCTGAAGTTTTGATGTTAATAAAAATACTTTTCAAACATCCTCTTTCTAAAACTTGTTTTACCTACTTGAAATTTTGATTGCTTCAGCCATAATCAAATTCAATTGATATAAACAATAAACCTCTATACCTAACTAAGCAATTAGGAATATCCTAAGTTAGGAACCAACTGAACTCTACCAGCATCCATCTCTGCCATTAATAATTCCAGAGCTTCGTAATCAACGTCAGAAATGTAACCCAGTTCCGTCAATTCTGAGTTAATTTCATTTTCTATCTCAGGAGTTAGTTTTTTAATGTCAAGAGCTTTTTCTACTAATTTACGAATAGCGTACTTAGTTCTCATAAATAATAACCCAAGTTTATATGATACTAATTATTCCCGATTTATCTAGGCAAAAATAGTGATCTAAGAGTCATATAGATCACATTTTAATTAGTTAAAGAAATAATTCAGTATGAGGATGTCGGATGCCATCAGCAACGCTAAAGTGAGGAATTTAACTTACCGTTAAGACTTGGCTAAATTACCTTTAGCTATAGACTAAGCAAGTTTTCTCAGCATACTTACTGATGATTTGTCCTTTCTACGGCTTTCTATAGTTGATTGTTTTTGAACTAGCATAAAAAAAAAGTATATATAAGCACATTTTAACTTGAAATTATGACAATCTTTAAACAGAGATACTAAAGCAATAAAGATTCAGCAAAGAGAAGTAAGACATATGGGCGATGCAACAAAATAGAGTTTATGTTCAAATAATTCTTAGCTTGACGCTTTAATAATTCTCAATAGGATGTAACTATGCAGGCAGTGCTTAACTATCCGAAGATTGCAGTAATTCGCCCTCAAGGCTTTTTGAATGCTACAAACGCCTTGGAATTTGAACGAGATATGACCACAGCGTTAGCACAAAATGATATTTCCATCTTGATAGTAGACCTCGCAGCAGTAGAATCGTTAGACAGCGCTGGGTTGATGGCATTGTTATCTGTACACAAGCTGGCTCTTAGTTTAGGAAGGAGTTTCCGACTTCGCGCTGTTGCTCCGTCAATTAGAATTATTTTTGAATTAACGCAACTCGATAGGGTGTTTGAAATATTGGATAGTGAAGTTGAGTTGGCTGCAACATAACTTTATAGAAAAGCAGCAAGTTTCGCGTATGAAGTGGACTTTATGTAAAGGAGTTATAAGTTGCAACGGTAAACTCGGTTAGAAAACCTAATTCAATGCTAAGGTTGGGTTTGAGTAGCTGTAATTAAGGTAGCTAGAAGATAGCACAGTGGCTGTTGCAGTTGAAAAATTAATAACATCGGATATTTTAAAACCAGGGCGTTATCTGGGTAATGAGCGTTTAGCAGTACACAAACCTTGGGATACGGCAGCAATACGCTGGGTATTAACTTATCCAGAAGTATATGAAGTCGGTGCATCCAATTTAGGGCACATCATTCTCTATAACATCTTGAATGCCCAACCGCGTCAATTGTGCGATCGCGCCTACCTCCCAGGAAAAGACCTGGCAGCCAAACTACGCGAAACTAATACGCCATTGTTTGCTGTAGAGTCAAAGCGATCGCTCACAGAATTTGACATTTTAGGCTTTAGCCTCAGTTACGAACTGGGTGCAACTAATATCCTCGAAATGTTAGATTTGGCTGGAATTCCTTTGACGTGGCGAGAACGGCAAAAAGCAGGGGAAGCAGGGGGAGAATTTACGAATCTCCAGTCCCAGTTTCCATTGATTTTTGCTGGTGGGCAAACAGCAACATCTAATCCTGAACCTTATGCCGACTTCTTCGACTTTATCGCCCTTGGAGATGGAGAAGAACTGCTGCCAGAAATTGGCTTGGTATTGGAATTCGGCAAACAAGCAGGATTGAGTCGGGAACATCTGTTACTGGACTTAGCACAGATACCAGGTGTATATGTGCCTCAGTTTTATGACATGGCAGAGGATGGCTCAGTTTATCCTCGTCGCCTAGACGTACCAAAACGAATTTTGCGACGGGTTGCAACTCCCATACCCGCGTATTCCATTGGGTTAGTTCCATACGTGGAAACGGTGCATGACCGCTTGACTATTGAGATTAGGCGTGGTTGCACTCGTGGCTGTCGCTTTTGTCAACCAGGAATGCTAACTCGACCAGCACAGGACGTGGAACCCGATCGGGTTGTAGAAGCAATTGAACAGGGGATGCGGGCAACTGGTTACAATGAGTTTTCCCTCTTATCTCTGAGTTGTTCTGATTATTTGTCCCTGCCAGCAGTGGGGATGGAAATCAAAAATCGCTTAAAAAATGAAAATATTTCTCTGACTCTACCAAGCCAACGGGTAGACAGATTTGATGAAAATATTGCCAATATCCTTGGGGGTACGCGGCAAGGTGGACTGACTTTTGCTCCAGAAGCTGGAACTCAGCGGATGCGAGACATCGTGAATAAGGGTTTGACGAATGAAGAATTGTTGCGGGGGGTGAAAACCGCTTGGGAGCAAGGCTGGGATAAAATCAAGTTGTATTTTATGATTGGCTTGCCGGGTGAGACGGATACTGACGTTTTAGGCATTGCCGAAACAGTAAGCTGGCTACAGCGAGAATGTCGGGGCAAAGGCAGAAAACCTCTAAACTTTAACCTGACGATTTCTAACTTTACGCCCAAACCCCATACACCATTCCAATGGCACTCAGTTTCTACCACTGAATTTAAACGCAAACAAAACCTGTTGCGGCAAGAATTCCGCCGAATAAAGGGAGTGAAGGTAAATTTTACCGATGTTCGCATTTCGGCAATGGAAGATTTTGTGGGACGAGGCGATCGCAAATTGAGCAAAGTAGTCCGGCGTGCCTGGGAATTGGGTGCAGGTATGGATTCCTGGTATGAAAATTTAGACCAGGCTTTTAGCGCTTGGGGGTCTGCGATCGCTGGGGCCGATCTAGACTGGAAATACCGCCAAATAGAAAATGGCGAATGGAATTTGTTTCACGCACAAGATCAAACGAGATCGAAAGATGCGGAAAATACCCAATTTTGTACAGACGCGATTAATCGCGTCTCTCCCCACTCCCTCGATACTCCCCTCCCTTGGGATCATATTGATACCGGAATTGACAAAAAGTGGCTCAAACAAGACTTGCAACGCGCCTTAGAAGCTGCAATTGTACCCGATTGCTCTTTTGAAGGTTGTTCCCACTGTGGTGTATGTGGAACCGACTTTGGCCATAACGTTGTGATTGCATCACCAGCAATTCCGAAGTTCGCTGGCGAGTTTGTCCCCAACACAACTAAGGTACAAAGACTGCGAGTTTGGTTTGGGAAACAAGGTAATATGGCCTTGATAAGCCACCTAGATTTAATCCGTCTGTTTGACCGAGTTGTGCGGCGAGCAGGCTTACCAATCGCTTTCACTGGTGGATTTCATCCAATGCCGCGAATTTCTGTAGCAACTGCTTTGGCTCTAGGAGCTACTAGTAGTGGTGAAATTGCAGATTTTGAGTTAACTGTACCAGTGGCAGTCGATACTTTTCGAGAACAGTTGGTTCGAGAAATGCCCACAGATATACCTATATATAATGTGGAGCAGATAGATTTAAAAACTCCGGCAGCTACCCAACTGCTAGAAACCGCAGAATATTTAATTACTGTAGCAGCACTTGAAGAAGTAACACCTATACAATGGCAAGAATGGATTGATACCATCAAAGCAAAAGACGAACTGTGGTACGAGCATACAACAAAGTCAGGCAAGAGCCAGTTAATAAATCTGCGCGATCGCTTATTTGAACTGGAATTAGTAGAAACCTACAAAGGCATTGCAGAACCTATATCTGTTATCCGTTATGTAGGTAGCTATCGCCAAGATGGTTTTCTATTGCGTCCTGAACAAATCCTGTTTATGCTAGGGATGGTGGCTAGTGGAGAATTCCAACTCCTGCACATCCACCGCAATCGGCTAATTTTAGGGGTATAATCCCTGTAGGGCAGCTTGCTAGTAGTTGTCCTAATGTGGCTATATCGTTGGAATTGATTTTTAGCAAGGTTGCGTTAGAATGGGGTGAAGAGAAATTTTCTGGCGCTGCATTGAATTTAGCTGGTTCACTACCCTGGTGTTCAGGGGGCGAAAGCAAAGATATTAGAGTGCAAATTCTAGGATTTTATCCCAGACAAACTGAGGCAGATTAAAGAACACACACTCTATCTATAGCTACCTTGTGAATCAGTAACTAACAGCAGGCTCGCTTAGATTCTCTAAATCCATGCTTTTTAAACAGCTGCTGAATGTTTAATTCCCAGTAGTGCCAAAGAGCTAGTGAGCTACTTTTCTAGAGTTGTTCGCCTTTGGCGTTCCCGTAGGTTAAACAACTGCCGTCGGTTAGGCCGAATTTGCAAGACGTTCACGAGACGCGCAAAGCGCGGCTTAAAGTAGGGTAGCAGCTGGCGTTGCTGAGTATAACCCTAAGGATAAATCCGGGGAATGGAAAATAGAAATAGTTTCTTTTTCTTAACGACATCAGTAGGTTACTCTCAAATGAAGCTTCCTGAGTTAAAAACTCACTCAGGATTCAGAACTTTTAACTCAGAACTCTCTTTATTGAGGGTATGGCATCACAAATCAACCAAGGATGGTTGATTTAATTGCTTAAACATGCAACCGTTCTGGAATAATCCGCCGTAAAAATGCTCTTAAGAGCGCCAATAGCTATTTAATTTAGAAGCTCAGGTTTGCGATTTTTATTATCAGTAGCACCTTTTGAGGGTTGCAGGGGCAACAAAGGTATAACAAACCTCCAGACCTATTGGTGCTGCCAATTTTGAGGAAATTGAATGCCAAAACAAATTATCATCGCGGAGCAGCACCAAATTGCTGCTGTCTTTTCTGAAGATCAAATACAGGAACTAGTTGTTGCTACGGGTCATCACCAAATAGGTGATATCTACTTAGGAGTAGTAGAAAATGTATTACCTGGGATAGATGCGGCTTTTGTCAATATTGGCGATCCAGAGCGCAACGGTTTTATTCACGTCACCGACTTAGGGCCATTAAAGCTAAAGCGTACCGCAGCAGCAATTACAGAACTACTAGCACCACAGCAGAAAGTTTTGGTGCAAGTAATGAAAGAGCCAACGGGGACAAAAGGCCCCCGGCTTACGGGTAACATTACTTTACCGGGACGCTACGTAGTACTGATGCCTTATGGTAGAGGTGTAAATTTATCTCGACGGATTAAAAGTGAAAGTGAGCGCAACCGCTTGCGGGCACTAGCAATTTTGGTCAAACCGGCGGGAATGGGTTTGCTTGTGCGTACAGAAGCAGAAGGCAAACCCGAAGAAGCGATTATGGAAGATTTGGAGTTGCTGCAAAAGCAATGGGAAGCCATTCAGCAGGAAGCGCATTCCACCCGTGCCCCAGCACTACTCAACCGGGATGATGACTTCATTCAGCGCGTATTGCGAGATATGTACGGCGCGGATGTAAATCGGATTGTCGTAGATTCCAGTACTGGTTTGAAGCGCGTGAAGCAGTACTTGCAGAACTGGAGCGGAGGTCAAACACCACAAGGATTGTTAATTGACCATCACCGCGATCGCTCTCCAATTTTAGAGTACTTCCGGATCAGTGCCGCCATTAGAGAAGCCCTCAAACCGAGAGTAGACCTACCTTCTGGAGGCTATATCATCATTGAGCCAACCGAGGCACTAACCGTAATCGATGTTAACTCAGGTTCCTTCACGCGATCGGCAACAGCTAGAGAAACAGTTTTGTGGACAAACTGCGAAGCTGCAACAGAAATTGCTCGCCAGTTGCGTCTACGGAATATCGCCGGGGTGATCGTTGTTGATTTTATTGATATGGAATCACGACGCGATCAACTGCAAGTTCTCGAACACTTCAATAAAGCACTTAAAGCAGACAAAGCTCGTCCGCAGATTGCCCAATTAACCGAACTGGGTTTAGTAGAACTGACCCGCAAACGCCAAGGTCAAAATATTTACGAATTGTTTGGTGATACTTGTCCCACCTGTGGCGGTTTAGGACATACTGTGCGTCTGCCTGGAGAAATCGAAAACCGATTACCAATACCAGCAGAAACACCAGAGCGTGAACGTGAGCGTTTTATATCCCTGCCTCACCGAGAACCACGTCAGCCATCTGCCCGCATCCCAGAACCACGAGAAACCTATGATGGATTTTCAGAAGCATTTGAGGGCGACCTAGAATCGGCTAATTTAAATCTGATCAATCATCCTAGTTATCAAGACCTTAATGATAATAAGCGTCGTACCCGCACTCGTCGCAGTCGAATTGCTATCAATGGGTTAAACGGGAAAGATGAAGCTAGGGTTGTAGCCAATCCACTAGCTTTTGTTAACGAGCCAGACTTAGACCTTGATATTGAACCAGAACTAGGAGTTGCACCAGAGATTCCCTCACCCACCCTTGGTAAACCAGGTTGGAGTGAAAGAGTAGAGCGCACTGTAGTAGATCGCACTATAGATCGCACTATAGAACGCGCTAAAATTATCAAGGCAGAGCCAGTCAAACCAGTGGTAGAACCACCGGAGATTAGAACTGTAGAAATGAGCCTCCAGGAACAGGATATCTTTGCTTTGATGGGAATATCTCCCTTGGTGAAGTTAGAGCAAGAGGTTAAAAATCCCAAGTCTGTGATTATTAACGTGATTCAACCTGGCCAACAGCTAACGACTCCAACTGAATCAACCTCAGAATCAACTATTGTCCAAAAAGCAACACCTGAAATAATCCCAAGCAAGATACCAATACCAAAAGTTATTGAGCCAGAACCAAAACCTTTGATAGAAGAGACAACTGAACCATCTGAGTTGACTGCTAGCTCAACGGATAGCTTGTCTGCGAAAGCTGCCGCCAACGAAGATGAAAGTGATGCGAACAGCGCCGCTACTGCTAGCCGTCGCCGTCGCCGTCGTTCCTCAGCGATCGAGGATAATTAATTTGCTTTATGGTAGAAATGTCGCCAACGCCCTTGGAACAATCCAATTGGCTGGAGTTTTCTACCTTGTCAGGGATTCCAGGGTTGCTTGCAGGTGTGGATGAAGTAGGGCGAGGCGCTCTATTTGGCCCTGTGGTTGCGGCAGCAGTGATCCTACCAGATCATGCTTTGCCAATACTAATGGCAGCTAAAATCAAAGATAGTAAAAAGTTATCTAGTTCTCGTAGAACTCAGCTAGCACACCAAATTTGTGATCTGGCTATAGACTGGAAAATTGGGTTTGCTTCTACTGCCGAAATTGACAAGATAAATATTTTGCAAGCGACGCTGTTAGCAATGAAGCGGGCTGTACTGAAGTTAAAGGTACAGCCAGCACTCTGCCTGGTTGATGGTAATCAGTCAATCAAAAACTTACTATTGCCGCAACAAACAATAATTAAGGGGGATGAGCGATCGCTCGCTATTGCCTCTGCTAGTATTGTTGCCAAGGTTTGGCGTGACGATCTGGTACTGCGTCTAGCATTAAAATACCCTATGTACAGCCTGGAGTGTAACAAGGGTTATGGTAGCCAGCAGCATTTGCTGGCTCTGCAACAATATGGGCCCTCGCCCCTACATCGTCAGTCTTTTCGTCCTTGCCAAATCAAAATTCTGAACCCTGAGTAATTATTTAATTACTCAGCATTCAGGATTGGCAATTCAGTACTGTTACCGCTAAGTCCTCTATCTTTGGTTTGTGATATCACCCAGTAACGATAATCCGCCAAAAGTTGATTTAATAACCGTTGCTTGACTGATAACAGTACGCTTTTGAGCAAAGCATTGCCAGTAGCTTCTAAAATTGGCTTAGGAGTGAAAGAAAATGGCGGTGGCAATTCCACCAGCACTTCTAAATCAGCCCTTCCTTGCAGCCGAGTGCCAGTGCTTAACTCTTTGGGAGACAAATGCCCTTTTAAATTGAGAGCAAAGCGCTGGTTAATATACTCGAAGCCCAAAATTTCACAGCCTAGCGATCGCAAATTAATTATTCCATTTGATTCTGCCCAAACTCTCATGTCTACAGTAGGTTGAATACTCAATGACATAAAAGTTAACGGACGCATTTTCAAGCGAAATACTTCCTCAGAAAGCTGCTCAATTCTACTGTTGTCAGCCAAGGCCTTAACTAGGCGTTGAGGCTGGCGCAAGTAGTGCTGAATGGGAATAGGCTGCTCTGGAACAGCGATTTCAACCGATTGGGAGGCAGTAAACCGGGTAGCCATGAGCGAATAAAAATATCTGTTTCTTAATTTTAATATTTTTTAATAAATTAAATCTGATTATTAGAAAACTACAAAATTTATTGACCATAAAAATGATTGTTGCTTATCAGCTATACATGATTAGCAAAAAGTTGATACGCTCATTACTATCTTTAGTTCAAGAAATATAGACTCTAATTTAACTATTGACATAAAAACAATAATATGCATCCTTATATGGTCAGAAAGCAATATAATTAATTGCTTTTAAATCTCTAGAAGAATTTAGCAAAAAAACTACCAGGAAATCTATCTGCTAGAAGTACTCTTTTCCATAAATTGTTTTCTTGGATACATATTTCGCTCTATTCGTTTAGTGCGTAAATTTTAGAGATAACAGTGTCTAGTAAGAATAGATTTGGATATATTAGCTAAGACTAAAATATCATAATCTCTGTTTACCGATTAAACTCACAACTCAAGACTAAAGGCATGACTTTATCGATCGCACATTTAGGGCCTCCCGGCACTTATACAGAACAAGCAACTGTTTTTTATGTCAACTGGCTAACTAAAACTATGGGAGTTGAAGCTAGCTTATGTCCCTATCCCACCATCTCCCAATCACTGCACGCCGTTGCTGATGGTCAAGCCCACTTGGCTGTTGTGCCAGTGGAAAATTCTATTGAAGGGAGTGTAACTATGACACTAGATACTCTGTGGCAGTTGGATACTTTGCAAATTCAGCTAGCCTTAGTATTACCTATTGTCCATACGTTAATTTCCTGTGCGTCTAGCTTAGATAAAATTAAAACTGTTTACTCTCACCCGCAAGCTTTGGCACAATGTCAGGGATGGTTAGAGCGGTTTCTCCCATCTGTACAGATTATTCCCAGCAATTCTACAACCGAAGCATTACAGCGATTGGAGCAAGAGACAACAACAGCAGCGATCGCTTCTAGTAGAGCAGCTCAACTCTACAACCTGCCGATACTTGCTAGTGGCATCAACGACTATCCAGAAAACTGTACTCGTTTTTGGGTAGTAAGTCAGGGTGAAGCGATCGCTAAATATCAGGCATCCAAAGTGCCTACCAGTCACACATCACTGGCTTTTAGTATGCCTGCCAACACACCTGGAGCATTACTCAAACCCTTGCAAATATTTGCTCAACTAGGAATTAACCTCAGCCGGATTGAATCTCGTCCGACGAAGCGATCGCTAGGCGAATACTTGTTTTTCATGGATTTAGAAGCGGATGCCAAAGAAGCACAAATGCAATCTGCTTTAGAAGAATTAACTATGCACACAGAAATTTTAAAAATTCTTGGCGCTTACAATGTTTTGCCGATCAGCGCTGTTACTTGAGAAGTTAGGAGCTAGGAGTTAGAAGTTAAGAATTATCAATTAGGATTTAGGAGTTACGCCTGATGTGAATTAAAAACACCTCTTATCCCATAAGCCTTTCTAGATTCGCTCCAAATTATTACTTTGGGACTATCTACGAAATTACAAGGGTTTTAAGACTTTATTCACATTAAACGTGAGTTAATAATTATCAGTTATTAGGTAGGGAATATAAACTATAACTTGCCAATCTTTTATTTTTTGTTATTTATTCCTAACTCCTCACTCCTGTACAGACGCGATTAATTGCGTCTCTACTCCTAACTCTTCACTTTTCATTAAACGTGTCTTTAAGAACAGCGCGAGCTGCCAAGTGATTCCGAGTAGAGGTTAAAATTTCCGCTTCCCGCTCAAGACGAGTTGCAGTATCTTGCATTTCTAACAATAACTGCTGCTCTGCGGCGACACCATAAAGATTACTCGCTACCCAATAAGATAACTCTGTTGGTAGGTCAGGCAAATCTTCTGGCAGTTCGATATTTTGTTCGGTTAATTTGGCTGATAGACGCACAACATCTCGCAGTAGTTGTTCTACCTCACTTGATAAAGGTCGCAAATCTTTAGCCGGTGCTTGGTCTTCAATCCACTCCACTAAGCCAACACGGTATGGTTTTTCCCGGACATACTCTAATACCCGAAATCTTTGCTGCCCTAAAGTCAACATCTTAATCCGATCATCTGGCAACCGTTGGTGATGAACGATTTCCGCACAACAACCAGTGTTTGCAATTGTACCTTTAACAGGATCAACCATCAAAACACCGAACCTGCGATCGCTCTCCAAAATCGTGTTCATCATGATTCGGTAGCGAAATTCAAAGATGTGCAGAGGCAATGGTCTGGTAGGAAACAGAACTACTTCGGGTAACGGGAACAGAGGTAGTTCACGAACTGCAATTTTAGAAGATGATGTCATTGTTATCTTGGTATAAACTTAATCTTTAAAATTTCTTTTTCTCTGCTTTTCCCGTATTTTATCTACATTCTATCATTTGTTTCCTAGCTAAATAAAAGCCCTGAGATATATTTCTTCAGGGCAATGTAAAAATTAATACTAATCTTATTTGTCATTTGTCCTTTGCTAATGACTAATGACCAATTAAAGTTTGACTTCGATATCTACACCCGATGGTAGATCCAATTTCATCAGGGCATCTATAGTCTTAGAAGAGGGCTGGTAAATATCAATAATCCGGCGATGAGTACGGGTTTCAAAGTGTTCCCGTGAATCTTTATCTACGTGAGGCGATCGCAGCACACAATAGATCCGGCGTTTTGTTGGTAAAGGAATTGGGCCTACGGCTGTAGCATTGGTGCGGTTAGCTGTATCTACAATCTTCTCGCAAGATGTGTCTAATAAGCGTCGGTCAAAAGCTTGTAAACGAATTCTAATTTTCTGCTGCTGTAGAGTTGCCATCTTTAATTTTCCAGGTTCTGCGTAATTAGGGGAATGGTGAATGAGAAGAGACGTGATTAATCGCGTCTGTACAAGAGTCGGGAGTGGGGCTTAAGGGAGACAAAATTGCTTGACTTGTTCCTACTCCCTATTCCCAACTCCCTTTAATTAAAAAGGAAGAGAAAGGAGCAGAGAGGCACGATACCATCTCTGCTCCTTTGTTATGAGCGAAAAGGTGCTACTTGATAATTTTGGAGACGACACCAGCACCGATGGTGCGGCCACCTTCGCGGATAGCGAAGCGCATTCCTTGTTCAATAGCGATCGCGTTGATCAATTCTACTGTCATCTTGATGCGATCGCCTGGCATCACCATTTCTACTTCTTTGCCATCATCGGAGGTGTAGGCTTTGATGGTACCAGTTACATCAGTTGTCCGCACGTAGAATTGGGGACGGTAGCCAGCGAAAAAGGGAGTTTTACGACCACCTTCTTTTTCTGTTAAGACATAAACCTCACCTTCAAATTCATTGTGAGGTTTAATCGAACCAGGTTTGGCGATGACCATACCCCGTTCAATATCAGCCTTTTGGATACCCCGGAGTAGTACGCCAGCGTTATCCCCAGCCATACCTTGGTCGAGACTCTTCTTGAACATCTCAATACCAGTTACGGTAGTGGCACGAGTATCTCTGATACCCACTAGTTCAACGTTATCGCCAACTTTGACTACACCCCGCTCAATCCGGCCTGTGGCAACAGTACCACGACCTGTAATTGAGAACACGTCTTCTACAGCCATCAGGAAGGGTTTATCAACATCCCGCTCAGGAGTGGGGATGTAAGAATCTACAGCATCCATCAATTCGTAGATTTTGTCTACCCAAGGATTTTCACCGCGTTTGGTCTTGGGATTCTTAGTCATTACTTCCAGAGCTTGTAGACCAGAGCCTTTGACGATGGGGATATCATCGCCAGGGAAATCGTAGCTGGAAAGCAGTTCTCTAAGTTCTAGTTCTACTAGTTCCAAAAGTTCTGGGTCATCCATCAAATCTTCTTTGTTCAAGAAGACAACCAGACTGGGAACGCCTACCTGTTTTGCCAACAGGATGTGTTCGCGGGTTTGGGGCATGGGGCCATCGGTAGCAGCTACTACCAGGATTCCTCCGTCCATCTGGGCAGCACCGGTGATCATGTTCTTCACATAGTCAGCGTGTCCTGGACAGTCTACGTGAGCATAGTGCCGACTTTCGGTTTCATACTCTACGTGAGCAGTATTGATGGTAATACCCCGTGCCTTTTCTTCAGGGGCATTATCAATTTGGTCGTAGCCCTTAGCTACAGCCTGACCCATAGCTGCCAAGGTCATGGTGATGGCTGCTGTCAAGGTAGTTTTACCGTGGTCAACGTGGCCAACTGTACCGATATTAATGTGGGGTTTATTCCTTTCAAACTTTGCGCGTGCCATGAATGCTCATTTCCTTATTTTAATTAAGCGTTCCCTTTGCTTTTTGCAATGATAGTTTCAGCTACGCTGCGAGGCACCTCTTCGTAGTGGCTGAACTCCATCGTGAAGGTACCCCGACCTTGCGTTTTTGACCGGATATCAGTGGCGTAGCCAAACATGCTCGCCAGTGGAACTTTAGATGTTACCTTAGCGAGTCCCTTTTCGGTGCTTTGGCTTTCAATCTGCCCTCGACGGGTGTTGAGGTCGCCAATAACGTTACCCATATAGTCTTCAGGAACTTCAACTTCAACTTTCATCATAGGCTCTAAGATGACAGGTGAAGCTTTCAGCACAGCCTCTTTCATCGCCATTGAGCCAGCGATTTTGAAAGCCATTTCTGAAGAGTCTACATCGTGGTATGACCCATCAATTAGCGTCGCTTTAACGTCAATCAATGGATATCCAGCTAGAACACCGGATTCGCAGCTTTCTTTCATTCCTTGTTCTGCGGGGCCAACGTACTCTTTAGGCACTGTACCGCCAGCAATTTTGGAAACGAATTCAAAGCCAGTACCGGGTTCTCCAGGCTCCAAATTGATCACAACGTGACCGTATTGACCTTTACCACCACTTTGGCGGATGAATTTGCCCTCAACTTTGTTTACAGCTTTCCGAATTGTTTCTCGGTAAGCTACTTGTGGCGCACCTACATTCGCTTCCACCTTGAATTCTCGTAACATCCGGTCTACTAGAATTTCTAGGTGTAGCTCTCCCATTCCCGCAATCACGGTCTGGTTTGTTTCCGGATCGACGCGGACACGGAAGGTGGGGTCTTCTTCTGAGAGAGATTGCAGAGCCTTGGACAGTTTGTCCATGTCGTTCTTGGTTTTGGGTTCAACCGCCACCGATATCACAGGCTCAGGAATGAATAGGGATTCCAGAATTACTGGCGATCCATCATCACAGAGCGTGTCACCTGTCAAGGTGTCTTTCAATCCCAGAGCTGCTCCCAAATCACCCGCTCGCAGTTCATCGACATCTTGCCGATCGTCTGCCTTCATTAGAACTAAGCGGGAAATCCGTTCTTTTTTATTCTTACTAGCGTTGAGAACGTAGCTGCCCTTTTTCAGGACACCAGAATAAACACGAACAAATGTCAGGCGACCATAAGGGTCAGCCATAATCTTGAATGCCAGAGCCGCTAGGGGTTCGTTGTCATCAGCCCGCCGCTCAATAGTATCGCCATTGGGCAGTAAGCCTTGAATTGGCGGTACTTCACTTGGCGCTGGCAGGTAATCTACAACGGCATCCAGCATCAACTGCACGCCTTTGTTTTTGAATGCTGAACCGCAAAGTACTGGTACAATTGTCCCGGCAATTGTGCCTTTACGCAGGGCAGTTCTAATTTCCTGCTCTGTAAGTTCTTCGCCCTCGAAGTACTTAGCCATCAGAGCATCATCGGTTTCTGCTGCGGCTTCTATGAGCTTGGTGCGGAATTCGTCTACCTGCGCTTGCAATTCTTCCGGGATATCGGTTTCCTGGATATCAGTACCTTGGTCATTGGCGTAAATATACGCACGTTGCCCTACTAGGTCAACGATACCTCGGAAGTCATTTTCACTACCAATTGGTAGTTGAATGGCGATCGCATTCGCCCGCAGGCGATCGCGGATTTGCTCGTGAACTTTATAAAAGTTCGCTCCGGTGCGATCCATCTTGTTGATAAAGGCTATCCGAGGAACTTTGTAGCGTTCTGCTTGTCGCCACACTGTCTCAGACTGCGGTTGCACGCCGCCCACAGAACAAAATACTGCGATTACACCATCCAACACGCGCATGGAACGCTCAACTTCAATTGTGAAGTCTACGTGACCCGGAGTATCGATAATGTTTATTTGATGATCTTTCCAACTGGTACTAATAGCAGCAGCAGTAATGGTGATTCCCCGCTCCCGTTCCTGCTCCATCCAGTCTGTGACGGCAGTTCCTTCATGAACTTCGCCAATTTTATGAATTATCCCAGAGTAAAATAATATTCTCTCTGTTGTTGTTGTTTTGCCCGCATCTATATGCGCCGCAATACCAATGTTGCGTACTTTCTCTAGCGGGATCGTGCGTGCCACAGCTACCTCCTATAGTTTTTGCCTCATGATATCTTGTATATTACTCTTTGTTAAGATTCTATACTTTTAGGGAAAACCGTCTTCTTTTTGTAAATTTACGATATACCGCTTCTGGAGAGCGATATATCGCTTTTCTACTTAGTAACGATAGTGTGCGAATGCTTTGTTAGCTTCCGCCATCCGGTGCGTTTCTTCACGTTTCCGAATTGCATTGCCAGTTTCGTTGGCAGCATCCATTAATTCATTTGCCAGTTTGCTTGCCATTGTCCGGCCTGGTCTAGAGCGGGAATATTGCACTAACCAACGCAGTGCTAGGGTAGTACCCCGTTCTGTACGCACTTCCATTGGTACTTGGTAAGTTGCTCCACCAACTCGCCGAGCCTTTACTTCTACTAAAGGCGTGGCATTTCGCACTGCTCTTTCAAAGGTTTCCAAGGCACCAGCACCAGTGCGTTCTTCAATAGTTTTTAATGCATCATAAACAATCCGTGCAGCAAGTGATTTCTTGCCATGACGCATGATCCGCCTGATAATCATGCTCACAAGGCGACTATTATATACAGAGTCAGACGGAACTGGGCGCCTTTGAATAACACCACGACGAGACATACTTCACCTTTAATTCGGAATTGGCAACGAAATTATATGCTATCAGACACCGGAAACTAAAAGCTGTGGAACTCAACCCTCAGACTTTCTCAATTTTGTTTTCGACTGTTGCAGCAAGGCTGACTTATTGATTGCCAATTTTGGATTAGAGTTTTTGGTAGATGTTCCGACCACAAGGATTGGAAAAATCAAAAGTCTGTAAGCCTCATCCCCTTGTGGGTTCGACCAATCCAAAATTGCAAATCTAAAATCTAAAATTCATTGACTTGCTAGCTGCAACTAAATACTCAAGGCGACAAGATTCTAAACTTTAATGTCCAGATTAGAATTCTGCTGTGGGTTACAGCGTTCTCCTCAGAACTTCTACACTTGCTCGCTTAGTGTAGGTGTAGCTTGCTTGATTTTTTTAAACAGACTTGAGCAGCTTTCGTAACTGCTATTAGTACACAGACCCTGATAGTTTTTTTGTTCTTGAGCGCTTCTAAAGCTAGACGATTAATCGTGTTGGATGCGATTAATCGCCTAATCCTATTTTTTCGCTTCTTTCGGACGCTTGGTTCCATACTTGGAACGTCCTTGTTTACGGTCTTTGACTCCGGCTGTATCTAGGGTGCCACGGATAATGTGGTATCTCACGCCTGGTAGATCCTTAACCCGACCGCCACGAATCATTACAACTGAGTGTTCTTGTAAGTTGTGACCAATACCTGGAATATAAGCTGTGACTTCAAATCCAGAGGTAAGTCTTACTCTTGCTACTTTACGTAGAGCTGAGTTAGGCTTTTTTGGTGTGGTCGTGTATACTCTGGTACAAACTCCCCGACGTTGGGGGCATTGTTTCAGAGCCGGGGACTTGGTTTTCTGACGCGCTTGTTCGCGCTCGTTACGTATTAGCTGCTGTATTGTTGGCATGAGTTACAGCGCGTAAAGCTGCTTATATGTCTAAGTTTTAACAAATCCTAATTATATCGTTTTTTACGGTTTTATGTCAATTGTAATTTTTCCTTAATTAGTTAGTCATTTTTCCTTTCTTAATTGGCCAACGATCGCTAATTTAAGGACTATTGACTAGTTGTGGAGAATGAATTACCACAGCCACAGGTTGCGATCGCCTGAGGGTTTTGGAAGCGAAAACCACCACCCATTAAGTCTTCTGAATAATCCACCCTCAAACCGGTGAGGTAATTTAAGCTTGCGGCATCTATGACTACTTGAATCTCATCCAAGTTGAAAACCTGGTCGCCAACTTTTATTGCTTTATCGAAGGACGTATCATAAAAGAACCCGGAACAACCACCTGGTTTTACAGCCAATCGAAATAAGACATTTGGCTGCTTGGATTGTATTCGCCCAATCTCACTCGCGGCTGCTTGACTCAGATGAATCATGGAACTCGTTTTTTGTAATTGAAGACCCTATCTTCATTTTACAGACAGATGGGTTAATCCTAGCTTCTTGAAAATTCCAAATCATCAAAGCTATAAGCGCGATCGCTATTACTACATTTATAGCACAACACGCTTCAGTCCCCACGTTAACTAGGTAGGGACTTCTGGAGTGCAGTGGTTCCCAAACATGGTTTGCACAAAAATGTATTAAGTTTTTAGATTAGAGCTTTAATCTTTGGTACGGGCATAGTCATCTTGGTAGCGAATAATATCATCTTCTCCCAAGTATTCGCCATTTTGCACTTCAATCAACACCAAGGGGATCACGCCAGGATTCTCTAAACGATGAGATGTACATTGGGGTACATAGGTAGACTCATTATTGCTCAGTAGGACTTCTTTCTCGCCACAAGTTACCCTAGCTGTACCAGATACGACAATCCAATGTTCACTGCGGTGGTGGTGCATTTGTAGACTGAGGCGGTGTCCGGGCTTAACTTCGATGCGCTTGATTTTGTATCCGCGCCCTTCTTCCAAAACTGTAAAAGCACCCCAAGGACGTAGCTCTGTTGCCGCAACGCCTCTGGAAGTGATATTTGAAGGTAGGTGTAGAGTTTCAGTCTGTGTAGTTTCTTGATATCGAGCCATAGTTACCTCATTTGAAGACATAACAAACCGTTGGTACTCTTACTATTGATAAAAAATCTGGCGCTATCTTGCAACGTTGAAAATCATTAATTTTGTCGCACCTTGATAAAGATAGCAAAATCAAACGTGACGGTGTAAATCATCACTCCTAAAACTCTTGCATCTACACCAAGTCTTCATCAAGCAAAATGACAGCTTGTTCTAAACTTTAAAAAGTGATTGGGGACTGGGGCTGGGAAATGGGGCGTTCGTTGGTAATTAAGTTTTTTCCCTATTCCCTATTCCCTATTCCCTACTCCCTACTCCCTACTCCCTGATTATCGTGGTTTCAGGAAAATACCAATTCCATTATGAACACGAGCAGCAGTACTAGGGGAGCGATCGAGTAGTTGTCCTCCTAAGTAAAGGCTGGTAGAACTACCTCCGTCTAAATTTAGGGCATTCACACAGCCCATCTGTTGCAGCAATTGGGCATGTTCTGCCAAATTAGGCCCATAACCGCCTGCACGATTATGTATGGCAGTAATCATCAATGTGCCTGTTGTCGTTGTGCAAATACCGCTACGAATAGCCTTTTCGGCAATAAAGGCATTGCTGAATTTTTCGCTTTTGGCATCGAGGACAATTTGACGATTTTGGACTAATAGCGGCCCGGCTCCGATAATGTGGGGATAACGACTAAAATCAGCCGGAGTAGTCGCGCTGGAAATACTTACTGTGGTTCCAATAGGTAGCTGTGAGGCAGCACTAGTGGCGTTGGCGCGTAAGGTTAGTAGGTAGCCATCCTGGGGAATGGGAACGGCCGTTTCACCAACTTTGCCGCCTGGTAACTGTTGAGTAATTTGGTCTTTCTCTACCACTAGGATAATTTCGTTATCCGTCAAGGGCGTATAAGTTGATCCCCAAGCTGGAGTGTAACGAGCAATGCCACTCTGGACGTAACCGCTATTGAGGAAGAGAATTGGTAGGCGCTGGTCATTTGCCGTAATTAAAGTTTCTTCTAAGGTGAGACGACCGAAGTAAAATTGACCAGAATCATTCCAAGCGATCGCACCTCGGTTGAGAATGGGGCCTGATAACCACTGACCATCCCGACGAATCGCACCCAAGGGGAATCTGTTATTGCGGTTAAAATAACCACCGTTAATTCCAGCTACTGCTAAGTAACGTTGTGCTGTTTGAATTAAGGGAGCAGTACCCGCAAGCCCATCAGTACTAGCCCACATAGGTTTCAGCGTTAGCCCAAATTTACGGGGATTAACTTCTAACCAAACCACCGGAAAGCGTTCTGTGCCTAAGTTGACATAATGCTGTCGCCAACGCAATCCTGGGGCCCAAGTAATATCTCGCTCTTCTAGGGGATCGGGTCGAATATCGATAATCAGGCGATTTGGGTTAGCTATAGTACTAACTTGAGGCGATAGACCGAAGGGAACGCTCAGACTAATTATGGTTTGGTTTTTCACCACCTCCACTTGTTGAATTAGTGGTTCAGGGGCTGGGGGTGGTGGTATTGGTTGTGTTGGTGTAACTGGTAATAATTGTTTGAGCAAGTTTGGCAGCAATGTTGGTGGTGTTGCTGGTGCTGGTGGTGGCTGAGGGGTATAGCGTTCTATCAAAAGGGGATCGGCTATTCCATCCAGGGTAATTGTCCACTCTCTATTTGGCGGTACAGTAGATTTTGGGGTTGGTGTGTCTGGATCGGAAGATGGAGTTTCAATTTTTTTAATAATTGACCCTTCTGCAACTTGCCAGGGAGTTGGACGATCTAAATTGACAAGAATCCGAGTCTGTTGCAAAGGCGCACTTGCCTCTGGAGGTTCCTGGCTCTGAACAATATTTGTAATTTGTGCTTTTGGGGTAGCAATCACCAAAATATTGCCATTGGTTTGGATTTCCCATCCAGATGTTTGAGCAAAATTAGTAATATCAAGATAGCGATATGCGCCTAGTAGCTTGGTGGATAAAACCAGTGGCTTTGTCACCGATGAAAACCACTGTATTGGTTGCCTTGCTGAGTTACTACTGTTTAAGAAATTTACTCCAATTAACTGCCTAAATGCCCCATCACTGAGATGAGTTGTAATCTGACCAGCTTTTCCAGGTCGCTGTAACCAAGTTCCTGGTAGAGTACGACCGTTGAGGGAAATTTGATTACCAGAGGATACCACGCTTGTTAAAGCAGGTGTAGGTGACTGGGAGATAAGCCTGGGTGTTGATTGGGCGTTTTTTGAGGACTCCTGGGCGTTCGCAGCACAGGTAGTAGTTAAGCATAGTGTTATTAAAAATATTGGTGACACAGTAGCTCGGAAAAATCTGTGTTCCCCCTTGGCGATCGCTTTGCGATCGCCATTCCCTGATTGGCAATAATTCGGCATTTTCACCATAATTTACTAGGTTTTTTGAAAACTATCAGCCAAGGCATAAACTAACTAATTATTTGGAAATATAAAAAAAACATGAGTTTATTTTTGAAAAAACATGTTACTCTATATATTGGCTATTCATCTCTTTTAAACCCCAAGCAATTTATTTAGACGCTAAAGCCACTGCAATCAAGTGTTTTAACTGGCACTAATTCTAACCACACTATACACGGTAGTTTTGATTATCAAAACTGGATTAAGATATTTAATCCTGACTGAATGTTGCTAATTCAGTAAGGTCTAGTTAATAGTAATACATGTGCCAACTAGTAAGCGGCAAAACTCTAGACAACAAAGATATTTGGGAATTGTCAAATGGGTATATATTGTAATACGCTGATTTTATTGCTGGATCGGGATAACTAAATAATTACTAATTCGTAATTCGTAATTCGTAATTAAAAGGGTACAGCAGCCCACACTAAATTCATAAATTAGTGGTTAATAAGACAATGGAGGGTACAACCCCCCACTGATTGCAACTACGAATTAAGGTAGCGTAACTTAAAGCCTTCTTTTCTCCCTTGGCGCTAGCGTCTCCCTTTGGGAGAAAGGGGGAGGCTACGCGAACGCTGAGAGCGAGTCCTTATTGTCACGATCAATTACGAATTATTTTGACTTTGGCTTTAAAAATAGTACAGCGTTCAGTTTTAGTTTTGTTTCAGGTGAGCCGAAATAGGCTCTATGAGTAGCTATCGTGCATCTGGAAAAAGGGAATTGATAAAATACTTAGCTTCACAATATAAAAAAGAAACTGTCAGGGCAAAAATGATGTCTTGGCTGAGGTAAGTTGTCTAATAGCACATAAATACATAAAAAATACGCAAAAATTTTAACACGGGTGAACTAACAAAGTAAAACCGAAGTTAAAATTTTTTTTCCCTAAATTTCGGTGCTTGTATATTTTTCCATCGCTGAATTTAGAAACTTTTCCCATAACGTAGTGGCAAAATTGGTAACTCAATACTTCAGGAACAGGGTATGAATAATAAACCGATGAATCAAGACCAACAAATCACAGCGAATATCAACTCAAGAGATACCTATCAGGGGCAAAAGTGGTTAGTAGAGGAACGAGATGCCTGTGGTGTGGGTTTTATTGCTCATCGCCAAAATCATACCAGCCACGAAATTGTCGAAAAAGCCTTAGCTGCTTTAACCTGCTTAGAACATCGGGGAGGTTGTAGCGCCGATCAAGATTCTGGTGATGGTGCTGGGGTATTGACAGCTATCCCTTGGGAGTTGTTCCAACAAGAGTTTGCCGAAAGTGGAAAGGAATTTCCATCCATCAATAATATAGCTGTTGGGATGATCTTTCTACCACAAGACCAGGAAGCAGCACAAAAAGCTAGGGCGGCAGTTGAGCAAGTAGCTGCTGAAGAAAAATTCACTGTACTGGGTTGGCGAGTTGTGCCAGTGCAACCTGATCTACTTGGGGTACAAGCAAGAGAAAATCAACCTCAAATTGAACAAATTTTGTTAGCTTCTGTTGACAAAAGCGGCGATGAATTAGAACGACAGTTGTATATTACCCGCCGCCGAATTAGTAAAGTTGCAACCAACATCTCAGAAGAATTTTATATCTGTTCGTTGTCAAGCCGCACAATTGTCTATAAAGGCATGGTGCGTTCTGCTGTATTGGGCAGCTTTTATGACGATTTAAAGAATCCAGCTTACAAAAGCGCCTTTGCTGTCTATCACCGCCGCTTTAGTACCAACACAATGCCCAAGTGGCCCCTAGCTCAACCAATGCGGCTTTTGGGTCACAACGGCGAAATCAATACTTTGTTGGGTAACATCAACTGGATGATGGCACGAGAAGCTACCCTGAATCATCCTGTATGGAGCGTTGGCGCAGCCTCTTTGCAGGAGACTCGCATCAAGGAACTCAAGCCATTAGTTCATATTGATAACAGCGACTCAGCTACCCTAGACAATGTGCTGGAATTGCTCGTGTGTTCTGGACGCAGCCCTTTGGAAGCTTTAATGATTATGGTTCCAGAGGCTTACCAAAATCAGCCTTCTTTAGCTGACTATCCTGAAATTGTTGATTTCTACGAATATTACAGTGGCCTGCAAGAAGCATGGGACGGGCCAGCACTTTTAGTATTTAGTGATGGCAAAAAAGTTGGTGCAACACTAGATCGTAATGGCTTAAGACCAGCTCGCTACTTGATCACTAAGGATGACTACATTGTTGTAGCTTCGGAAGCTGGTGTAGTAGACTTCCCAGAAGCCGATATTGTCGAGAAAGGTAGGCTCGGCCCAGGACAAATGATTGCTGTGGATTTAGTAAATCATGAAGTCCTGAAGAATTGGGAGATTAAGCAGCGTATTGCCAAGCAGCACCCTTATGGAGAATGGCTGCAACAGTACCGTCAAGAACTCAAACTAATTGTCAGTAGTCAGTCGTTAGATGTGAATGGAAATGGACATCTGGCTGCTGAGAATGGTAACGGGCATAATACAACTGACAAAATTGACAAGCAAACATTGCTTCAGATGCAAACTGCCTTTGGCTACACCACAGAAGATGTAGAAATGGTGATTCATCCAATGGCGATCGCAGGTTCAGAGCCAACTTTCTGCATGGGGGATGATATTCCTTTAGCAGTGCTGTCAACAAAACCTCACCTGCTGTATGACTATTTCAAACAGCGTTTTGCTCAGGTGACGAACCCAGCGATTGATCCCCTGCGGGAAAAGCTAGTGATGTCTTTGAAAGTCGAACTGGGTGAACGGGGTAACTTATTAGAACCCAAGCCAGAATATGCTCGGAGATTGAAACTTGAGTCGCCAGTGTTAACGGATGGTGAGTTAGAGGCGATTAAGCTGTCGGGATTTGCCACAGCTGAGTTGTCAACCTTATTTGCGATCGCTACCGGCCCTGAAGGATTAAAGGCCGCAGTCCAATCTTTACAAGCACAAGCAGCTGAATCAGTCCGCGCAGGTGCAAGGATTTTAATCTTAAGCGATAAGGTAAATGACCGTATCAGCCCAGAATATACATACATTCCTCCCCTGTTAGCAGTGGGTGCTGTACATCATCACCTAATTCGGGAAGGGTTGCGAATGAAAACATCCCTAATTGTCAATACTGCTCAATGCTGGAGTACCCATCACTTTGCTTGTCTGATTGGCTATGGTGCTGGTGCAGTTTGTCCGTATATGGCTTTGGATACGGTGCGTAATTGGTGGTCTGATCCCAAAACTCAAAAGTTAATGGGTGTGCAAAAAATTCCTACCCTCACCCTAGAACAAGCTTTAGGAAACTATTGCAAAGCAGTTGAGTCAGGTTTGCTCAAAATTCTCTCCAAGATGGGAATTTCTCTGCTCTCCAGCTATCAAGCAGCCCAAATCTTTGAAGCTATTGGCATCGGTGGAGATTTAATCGAACTGGGATTCCGGGGTACGACTTCCCGGATCGGTGGTTTGAGTGTTAGCGAACTCGCTGATGAAGTGCTTTCCTTCCACAGCAAAGCTTTCCCAGAAGTGACGGCCAATAAGTTACAAAACCTGGGCTTTGTGCAGTACCGTCCTGGCGGCGAGTACCACATGAATAGCCCAGAAATGGTTAAGGCGCTGCATAAGGCTTTAGATGGCAAAAACTACGACCACTACGAAGTTTACAAAAAGCATCTTCAAGGTAGGCCAGTAACTGCCTTGCGCGACTTGCTAGACTTCCAAGGCGATCGCCCGTCGGTTCCTCTAGAAGAAGTAGAGTCGGTAACTGAAATTGTCAAGCGTTTCTGCACCGGCGGCATGTCTTTAGGCGCTTTGTCAAGAGAAGCTCATGAAACTTTAGCGATCGCCATGAATCGCATTGGCGGTAAATCTAACTCTGGAGAAGGCGGCGAAGATCCAGTGCGCTATACAGTTTTAGATGATGTAGACGAGTCTGGTCACTCGCCAACCCTACCTCATTTAAAAGGATTGCGGAATGGTGATAAAGCCTATAGTGCCATCAAGCAAGTTGCATCGGGACGCTTTGGTGTCACGCCAGCGTACTTAGTCAATGCCAAACAAATTGAAATCAAAATTGCCCAAGGTGCTAAACCTGGGGAAGGTGGACAGCTACCAGGGCCCAAAGTAAGCCAATACATTGCGATGTTAAGGCGCTCGAAGCCAGGTGTCACGCTGATTTCACCACCACCGCACCACGATATCTATTCTATTGAAGACTTAGCGCAACTGATTTTTGATCTGCACCAAATTAATCCCAAAGCCAAGGTGTCAGTGAAGCTAGTTGCAGAAGTTGGCATTGGCACGATCGCAGCTGGTGTAGCCAAAGCAAACGCTGATATTATCCAGATTTCTGGACATGATGGTGGTACAGGTGCATCGCCACTAAGTTCGATTAAACATGCTGGTTCACCGTGGGAACTGGGTTTAAGTGAAGTGCATCGCGTCTTAATGGAAAATAGCCTGCGCGATCGCGTCATTTTGCGCGTAGATGGCGGACTCAAGAGTGGCTGGGATGTGGTAATAGGTGCATTGATGGGCGGTGAAGAATTCGGTTTCGGTTCCATCGCCATGATTGCTGAAGGTTGTATCATGGCGCGAGTTTGCCACATGAATACCTGCCCTGTAGGTGTTGCTACTCAAAAAGAAGAACTCCGCAAGCGGTTTAGCGGAATACCGGAACAGGTTGTCAACTTCTTCTACTTCATCGCTGAAGAAGTGCGTAGTTTGTTAGCACGACTAGGCTACCGTTCTTTGTCAGAAATCATTGGACGTGCAGATTTGTTGAAACTGCGCCCAGAGGCAAAACTCACCAAAACGCGATCGCTGAACCTGGACTGTTTACTGAAGCTACCAGATACCAGAGACAATCGTGATTGGTTACTGCATGAAGAAGTCCATAGCAACGGCGTGGTTTTAGATGACAAGATGCTTGCCGATCCCGACATTCAGGCTGCCATTAGGGATCAGTCCACTGTTACCAAGACTTATCCTATTGTCAATACTGACAGAACAGTAGGCACAAGATTAGCAGGAGCGATCGCTTCTCAATACGGTGACAGCGACTTTGAAGGACAAATTAATCTCAACTTCACAGGTAGCGTTGGGCAAAGCTTTGGTGCCTTCAACCTTCCTGGTATAATTTTAACTCTGACAGGAGAGGCAAACGACTACGTAGGTAAAGGAATGCATGGTGGTGAAATCATCATCAAACCTTCAACTGATGCTACCTATAACGCATCACAAAACGTGATAGTTGGCAATACATGCCTCTATGGTGCTACTGGTGGCATGTTATTTGCCAATGGTTTAGCAGGAGAGCGCTTTGCTGTAAGAAATTCTAAAGCCATAGCAGTGATTGAAGGCGCTGGGGATCACTGCTGTGAATACATGACTGGTGGTGTGATTGTCGTCCTCGGCAAAGTAGGACGTAACGTAGCAGCTGGAATGACTGGTGGACTGGCGTACTTCTTAGATGAAAACGACTCATTTCGTGAGTTAGTTAACCCGGAAATTGTCAAAATCCAACGGCTGATTACAGAAGCAGGTGCAAAACAACTGCAAGAATTAATCAAAACTCATGCGGAACGCACTGGTTCACCAAAGGCGAAGAAAATTCTGCAAAACTGGCAAGAATTTTTACCGAAATTCTGGCAGTTAGTACCACCTTCTGAAGCTGATACTCCCGAAGCTGATCCGCAAAAAAAAACAACTGAGTTCAGTTTAGTAAGCAGTCATTAAGAGACTTCCAACAAATAAATTATCCAATCTTGTAAGGCAGGCCGGAAAGCCTGCCTTTTGATAAAACAAGGTTCTCGTACCTCGAATAAGTAAAATACCTCAAGGGTATTTCCCTTGAGGTATAAGCATAATTGTTTAAGAATGGTTAAGGGATAGCTCAGTTGCTATTAGGCAAGGATATTTCATACAACAAGAAAAAAATAATAATGATTTGTAGAGGTGGAGAAAAATGGATAACTAAAAAGTGTGAATCTTGTCAAACAATCGCAGTAAGTACCACACTATCAGTAAATCTAGGGACGAAGACATGAATTCTGGTTAGTATTATTGCTGATATTGCTAAGAGCAATGATTGAGTATTGGAGCCATCAACAATTGTCAGATTTTACCAAAATACAAAAGACTTGCGCTTAATGAACTGTTAAACCTAGATGAGACAATCAGCTTTCCATCAGGTTCTTCATTTTGACGAGTGCTGAAAACAGTAAATTTTCAGCTATTCAGCGACTTATTTAATAATTGATGAGTATCAGTTTTATTTTACCAATGCCAGGACAGAGACTGGCCATAGATGCCAAAAGCATTCGTTGGACAGTCACAGATTACAGTCAGTCCTACCAAAACTTTATCAATATTTGATTTGGGCAATCGTTGTTTGGATAAAAAGTTTTTAGCTCACTGCTATAGTGCCCTTAATTATCACTCTCTAACCGAATGCAAAAACAGCCATTTTAACCAAAAAATAATTTTAGTATTTAGCCAATTACTATTAACTAATTACCTATAATTAATAATTATTACTTTTTCTTAGCAATCAACTTTTGGTCTGCATCTTCCATTTGTAAAAGCTCTGGAATAGTAACAAAGCGATAGCCTTGCTTTCTAAAATTGTTAATAATTTCTGGTAAAGCTTGCACAGTTCTGGAACGGTTACCGCCACCATCATGCATTAGGACAATACCACCAGGTTTTGAATCTCTAATCACATTATTAATCAACTTTGGTACAGCTGGCAACTTGTAATCTGTGGAGTCAGCTGACCACATCACCACAACATATTTTTGGCCTTTGGCATAAGCAGCTAATCCATTGTGCAGGATGCCACCAGGCGGTCGGAAGAGATTTGTTTTAGCACCTGTAACTTGATAAATAAGGTCTTCTGTGCGATCTATTTCAAAAGCAGCAGCTTGTAGATTCATGAAGTGATACCAGTGATGCCAAGTATGGTTGGCAATGACGTGACCTTGAGCTACAATCTGCCTTCCTAATTCTGGATAATTTTTTAGATTCTGCCCAATGACAAAAAACGTCCCTTTGATATTATTTGATTTCAGAATATTTAGCACTTGTTCTGTGCTCTTGGGCCAAGGGCCATCATCAAAGGTAAGAGCAATTACTTTCTCCCCCTGAGTGAGTTTTGCAGTGCTAATTATTGCCCCTTGAAAACGTGATGGTATAGCGTAGGATAGCCCCTTTACTTGTGCTTCTTGCTGCCAACTTGTAAGCATCGCCGCCTTTAATTTTTCAATGCGCTGCTGAGTTCCTACGTTTGCAGTTACATCCTTGACATTTATACTTTGTCTACTCTGAGCCTCCGAAGGATTTGGCCTTAGAAGCATCATAAAAGCAAGGCTAAAAACACCACATAAGGCAAGCAGTGCAATTAATATTCCTTCTGGCCACAAAAACGACTTATTGTTTTCCACCCCATAGCTCCTTCAAATATCGAACCATCAACCACGTTATGACGGTACGTTATAGCACACTTTTTTTAGATATCTTAGATACCATTTGCTTTCTGGTAATCCTGAAAATTGAAATTGGGAATAACGACAATTCAAAATCGAGAAGACAGACTATATAGCTTTAACTGAAATATAGATGCTCTAGATTTGGGCGATCGCTTATACAATACTTGATACTGTTTAATATCAATCCATTTATTAAAAGCGATATTCTTACCCCTAGCTCTAACAAGGAAGGAGCGCAATCGAATAATTAATGACACCCCAAAATCTTCTTCATCACAGTTCTGAATTAGTTTCTGTCTTTCACTTCACCACTAAGGCAGCATTATCTTGTTAAGTTTTATAGTTTTGCAAATAAGATTTAGCTCAACTATCACGCATACAATTAGCATTTTTTGTGGGCTGAAGTTTTTATAGCAATACTTTTTGACAGGAAAGCTATATAAGTTGTAGCTGAGTAAATTATTTAATTAATATACAAAACTACTTACAAGGGGCGGGGTATTTTTCAGAAAAGAGTCTAATAAACTATTAGCTCTATTCTTGATAAGATATATCTTACTGCCTGCTACCATTCCTTCCTTTTTAAGAAAAAGTTAAATTTTTAACTTTTAGAATGTTGCCTTGAACTTTCTATGAAATAGACAGACGAAAATCGATTAAATATAGTTTCTCATTGCCAAGGGGCATTTATTCGTTAATTTAGATGCTTTTAAATCATTCAGTATAAATGATTCTATCAGCAGCTTAACTCTGTTTTTGATGCTGATACTTAAGCCTAAATTACTAGTAGCTTTTTGTCTGTTAATTTTCTTCTTGATAGTAAGGGAGATTTATATATTATTAATAGTACAATCTAGTATATACTGTCACAGTAAAATTACGCAATTTTTTCAAATCTTAATAGCCCAACTGTTAAAGCAGTATTTTTTAGTATACATATATACTAAAATTAAAGCCCAGTAGAATTAGTTGACGTAAAATTCAGAATATGTAAAATTTTTGAAATACACGTAATTGCGTAATACAGATAAAATTATGAAATGCAAAACCCAACATTCATCGGAGTGTTGCATCTCATGCTTCGCTGCGCGACGCTAACGCGAACGACCCAAGCGACAAAATTTATTGCACTAATTTAGCTGTGCGACGTCACTATATATACTTAGATTTTTTCACCCAATCAAATCGGATTACTATATTTAAGTAAAGCATTCGTTAAGAAACTTTCAAATAAAAAATACTTTACTATTTGTTGTGGGGTGGGCTGAAAAGCCTGCCTTAGGCTACGGGCGAGACGCCCACCCCACAAGATTGGTAATTTATTTGTTGGAAGTCCCTAAACTGTATTTGCCACTCAACGATCAATTTTCTGCTCAAAGAAAAAACCGACTGGCTGTATCGCTCTACCAATCGGTAACTGCTTTTTTAGCAGTAGGAAGCAAAATTGAAAATCATCTCATAACTTGCCTTATAATTGCAGCAATTAGAATTAAGATTTTTAATTATCTATCTAAAAATCTTAATCATCAGCTTATATTGCCTTAAACAGGTCATAGTTGATTTACAGTAGTTTTGCTTGTCTTTGGTAGATGCGATAATTGTATTATTTAATATTTAGTATGGATTTATGCGGAATCCATCATGTTTATTAGTATACCTTTTGAGTCAAAATAATCAAGGTATTTGTTCCACTTCTTAAACTGGCTAGAAACTTTTATGATTCCTCACGAAAGTGATGCAAAAGAAGAGCGTGCGTCGTTAAAAGTATGGCGTAGTTGGCAAGAAAATCTAATTTTAATTGCGATCGCATTGTGTTTGGCATTTTTTATCAGGACTTTTATCGCCGAACCCCGCTATATACCTTCTGATTCGATGCTGCCTACTTTACATACAGGCGATCGCTTGGTAGTTGAAAAAATATCCTACCATTTTCACCCTCCCATAACTGGGGATATTATTGTTTTTCAGCCACCCGCAGAACTACAACGTCGAGGATATCTCAAAGACCAAGCTTTCATCAAACGGGTTATTGGCCAGCCTGGTGAGGTAGTTAGTGTTGTTTCTGGCAAAGTCTATCTCAATGGTCAACCTTTGACAGAAGACTACATCGCTGAACCCCCAAATCAGCCATATCGACCAGTGAAAGTTCCAGAAAATGAGTTTTTTGTCATGGGAGATAACCGCAACGATAGTAATGACTCTCGTTATTGGGGCTTTTTACCCAGAGAAAATGTCATCGGTCGAGCAGCGTTTCGCTTTTGGCCTCTCGATCGCATTGGGTTCATTTAATCAATTTTAGATTTTAGATTTTAGATTTTTCCTTTAATCGAAAATCCAAGTTGCACAGTAAAGGCATCAAAGGTGTGACTCAAAATCTAAAATTGGCGGAGTTAGGAGTTATTTTAAAACTTCTAACTTAAAACCTTAAATAATACATCAGTTGAGCGATCGCATCACCAGTTAACTCCAACCGCCGTTGGAAATCAGCCAGGTTACGGTAAGGCCCAGCTAATTGTCGATTTTGAATCACTGCTTGCGCTAGAGACAAATCTATAAATGGAATTTGGGCTAAATTTTCAACTGTTGCTGTATTTGGATTGACTAAATGGGCCGGACTTTCTAAAGATTCGTGGTCATAATAAATAAAATTCAGCAGAGGTTTTAATGGCTCTAACCGGGGCGCTGGTACAGCCAAAGCCGCAGCGATATCTTCAATACAGTAAAATTTAACACCCGAACGCGAAAGTTCTACAAGCGATCGCGCTTGGTGAATTGATAAACCTGGTAAGCGTAACCAATCATCTACAGTGGCTTGATTAGCATCAATGCGGATACCTAATTTAGCCGCTAGCTGAATTTCTTCCCCAGATTGTAAGCGATAGTAGGGATCGTTGAGGAGCTTGGCCCGAAGTTTTTGTAGCCTGGGGTTCAAAGGTAGCCAGTTGTTCATGTTGTCGCTTAACTTAAGAAATCTGGTCTAGCAATTGGCGGCGCTTTTGTTCAAATTCATACTCTGAAATCAGTCCATCCTGGCGCAGAGCATCTAATTCCCGCATTGCCTCAGCGATCGCTCCTACCTGATTACTCGCCTTTTGTGAGTTTCTTGTTGCTGACTTGCCTAGATTAAAATTACGATCAAAAACTTCTTCATCTTGAGCTAAATACCAAACTCCCTCAATGGCACTAGCTACTCTGGGGATCGGCGTCCATGAAAGCAAAAAATACAAAAGACCCCAAAATGGCTGTCCCAGATAGAATTTATGTAATCCTGAAATTGTCAGCGTGCCGGAAAAAGCTAAAACAGCTGCAACACTTCGACTTTTGCGCTTAGTCAACATATTTTTAATAAATATACCAATACCATAGTTCCGATAATTAGACAGTCAACTACTCTGCGTTGCCCTTTAGACCTTTAGATGAGAACTCCCAGACATAATTTAGTATTTGCAGAAATTTGAGTAAGTTTCACATGACCGTGCATTGAGCTTTGATGCTAATTTTAAATTTTTAACAGTTTTATTACTACTATGTCATAGACCTTCCTACCGCCAAAATGGCTTGAACAGCTTTGTGATCCTTACGCTGTGCTAGGAATTTCTGTAATTGCTGACGATCGCCAGATTTTTAAACGCTATCACACTTTAGCGAAGCTGCGATCGGGATGTAGCAGCTTCTGAGCAGAAGCCTTTGTCTTCTCAAAGTGCCATAGCTGAGAAAATTATAGAAATGTCTACACCCCAAGCAGAATTATTTTACGAAGAAGCGATCGCCTGCTATGCAGAAGATCAATACAAATCATTAGATCAGTTTTATCAGGTGACGCAACAAATTAGTACACTGAATTTAGTATACTTACGGTTACATAAACCAGACCTACAATTAACACAAAAACCTGTTAGCATCCTCTCTGAGGTAGAAGTTAAGCCAGTTGAATTGACATTAACTGAAAAAACTGATGTCAAATCAGTTGTGACAAACTACGCTCAACGTCACTACCAGCGAACTATTGAGTACGTCAAGCTAGCCAAGTGGCCCCTAGCCCTGCAAAAATTGCGCGATGCCATCAAATTAGAGCCAAATAACAGCGACTATTATGCCTTATTAGGTTTGGTACATCTCAAACAGGAATTTATCGAGATGGCCAGGGTTTACATCCATCAAGCATTAAAGCTGAACCCGCAAAATTCACTAGCTTTGAAATACGCTCCCGAAGTGAAAATTCAATCTGGTAAAAACACCAATCTGAAATCAATGGCTACAGCTATGAGTATTGCGGCTTTATTAAGTCGGTTTACTCAAAAGAAAGTTCTCAAGTCAAGTGTTGAAATTTCGGTAACAAACCGTACTAAAACCGAAGCTTCGTTACTAGATTACTCTCCTAGACTAAAATAATAATAGAAGTAAAACTATTAAGCTGCTGAGTCTGGACACTCAGTTTAATATAAGCAATATGGGATTCTTCGATTCTGAGATAATTCAGCAAGAAGCAAAACAGCTGTTTGAGGATTATCAAGCACTAATCAAGCTTGGTAATAACTACGGCAAATTTGACCGCGATGGCAAAAAGCTATTTATTGAGCAAATGGAAGCCATGATGGATCGGTATCGCATCTTTATGAAGCGCTTCGAGCTATCAGAAGATTTCATGGCACAAATGACAGTAGAACAACTGAAAACACAATTAGGTCAGTTCGGTGTCACCCCACAACAAATGTTTGACCAAATGCACCTCACTTTAGAACGGATGAAAGCCGAGCTAGAAAAACAAGCCTAAAAAAAGTTAGTAGTTAAGAGCTAGGAGTTCTCAATAAACTCATAACTCATAACTTATCACTCCTAACTTTAATTTGACTTGGGCCGAGGAAACTGGGAAGGTGGCTTAAAGTTTTCTACTGGTGTGTTCTTCAGTGCCTTCTCCATAAAATCTTTCCAGATGGGAGCAACCATAACACCACCTGTTGCATGGTCAGCTAATTGTCTGTTGTCGTCTCTCCCCACCCAAACAGCAGTTGTTAATTGCGGTACAGTGCCAACAAACCAAATATCTTTTTCTGATGATGTTGTTCCCGTCTTACCTGCGGCTGGGCGACCGATAGCAGCACCTTTACCTGTACCTTCAGAAATTACCGATCGCATCACATCGATAATTGCTGCTGAAGCCCAAGGATCGAGAACTTGCTGTGGTTTAGGGGTATTGTCTAGCAACACGTTACCACTACTATCGGTGACACGGGCAATTACAGTTGGTGGAGATTGCCAACCATAATTAGCAAAGGTAGCATAAGCACTAGCCATTTCCAAAGGTGTAACACCAATTGCACCAAGTGGCAAGGAAGACACAGGTTCCATTGGACTCATAATCCCCAAGGTACGGCAGGTTTCTATGACTCTATTCATTCCCACAGCCTTACCAATCTTGATCACGGGAATGTTGCGCGATTGGGCTAAAGCTGTGCGGATTGGCATCGCTCCCCTAAAACTATTATCATAATTTCTGGGAAAGTACCAACCGTTACCATCTCGATAACTAACTGGAGCATCTACTACCGTTGTGTCTGGCCCATATTTACCAGTAGCAAAAGCAGTATAATATACAAACGGTTTAAAAGAAGATCCGGGCTGGCGTTGAGATTGAGTTGCACGATTGAATTCACTGGTCTTAGGATCTATACCGCCTACCAATGCTTTGATAAAATGCGTGCGCGGATCTATTGATACCAGGGCCATTTGATTTTTAGATAATCCTTGCTCCAGAAGTGTTTTATGCCACTTACTGACGGTTTCCTCTGCCATCATTTGGAAGTTGGCATCAACTGTAGTTTGTACCCGCATCCCGCCTTTAAGTAGTGTCTCACGCCCAAACTTTTTAGCCAACTCCTGCGCTACAGTATTGGTTACATAAGGTAGGGCACTACCTTGAAAAGATTTGATTTTACCAAGTTTGATTTCTTGTTTGAGGGCATTGTCGTACTCTGACTGGTTGATCCAGTTCAACTCCAGCATCCGTCCTAGCACTTCTTTTTGTTTTTGTTTTGCCAGCTTCATGCTCACAAACGGACTGAATTCTTCTGGTGCTTGGATCAAACCCGCCATCATTGCTGACTCACCCAAGCTTAAATATTCTGCTGACTTATTAAAGTAACTGCGGGCTGCCGTTTGTACACCATAATTGTTATGACCCCAATAAACTTGATTGAGGTACATTTCTAAAATTTGGTCTTTGGTAAGAATTTGCTCTAACCTGATTGCCAGCACCGCCTCGGCTAACTTGCGGGTAAAGGCACGCTTTTGAGACAAAAATAGGTTTTTTACCAATTGCATAGTAACAGTAGAGCCACCCTCTTTAACTCCACCTGCTACAGCGTTAACTACTATAGCCCGACCAACACCAGTAGGGTTAATACCGTGGTGATCGTAGAAGTGGCTATCTTCACTTGCTAATACTGCTCGTTTTAAATTCGGGGAAATTCTATCCAGGGGCACGACTTCCCGGTTGGCTTCCCCGTGGATACTCGTTAAAAGTTTACCCTTAACGTCATAGATGTAAGTTGTTTCTGAGGGAAAGAAGTTACGTAGCTGTCTCACATCTGGCAAATTGCGGAAACTAATGGCTAAACCAACCAGTCCTCCGGCTACAATGGAACTTGCCAACATGGTCATTGAGAGGAGAGTACCGCCAGTTACCTGACCGACTCCTTTCAAAAACTCAAAACCTGATGAAGCCCGACGTTGTGGCTGTTTATCTTCAAAAGTCCTAGAAGACGACACGGCGATTTCACTTCCTCACTTGTAAATTTAACTGTAATTGATTGGACGAAGCAAGGCGGTTAATTTTTTGCAATTATAGTAGTTTGGCAGATGAGAAAGCGGATAAATTGCAAGTGTTTATAACCAACTTAACTTCTGGTGTACAAAACATAGCTAACAGTGGATTTTCTAGTATGACGCAAGATTTTGCTTGGCTGCGTCGTGGTGTGGTAGAAGTTTTCCCACAACCAACTGATGTTAACAGTGAAACTCTAGAAAAGCGCTTGGTAACTACAAACCAACCTTTGAGGATTAAATTGGGCATTGACCCTACAGGTACTGATATTCATCTTGGTCATAGCATACCAGTACGGAAACTGCGAGCGTTTCAAGATGCAGGACATATAGCAGTTCTGATTATTGGCGATTTTACCGCACGTATCGGCGATCCGACAGGTAAATCTGAAGTGCGTCGTCAGCTTACAGAAGCAGATGTAGCCCAAAATGCTCAGACTTATCTTGACCAAGTACGTCCTATCTTGGATTTTGACACACCAGGAAGGTTAGAGGTGCGCTATAACTCCGAATGGCTCTCTGGGCTAAACTTAGAGAAAATTTTGGAGTTACTCTCCACGATGACGGTGGGGCAGATGTTAGCTAAGGAAGGATTTGCCGATCGCTATAAAAAAGAGAATCCAATTTTTATCCATGAGTTCCTGTACCCGTTAATGCAAGGTTTTGATTCCGTTGCCGTTGAGGCAGATGTGGAATTGGGAGGGACTGATCAGAAATTTAACATTGCTGTGGGCAGAGATTTGCAACGCCATTTTGGTCAAAAGCCACAGTTTGGGATGCTGCTGCCAATTTTGATTGGCACGGATGGGGTGCAAAAAATGTCCAAGTCTTTGGGTAATTATATTGGGTTGTCGGAACATCCAGGGCAAAAATATCAGAAGTTACAAGGAGTTCCCGATCATCTGCTAGAACAGTATTTTGAACTGCTGACAGATTTACCTTTGGATAATCTGCCAGAAAATCCCCGCGATCGCCAGACACTTTTAGCATGGGAAGTTGTCAAACAGTACCACGGCGAACAAGCAGCTCAAGAGGCTAAAGAAGCTGCCCAAAGTGGCGGAAAGGAAGGTGCAGTTCTAGAATTCTCTTTAGCTGAGATATCGCATCCCGCTAAGTTAGCGTATATTCTCAATGTCACTGGCTTATGCAAAAGTACAGGAGAAGGAAAGCGAAAAATTCAAGAAGGTGGAGTGCGCTTAGATGGCGATCGCATTACCGATGTTGATACTACTTTTGCTGAACCCGCCCAGTTACAAGGTAAGGTTTTACAAGTTGGGAAAAATAAGTTTGTGCGTTTAGTGCCTTAAATGGGGAGTGGGGAGTAGGGAATGGGGAATAGTGAACAGGCACAACGAATTATTGTGCCTTTGGATGTGCCGGATGAACAAAGTGCGATCGCTCTTATAGATCAACTCCCGCAAGTGGTTTGGTGGAAAGTTGGCTTAGAGTTGTTTACCAGCACTGGCCCGAAAATTCTAGAAGTGCTAAAGTCCAAACAAAAGCGCATCTTCCTAGATTTAAAATTTCACGATATCCCGAACACAGTCGCTGGTGCAAGTCGTAGTGCAGCTCGTTACGGGGTAGATTTGTTGACAATTCACGCAGCATGTGGTACAAAAGCTCTGAAAGCTGCAACGGAAGCGGCACAAGAAGGGGCAGCCCAAGCAGGTGTAAAACCGCCTAAATTAATTGCCATTACTTTACTAACGAGTATTTCTGCTAGACAACTGGCGTTTGATTTAAAAATACCCCTAGAGTTACCAGAATATGCTCTAGAAATGGCCCTGCTGGCTCAAGAGGCGGGATTGGATGGGGCAGTCTGTTCGCCCCAAGAGGCGGCACAGCTACGACAAACTTGTGGAGATGACTTTTTACTAGTTTGTCCTGGGGTTAGGCCAACTTGGGCTGATATTGGCGATCAAAAGCGATCGCTCACTCCAGCACAAGCAATTATTGCTGGTGCAGATTATCTGGTGATTGGGCGTCCCATTACTACTGCTACTGAGCCAGAGTTAGCCTGGAAGAGGATTTCTGAGGAGTTAACCACGGTGGCATGAAGCTAAAAGTCAGTAAGAAGCCGGGTGATAGGGTGCAGGGTGTAGGGGAGATAAATCTTTACTCTTCGCTTAAAAAGAAAAATTCTAGTTGGCTTTTAGCTTGTGGCTTCTGGGTTTTAATATCAAATAGCCAAGCTTTACCAGCGTTATCGATAAACCTCACCCCTAAACCCTCTGCGATCGCAGAAAAGGAAAATGTCAACGGTGGGGTTAAGTCTTTCTGTTCTGAGCAAAATTTAGAAACATTAACTATACAGTTACTGCAAGATTTACCTAGTTATACTAATCGCGCTAGTCAACGCGCCCGCCGCCTCAGAAGAAGCAGTGATGTTTACAGTTATATGCTGGTGGCAGGAAGACCTGAGTTTATTCCTTTGCCCCTTAACCTTGAAGAATATAGTGCAGACGCTTCTAAAAGTTCTGCATCAGGAGTTGAGCAAGTTTTCTTTACTACCTTAGAGCGGCAGTATATAGGAAAGAAAGCGGTAGAATTGCAGGAATTCCACTGGCTATTGTTGACTAAAACTAAAATTGGTTGGCGTTTAGTAATGATGTTTTCTCAAATTGGTTCCTATTCAGGACAGCAGCCACTATCTCCGCCACGCGATAGTAGTAATGGCACTGTTGCCCAAGGAGTTAAAACTTGGTTACGCGATTGTCAAGCTGGAAGTGTACGACGGATACGTGCTGTAAATCTGGGAGACAAAATTAAACCGTTAATATCAAAGTAGAACAGCTATAACTCGAACAAAAATGCCTCGCCTTTAAGATATTTGCTACAGAAGCTTTCACTAACGTAGGGTACAGTTTCTAATAAATAATCGTGTTCATTTGGCTGCGGCGCTAAAAAAGCAAAATTGTTTACCATTGCTCCAAGAAAGAACGCCTCCAAGATACTTTGATACTCATCGGGCAGTTGACGCAGGCTTTGATAGCCACTGATGAACGATTTACGGTTTTCGGTTTTCGGGAAACAGATGCAGCAGTGTATGAGCAATGTCATAAAGGTAGTAGCCGAAGCCACAACAGGAAAAGTCGATGGGCTGTGCTTTACCTGTATAAAAGATGTAATTCTTTTCATTTAGGTCTGCGTAAATCAGACCCCAATTAGTGGGTGTTTTTTCTAGTGCTGTCATCACATTACTAATTCGCTGAACCACACTCTCAAGCACAGCGAAATTAGTCACAGATATCGTACCATCATCTATTAGCGATCGCAGCTTCATTAGTGAGGCGTGTAGTTGCTCCCAATCATATTTTGGTCGAGTGAAGCCTGAAGGCAATTGCCAAAAGCTGGTGTGCTGGTGTAACTGAGCCATAAGTTCTCCGACTCGCCTAGCCTGCATCGGTGTAGGTTCAGTATCGAGAGGGGAACCATCGACCCACTTTAGTAGTATACAGTTGAGTGTTTCGCTGATGTCATCAATTCTTACAGAGGTAATAAAACTGCCACTGAGGTTCTGTACGGGATATGGCACAACCAAATCGGTATCTTGATACAACGCATTTAACCACATGAGTTCTGACTCAATGACGGCATCTTGTTGCCAGATGCGATCGCCCAACTCAGCGATTGGATAATGGATACGGAAAAGAAATAACGCTTGCTCATCATATTCTCCAGATGTAGCAAAATTTTGATTATTCCGAGTGTCAACGCGAAACGTCACATTTTCGCTATGGCCTAAAAATACCAATTGAGCAGCATTGACATTGTACTGAGCTAGCGCATTTAGAGCCAGGCAATTCCAATCGATTTTTCTCTCCATCAATTTCCGAATTAGATACTTATTTCAAACGAAATAAATGTACATCATCCAACTAACTTGTATCAGTGTAATTGCGCCTGTATCTATGGGAAGATTTTGAGGGAAAATAGTTAATAAATAGCGAAAAAAAAGCAGACATTATTTAAAAACGAAGGCTGGCTTGAATTTAATCGTTGTTACTCCTGTTTTTTGGCGATAACATGTAAATAAGTTTACTTCAAGCTTCTCAAACCGCGTTTGGCGTCAGTTTTTTATGGAGATTCAGTTAATTAATATTGGTTTTGGTAACATCGTGTCTGCCAATCGAGTAGTTGCCATTGTCAGTCCAGAGTCTGCCCCGATTAAGCGGATTATTACCGATGCACGGGACAGGGGTCAACTGGTTGATGCAACTTACGGCCGTCGGACTAGGGCTGTAATTATCACCGATTCCAGCCACGTAATTCTGTCGGCGATTCAGCCGGAAACGGTAGCGAATCGCTTTGTAATTTCCCGCGAGCATCAAACTGTAGATAATTGATTAAGTATGGATTAACAATCTCACTTTTATTTGCATCGTATCGGTAGTACCATGTGAATTAGACAAGTTTTATGTCACCCTTGCTACAAATTCTTTAGTCACTAGTACAGTGCGGCGTAAATAAGCCACCCGCTTGAAATGTCTAAAACCTTTACGAATTACGAATTACGAATTACGCAAAGCGTTACTAGTGGACTTGGCCAGGAACATAAAACTAATGAATAATATCTATTGATTGATTCACAGATTGAGGGGATGATGCCAGTTTTACCGATCCAGAGTATTGCTACTACCGAAGAACGCTTAAATTTAGGCAGGTTGATTGTCTTAACTGGCCCCAGTGGGGTCGGTAAAGGCACTTTAATGCGATCGCTCCTAAAGCGTCATCCAGAACTTTATTATTCTGTATCCGTGACGACTCGTTCTCCTCGTCCAGGAGAAATCGATGGCAAAGATTATTACTTTATCAGCCGCAGTAAGTTTGAACAATTACTTACTGAAGGTGAATTTTTGGAATGGGCAGAATTTGCTGGGAACTATTATGGTACTCCCCGTGAAGCTGTACTTAACCAAATTCATTTTGGCAAGTTGGTGGTGCTAGAAATTGAGCTAAAAGGAGCAAGGCAAATTCGTGCTTCCTTCCCCAGTGCCTTGAGCATTTTTATTTTACCGCCTTCTTTTGATGAATTAGAAAAACGGATACGCGATCGCGCCCAAGATTCTGAAGAAGCGATCGCCCGTCGTCTAGTCCGCGCCCAAGAAGAAATTGAAGCCGCCGATGAATTTGATATTCAAATCGTTAATGACGATTTTGAAACTGCTTTAAATGACATTGAAACGGTTTTGTTTAAATAAGTTAGGAGAGACGCGATTAATCGCGTCTGTACAGGAGTTATGAATTTAAACTCCTAACTCCTAACTCCTAACTTCTGATTTCTAAATTAACCAAATAAACCTTGAATTACTCCCAGATTGCTAGTCAAAAAGTAAGCAACTACTGCACCACCAATACCACCAATTAAGAAAGAACTGGCGAAGTTGTTCCAGCTTTCTTTAGAATTAAAAGCATCTACTGGAGGGTTGGGTACAGTAACACTAGCAAGTGCTTTCGGAGGATTGCTATTCGCATAGAGGGATAGTCCCACCGTAAAAAGAACAATCAAGCCCAAGGCTGCTAATAACCCAGCTAAGTTCGCATTAGCTGTATCCCGCAGTGGGCCCAATTTGGCAAAGGGGCCAAATATCCAGTAACCATGAGCCATGCCAACTTCTAAACCGCGTCTAGCAGGAGCGAGTCCTGGGCGATAAGCTGGCAAGTTATTAATGAACCACTTGGTCAAGGGAGAAGCATTAATTGGGGTTTCTAGATTACCCTTCTGCGGATCGCGGAATGCGGGAAAAACAACTTCCCGATTTCTGGGATCGCTGGGGAGATTTTTTGATGCATCTACTGCTTGTGCCATAGTTTTATCTTTGCCTCTAAATTAAAATGGTGGCATTTTTATATTAATAATAATTGTAGCTAAAGATGGCTTTTGCTTAATAAGTTTAGAAAAATTAATTTAGCTTCTTTTAAGACTGTGAAATAAAACAGTGAAACTCGCGATCTGTAAACAGGATCGCGAGTTTCAAAAAACTATTTTTGCTGCGTATTTTGGTGATAATTCTGGCTATTTAGGCAGAATACATCAACTACATAATATTAGGCAAAAAATAAGACATTCATTCAACTGTCCTAAATCCAATTCTCCACTTATGGCAGTGGGTGGAAAAGTAGATCGGGGAAAAAGCGGTTGAATTCAATCAAGATACCTGCTGTGATGAACAGCCAGATCGTAGCTGCCACTGGCGCTGTAGAAATAAACTTAACCAAATAGGATGATTGGTTGTTATTGTCTGCCATGAATTTAGTCTCCAAAACAATTAGTTAAGCTGATTTAGCGTGGGGAAATGGGGATTTCAGTATCCTTGGCTGTTAGTTTTCCAGACAGAAACTCTTGGAGTGCTGCTACTGGCCAAGTAAAGCCTGACAATATTATGGGTAGTGCCAAACCAACATCGATTTGGATTTCTTTTTGTTCAGTGTCAGATTCCTTTTTGACCGCTTGCAGATAGGCACGACCTACCCAGCCAATCCAACCAGCAATATATAGAAACAGAATGCTGGGGATCAAAAAGTCACCAGCATGATCTAGACGGCCATCAACAATCAAGTGAGGGTAACCCTCAGGGCCACACAGCTCCTGAGAATAACGCTCAAACCGCTTTCTCCCAGATTCGGGATCGGCGGTGGTATTACGGGCATTAGCAGCTAGCTGTTGAAAAGCGGGATTATCCTTGCACGGTGTCAAATTAGCCCCTAAAGCTTTTGCTGGGGAGGCAAAATTGAACCAAAGACAAATCGCTAAAATCAAAGCAAACAATCGTCGCATAGAGTTGTTTCCTTTTACTACAAAACAAAAAGTTTTATGTACAAAACGAAGCGGCTTGTACAGTTGTTTATTTGCATAACTAGGAAGTCATCATACTCTTGGGTGGGAACCGAGTAAAGTTTAAGTAAATAAAAGTTAAAGCTTCTCAACCAAGTCTTTATAGAGTGCTAAGTGGTAAGTAACGATTCCTGAGTATAAGAATTGTTGTTGTAGGGTAGTAAAGAAGCAAGATTTTGTCTCTACTAATCAAAACTCAGCACTCAGCACCCTCAATGGCAACCGTTTTAGCAATAGAAACCAGTTGTGATGAAACAGCAGTCGCAATTGTTAACAATCGTAAAGTTTGCAGCAGTATTGTAGCCTCGCAAATTCCAGTCCATCAGCAGTATGGCGGGGTAGTACCAGAAGTAGCGTCTCGTGAACACTTGGAAACGATAAATGTTGTGATCGCTCAAGTCTTAGAGCAAGCCCAACTAGACTGGGAGAAAATTGACGCAATTGCCGTCACTTCTGCCCCTGGACTCGTAGGAGCGCTGCTGGTGGGGTTAACTGCTGCCAAAACCCTGGCAATGGTACACAACAAACCATTTTTGGGAGTTCATCACCTCGAAGGCCACATTTACGCAACTTATTTGAGCGAACCAAGCTTAAATCCCCCTTTCTTGAGTTTATTAGTTTCTGGCGGACATACAAGCTTGATTTCTGTCAAAGATTGTGGTATTTACGAAACGCTAGGACAAACTCGTGATGATGCTGCGGGTGAAGCCTTTGATAAAGTGGCGCGATTATTAAAGTTGGGTTATCCGGGTGGCCCAATAATTGACAAGTTAGCACAACAGGGAAATCCCCAAGCCTTTGCTCTACCAGAAGGAAAAGTTTCTTTACCTGGTGGGGGATTTCATCGTTATGATGCAAGTTTTAGTGGATTAAAAACGGCTGTATTGCGTTTAGTGCAGCAGTTAGAGAAAGATGGTGGACAAGTACCAGTGGCAGATGTAGCAGCTAGCTTTCAGGAAACCGTCGCGCGATCGCTAACTAAAAGAGCGATCGCCTGTGCCCTAGACTATGGTTTAGACACAATTGCAATTGGTGGCGGTGTAGCAGCCAATAGCGGCTTGAGAAAAAACCTCCAAGCCGCCGCCGTTGAACATAACCTACGTGTCCTATTCCCACCTCTAAAATTCTGTACCGATAACGCCGCCATGATCGGCTGTGCCGCCGCCGAACATCTATCTCGTGGTCATACATCCCCCCTCACACTGGGCGTTGAGTCTAGGTTAGCCCTTACCCAGGTGATGAAGTTGTATCAACCTATTGAGTAGTCATTTGTCATTTGTCAGAAGAGAAGAACTTTCCGTTTGATCCAATGCCCAATGCCCAATGCCCAATGCCCAATGCCCTATGCCCTATAACTATTGACAATTGCTCGGATGTGATCAGCCACTGCATCAGGCTGTTCCAACATAGCCAGGTGTCCGCAATCAGGAATTTCCAGAACATTGTCACCACAATATTGGAACAGTCTGTGAAAGCTAGCTAAATGGCGCACATACTTAGGTTCCATAACTTTATCTTCGGCACCAGCCAAAAAATAAACTGGCTGCTTCAACTGGGATACTAGTTCAGGTAAACGATTGATTTCTTCTTCGGTTGTAGAGTCTAACAGACTTCCCAGAGCTGCTTCTGGGTCAGCCACAACAAAATCTATTACCCGTTGACGTGCCCAATGGCGCCCCAAAGGACGAGCGACACTGGCTCTGGTAAACAGCAAATCAATCAAAGGTACTTGGGATAGCCAGCGCGGGCGGACTTGCAAAAATTTCTGACCCGCCGAGCGAAACTGCTCAAAGGCTTCTTTGAGGTAAATACCACCGCCAGCGTTGATACAGATTACTCCCTTAACACACTCAGGTATTTGATCTGCTCCCCAAAGAGCGATCGTACCTCCCAAAGAGTGACCTATGAGCCAAGCACTCTTAATATTCAGCTGTTTCAGGAGAATTGCTAAATCCTGAGCATAGGCAACAGGAGTATAAAGAGAATCGATTGTTGAGCCAAGCGCACTACTGGAGACGGGCGTTAGGCTCAAAGACGTTTCTGCCCGACTAAAATCGGTTTTTACCTGAGACTGGGATTCACCAAAACCCCGCAAATCATAGGAAAGGCACTGCAAATCATCTGATAGGCGGGAAATCACAGGTTGCCAATATCCACGGCTATTGAGCCAACCGTGGATAAATACTAAAGCATCGGGGCAGGAAGTGGGAGCCGTTAGCTCGTATGCGTGTGGAACGCCCAAGATTTCGATAGTTGCCATACTTATATCGTAACCTTAAGGGCGGGTGCGACTAAATACGGAGTGCGAAGAGTTAAAATTTAGGAGTAGAGACGCGATTAATTGCATCTGTACAGGAGTTAGGAGTTGTTAATTTTTAACTCCTAACTCATAACTCCTAACTCCTAACTTTTTCATTTATCCAGCAACCTCTGTCGCACCCCTTCAGCAATTTTGTGACCCAGATATTCAGGAATAAGACTTTCATTCGGCCCCAACAAGTAGAGAATTAGCCGTGTACGTCCGCGCCAAACCAGTAAATTTGCATTGACTACCAGCAGGTCTTCCTGCCAGATGGCGTACATCACTTTGTAGAATAATCCTGGTTGATTATCGGCTTCAATCATTAGAGCAGGGAGATGAAAGACGGGATCGACATAGAACTCAGTTTGTACCTGCTCTAAGCCAGTATCAAGATTAAATTCTACTGCCAGCATCTCTTCTACCTCAAACCGACCTCCTAAAGCTTCACGAATAGCACGACAGACATTTTCTGCGGTTTTCTCGGTTAAGGCTTTACTACCACGAGATACCAACAGTTTAATAAAAACTAACATTGGCGGACGGATCTGACCGTATAGACTCAGACCGTGAATAGTCAACCCATAAGCTGCTAGTACACCAAAAATATCGCTGAGAAGAAAAGACTGGTTACGGTAAGCAAAATGCAGGGCACTTTTGCTACCTTCAGGTTTCAGTTCAATAACAGCGCGTCTAGTTTTATAGAGACGGTAGGCTAGCCGCAAATTTTGCAGTTGAATCTCACTGCTGACGAATTGCTCATAAAACTGAGGAAACGCTCGGTTAAAGCGTTTTAGGAGTTCCAGTGTCGAAGATTTTAAACCAGAAGCCATTGTTAAGGGTAAGACTCGCTTGCTTTCATCACTTGGGGACTAGGGGCTAAATGTTAGGGACTGGGGACTGGGGAAGAATTTTCTCAAATACTCAATTTCTTGTATGCAATTCACTCCTAAGCTAACCTGCATTTAAGCTCTATACGAGCAATTGCCAGGATTAGGTTTTTCTATTTTTAATTTTGAATTACAGCAGTTTGCTTTTTTAGCGAGGTACAAAATACAAGGCTTACGCATCAGATATTCAGACCTCCTGCCCCCTGCTTCCTACCTCCTGCCTCAAAACCCGCAGTTTCGTACTTCATGCAAAAGAAAACTGCTGTATTTATATCCTTACCCTTTTGGTGAATTTCTCCTAGCCTCTACAACAAAATGCTAAAGTTGAAAATGATTGGTGTGAAACACGCCCTAACTGGCTCTTACCATTGCAAATCCCGAAAACAACCGAAAAAATTTGAGTGTAAAAGGTAGTAAATGGGGTAGCTATGTTAGACGTGAATCAACGCTCCTGAGAGTGGAAACCAATTCAGTTATACTACCCGAACCACGTTGGCATGGGTTTTTGGAAAACTTGGTTTAGTACTCCTGAATCTGTAGCGCCTAGTAGGACAAACCCCTTTGAAGAATATAGAGCCGATGCTGCGGGCAACTCCAACTCCAGCAGCCTGAGCGAAGCTTCTTCAAAGGAAACTCGCATCGTCTTCAGTACGGAGCGAGACATTGACCTTTATGAGCTAGAAGAACTCTGTGATGCAGTTGGTTGGTCGCGTCGTCCTCTAAGAAAAGTGAAAAAAGCTATTGAGCATAGTTTTCTCGTCGCCTCAATGTGGCAGGTGAGAGGAAACCAAAAGCGGCTCATTGGTTTTGCCCGTGCTACCTCAGATCACGCGTTTAATGCAACTATTTGGGATGTCGTGGTTCACCCAGACTTTCAAAGTCAAGGACTGGGCAAGGCACTGATGAAATACGTTCTCAAAAAACTTAGGAGTGAAGAAATTAGTAATGTCACTCTCTTTGCTGATCCCCATGTTGTAGATTTCTACCGAACTATGGGGTTTATGGCTGATCCGGAAGGCATTAAAGGCATGTTCTGGTATCCTCACTAGCCCTTAATCAAAATCAAACCCGATTTACACAAGAAAATCAGGTAAAATAGCGAAAATCTATTATTTTGATGTGGTTTTGCTTTTTTTATGCCGACGAAGGCGCAAGTATTATATCTTGTAAAACTAAGTCGGCAAAAAATCTTTATCAGTAAAAAAATGTAATCTATCTTGTCTTTGGCAAAGGATAAAAAAGATTAGGCATAAGCGGTCTGATGTGATATAGTTACCTTAATGCTTTTAGTAAAGCGCGATCGCTTTGATGGGATAAAACCAAACCACAAAAAGCAGATAAGTGTAAACGGGATGTAGCGCAGCTTGGTAGCGCGCCTGCTTTGGGAGCAGGATGCCGCAGGTTCAAATCCTGTCATCCCGATTTTTGAAATAATTAATATGTTTAACAGCTAAGGTGGATTGTCTAAAGCTGTCCTGCCAAGAGGTGCAATTAAATTGTAAATTTTTTTCGATAAGAACAAATTGGCTGTTATAGTGTTGAGTTATGTATTGAAGCCTAACAGGCAAATTTCGCTTTTAAGCAGTAAGATATTCCTGACACTAAGCTTTGTATAGATTTTAGAAGAGATTAAAGCAAGCGGGATGGAACGATTGATTAAGTAATAGCGTCACCCCATATTAACGAAAGCCAGATAAAATGACATTTATCAGATCCAAGGTCAAGAGACAGAGAGACTTTTGACTGTTTGAGAAGACATATAATAGGCATCTACAGTATTTCGTCGTGAAGAACAAAACGAAATCAAGAAAAACACAACTTTCGCACAGTCGATTTTTCAAAACGCTATTATAGCAACCCTAAATAGTTGCGGAATATTGGATTTTGACCGTTGACCCTCCGGGTGACGCTCCTGCGTCGCTACCGCTTGCGCTAACGGCAGTCCCTCTTTGTTGGAACAACAAGACCGGGCTGCCTCACGCTTAACGCTCAACCTCAACTCACACAATGAATCTTTCACAATTGAAATAGATTGCTATATAACTAAAGCTAGTTGGTGGTGTGCAACATCCAACCGTTTGTTTAATTAATTGGACTATTAATACGAGGAGCAATCATGAAATCATTTATTCGCTTGGGCGCAACATTGGGTATAGCTGGCACTGTATTTTTAACAGGGCTTTCAGGAATAGGCAATCTACCAGGAATAGGCAATCAAGAGGCGATCGCATTACCACAAGATCAGGTAGTGAAAAAGCTCCAAGAAGTACCTGTATTTACGCTCACCAATCCTAAAGGCGAATTCGTAGTTCTTTCAAGGAACAACGCATCCAAGCCAATCTCGCAAGTGGGATTTTTTATTAGCAAGCAAGATGCTCAAAAATTCCTTGACAATCGGCTCAAAAAAGAAAATCCCCAGTTGGCAAGCACCCTACAAGTAAGACCTTTGTCCTTGGCAGACTACTATAAAATAGTCCAAGAAAGCAAAAAGAAATCAGACTCTGTAATTTATACTTTAGTACCGACGCAAGCACAAGTAGCTTCGGCAACAAGTATGCTGAATCAAAATGGTAAAAAAGGGGAGCAATTTAATGGTATTCCCTTATTTGTACCCAAATTTAAGAAAGATAATAGCTATTTGACCATTCCCGTCCCCAACGGCAAAGAGCGGTATATCCCTTTCTTTTTTGAGAAAGAGCAGGCAACGGCTTTGTTAGACGAATTCAAAAAAGCCGTGCCCAAGGAAGCAAATAACACTGAAATTCAGGTGGTGGATTTGTACGGTGTTATGGAAGCTCTAAATAGCAGTACCGACCCTAGTATCAATAAAATTGTTCTCTATCCATCGCGGGAGTCGATCAATTTTATTCGTTCGCTTGCACCGAATCAATCTCCAGCTGCCAAGCCTGCTGCTGCCCCGAGAAAATAACGGTTACGCACTCCAAGATTGAGGCATGGGGGAGAAACATCTGATATCTGGTTTACAACTTTGGCAGTGGCGCAATACTGCTCTCCAAGCAGCGATCGCTACTGATGTCTCACCTGCCGAGGTAGATTGGCTGCTGCTCGAAGTTGCTGGGTTAGACCGCTTGGCACTGCGTTTGGAGTCTTTTAAAAACTGGCCGCAAATTCAGCTGCAATTGCCTCTAGAAGAGTTAGACCGTTTGTGGCAGAGGCGATTAAATGACCGCTTACCAGTGCAGTATATTGCCGGAGTTACACCTTGGCGTAACTTTCAAATTGCAGTGTCAAGTGCGGTTTTGATTCCCAGACCAGAGACAGAATTATTAATTGATTTAGCTTTAGCATCTGCCAGTAATGCTTCAGGGAACTGGGCTGATTTAGGTACTGGAAGTGGAGCGATCGCTTTGGGACTAGCAGATGTCTTGCCACAAGCAACAATTCATGCTGTTGATTACAGTTTAGAAGCTTTAGCGATCGCCCAAACCAACGCCCGTAATTTAGGTTTTGCTGACCGGATTAAATTTTATCAAGGTTCCTGGTGGGAGCCACTGACATTTCTCAAAGGTCAGTTCAGTGGTATGGTGTCGAATCCCCCTTACATACCTACCAGTACCTTACCTACCCTGCAACCAGAAGTAGTTAACCATGAACCACATCTAGCTTTGGATGGTGGTACTGATGGCTTAGATTGCATTCGCCATTTGATAGAAATTTCTCCCAGCTATTTGCAACCTGGTGGCGTATGGCTGATTGAGATGATGGCAGGACAGGCGGATGCAGTGCGAGAAATTTTACAAAATCAAGGTAGCTATTGTAAAATTCAAATTCACGTTGATTTAGCTGGAATTGAACGCTTTGCTGTGGCTTATAAAAGTTAGGGTTTCCCTTGCTCAATTTGCCTATCTCTATCTATTTGAGCCATTCCAATATCACTGGAATCTCATCAATTACAAGAGAATTTATTTCTACGGTTTACCCCATAGCCAAACCCGAATCAATCAGCTGCTTCTTAGACTACCTTGGTTACTGAAGCGTAATGCAATTGGGTTAAAAATACCCCTATTCCTTTTTCCTCAAGGCACTAATTTATTTTGCCATCTTAAAATGAGCGGGCGTACAGTTATTGACATATTTTTACTATTAGCCATTTTTTTAGATTAGCACAAAAAATCGGCAATTTGTCACAACTAGTTATGTGCTTGTGATATATATCTAGCGAGATTCAGTATCTATATCTACCTATATATTTTTATCTAAACGCTTTGTTTAACTGCTTTTATTTAGCTTTTATTCATTGACAACAAAAAAAAACAATGATAGCTTTAATTTCAGATTAAGAATTCACCTTAATCCAAATTTACCAGACATCTAAAAATATTTAGATGTTGGTAGTTTTAGAGCAGAGGAAGCACTTTTTGTGGTTAATCTTTCATTAGAAAAGAGTATTTCTATTTATATGCATTCTCTTCTAGTTAAAATCATGTTTAAAGTTGAGAATTGGGTAGAATATTGGCCAACTGGCATCCCTCATTAAATTATTTTTATACAGCAATCTTAAATACTTTATAAGTAGGTGGACATAATTCAACGTAAAATGCTAACCAGTAAAATCATCTTGGTGAGCAGCTTTACCTCCTGCCTTATACTTAGAACGGAAAAGAGATTTAGTTTCTCTCGTTTTATGATGCTCAAACTTCAAATAAGATTGCTCTAGATAGAAAGTAATTGATGGTGTTTTTTGTTAATCTTCAAAATCAAAACAACACTATTTCTTAGCAAAATTAGTTTTAGCAGGTTTCTTGATATGCAAGTTATTTTTAAGCTATTGCATAGGAAGATTTGCTATGCAATAGCCTTTGTTAAAATCAAAATTGCTTGGTATTCTTAATAGCTTCACCAAGAAAATAGATATAGCTTGTTTAAAAATAACGTGCTGAAACTGTGTTATTGGCTATTAAGCAAAACGCATACTCAGAAAGTAACGAAACACTTATCTATTGAACAGTGCATAATCTGATTCGCCCAATAAGTCTATTGCTTAAAAGACTTAAGCGGTTAATTTGCTTTACTCAAAACAGAGAAATAAATGTAGGTTAGAGTTCACAATGTTAAGTAAACAGACTAATAAATTTCCAGAAGATGTTAGGAATATATGGGCTGCACCAGATACCAGCAGCCATGCCGAGAATTTTTCCTTCAAAGATTTTTTCCCAACGATTGGTTCATCCTTAGCGGAGCGCGTGAAACCTTGCTCTAATTGGTTGCATACACCAAATGCCTCCATAGGTTCCAATGCCTGTATGCTCACCTATTTCCCTCGTGAGGTTGTTGGGCCGATTGAAAATCGAACTCTGATTAAAGATCCGCTCACTGGTGAAATCAGGTCAATGCTGATGTTCGGAGCAAATAACTACCTGGGATTGACCACCCATCCCTATGTTCGAGAAGCAGCAAAACGAGCTATTGAAGAATTTGGTGTTGGCATGGGTGGGCCACCTCTACTCAATGGCATGAGTAGTCTCCATCGCCAACTTGAAGCCCGTATAGCCCAGTTCAAAGGCGCAGAAGATGCTCTCCTTTTTGCCAGTGGATTTCAGGCACAGTTAGGGTGGGTCAATGGTCTGTTACGTGATGATGATGTTTTGATCTGCGACGAGTTAAGCCATGCCAGTCTATATGATGCCATTAAGCTTGTCTCTATGGGTTCCAGGGTTCGCGCTTTTAGCTTCAAGCATAACGATTGTGATGACCTCGAACAGCGTCTGATCAAATGCAAGCAAGTTGGAGGAGCATCAAATCGATTAATCTATGTGGCTATCGAAGGCGTATATTCGATGGATGGCGATTTAGCTGCACTCCCAGCAATTCGTGAACTTTGCGACGATTACGGGGCTATTCTTGTCGTGGATGATGCACACGGCACTGGTGTTATGGGTAAAAAGGGCGGTGGCACTGATGAACACTTTGGTCTGAAAGGTCGAATTGATGTCACGATGGGGACTTTCAGTAAGGCATTGGGTGTCACAGGCGGCTTCATCGCTGCCAGTCGTGAGGTAATCGAGTATCTGCGCTTCTTTGCTCGGTCTTATATGTTCTCGGCATCTTTGCCTGCTCCTGTTGTTGCGGCTATCTTGGCAGGTCTAGATATCATCGAGCGTGAGCCGGAGCGTGTTAGTCAACTTCGAGCCAATAGCACTTACTTATTGCAGCAACTCCAAGCGGCAGGATTTCAAGCTAGCAGCGATTCTGCAATCATACCAGTGAGAATCCCGGCGGAAGTCGAAATTCGCACTCTTGCCTGGAGATTTCACCAAGAAGGCATCTTTGTGAATTCGGTCGAGTACCCTGCTGTTCCTCTGAATGCCCAAAGACTGCGAATCAGTGTCATGGCAACCCATACACATGAAGATTTAGATACATTTATTCACGTTTTCCAAAAGTTGGATCGTGAATTTGGCATCATCCGATAAATGCCTGTAGCTGATAAACCCATACAGATGACCAAATAATTACTAATTCGTAATTAATGGTACAGAGCAAATCAGAGCAAATCAATTTATTGATGGAGATAAAAAAACATAATTCCTTTTTTTCAGAGCAAGCGACTTTAGTCGTGGGGTAACAATTACGAATTATTTTGACGTTACTGTGTAAACTGTGAAATTGGCTTATGACTATTTGTTTGGCTGATCTCCAAAACCCTCTTGACAAATTTTCAAATTTAATAGAATTACTGAGCTACAGAGCTAAAAATCAGCCTCAGCAAAAGGCTTATATATTTCTCAAAGATGGAGAAACTGAAGAAAACAGTCTAACTTATGGAGAATTAGACCTGCAAGCGCGATCGCTCGCTAGCCATCTTCAGTCTCTAGTATCTCCTGGCGAACGCGCTTTGCTGTTATATCCACCCGGTCTAGAATTCATTAGCGCCTTCTTTGGCTGTTTATATGCGGGTGTTATAGCAGTTCCCGCTTATCCACCGCGAGCCAATATGAACTTGCTCAGGTTGCAGGCGATCGCTAAAGATGCCCAAGCCAAGGTAGTCTTGACCACAAAATCCTTGTTAACGGTCGAAAATCCAGAATTGCCAACTATGCGCTGGTTAAATACTGATTGCATTGACAGCAATCTCAGTTCAGATTGGCAAAAACCAAAACTAGAGAGAGACACTCTGGCATTTCTGCAATACACTTCCGGCTCTACGGGAACGCCGAAGGGAGTGATGATCACTCATGGAAATTTACTGTGCAACCAGAGATCCATCAGAATGGGTTTCGGACATACAGATAAAACAATTTTTGTCGGTTGGCTGCCCTTATTCCACGATATGGGACTGATTGGGAACGTTTTGCAGCCTCTATATTTGGGTATCCCGTCTATTTTGATGTCACCAGTAGCTTTCCTGCAAAAGCCTTTTTCCTGGTTGCAAGCTATTTCTCGTTACAAAGCCACTACTAGTGGCGGGCCAGATTTTGCTTATGATTTGTGCGTTCGCAAGATTACTCCTGAACAGCTTTCTAGTCTTGATTTAAGCAGTTGGGAAGTTGCTTTCAATGGAGCCGAACCAGTCCGTGCCGAGACAATGGAGCTATTTGCTAACTATTTCGCTCCTTGTGGTTTCCGTCGAGAAGCTTTTTACCCCTGTTATGGGATGGCTGAAGCAACTTTATTCGTTTCTGGAGGTTTAAAAACAGCTTCCCCGATTCTGTACCAAGTTGAAGGAGCAGCCCTTGAGGAAAATCGAGTGGTGGCGGCTGAACCTGGGGAAGGTACCAAAACAATTGTGGGCTGTGGTCGTACCTGGTTAGATGAGAAAATCGTCATTGTCGATCGCGAATCTTTAACTCAGTGTCCTCCTGGTAAGGTGGGGGAGATTTGGGTATCAGGTTCTTCTGTGGCTGCTGGCTATTGGAACCAACCAGAGCAAACTGCCGAAACTTTTCAAGGTTATCTGGGGGATACAGGAGTTAGCGATCGCAATAGCGAAGCGTTAGCGAGTCATCGAGCGTCAGGGCCGTTTCTTTGCACGGGTGACTTGGGATTTTTGCAAGATGGCGAACTGTTTGTTACCGGACGACTAAAAGATGTGATTATCATCCGAGGACAAAATCATTATCCCCAGGATATTGAGTTAACAGTTCAAAAGAGTCATCTAGGATTGCGATCGCATTGTGGAGCAGCCTTCACTGTAGATCAGAAGGGACAACAGCGATTAATTGTTGTTCAAGAGGTAGAACGAACCTATTTAAGGCGGTTGGATATTCAAGAAGTCGTCGGCAATATCACTGAAGCAGTAATCAACGATCACGGTTTACAAGTGTATGCCACAGTTTTAATTAAACCTGGGAGTATTCCCAAGACATCTAGCGGGAAAATTCAGCGTCATGCCTGTCGGCGTGGGTTTCTAGATGGCAGTTTGAATGTGGTGGCGCACTGTAGTGGAACTCTTCAGCATCAAGCCCAGTTTCAAAAGTTGCAAGTTGATGTCAACTCACTCTTAGTAAAAGTGCAGCAAGCTAATCCTGATTCTCAAAAAGTAAATATTCAGGACGGCACAAAAGCTAATGCAGTTAAATAGTCATCAGTCTTTAGAGAGTTCAAGTCGTCAACGTGCAGAGCAAGTCATCCATTGGTTACGTGACTATGCCCAAAGACGAATCAATTCTAGACTTATGGACGAGCGACGGTGTATAACTCCTCACGTCGTTCTAGACTTTGGCAAAAAAGGCTTGTTGGGAATGATTGTCCCTCAAGCATCCGGGGGTCTTGGCTTAAGTTACAGTGATATGTTGCAAGTGATGGAACAACTTGCAGCTATTGATCTCAACTTAGCTTCATTTGTTGGTGTAAACAATTTTCTCGGAATCTACCCAATCCTTAAGTATGGTACACCTGAGATTAAAGAAACCTATCTCAAAAATTTAGCCCAAGGGAGAGATTTAGCAGCCTTTGCTATTACCGAACCATCTGCGGGATCTAATCCTAGAGGAATCAAGGCTGAAGCCCATCCAGATGGAAATGGTGGCTGGTTACTTAGCGGCACCAAAATTTGGAGCGGTTCTGCATCTTGGTCAAATGCGATCAATATTTTTGCTCATGTTGTAGATGAACAAGGCGAATCTTTGGGAATCACAGCATTTACCATTCCCGAAAATGCTCAAGGATTGAGCCAAGGTACTGAAGCTCTGACGATGGGAATGCGAGGTATGGTTCAGAATACTATTCACCTTGAGCAGGTAAAAGTCAATCATGAAAATATTTTAGGCGAAATTGGTTCTGGTTTTGAAGTAGCCCAGGACGCAATGCAACTAGCGAGATTGGGAATTTCTGCAACCTGTATTGGAGGAATGAAACACTGCGCCCAACTCATGCTTCGTTATGCTAATCGGCGCTCAATTGGTATAGAACGGCTAATAAATCAACAGATTACTTTACAACGTCTGAGTGATTTAACAGCAGCAATTGGTGCAGTTGAGTGCTTGGTAAAAAACATTGCAACATCCCTAGATGAAGAGAAACCTGTTCCTTTAGAAGCTTATCTTGTCGCTAAGATTATCGCACCAGAATTAATGTGGCAAGCAGCAGATAATCTGGTTCAGCTACTAGGTGGACGGGGTTATATCGAATCTAATATTGCGCCCCAAATCTTAAGGGATGCTCGTTTGTTTCGGATTTTTGAGGGGCCAACTGAAACTTTACAGATGCATTTGGGTTTATTAACTTTATACCAAATACCTCAAGTTTGTTCATCTCTTAATGAGTTTCTAGGAGCGACAAAAATCAGCGAACAATTGCAACAGACGGCTGAATCTTGTGCTTCTTACCTCAAAAATAAAAACCTATCTGGGAACAGTAATAAGAAATTAACTAAAATCTTATCCCAGAAGTTGGGTGACGTAGCTGCATGGGCATTTGTGGTTGCTTGCATACAAAAGTCATATCATGAACCGACAGATGAATTACAACGTGTCGAAAAGTGGGGTCAACAATATTTTCAGACAAAGATAGCTAATGCTCTTACAGGAAATATCTATGACCAGACTTTACTAGATATTAATCAGGTGGAAAGTCTGATTAATCAGTATGCAGAAAAAATTGGTGATATCGAGCAAGGTTTAGCTGGAGAAGAAGATGAACTGGATGAATATCTCTGTAAAAAAGCCTAACTTTGAAGGATTGAATGAGGATGTAAAAGCTCATGCAGTTAAATAATCAAAATCCTTCTTTGTTGACTTCAACTAAAGAAGCAAAAATCACAATCAAAAATGATTACTTACAAACAGTCCAAAAGCGGTTTGCTGCCGCCACTATTATCATTCCTTTGATCGGGACACTAATAGCGCTCAAATTCGCTTGGGATTTTGGAATTAATCTCATGGAATTAGCATTGCTTTTGGTTTTCTGGTTTCTCACTATGATTGGGGGGGTGACTGTAGGTAATCATCGGCTTTTATGTCACTGTGCTTTTAAGACCCACCCATCTGTACGAGTTGCTTTGGCTATCTTGGGTTCTATGGCGGCTCAAGGCCCTGTTATTAATTGGGTGAGCAATCATAGACGGCATCATCAATACAGCGACCAGATAGGAGATACTCATTCACCCAACCTTCACCAAGGAGGATTTTGGGGAAGTTTAAACGGAATATGGCATAGCCATGTTGGCTGGATACTTAACGGCGAAATCACAAATTCTACAGTGTTTGCGAAGGATTTGCTGCAAGACCCTGTGATGAAAAAAGTCAATCAACAATACCTAATTTTTGTTTTTTTAGGTCTTTTGATTCCAGCTATTCTTGGAGGACTTTTATCAGGTACTTGGATAGGTTTAGGGCAAGGATTTTTGTGGGGAGGGCTTGTGCGAATTTTTGTAGTGCATCATTTAACTTGGTGTCTTAACTCCATTGTTCATCTGTATGGTAGTCACCCTTTCAATACTAGTGAACAGAGTACTAATAATGTTTGGCTGGCAATTCCTACAGGAGGAGAAGGATGGCATAACAATCATCATGCTTTTCCTAACTCAGCAAAGTTTGGGTTGCAATGGTGGCAAATTGATTTAGGGTACTGGTTAATCCACACTCTGGAAGTATTAGGTTTAGCTTGGGATGTTAAAGTTCCCACACTAGGAATGATTGAAGCGAAAAAAACTGCTAGCTGATTTTAGTCTAAATTTTGGAGGATGTATGCTTTCTCAAAAAACTGAATCTTTGAAAGTATCTACTACAGAAATCAAAGAATGGTTGATTTCTTATCTAGCAGATTTGCTAGAAATCGAACCCGAACAAGTAAATGTAGAAACCACTTTTGCCCGTTATGGTTTAGATTCGTCGGTAGCGGTGGTTTTAACCGGAGATTTAGCAGATTGGCTAGGAAAAGAGCTAGAGCTAAGGCTAGTTTGGGATTACCCGACGATCGCATCTCTTGCACAACATTTAAGCGAATAGTTTTAGTACGAATTTTATGGAGATGCTGGAAATGGTTTTATCTACTTTACAAGAAACAAAAGACTACATTGCTCTAGCTGCATCATTAGGAAAGGAGTTTGCTAAAACAGCAGTCGAACGAGATGCCAAAGGTGGTAGTCCGACCGCCGAACTAAATCGTCTGCGCGAAAGTGGTCTGCTTAAACTCCTAATCCCAGAACAATATGGTGGATTTGGTCAAACTTGGGTTACAGCCCTCAAAGTTGTACGAGAAATTGCCAAAGCGGATGGCTCCCTTGGTCAACTTTTGGGGTATCACTATGTCAATTCTGTCATCCCTGAACTAAATGGGACTCCCGAACAAAAAGCCCGATTTTACAGCGAAACTACTCGCAACAACTGGTTTTGGGGTGATGCTGTTAATCCACGAGATCCTAAGTTGGTGCTAACAGCAGATGGAAAAAATTTCCGGCTCAATGGTACTAAAAACTTTGCCACAGGCAGTACTGGCTCCGACATCATTGTAGTGACAGCAGCGCGAGGATATGTGGAGAATCTTCCCGTTAGCATTGTTGCCAAGCATCGGGAAGCGGTGGAGAATCTTCCCGTTGCCATTGTTCCCACCCATCGAGAAGGAGTGGTTCTCAATGACGATTGGGATTACATTGGACAGCGACAAACCGATAGCGGTAGCGTCACTTTTAATAATGTCTTGATTCACCGAGATGAGATTCTGGGTAATCCTAACTCTACCGATGCGCCTAGCTCGTTTGCCTCATTGGTAACTCCTGCTTTCCAGTCCGTCTTTGTCAATTTCTATCTGGGAATTGCACTGGGCGCCTTTGAGGAAGGCAAGCAATATACACTCTCAAGAAGCCGTCCGTGGATTTTTTCACCTGCCCACACGGCAGCTAAAGATCCTTATATTATTGAGCAATACGGTAATCTCTGGGTGAGTTTGATTTCAACCATTAGCCATGTTGATTATGTCAACTCTGTCTTCCAATCTGCCTGGGAAAAGGGAGAAGACTTGACAGCCACCGAACGCGGTGAAACTGCTGTTAGTATTAGCACTGCCAAAGTCTTGACTACACGAGTGGCATTAGAAGTGACAAGCAAGATTTTTGAAGTGATGGGAACTCGTTCTACTGCGACAAAATATCGCTTTGATCGCTTCTGGCGCAACGTCCGTACTCATACTCTGCACGATCCAGTTGTCTACAAAGTCCACGAAGTTGGTGACTGGGTACTCAACGAACAAATCCCACCCTTCACCATTTATACCTAAGCCAAATGGTACGAAGTTAATAGTGAAGACAAGATTGAAGGATGTAGAATCTAATGCAGTTAGATAATCAAAGTCATGGTTTGGCGACTTTAAGCAAAACAACAAAGATAATAATCCAAAATGATTACTTACAACAAGTACAAAGGCGTTTTGCTATAGCCACAATCATAATTCCTTTGATCGGGACAATGATAGCGCTGAAGTTCGCTTGGGATTTTGGAATTAATCTCATGGAATTAGCATTGCTTTTGGTCTTCTGGTTTCTCACTATGGTTGGAGGGATTACTGTAGGTTTTCATCGCCTTTTATCTCACTGTACTTTTAAGACCCACCCATCTATTCGAGTTGCTTTGGCTATCTTAGGTTCTATGGCGGCTCAAGGCCCTGTTATTAATTGGGTGAGCAATCATAGACGGCATCATCAATACAGTGACCAGATAGGAGATACTCATTCACCCAACCTTCACCAAGGAGGATTTTGGGGAAGTTTAAACGGAATATGGCATAGTCATATTGGTTGGATGCTGAACAGCGAAATCACAAATTCTACAGTGTTTGCGAAGGATTTGCTGCAAGACCCTCTGATCAAAAAAGTCAACCAACAATACCTAGTTCTGGTCTTTTTAGGTCTTTTGATTCCAGCTATTCTTGGAGGACTTTTATCAGGTACTTGGATAGGTATATGGCAAGGACTTTTGTGGGGAGGGCTTGTGCGAATTTTTGTAGTACATCATTTAACTTGGACTATTAATTCCATTACTCATCTGTATGGCAGTCGCCCCTTCAATAGTAGTGAGCAGAGTACTAATAATGTTTGGCTGGCAATTCCTACAGGAGGAGAAGCATGGCATAATAATCATCATGCTTTTCCTAACTCGGCAAAGTTTGGGTTGCAATGGTGGCAACTTGATTTAGGGTACTGGTTAATCCACACTCTGGAAGTATTAGGTTTAGCTTGGGATGTTAAAGTTCCCACACTAGGAATGATTGAAGCGAAAAAAACTGCTAGTTGATTTTAGTCTAAATTTTGGAGGATGTCTAAGATTATTTGAGCATCTCTCTCTGAATATTTAATTTAACCGAGTAATTAAATATCGTGCTACTGGTTGATAAATATTAGACATCTTGCATAAATATATTTATGCAAAAATGGGGGAAAGGATTTTGAGTCCTTTTCCTTTTTGGCTAACTTATGCAAGAATTTGATTTAAGCTCAAATCAAAATATATATTAAATTGTTCTCCTCGACTTACTTAGTAAGATGACGCAAGTTTACCTCGCAGACCTAATAGCTGGCGCACGCGCCGGTCTTTTGGTGAGCTTTCCCACGGATACTGTTCCTGCACTTGCGGCGATACCAGAAAAAGCCGGATTAATTTTTACCGCTAAACAACGTAGTCAGGATAAACCTTTGATTTTGATGGCTGCTAGTGCTGAAGATTTGTGGTTGTATGTCAAAGGTAATGAGAATGAGTATAAAGTTTGGCAAGAACTAGCTGAGAAATATTGGCCAGGAGGGCTGACATTAGTTTTACCAGCTTCAGATCGTGTGCCAAAGGTTATGAACCCTATTGATCCAACAACAATTGGTATTCGAGTTCCAAACAGTGCGATCGCTCAATCTATTTTGGCGCAAACAGGCCCGCTTGCCACCACTAGCGCCAATTTTTCTGGTCAGCCACCTTTGCAAACGATGACAGAAATTGAGGCTCAGTTTCCCAAGGTTCTGACTCTAGAATACCAGGGTGAAATGCCGGGGGTGGGTGTACCTTCCACTGTTGCTAAATGGACAGGAATAAATTGGCAGATTTTGCGACAAGGTGCGATAAAGTTAGATATTTCGAGTGATAACCAAATATAGGTGGCTATAATGTTGTCTTCCTGGTTGTAACAGCTGAACAATTCGGAACTTTAGTTTGTGCTGTTGTGGTCAATTAACAAGTTAATAATTGCCAAATTATGAATTGGAGCAACTGGATATATCTAGGAGCAGGAATAGCACTAGGTATGGTTTTCCGTCAGTTATTTGTGCGATGGCTACGCCCAAAGCAGGCATCGCTTAATGTTTCATCAAGCTCATCCCCAGTAGCGCCATTAGATCAACAGGAGATGCCACCCATATCGCAACAGCTACAGCAAACTCACCTGGCATACCTTATGGCAAGGGAAATGAGCCAGTTTAAAGGTGGTTTTTTGGCGCGGACTACCCATGAATTGCGATCGCCCCTCAGTGGTTTGATAGGTTTACATCAGTTAATTTTGTCGGATCTCTGTGAAGATCCGGCTGAAGAGCGAGAATTTATTGCCCAAGCTTACGAACGAACGCTGAAGCTACTCAAGTTGATGGATGAAATTCTCACCGTTGCTAGAACTGAACACGGTACTAATAAATTAGATATTCAGCCTGGATCATTAGCCCAAGTTTTGGAGGAAGTTTATGAATTAACTTATATGCTGGCGGCCAATCGCAATCTTTCCTTGCAATTTTTACCCGCCGACCCAGAAATTTATGTTTTGGCAGATTTCCTCTGGCTCCGCCAAATATTGATAAGTTTAATAGACACTGCCATTACTCAAATGGAGGAAGGCAGCATCTGTATTTCCAGCAACACAGTGCCTACAAGTAATTTTGTAAACATTTGGTTCGATGTACCAACCCATGCCATACCCTGGAGCGAACCGATTGATTTAATTAAATCTGAAGATCAGCCACCCGGTATTGGCCAAGAAAACGCTGCTCTTTCCCCAGGAATGAGACTATTAATCAATCAAACTCTGGTGAAAGTTATGGGAGGTAAGTTAGAAATCCTGCCCTCGACTATTATTACGAAGGAACCACATCAGGAGATTAGCAGACTACAAATCTCTATCCCCCTAGTGATTCCTGAAAGTGAACTTCCGTAGTAGGAACAAAAGCAAGGTTAGGTTGGTTGTGTAACACCATCGTAGTAGTGGTATTGGGTTGAAAACCAATTTTTTTGTAGAAACCCTGCTGGTGAGTAGTCATCAAGTAAACGCGCTCAACCGACCTCATGCGGGGATGACTCAAAACGGTTTCTACTAATTTGCTTCCCAGCCCACTACTTTGATACTCTGGATGAATCACAACATCCCAGATTGTGGCGCGATATATAGCATCAGATGTTGCTCTAGCAAAGCCAATGAGTCGATCGCGATCGCAGACAAAAATCACTGGCTCACTGTTGGCAATGGCTATACCTAAATCTTCAATACTGCGACCTTTTGCCCAGAAAGCTGAAACGTTTAACAGTTCTTGAAGTTGGTAAAGGTCAATTTCAGACTTGCAATCGCTAAATTGAATCTGAGACTTGTTCATTATGGCATCCACTTTTGGCAATATCTTTGTATATTTAAGCCATATTTTGCTAGAAAATGCTGTACGTGTAGATGTATATGCAACGAGAAAGAAAGTTTAATCATCTATCCCAATATTTAATGACAAACCCACTTCCATAAAGGATGAGTTGGCCCCTGCTGACGTATCCGATAAACTTGTTTTTCTAAACGTTGTTTTTCCTGTTCTGGCAGTCCGAGTAAGATATTTCGACTTTGCCAAACTAAAACAGCAGTAGTCATTCCAATACAAAAGGCTAAACCAAAGGTAGACAGTGGATGGTAGAAGAGTCCATATCGCACCGCTACCCAAGTAAAATATTGTTGCCACAGAGAAATTTCTGTACGTAGACCCCACAAGGAGACAGGCGCAATCGTCAGCCATAAACAGCCCACAAACAGCCACCTGCCATATATTGTTAGCTGATGTAGCTTTTGTACTTGTTGAGCAAAGGATGGGTCAGATTTATCATCTGGGACAGGAGTTAATGGTTCTTCGGGTTGATCCATAGGTGAATAAAATTGCAAGGTGTGGGTGAGCAATTCAAAATGCTTTTACCCAATTGTGAAATATACACAAGTTTAACCATCCTGAGAACTGGCAGATGTATCAATCGGCTCTGCGTTGTCTAGCCTCTGAGATTCACCCCTGCGCTCTCGCCACCAAGCAAGGAGAGTACTGGCGATGAAAATACTTGAATATGCACCCATTGTAAATCCAATAATTAAGGCCAGGGCGAAGTTTCTCAAGGTTTCGCCACCAAATAGAAACAGGGAAAATAATGTTAGCAAAACGGTTAACGTGGTATTAATCGATCGCGTTAAAGTTTGATTGGTTGCATCATCAACAACTTTCTCAATGCGATCGCCAGGATGTTGATTTAGTATTTCCCGAATGCGATCGTAGATGACCACGGTATCTGTTACCGAGAAACCAGTAATAGTCAAAATAGCAACGACGAAAAGGCTATCAACTTCAATACCTACTACTAATCCTAAGATGGAGAAAGCACCCAACGTAATCAAAACATCATGGAACAAAGCAATAATTGCAATTACCGCATAGTCCAGCTGGAACCGCACACTTAAATAGATAACGATCCCAGCAAAGGAGACAACCAGAGCTAATAACCCTTGAGAAAATAACTGACGGCCAAGTGTTGGTCCAACGGTATCAATTTGAGTGCCTTTTGGGTTAAAGACTCCAATTTTTTCACTCAAAGCTGTTTGCAACTGGGTGCGTTGATCGACATTTAATGTCTTTGTCCGAATGGATATTCCCTGTTGTTTTTGACCAACAATTTGGATGCTACTATTATTTAGCTTCTCGGCGTCAACTACTTCTCTGACATCAGAAATATTAATCGGTTGAGTACAGCTGTTTGGTTGTGTACAATCGCGTTCAAATTGTAGTCGCGTACCACCAACAAAATCTAAACTGGGACGTAGTGGTGCGCCTAGTTGTTGCCAAGAAATCACCATTGCCACAATGCTAACGATTATTAGCGTGGCAGAAACTGTCCACCAAAGTCTCCGACGTTTGATGACACTAAATTTCATGACTGCACCTCCGCACGAGACTTAATTGACGTTGAGAGATTGGGACAAAACAACTCTGGCTTACGCAAGTTAGGAAATCCCAATGTTAAGAACAGCAGCGTGCGACTACAAGTAATGGCAGTAAACAAATTCACCCCTAACCCTAGCGCTAATGTTAAAGCAAAGCCTTTAACTAAACCTGCTCCTAAGAAAAACAGTGCTGCACAAGAAATTAATGATGTGACATGACTATCTAAAATGCTAGACCAAGCTCGGTAGAATCCTGACTCTACAGAACGATATAAACTTTTACCACCACGTAATTCTTCACGGGTGCGCTCAAAAATCAATACGTTAGCATCAACTGCCATGCCGATACTAAGGATAAACCCAGCAATACCGGGGAGAGTTAATGTAATGCCTAGCAAAGCGAAGGTGGCATAGGTCAATAGCGCATAGATAATTAAAGAAAAGTCGGCAATTAACCCTGGTAATCGGTAGTAAACTAACATGAAAATTAATACTAACAGCAATCCGCCGATACCAGCATAAATACTGCGTTGAATACTATCTTTACCTAAAGTTGCACCGACGGTACGGTTTTCAACTATTTCTACTGGTACGGGTAATGCGCCACCACGTAGCTGCACGCCTAAATCATTGGCTTGTTGGGCGGTAAACCTTCCTGTAATTATGGCAGAGCCACCAGTAATACCAGTGGCGGCAAATTCTATACCCACGGTAGGAGCGCTGATCAGTTCATTGTCCAGAAAAACACCAATGCTACGCCCAGTACCGGCAAGATTTTTTGTCAAATCGGCAAACAGTTGACCACCCACTTGGTCGAAGCGAATGGCAACATGCCAGTTGTTACCTTGACTGGGTTCACCATAGGCATCCTTGAGGTATTTGCCAATTAGGGGTGGATTGGTGCTTTCAAACAATTCTGCGATCGCTTGATTATTTTTTTGTAAATCTTCTTGATTCTTGACAATTGCTGCTTTATCTGCACTCTTTTTTAACTCTTCTTGCTTGGCTTTCAATTCGGCTCTAGATGCTTGGAAAGCAAGCAGTTGAGTTTCTGTATTCGCCTTTTGGGTACGAAATTCTAACTGCGCCGTACCGCCTAGCACCCGTTCAGCTTGCGCCGGATCGTTTACTCCTGGTAGTTGCACCAAGATTTTATCTGAGCTAACTGTTTGGATCACTGGCTCAGAAACACCCAGACCATTAATCCGGCCTTCGACAACTTTCTTCACACCTTCCAATTCTCGTTCGGTGATTTTGGGAATATCTGCTGATGGTTTCACCTGAATTGTGAGCTGTGAGCCTCCGCGCAAGTCCAGCCCAAGAGGTATCGGAATTGTGGCAATCACCGTAATAGCGGCAATTATCAGGACTAAAATCAAAATTAATAGCGATCGCTGTCTTTGCATACCATAACTCGCAACTGACAAAGGCTATAATAGCGCTCTTTTATGGAGTTATGAGTTGGGAAATGGGGAGTAGGGAGTGGGGAGTGGGGAGTAGGGGTTGAATTTATTACCTATTCCCTACTCCCTATTCGTTACTGCCTATACTCGCAACGCTACCATTTTTTCCACAGCTTCTACGATTTGCTCTGGTTGGATGATTGTTAGTCGTTCTAAGTTGCCGTTGTAAGGTGTGGGGATATCTTGGGAAGACAGGCGCAGTACTGGCGCATCTAATTCATCGAATAAGCGATCGTTGATTGAGGCAATAACTTCTGCTCCAATACCCGCAGTTCGCATCGATTCTTCTACAACAATGACTTTATGGGTTTTACGTACTGATGCACCAATTGTATCAAAATCTAATGGTTTGAGAGATATTAAATCGATAACTTCTGGATCATATCCTTGTTTTTCAAGAGTTTTTACTGCTTGTAGCACATGATGCCGCATTCGAGAGTAAGTAATAATTGTGACATCTTTTCCCTCACGCACCATTTCTGCTTTATCTAGGGGTAGTAAATATTCTTCTTCTGGTAAATCTTCTTTCAAGTTGTAAAGCAAAACGTGTTCAAAGAACAACACGGGGTTATCATCGCGGATAGCGGATTTCAGCAATCCTTTAGCGTTTCTTGGTGTGGAGCAGGCAACAATTTTCAACCCTGGCACAGCTTGGAAGTAAGTTTCTAGTCGTTGGGAATGTTCTGCGCCTAGCTGCCGTCCGACACCGCCAGGGCCACGAATTACCATCGGAATTTTGAAGTTACCGCCAGAAGTATAGCGCAGCATCCCAGCGTTGTTGGATATTTGGTTGAAGGCGAGCAGTAAAAAGCCCATATTCATGCCTTCAATGATGGGACGCAACCCTGTCATTGCTGCTCCCACTGCCATGCCGGTAAAGCTATTTTCGGCAATGGGGGTGTCTAGAATGCGGAGTTCGCCATATTTTTGGTACAGGTCTTTGGTAACTTTATAGGAACCGCCGTAGTGTCCGACATCTTCACCGAGAACGAATACGCTGGAGTCACGCGCCATTTCTTCATCAATAGCTTCGCGTAAGGCGTTGAAGAATAGTGTTTCTGCCATTTAGACCTTTTATTACGATTATAGTTTTAGAATTTTATCGTGCTGCTGTCGCAAATACGGTGAGCGATCGCACTAGTTAGACTTTAGGTTGTTAAAACGAACCGCATATAGCATAGAACGAGTAATTGCCATAACTATATCAAAGCTATTTTCCCGTGAGCTAGAGGTAATTTAGAAGCTGGAATTACCTCTAGCTACAGCTAGGTTCTCATGTAACCTCCAATACACTAAATAGTAACTTTGATCAACTAGGAGCTTTCAAAGCTGCCTCTGCTTGAGAGTGCAATAACAAACCATATTCCAAGCCTTCCACCACAGCTTGATAAGAAGCCTCTAAAATGTTGGTGGAAACCCCTACTGTAGTCCAGCGTTGACGACCATTGCCTGACTCTACCAACACACGAGTTTTCGCCGCAGTTCCCGTATGTCCGTTGAGAATCCGCACTTTGTAATCTGTCAAATCAAAGGTTGCTATTTGGGGATAAAAATTCACTAAAGCCTTGCGTAAAGCCGCATCCAAAGCTGCCACAGGGCCATTACCTTCCGCCGCCTCCAAAATATTTTTCCCGTCAACAGCGAGTTTAACCGTGGCTAAGGCATTGCTAGTTTCTTTCCCCTCAATCAAGTCACAGTGGACTTGAAAACCTTTGACTTCAAAAAACTTCTGGCGGCCTCCCAAAGCTTCATGCATCAACAGCGCAAAACTGGCCTCTGCTGCTTCAAATTGAAATCCTTCACTCTCCAAATCTTTGAGGCGCTGGAGAATTTGCTTGGCTTCAGCCTTCTGTTGATCGAGGTCAATGCCAAAACTGCGGGCTTTGGCTAAAACATTGCTAAGTCCAGACTGTTCAGAAATAACGATGCGGCGATGATTCCCGACTTGTTCCGGCTGAATATGTTCGTAAGTTAGGGGATTACGTTCCACGGCTGATACATGAATACCGCCCTTGTGGGCAAAAGCCGAAAGTCCGACAAAGGGAGCGTGTTCATCTGGCGCGAGATTAACCACCTCACTCACAAAACGACTAGCTTCTGTAAGTTGTGTTAGCTGGTCTTCTGTGATACAACTGTAACCCAGCTTCAATTGTAAATTGGGAATTAACGAACAGAGGTTAGCATTACCGCAACGTTCACCATAACCATTAATTGTCCCCTGTACCATCTTTGCCCCTGCCATCACGGCGGCTATTGCGTTAGCAACCGCCATTTCCGAATCGTTATGAGTATGAATTCCAATTTGGGGAAGTGTCCTTTGTTTTTTGTCCTTTGTCATTGGTTCTTGACTAATGACGAATGACAAATAACTACTGACATCTTGAACAATTTGGCTAATTTCATGGGGTAAAGTACCACCATTAGTATCACAAAGGACTAACCATTCAGCACCAGATGCGATCGCAGCCTCTAATGTCTGTAAAGCATAATCTCGATTGTGCTTGTAACCATCAAACCAATGTTCGGCATCGTAGATAATGCGACGCCCTTGAGAACGGAGGTACTCAATTGTGTCGCGGATCATCGCCAAATTTTCTTCTAATGTCGTCTTGAGGCTGGTTGTGACATGTAAATCCCAAGACTTACCAAAAATCGTTACCCAGCGAGTCCCCGCAGCCAAAATATCCTGTAGCATCGGTTCAGTTGCGGCAGTGGAATTGGGGCGGCGAGTCGAACAAAAAGCCACAATTTCAGCTTGTTTTAGCGGATCTTCTTGAAGTTGCCAGAAAAATTGTACATCCTTGGGATTGGCACCAGGCCAACCGCCTTCAATAAAGGGAATTCCCAGTTGATCGAGTCTACGAGCAATGCGTAACTTATCTTCTATCGATACTGATAGCCCCTCGCGCTGAGTGCCATCTCGTAATGTAGTGTCATAGAGCCAAAGTTGAGGTGAAGAATTTGTGGTCATAAAACTGGGACCGACGAGACAACTTTCGAGGCAATGTGTAAATATACAACAAAACGCCAGTTTGGCAATTTAAAAATGCCTAAGGTACTAGCTCAAGGTAAAACAATTGAGTGCATAAGCAAAAGCAATCTCCGAACAATTTTGCTGCAAAATGGAATTGAACTCTACAATGACGGTGCTAAGTTAATAAACTGTCGGGGCATTGGCAGTTGCGGAACTTGCGCGGTTAAGGTAGAGGGTGAAGTATCAGCAGCGAATTGGCGCGATCGAGCACGGCGTTCGCTTCCTCCCCATTCTCCTACAACAGACTTGCGTTTAGCCTGTCAAACTCTGGTTTTAGGCGATGTGAAAGTGACAAAGTTTGATGGATTTTGGGGACAAGGTTCTCGAATAGTGTGGACACCAAAAGGTTAAAAAGGAGTAAGACAATATGGGTAGATGGACACCCTTAATTTTAATGGCTGGAGGTTTAGCCATTCTGCTTGGTACATTACTGGGCATCAACTTTCCTATGGGAGTACAAACCGCTAACGCTCCAAGTGATAAGAAATCACAAGTCCTGCCAGCTAATATCAATGTTAATAGCAGTGCTGGCAGCAAGAATGAAGAAACTGCAAATGAAGGAAATGAAACAACTGAAACAAACGCAAACAGACGCGGTATTGTAGCTCCAAGACCTGACAACAGAAGTAACGTTGCTCAAAATTCTTCTGATGACTCAACATCACCTGCTGACACTACAACAGACAACAATACAGATTCTTCACAAACAAATACGCCATCTAACGAGACAAATCAAGGCAATAATCAAGGCAATGAACCAATTCGCGCTTTATGGTAACGATAGATCCGTCTATAGTTACGAGTTATAAGTTATAAGTTATGAGTTATTAGTTATGTACTAATGACTAATGACTAATGACTAGTGACTAATGACTAATGACTAGTGAGATTGTAATTATTGGTGGCGGCGTTATTGGTTTAGCGATCGCCATTGAGCTAAAACTGCGCGGGGCAAGTGTCACCGTGCTTTGTCGTGACTTTCAGGCTGCCGCTACCCATGCCGCCGCCGGGATGTTAGCACCAGATGCAGAAAACATCCCTAATGGGGCAATGCATTCTTTGTGTTGGCGATCGCGTGCATTATATCCCGACTGGACGCGCAAACTAGAAGAACTAACCGGCTTAAATACTGGCTACCGTTCCTGCGGTATCCTTGCACCCGTCTTTGAAGAGGCAGGGGGGCAGGGGAGCAGGGAGCAGGGGGCAGGGGGAGCAGGGGGAGCAGGGGGAGATAGGGAAGTAAATTCTTCCTCATCCCCCTCATCCCCGGCTTACTGGTTAAACAAAGAGGCAATTCATCAATATCAGCCAGGATTGGGAGCAGAGGTAGTTGGTGGCTGGTGGTATCCTGAAGACGCACAAGTTGATAATAAAGCTCTAGCTCAAGTATTGTGGACGGCGGCTGAGTCTGTTGGTGTTGAACTCAAAGACGGAATTACAGTAGAAGCATTTTTACAGCAGCAAGGGCAAGTGGTTGGCGTGCAAACCAACGCGGGAATAATTCGCGCCGCGCACTATGTTTTAGCTTCAGGTGCTTGGTCAAATGAGTTATTACCAGTACCCGTGCGTCCCAGAAAAGGACAAATGCTGAGTGTGCGGATACCAGAAATTGCGCCGGAATTGCCCTTGAAGCGGGTTTTGTTTGGGCAGGATATTTACATCGTACCAAGACGCGATCGCCTTGTTATTGGCGCAACCAGCGAAGACGTTGGCTTCATTCCCAACAACACCCCAGAAGGCATTCAAACATTACTACAAGCTGCCATCCGGCTGTATCCCCAACTTAAGCATTATCCCATCCAAGAATTCTGGTGGGGATTTCGCCCAGCTACCCCCGATGAGTTGCCCATCCTTGGGACTAGCCACTGTCAAAATTTAACCCTTGCTACAGGTCATTACCGTAACGGGATTCTACTTGCACCCGTAACAGCCGCCTTAATTGCCGATTTCATCTTAGAACAAAAGTCTGACCCTCTACTTGCTGATTTTCATTATTCGCGCTTCCAGTCCAAGCCATCTACCTCCACACCAATGCTGACTCACTCTGCCAATTTCTCCAACGGGAATCGTCCTGCCATATCCCCCCATTCCCGACTCCCGACTCCCGACTCCCCACTAATTATTGCTGGCAAAACTTTCCAATTCCGCTTGATGACTGGAACTGGCAAGTATCGCAGCATTGAAGAAATGCAGCAAAGCATCGTCGCCAGTGATTGCCAGATTGTCACCGTAGCAGTACGACGGGTACAAACCAAGGCTCCCGGACATGAAGGTTTAGCTGAAGCCTTAGATTGGACAAAAATCTGGATGTTACCCAATACCGCAGGTTGCCAAACTGCTGAAGAAGCGATTCGGGTGGCGCGTTTAGGGCGAGAAATGGCGAAATTGTTAGGGCAGGAAGATAATAATTTTATAAAGTTAGAAGTAATACCTGACCTTAAGTATTTACTCCCAGATCCCATTGGGACGCTGCAAGCCGCAGAACAATTAGTTAAAGAAGGTTTTGCAGTATTGCCCTATATTAACGCTGACCCCATGTTAGCCAAGCGTTTAGAAGAAGTAGGCTGTGCTACAGTCATGCCTTTAGCATCACCAATTGGTTCTGGACAAGGGCTAAAAACAACCGCCAACATCCAAATCATCATCGAAAATGCAGGTGTACCAGTAGTGGTAGATGCCGGAATTGGTTCACCCTCAGAAGCCGCCCAAGCAATGGAATTGGGAGCAGATGCTTTATTGATTAATAGTGCGATCGCACTTTCTCCCAATCCGCCAGCAATGGCTCGGGCCATGAATTTAGCAACAGTTGCCGGTCGTTTGGCATACCTTGCTGGCAGAATGCCTATCAAAGACTACGCTAGTCCTAGTTCACCTCTGACTGGGACGATTACTAGTTAGGGAATAGGGAGTGGGGAATCGAAGGGGCAGAGAGCAAGGGAGAAGAATTTTTCCCTCTGCCTCTTTGCCATGTCCAATCCCCACTCCCCAACCCCTAATGTAACGATTTGTCTAGCAGTTTAAGGGCGGATTTAGCATTTATGTAACATTAAATGAACGATAAACATAAAGGAATTAATTCATGCCCTATACAAACGAAGAAGGCGGCCTTCTAAATAATTTTGCCCGGGAACCAAAGATTTATCAAGCAGAACCCCCCACAGAAGGGCAAAAGCGAACTTATCTTTTACTAGGAATAGTCGCTACAGTTTTGGTTGGCGGCTTGATTCTAGTTGCCTTCTTTGTTTCTAAAAGCATTTGATCGTAAAATATTTTAATAAAACTTCATTTTTTGATAGTTTTTCAGGTTCCGATTTTAAAAGGAGCCTGCTTTTTTATTTTTGTTAAAATTGATTAAAAATTAGAGTATCATTATATACTAATTTATTTTACTATACCTGAAAAACTCAATTTATCCTAAGCAGCACAACGTTAGCTTAAAAATCATTTCTATGATGATATTAGCCGACTTGGATATGCCGAGAAAGGTGATATGTACTGTGTTTTGGCTCTTTAGCCGTCATGAGCGTGAATGATACTGCACAAAATGATAATTCCACTTGGAATCGGCAAGTATACCAACGATTGAAAATTGCCCTAAGTCTTGGCTTACGACGGCAACTTTTTTTAGCAGTATGTGATGATTTACACTTGAGAAATCAAGTAGCGACTCGTTTGCATTCTACATTGGCTTATCCTATTGGACAAGTGCTATCTCAGCCATCAAATGCCCAAGAAAATAGCACTCTAGCTTATCCGCGATTAGTTACGTTGCGTTTGAATTTAAATGATCCCAATCCCATACTTCAAATAAATCAATGGTTGGTAAACTATCCACCGCCAACTGTTGGGGCATCAAAGGATTCCCCTGGAAGACCTTTTCCAGTACCAGCATTTCAGATTGTCGGCGTGGAACATCTCACCAAGCAACCAGTCGCTACACAACGGTTATTTTTGCACCATCTCCGCTTAAGCGAACAATATTTCTCTGTACAAGAATCTAGCCGATTCCTAGAATCTAACTTGCTGTTATGGATACCGCGTCCTTGGTTATCTGCTATCAAGCAATCAGCGCCACAGTTTTGGCGTTGTCGGACTGGGGCATTTGTATTTGCCGGAGAACCTAAACCAGCGACTCAGAATTCAGGTTATCCAGAACGTTTTTCTAATCCCAGAAGCTTGGATTTAGGCTATATTGAGCAGTCGATTGTAGATAAATCAGTTACCCAAACAGAACTCAGAACCGCAGGTACTGAGTCAAAGTTGAAGAATAATTCCGATTTTCCGGCAGAAACACAAGGGAATAGCGTACATAAAACCCAGGAATCGCCACCGACAGGAGATTTATTAAAGACTGCGCCACAACAGCAGGAATCTACTAATAGGTCTGGTAGCGGGAGTAATAATCAATCTCTGTCGTCTTTATCTCATATTAGTAGCGAGTTAACGGAGCTAGTAATAGCAACAATAAATACAAATATTGCCCAACATACAGAGGATTACTGGCAACCGCAGCAGATTTTGTTGGAGATTGAAGAATTACACCAAAAACAAGTTCTAGGGGAAGTACTGGCAGAAGCTTATCATCGCTTGGGCACTTTATACCGCCTTCGTATTGAGCAAGGAGAGTCAACTTTAGAAAATTTGATGGTGGCAATTATTGCCTATCAGGAGGCAATTAGCTATGACGAAACCTCATCACAACTCCCAGATATCTTAAATGATTTGGGTACACTCTACTGGATGCTATACCATACACCGCCCAATTCTGAGGAAGGACAAACTTATATAGAGCAGGCAATAGAATTTTATCAGTTGGCGTTGAAGATGATCTCGCCCCAGACACATTCAGAAACTTACGCTCGTGTGCAAAATAATTTGGGGACGGCTTATGGTGATTTAGCTCGTTTTTCTCACCCATCTGAAAATTGGCAGCAAGCGATTTTAGCTTACAATGAAGCACTGAGCTACCGTACAGTCGAGATGGATTCATTAAAGTATGCGGCTTGCCAGAACAATTTAGGTACTGCTTACTGGCATTTAGGGCAATATAACCAACCAATTGTGCATTTAAAGAAAGCGATCGCAGCTTACAACGAAGCACTTGTACACTACAACCCCGAACAGGAACCGCTCAAGTATGGCATGATTCAAAACAACATCGGCACCGCCTGTTGGAATCTAGCACAATACGAACAACCTGCCCAAAATCTCCAGCTAGCTATAGATGTCTACACCGAAGCTCTCAAGTATCGCACTCCAGCTAATGTTCCCAGCGCCTGCGCTGCTACACAAAATAATCTCGGTACTGCCTACTGGCATCTAGCAAACCTATCTCAAACAACTAAAGAGGCACGGCAAAACTATCTGCAACTATGCATCAGCGCTTACGAAGAGGCCATAGCCTTGGCTCACTCACTTAGCGGTATTGCTTTAAGTTTTGATTTGCTTGCCTCTTATAATAACTTGGGACTAGCACATTATCAGCTAGTAATAGATAAGTCGTTTAATGATAACAAAGCAACACGTTCTCAACATCTAGAAGTAGCATTAGACAACCATTTACAAGCCTTAAACGGATTAAGCAAACAGCCAGAGGTTTATCAAACAACCTTTAATTATATAGTTAAAACTATTCGTGCTTTTCATAATGAATTAGGCATACAGGGACAAAATCTGGCTTTATCTAAAGTTCCTAGTCAGTTGTTGCCAGAAATTTTGTCAAAGCTATAAAGCATATACTGAAAATCCTTGAAAAAGAGGTAAGGGAGGCAGAGGCAGAAAAATAAGTAAGTGTGTTTAGGGGTATTTTGGTAGTAAAAAATACTAAATATTTCTCTTGGTTATCCTTGAATTCGACCAACGAATCACATTCATCTCAATAGTGTGGAGAATGTAAAAAAAAGTAACTTTATATTGACTTGACAACTGATCAAAGAAGCAAGTAAGGTAACGATGTCTACTATGGGCTACGCCTACGCAATTACTGTTTTACCAATTTGTAATTATTAAAATATTTTTTTACTATCCATAATTTAAAATTAATAAAATAATTTTTTAGATAATATTTTGTAATATATAAATCCAGTAAAATACTAGTGCGTTTTAAGGAAATTTACTAATTTAGACTGGAAACATAGTTTAAAAAAGCTCCAAAATTAGATTTGGATACTTAATTTATGAAACTAAGTTTGGTTTTTGCGACTGCTATATCTAGTTTTTTTGTGGGTGCGACTATAGCACTTGGTTTCTCTAACCAAGCAGATGCTCTAACTTTTTCTGGTATCTCTACTGGTACATGGGGAGAACCTACTCCAGGAAGCACTGATATCAATCCCAATCCCATATACACAGGTGTGGGAAACAACATATTTACTTGGGGTGATGTTAATGTGTGTCTACCAAGTCCAAATCCTAGTGGGTGTACAATAACAGGCTCAAATAAACTTACCTTTAGTGGAAATTCATTTTTAACTGACATTAACTCTGTATTCAAAATCGCTGATTTAACTTACTTTAATGGAACTGTAGTTAAAGGTACAAGCGTTGAAGAGGTGCCTTTAAATCTCAATGTATCCTTCAGCCCTCCCGTTGGAATCAGCCAAGTTTTTGACTTGAAATTGCATCTAGTAAATACACCTAATAGCGTAACAAATTCTGAAGAAGAGAATGCAGACCTTGTATTTATAGACGAAAACTTGAGTAATCTGACTTTTGCCTTTGAAGGCAATAAATACACGCTTGAACTAACTGGTTTTAATTCAGACGTTGGGCAGATAAGCATTAAGGCTCTTGAAGGAGGCACAACTAAAACAGCTATTTATGCCAAAATTAAAACCATACCTGAACCTGCAACAGTAGCGGGTCTATTCCTGGTAGGCATGTACCTGATATCTAGTAAAAAATTGCTGGAGAAGAAATAGTCAGAGCTTTAGCGTTCCTGTATTTTATGCAATTGAGAACCGCTACATACTCATATTCCATAATTAATAAATTTTAACCCAGCACAAGAATTGCTGCGATCGCATCAAAATTTATTCCCATAGAAGAATTCAGGAGCAAAGCCAAAGACGCTCTCTACAAAACGTGTAAGGTACGCAGACTCGCTCTAAGCGAACGCGAGTGTGTCTTTAATACCACTTGCCTATGGCACGCTCCGCGAATGTGGAAGCAAGCTACGCGCAGCAGCGACCATAGAAGAAGGAGAAGAGAAGGACATAAACAATAAAACAACTTTGGCAACAATTAGATTAATTTTGCGTCATATTGAGAGTATCTCACCATCTATTTAGTGACGCACATTAGCAAGATACAAATTCTGAGGAGCCATATCTCCGATAGGACTAGTTGCAACACAAACTCCAGGTTATATTAAACACCTTCATATTCAGAATGCGCCTATAAACAGGTTTCATAAATTTTAGAAACAAACTAAGTGAATCAACGTCATTAAATACATCACATACACAAAGGTTTACCCACTCATGACTCGTCTACATCAATGGAAATCTGGAACTGCTGCACTCATGGCAATAGCCGTTACTGCAAGCGTGACTGCCCCACTGTTAAGTTTAGCTCCGGCTAATGCACAATACAGAATTGGGCAAGACAGAATTGGACAATATGGAAACGTTACCATTCCTTCTGGGGTTGCTTTACCTGTTACCTACGATAAAGAGACAATCACTATTGCTCCTGGGGAAAGTAAATCTCTAACCTTGAGAATAGCCAATGACATTATTGACAGAAATAGAAATGTCTTGATTCCCGCCGGTACTAAAGTAAATGGACGATTAGAATCTGTTGACCTAGATAGTTATTATTCAAGAAATACAGATGATAATCAAGGGAAAGGTGTGCGGTTTGTAGCTCAAGAATTAGAATTTTCTAATGGTCAACGTCAGCCAATTAATGCAAGTTCTCGGACATATACCACAACTCAAAAAGTTTCACAGGGGCCTAGCACAAATCAGATTTTAACTGATGCAGCTATCGGTGCGGGTGCTGGTCTTTTAGGTTCACTAGTGACTGGTAACCGCAAAATTGACGATTTAAAACCTGTTCTCGGTGGGGCTGCGGGTGCGGGAGCAAGTGTGCTGTTGAGGAAAAAACAAGGAAATGCCTTTGTTCTTAGACCCGCACAAGATTTGAAGCTTACACTGAATTCTAACTTGAATTTAGTACCACAATCCCGCTAGTAGATTTCACTCAATTGTAAGTCGTGACTTTAATCACCCCTAATAGGCGATCGCAATTTTCAACTATACTGTGCGATCGCCTTAATTTTTAATAGGAAAAAATTATATTTAACAACAACCATTCTACCTTTATATCGTTTTAATAATTATTAATATTTATTAGAATTTTTATTTAATTGCCCTATGTGAGGAGCTAGAAAAATCAGCACTATTTTATTCTCTATCCAAAAGAGTATTCAAAATTACGTAATATCCTGATATTTTTATTAAATAGTGGCAGTAAAGGAGCTTTTGCTTGTGGAAATTCAAGGTTTCGGTATAGGTACATGTCTTGCAATTCCCGTAGTATTAGGTCTTTTAACTCAGGGAGAAAGGATAAAAGAATTTTTAGTTCAAAACACCCATCAAATATCCACTAACAAGGAAATGAGCCTATCTAGCCGCGAGCTAATTAGCGCTACTTCAAAACCGAAAACATACTATGTTAGTGGTAGTGGAAATGACGAAAATAACGGACTCTCTACTTCATCCGCTTTTAGGACAATTCAAAAGGCAGCAGACCTTACCAACCCTGGCGATACAGTATTGATTATGAACGGCGTATACAAAAATATAGCCAAAGCTGTGAGTGTAGTAAATATTAAACGTTCTGGAAAAGCAAATGCATGGATTAAGTATAAAGCATATCCTGGGCATTCCCCAAAAATTCAGCACAATACATGGAATGGTATCTTGATTTCAAACGGAGCTTCATATATTGAGATCAATGGGCTGGAGGTGATAGGGAACAATGCCAATATCACCCTTGATTATGCGATGAGTCAGAAGACTAACAAAGTAAACCCACTAACTAATGGAAACTGCATCAACGTTGACGGACGAACCAATAGTCGTAGTCATCACATCCGTATTCTGAACAACAAAGCGCATGACTGTGGAGGAGCGGGTATTTCAGCGATTCAATCCGACTATGTGACAATAGATAATAACGTAGTGTTCAATAATGCCTGGTATAGCATTTATGGTAACAGTGGCATTTCATTGTTGAACAATTGGAATTCTGACAATAACCAGGGATACAAGATGTTGGTTACCAACAACAAGAGCTACAACAATCGCATGTACATCCCTTGGATTGCAGTCGGAAAGATCACAGACGGAAATGGCATCATTATTGATAGTTCAAAAAATGGCGATCAGAATTTAAATATGAGTCCATATACAGGACGTACTTTAGTTAAAAATAATCTTTCATTTAATAATGGTGGTTCTGGCATTCATTCATTTTTAAGCGAGCATGTTGATATTGTAAATAACACTGCTGTTTTAAATAATCAGAGTCCAGAAATTGAAAATGGGCAAATATTTGCTATTAGGTCATCTGATGTCAGAATTTTAAGAAACATTCTCTATGCTTTTCCTGGCAAGATGATTAACAGTAATTATCAAGCTCAAAATGTTAGTTATGACTATAATATCTACCTCAACAGTTCTAAGATAAGTATTAAGGGGCCTCACGATGTTGTTGCAGACTCAGAGTTTTTAAGTAAGCATCCCACTATTGAAAAAATATTTAGCAATTGGAAATCAAAGCTAGATAAACAAAATCCGCCAACGCGGAATAATGTAGAGTCTAAGTCGGCAAGTTTAGTTTGTCAGCCAATGACTTATACTTTGCAAAGCAAACCCATCCAAGCGGGATGCTCCTCGACATCTTTGGCTCAAACTCCTGATTCATCTTCGGCTCCAAGTACTGCTTTTTCTGATGTTTCATCTAACTATTGGGCGGCACAATTTATTCAACAATTGTCACAGCGAGGTGTAATTGCCGGATTTCCTGATGGTAGCTTCCGCCCTGAAGAACCTGTGACACGCGCTCAATTTGCCGCTATGGTCGATAAAGCTTTCCAAAAATCACAGCAACGGCAGGCGATCAAATTTTCTGATGTGCCTAGCAACTACTGGGCATCCAGTGCGATTGGGAAAGCCTATAGCATTGGTTTCTTAGCAGGATATCCTGGTAATCGCTTTGGGCCTAACCAGGCTATTCCCCGCCAGCAGGTTTTGGTGTCCCTCGCCAACGGTCTGGGATATACTTCTGGTGGCAATACCCAAAGCACTCTAAGGTATTTAAACGATGCCTCTAACATCGCTAGCTACGCCCGTAGCCCGATCGCAGCAGCAATTGAAAAACAAATTGTGGTGAACTATCCTAATGTGAAGTCCTTGAATCCAACCGCAACTGCTACTCGCGCCCAGGTAGCAGCTTTTATCTACCAAGCACTGGTTAGTTCTAATCAAGCCCCAGCAATTAACTCACCCTATGTCGTGTCAAACCCCAGGAATTAACTGCTTCATGTCGTAACTCAATTCAAGTCGTGACTTTAATCACCTCTCATAGGCGATCGCCACTTTAACTATAGTGTGCGATCGCCTTCATTTTTAAGCCGAAAAAATCTATTTTTCAGCAACTATTTTATCTCTATATCGTCTCACTCAGTATTGATATTTTCTCAAATACTTATTTAATAGCATTAATCGGTAATGGGCTGATTCAACTATTACCTCTTTCTAGCTGAGTTGGCAGATATTTTATGAATTTGACTATCTAATTACTATTGTATGTCGGAAGTAATGGTTTTTACAAAAACCATAAATAATTGGGAACCTAATACTTCAGCAAAGGTCTAATTAATTAACAGTAAAAAAAGTAATTTTCTCGGAATTAAAAATTAATGTTTACTTTAAATATTTTGCAATCTAGAACAGCTGCACTCATGGCTTTAAGCGTCACAGTAGTTACTGTAGCGCCTTTCATTACAGCTTCACCATCTTTTGCTCAAACTACTTTTTCTGATGTTTCATCTAACTATTGGGCAGCCCAATTTATTCAACAATTATCGCAACGAGGTGTGATTGCCGGATTTCCTGATGGTACTTTCCGCCCTGAAGAAGCGGTGACACGCGCTCAATTTGCCGCTATGGTCAACAAAGCTTTTCAAAAACCAGCGCAACGGCAAGCAATCAATTTTGTTGATGTGCCTAGCAACTATTGGGCATCCAGTGCGATTGGGCAAGTCTATAACATTGGTTTCTTATCTGGTTATCCTGGAAATCGTTTTGAACCTAACCAAGCTATTCCCCGCCAGCAGGTTTTAGTTTCCCTTGCCAATGGTCTGGAATATACTCCTAGCGGCAATACCGAAAGCACTCTGCAATACTTCAACGATGCTTCTAACATCGCTAGCTATGCCCGTAGCCCGATCGCAGCAGCAACAGAGAAGCAAATTGTGGTGAACTATCCTAATGTGAAGTTCCTGAATCCAACTGCAACTGCCACTCGCGCCCAGGTAGCAGCTTTTATTTACCAAGCGTTGGTTAGTTCTAATCAAGCCTCAGCAATTAACTCGCCTTACGTTGTAGCTGTCGGGTCTACTACCCCCAAACCTGTTGCTGTGACAATTCCCCAAGGGACTGCTATCCCTGTGAAGTATGACAAGGCAGAAAAAATTCTGGTTACAAAGGATGAAACAGCGCCTTTGACATTGACAGTATCCCAAAACGTGGTTACGCAAGACGGATCTGTAGTGATTCCGGCTGGTAGTCAGGTTATTGGTCAACTCAAACCTGCTACAGGTGGTTCTCAATTCGTTGCCGAAAAACTGGTTTTGGCCAATGGTCAAGAGTATCAGCTTAACGCTACTTCAGACGTGATTACTAAAACTGAAACCGTCAAGAAGGGTACTAGTATTGGTTCAATTATCAAAGATACTGTGTTAGGCGCAGGTGCAGCAACTGCGGTATCTGCTGTCACAGGCGATCGCGCCATTGCCACAGAAGAAGTCTTGGGTGGTGCTGGTATCGGTGCGTTGGTTGGTCTGTTCTTCGGCAAGAATAGTGTTGACTTAATCGCCATTGACCCAAATACCGATTTACAAATGACCATCAATCAAAACTTGTTGGTTTCACTAAAATAGTCATTGGTCATTGGTCATTACTATTTACATAGGACAAATGACCAACTCTCAACTTCAGTTATTAGCCATTAGTCTTTACAAATTACAAATTACAAAGGACTAATGACTAATTCTCAACTTCCGGTAACCAAATAATAAACGTAGTCCCCGGCGCATCGGGTGAAGTTAGCTTAGAGTTGATTGCAGGGCTGAAAACCTCGATTTCGCCCTGCATTTGCTCTATTAATTGTTTTGCGATCGCTAACCCCAAACCAGTGCCAGGGATTTCTGTTTGGGCTTGTACACCCCGATAATGCCGTTCTCCAAGATGTTCTAAATCCTGGGGGGGAATGCCAGGCCCGTTGTCACTAATGACAATTCCCTGAAAATTAGCCTTTTCTTGCCCCGCCTGAATTAAAATTTTGCCACCAGGGGGAGTATATTTCAAAGCATTATCAATAATGTTAGTTAATACCTCTCGTAATGCTTTGACGTTGGCACGTACTAGAGGTGAATTCTGTTGAATTTCAGTTATTAGTTTTAGCTTTCGCTCTTGTGCGATCGCTTTAGCTGATATTAATAAAGGTTCTAATATATCTGCTAACGAGCAGTCAACTGCTTTATCTCCCGTTCCCGGCAATAATAACGGCGGTTTAGCGTCTTTTTGGATAGTTGCTTCCACAAATACTTCTTCAGGGAGATGTAGTGGTGCTAAATCTGCTTCTGTCAAGTCAATTACTTGATCGAATTGTTGCAGCAATTCTTGGAGGCGATCGCTTTCCCGCACAATACTATTTGCCACATTTCGGTTGGTGTCTGCTGGTCGTAACCTTTTCAATAAAAGTTTACCAAAAGTCCGCAATGCTGTTAATGGGTTACGAAACTGATGCAACAGATTATCCAGCAAATCTCGCTGTTTTTCTTGGAGAACTTGTTGCTCATGCAACTGCTGCTCAAACCATGCTCGCCGTTGATCTAAAATACAAGCGATCGCCAGTGTTTGGGCTATCCGTTGAATCTGACTTTCTTCGTGTTCATTCCATGCCCGATCTTTCCTACCCGTCACTAATAACCCCATCATTACACCTTCATAAACCAGAGGTAAAACAATTTGGTTACCACTAAATAAATATTCCTCTTTTAGATGGGGCCCTGACGCATTTGGTATCTCAGACTCTGGTAACGAGGTGGGAGATTCTGATCCTGCTGTCAATAACCTTCTCTGTTGATTGGGTAATATCAACACATTTCCAACTTGAAGTTGCTTGTGTTCTGTTGCTTCAGCAGTCTCCTCCCCTGGTGGTAATAATGCTGTTTCCGGGTAAATTACCACAGGAATCAGTTTGGCCTCATCTGAGGGAGTCTCTACCAATTCTTGTGTCAGGTACACAATACTTAAAGTTGCTCCCAGCCCTTGGGTTAGTAGCGCTATTTGCTCTCGACATAGAGCAAGAAAATCGGAACTGGCAGACATTAACATTTTTTAGCTTTTGCTCAAGATTACAGATTTTGAGGCATCATGATTAAGAGAGAATACTAGTTTATACCTCACCCCTTTAATAAAGCTTAACTAAAGTTTTCTACATGAAAGGTTTGTACCAAGGGATTATATCCTTAGGTGGTTTTGTTTTCCCTGTCTCCAAAGATATTAATTTTATTAAATTAAAAGGTTAAAAACTATTGATATTTTGAACTAGAACCTATATAATTACGACTGATTTTGTAGCTATCACTACAATCTATAGCTTGAAAGAGGAGGACAATAGATTGGCAAGGAGACGCAAAAGGAAAAGTCGTCGTCGTCAGGAAGGACGGCGGATTTTGGAACATGTGCCTCAATATAGCATCGAAAGTGGCGAAGAAAAACCTGTGACAGCAGCGAGAAGATTCATTCAAGCTGAAGGTATTTTGCCACCCGCCTTGTTACTCGTAAAGCGAAATGAACACACCACAGACCGCTATTTCTGGGCAGAAAAGGGACTCTTTGGTGCTCAATACGTAGAGGAAAACCATTTCTTGTTTCCTAGCTTGAGGGTGTTAGAACCTTCGCCAGGTCAAGAACCTGTTGCTTTAGCTAGTCGGTGAACCATAAACAGTCATCTTAGGCATTGATGTGGCTCCTGACTATACATTAACTGGCAAAATTGCTAAGTTTATGCAAAATTTAATTTTTTTTTAGTTTGGAGCTGATTTGCTTTTTAAGGCTAGTCCAGGTAGTTGGAAAATCAACTTGTGTCAAACCACGCTAGATTGCATGGATTGATACTATTTTGAAGATTCAGAAGGGAGTGGGTATAGAGCCAAGCGCCTCCAAAAGCGCTAGTGAAGTTGCGTTTTATGCCGTAAATTGTTAAACCTTGCTCTGTCAACAAATTTAAGTTAATGAATTTAAATTTTTCCCCACACTTTTGTCGTGGGGATTGACAAAGCAGAAGTCTTAATTTGCTCCTTCCTACTTTCCAGTGCGTAAAAAGTACGTCAGATCAGAAGTCTGCATATCATAGTTAAGAGATGGTCATAAAAACCAACAATTATTCAGCAGCCTTGAGCTGTAGAATCCTCTGTAACTCGCCCAGTTCATCTCGATGGGCGACTACAGTGATTTTACTTGAGGAGGTTTGTTCGCTCTGAGTTGTTTCTACTTTGAGCGACACCTTCTCAAGTCTTCCAGATTTTTTCCAATAAAATAGACCACTCAAAGGCGACAGCAGTACTATAGGCAGAACAAAGGTACTGAGGTTAGGAAAAAGCAGGTACACGACTAGTGATAGACAAACAATACCAGTCGCAGCCAGCAGAGTTAAAAATATAGCTAAAAACCAGCTGGGGCGAACAAAACCTTCAAAAGTTACTTGGTTTTGTTCTCGGTCTACCTCTGCGACTCGATAAGACCGCGAGCGAAAATACTCTTTTAATTGAGACATTAAAGCAGCTTCGTCTTGCTCAGATACCAGTTGTGCTGTTTCTATGCGGTCTTTAGTCGAGGCACGAATAAAGAAAAACAGCCCAACTGATAACAACAAGGTTAGCAGGAACGTAGATGGCAAAATAGCAGTATCCATAACTAATTGTTATTGCTTGACTGGAGGAGACTTATTCATTATCAATTATTCGTTACTTTGTCCTCTTGTTGATGTAGTCAAGCCATTGAAAAGCTAAATCCTGCGCTTGAACTTGCCATTCTGGAGAAACTTGGTACATTCGCCTGGGGCGTCCTCGTCCTTCGAGTTTCTTCCAATATCCAGTGATTGCCCTTTCATCTTCCAGAAATTTGATTGCACTATAAAGTACGGTATCCGAAAGTCTATAGGTTGGATATTCAGTTTCTAATTGCTCAATCAACTCGGTTCCGTAAGATTCACCTTGTAATAAAACAGACAGTATGTAACAAACTGCTACTTCCTGACAAAGGTAAGTTGGCGGAGGATTCTCAAAGAATTGATATATATCCTCAAGTTTCATGGTTAGTGAATGGCTAAAAAAATGCCTTAGGGTAGGGTCTACAATCCTTGGAGTCAGTATATATTACTACTATTAAACAAGTAGTATATATAAAGCTACTTAGAATAGATATCTATTACGTAAATACGAAATAATTACCCACAACTTTACAGGTGTGGGACGAGTTTGGGAGTTTTAGGGGCACACAATAGTGTATCCCTACTCAAGCTCGATACGGGTGGTGAGGAGCGAACAGACTGTGACTTTGCCACAGTCTTAGTGTTAAGTGATGTCGAGCTAGTTAGAACTGCTGAAGCAATAAAATGCCATCGAAGAAATTTTACAGGTAAAATGCTATTTTGTCTGTAAAAGTTCATAAACACTTTGTTTTACAGTGATTTTCCCAATGCGAATTCTGAAAGCTTACGCTAAGGCATATGTCTGGGTTAAAGCTGCTACGGCAGTGGAAACACTTAAGTAGTAACCATTACTGATTTTCTCAACAAGAGAATCTTTTGTCTCTTATGGCAGGTGTGATAGTAGATTTATCAAAGAAGACCTCAAGGTGAGGGAAGGAAGACCTGATTTTCACGTTATATGGAAAAACCTAACCCCCTAACCCCCAACTCGTAGCGGGAAGGGGGAAAAATTCAAAGTCTCTCTCCTAGAAGGAGAGAGACTTAGAGAGAGGTTTTCTAAATACCGTAAAAAGTCAGAAAGAAGACGGGGAAATGCTCTGACGCGGGTAAAGAACTCTTCGCGTCCCCTTCTCCTCGCATCCCTTAATCAAGCGCCCAGCATATTAGTTCACTCTATGTCACAAACTCCCGATGCTCCATCATCTTCCTCAACTCTGCGGGCAATTGCCCAAACTTTTCGCCTTACAGGTTGGATTAGCTTCTGGATTCAGCTAGTACTAGGTGTTGTTTCTAGCATAATTGTGTTGCTGTTCGCCATCTTTAATCAAAGAACTGGTAGTCCTAGTAATAATCCTGGGACTGGCTTTGGTGTATTTTTAGCAATTTGTGGGCTGGTTATTTTGGGCGGAGGTATTTATTTAGCTTACCGTTACACTAGAATTGGCAAGCAATTGGAATCCTCCAATCCCAGCAACCGCCCTCGGAAAAGCGAGACTGTGCAAGTATTACGCTTAGGGCTGTGGGTGAATTTAGGGGGAACGCTGGTAACTCTTCTGGGAGCACAAGCGATCGTTGGTACACTGGTAGCAAGATCCATTTCTCCCCAAGCTATAACTACCCAATTTTTTGACCCCACCCGGATTATTAGTGGTCTAGATATGCTTGTGGTACAGGCAAACACTAATACTGTCTCAGCACATTTTGCAGGGGTTATTGCCTCACTTTGGCTACTCAATCGGATTAACCGACCCTAATATGAGTGCTGAGTTTTCAGGAGTCAAACGAAATTAATCATACTTTTCCGAAACGGACAAAACTGGGTGTGAAGACAACTACATAATCCTTGAAAGACATCCTGCTAATACAGCACAGCATAATTCAAATCAATGGAACGCTTGCGGTATAAGAATTACAAATTACGTTAGCGAGTCAGGAGGCGGCTCACTTGCGCCAAGCAAGATCCCTGTAAGGGTACGAGGTCATACGAATTTCGCCAAGCTGTAATAGTAGGTGATGCTAAAACTAGCACAAGGATGATATATACCTTTTTTGGAAGTCTGACACCATGAGTAATCAACCAGCACAGAAATTTAATCAAGACGTATGGAGATTTGGCGTACAGGTTTTCTTTAGTAGCATCGTGTTGGGGCTGTGCATTTTCAAGCTTGGTTCGCCAAGAGATGATAAGAATATTGCGCTTTACTGGGGTGGTTTATCAAGTGTACTCGCATACTGGTTACCTTCACCTGGACAAAATAGAGATGATAAGGAACCACCGAATATTACTCAAAGGACGTTTGCAGCCACTGATAACAATAATAGTAATGGTCAGAGTCTTGCTCAGGTTTCTGAAACGACAGTAACTCAAAATACGAGTTCATGATTGGTTTAATGCATTATTATGGTTTATTAGCCTGGCACTGATGCTAGAAAATCTCGATTAGAGATTGAAACTGATTTTTCTAATAAACTTTGTTTTTCCAGTTACAGCAAAGCAAAATTACTATATGCTAAATGCTTATATGTTAACTGGATTGACAAGAAGATTTTAGACTAAAAACTGAGAAAAATCTGTGCTGGATATTAAGCAAATACGGGAAAATCCGCAATTAGTTCAAGAACTATTGAATAGTCGTAGTGGTAAATACGACATTGAACCGATTTTACAGTTAGATCGGCAACAGCGAGAACTAGAGGGGACACGCAGTCAACTTCAAGCTCGTAGCAACGAAATTGGTAAAATTGTTGGGCAAAAGATTAAATCTGGGATCAATCCTCAAGACCCAGAAATTCAAACTTTGCGGGATGAAGGTAACTCTGTCAAAGCTACATTGAGTGAACTAGAACCCCAAGAAAAAAACCTCAAAGCTAAAATTGCCCAACTTGTGTTGGCACTTCCCAACTTACCAAGCGACTCTACACCCCTTGGTAAAAATGAGGAAGATAACATAGAAGTACGCCGTTGGGGTGATGAGTACATTCCTCAAAATCCGAATATTCTCCCTCACTGGGAAATTGGCGAAAAGCTGGGTATTCTCAATGTTGAACGAGCTGTAAAAGTTGCCCAAAGCCGCTTTGTGACATTGATGGGCGCTGGTGCGGCATTGGAGAGGGCATTAATTCAATTTATGCTGTCTCTCCATACTCAAGCTGGTTATGTAGAAGTCAGTCCGCCTCTGTTAGTTAATACCGAGTCTTTGACGGCGACCGGTCAGTTACCCAAGTTTGCGGAAGAAAGCTTTAAATGCGCTGATGACGATTTGTGGCTGATTCCGACGGCGGAAGTTCCAGTTACAAATCTTTATCGAGGTGAAATTCTGGCTGCTGAAAACTTACCTATTTATCATTGTGCTTTTACTCCCTGTTTTCGCCGCGAAGCTGGTAGCTATGGGCGCGATATGCGGGGATTAATTCGCCTGCATCAATTTAACAAGGTGGAAATGGTGAAGTTTGTCGAACCCAGTACGTCTTTTGATGAACTGGAGAAATTGGTCGGAAATGCAGAAGCTATCTTACAGGCGTTGAAGTTGCCTTATCGTGTAGTAAATTTAAGTACTGGAGATTTGGGATTTGCCTCTACCAAAACTTATGATTTAGAGGTTTGGTTGCCCTCTTCTAGCAAATACCGCGAAATTTCTAGCTGTTCCAATACTATAGATTTCCAGGCGCGACGGGCTGATATTCGCTTCAAAGAGGCGGGGAAGAAAGGCACTCAGTTCGTACATACCCTCAATGGTTCGGGTTTGGCTGTGGGGCGGACTATGGCAGCAATTTTGGAGAATTATCAACAACCTGATGGGACAGTGAGGATACCAGAAGCCCTGCAACCTTACTTGGGGCGTGAAGTATTGTAATTAGTCATTTGTCATTAGTCTTTTACCAATGCCCCATACCCAATGCCCAATGCCCAATGCCCAATGCCCAATTAGAATGGAGATAACTATAGCTTAATATTTTCACTAATTTACTCTATGTCAGTTTTAGCAGCGATCGCAGTTTTGGCTGTTTTAATCTTGGTACACGAGTTGGGACATTTTGTTGCAGCCCGTTCTCAAGGCATTCTCGTTAACCGTTTTTCTTTGGGTTTTGGCCCAGTTCTTCTTAAGTATCAAGGAAAGCAAACCGAATATGCTATCCGCGCTTTTCCCTTGGGCGGCTTTGTGGGCTTTCCCGATGATGACCCCGATAGCGATGTTCCACCCAATGATCCAAATCTACTGCGTAACCGTCCAGTTTTAGACAGGGCGATCGTTATCAGTGCCGGAGTGATCGCAAATTTAATATTTGCCTATTTGGTGTTGGTTCTGCAATTGGGTATCGTCGGTATTCCCAAGGAATTAACCTATAAAGCTGGTGTCGCCGTACAGCCTGTTAATCAAGAATCTGTTGCCTATCAAGCAGGAATTCGGGAAGGAGATATTATTCTGGCTGTTAACGGTCAAGAACTCCCGGCTTCTGAAAAGTCAACTCCTTTGCTGACAAAAGAAATTCAAACTCATCCCAATCAGCAAATCGAACTGAAAATTTTGCGTGAAAACCAACAACAATCCCTGAAATTAACGCCAAAACTGGGAGCCGATGGTAAAGGTGTAGTTGGTGTAGCACTTAGCCCAAATGCTACAGCAATTTATCGCCGTCCTAATAGTGCTTTTGAAATTTTTGGCATTGCTGCTAACAGATTTCAACAATTATTTGTTGGTACACTTAGCGGTTTTGGGCAGTTAATTACCAACTTTCAACAAACTGCTGGACAAGTTTCTGGGCCAGTTAATATTGTCAAAATCGGTGCAAAATTAGCTGAGGACAATAGCGCAAATCTATTGTCTTTTGCGGCAATTATCAGCATTAACTTGGCTATTATCAATATTTTACCTTTACCAGCTTTGGATGGCGGACAACTTGCTTTTCTGCTGATTGAAGGTTTACGTGGTAAGCCTGTACCAGCCAGGATTCAAGAAGGTGTAATGCAAACCGGTTTGGTGTTACTGTTAGGGTTAGGAATTTTTCTGATAGTCAAAGAAACTACTCAATTAACTAGTCAATTAGAGTGGGTGCAAAGATTGTTTCAGTGAAAATAAAGAGTGGAGAGTAGGGAGTGGGGAATAGGGAAAAGGAAGTTTTACCTTTAAAGCAACGGGCGATAGAAATTTTAGCTAGGCTGAAGTGTCTTTATCCAGATGCTACTTGCTCTTTGAACTACTCAACGCCAGTACAATTGTTGGTGGCAACGATTCTCTCTGCTCAGTGTACTGATGAGCGGGTGAATAAGGTGACACCAGCTTTATTTGATCGGTTTCCTGATGCTGAGAGTTTAGCGATCGCTGACTTGGTAGAATTAGAAAGCTTGGTGCGTTCAACAGGGTTTTATCGCAATAAAGCTAAGAACATTCAAGCTGCCTGTCGAATGATTGTTAGCGAATTTGACTCTGTTGTGCCTAACCAAATGGAGCAATTATTAAAGCTTCCAGGTGTGGCGCGGAAGACAGCCAATGTAGTCTTGGGTCATGGTTATGGCATTAATGTTGGAGTGACGGTAGATACTCACGTTAAACGCCTTAGCGAACGTTTGGGTTTAACCCAAGCAAAAGACCCCGTTCGGATTGAGCAAGATTTAATGGGTTTATTGCCACAGCCTGATTGGGAAAATTGGTCAATTCGGCTGATTTATCACGGTCGTGCTATTTGTAAAGCCCGCTCTCCTGTCTGTATTGCTTGTGAACTTGCCGATTTATGTCCTGCTGCTAATAAGCCAGTGGTTGTAGGGTAAGCAACACAAGTAACCCCAGAATTGATGGAGAGACTGTAGAATGGAAAACGGTGTCTTTAAATAAGTTAGAAAATAATGGCAAAAAAGAGCATGATTGAGCGCGAGAAAAAGCGCACTAAGTTGATAGAAAAATATGCTGACAAGCGGGAAGCTCTTTTGGAAGAGTTCAGAAGTGCAGCATCTCCCCTAGATAAGCTGGAAGTCCACCGGAAGATTCAACAGCTACCCCGGAATAGTGCGCCCACCCGCCACCGCAATCGTTGCTGGTTGACTGGTCGTTCTAGAGGTGTTTACCGCGATTTTGGACTGTCTCGGAACGTGCTGAGAGAATGGGCGCATGAAGGTCTATTGCCTGGAGTTGTTAAGTCTAGCTGGTAGTTAAGAGTCATTAGTCATTAGTCATTGGTAAATAACAAAGGACTAATGACATAGACGCTTCTGCGGCTACTCTTCGAGAATGCCAAGGGCGAACCCGCAGGGTAGGACAAATGACAAAATATTATTGACCACAACACTTATCAATTCCCAGACTTTCTAAGAGTAGATCGCTGACGGCGTTAGCGATCGCAAACTCTCCATAGAAGCTATTAGAAAAATCATACGACTGCATCTCTGTGACAATGGCAATTACCAGAGAACCAAGGTCGTTTTCTCCTTCCATGCGTTGACGCACAAAAATCTGTGCGGCTCGTTGGGCGATGTTTTGGTTGACTGCTTCGGGGATAAATTCTGTATCTAGCCACCGTTGTAAGCGTTCTCGTAACCATTCACCTTCGAGGAGAGGGTTTTCAGGTGGTGGTAGGGTAATGGGTGGAATTGGTTGAGTCATTTTTTTTATTTTAAACGCAGAGGGACGCGGAGGGAAACGCAGAGGAACGCGGAGGATGATTGATAGGATCAAATGGCGTTTCTAAGAGTGTTTTTTTATATTTATTTATGGAATATGATATCGCGGCTATTGTTGAGGGTTATGCACAAGGCTATTTTCTCATGGCTGATGATAGCGATCGCCTGAGTTGGTACGGAAGTCGCGATCAAACTTTTATTCCTTTGGATGAACGGTTTCACTACCCTAAGTCTTTGCAGCGTGTCCTGAATCAAGAGCGTTTTAGTGTGGCTATTAATCGGGACTTTCAAGCTGTGGTGGCTGGGTGTGCTGACAGAGAGACAACTTGGATTTCACCGGAATTACAAAAGATTTACTGGCTACTTTACCAGAGTGGTTATGCTTTTAGTTTTGAAACTTGGCAGGGTGAGGAGTTAGCTGGGGGAATTTTAGGGATTGTTATTGGTGGGGCTTTTATTGGCGAGTCAATGTTTTATCGCATTCCTGAAGGTTCGAAGGTAGCGATGGTAAAGTTGGTGGAAAGGTTGCGTCAGAGGAAATTTGTGTTTTTCGATGCCCAAATGATGAATCCGCATTTGGAGAGGTTTGGGGCTTATCGGGTTGAGGATGAAGAATATCAAGGTTTACTTAAGCAAGCATTGGAACGTCGCTGTTTTTTACTATAAAAATAAATGGATTTCTCATTCATCTGTAATAAGCGATAATGGGCTTAACTGTTTATGTATTGTTCATTAAGCCTTCATGCAGTTTGAGTAGGACGAAACAAAGAATCTTGAAAATATTCGTAAACATCGAATTGATTTTGCAGATGTCCCCGGAATGTTTAATAATTCCATGCTAATTGAGCTTGATGAGCGTTTTGATTATGGCGAAGATCGCTGGATCGGAATCGGCTTTTTAGGCAACGGTGTAGCGGTTGTCGTTTGGACAGAACGGCAGAACAACATAGTCCGCATTATCTCAGCACGAAGGGCAAACCGATATGAGCGTCAACGACTTGAAAAATACCTCACGTACTGATTGGGCTGCATTAGATGCGATGACGGATGAGGACATTGATTACTCAGACATCCCACCATTGAGCGATGAGTTTTTTGAAAATGCCACGCTGAGGATTCCCGCAACACGAGCTAGTGACCTGATTGAGTTAGATTCAGAAGTGATAACGTGGTTTCGTAAACAAGGTGCAGAGTACAAAACACTGATTAACTCAGTTTTGCGCCGTTACATTGAAAACAGTGGCGATCAAGGCGCAGGCTAACAATAACTTTACAGCGAACGGTCTACCACTTACTTTTAAAATATAAGGTTGGGAAGAAGGATGGACTTACCCAACATATTCTTGCACTCACAATCTTAAACATTCCAGCATAAGAAGTGCGATCGCAGTTTAACAAACCTACTGCACCATAAAGTAGTTTGAGGTTTCTTGGGCTACCTTAAAAATATAATCGGTAAACTAGCCTTGTTATGAGTGTTGTAATCTCAGACGAAATTTTACAAGCATCTCGGCTTACTCCAAGCGAATTTTGTCAAGAAATTGCGCTGTTCCTATTCCAGACAGGACGCTTAACGATAGGCTACGCCAGTCAGCTAGCGGATATGCAACCTAATACCTTTCGCCAACTCCTCAAGCAGCGAAACATCCCTCTGTACTCCTACGACGTTGAAGACTTGGAATTGGATTTGAAAAAGCTGCGAGAGCTTGGAAGGCTTTGATTGTTATCAGCATAATCTCTCTGAGATGGATAGAGCGATCGCTCTATTTTCTCTTCAGGTACGATGGAAATAGGTTCTAGTGCGATCGCTAATATTGTAGGTTCGGTTGACGCTAGGAAACCCAATATCATAAAGTCTTGATCGAAGTTACTAGAGATAAGCGATCGCACTCTCAAATCCCTTACACTTTTTCTTCAGTAACTAATGTTAGACTAACCCATTCGCCTTTCTCGTTATAGCTGCGAATCATCCTCTGACGTAGGTTTGACTGGATTAACCAACCCGCTTCCAAAAATAAGGGTTGACGTAATTGCACCTTTAGAGGAGAAGTTGCAGAAGCACCATCAGGTAACAATAATACTTGTATTTGCTTTTGGGGATCTTGGTCAAAGAGAACAATGGAACCTTTGATGCTAGCAGTTGAGGTAATTGTACGTAGACGCGAAGCGGCTTGTCGTAAGACATCGCCAAAAGAGGTAGTTTGAATTAATCGCCCAGTATCATCAAGTTGTATTTTCAAAGTTGTAGAGTAAATATCAGGCGATCGCAAATCTCGATATATTGTCACTGCTTGGCCTTGCCATTCACCCAATAAGTCATTTATCTGCAAAGGTGGACGTTCTGTTGCTGGGGTTCCAGCTAGATGTTCTCGAATGAGAATTAGTCTATTTAGATGACCGTTTTTATCAAACAGTTGCACCAGACGGAAGCGGCGATTTTCATGAACAAAAGCGAGTTCTGCACCGAATTCGGAAAATGGCCCCAGCTGAATTAAACCTTCAGAAAATGAACCATTTTCAAAAAAAAGTAGACCCCCTCCCACAGACCGAAATTCTCTGATTACATCATCTGCTCCCGAACGGCTCAGAGTTAGGCGTACTGTCTGGTTATTATTCAAACCTTCCAGGGAAAGACGGCTAGGAGTATCGTTCAGAAGTGTACCTTCGGGAGAAAAATTGGTAAATGAACCTTCCCATACACCAAGATTTTGCAGAAAACATTCCCATTGCGATTTCATAAGTTTTTGTCATTAGTCCTTTGCAATGACCAATGATTAATGATTAACCTTTGGCAAAACGTCGGACAGCGAATAAGCTTCCCATTAATCCTACAGCTGCACCGAAACTTAAGAGAATTAGGGGCAAGAGTAAAATTTGGGCTGGAGTGAGTTGCACCCCGTTGGTGATAGCTTGAATAAATTCAGGTTGATTGGCTAGTAACTTACCGAGAAACTGTTGAATCAGAGAAATGAAACTCCAAGCGATCGCACCACCAACCAAACCGAAGGTAATCCCTTGTAAAATAAACGGGAGGTAAATCCAAGCAGACGTTGCTCCCACTAGTTGCATAATTTCAATTTCCTGGCGTCGCGCCATCACAATCAGCCGAATTGTCGTAGTAGTTACTGCGATCGCTGTTAAAGTCAGAATAATTGTAATTGTTAAAGTAATCCAGTTTAGACCTTGGTGCAATTGGGCAATGCGTTTAACTGCTTCATCCACATACTGCACCGTATCAACTCCCGGCAATTTAGCCAACTGCGTTGCTAAAGTTGGTACAACTTGAGAATTACGCGCTTTTACCTTCATCTCATCAACCAGAGGATTCTCACCTAGCTGCTGCGTAGCCCCCTCTATATCAGAAATTCTCATTTCCTTAACTAACTTAGTCCAAGCTTGCTCTTTGGTAATGCTTTGTATAGCCGCCACCTCTGGCATTTGTGCGATTAGTGGTTCAATGGTTTCGACTTGCGTATCTGGTTCGAGATAAACTGAAACTTCTAGCTGACTACCAAACTGATAGAGGAGTTTTTCAACTTGCCAAGAGGTTTGCAAACTCAAGCCAAATAAAAACAGTAAAACCGTAACAGTACTTACAGCTGCCCAATTCATCCAACCTCCCCGCAGTAAACCGAGGAAAGTTTCTTTGAGCAGGTAGTCAAGTTTCGTAAAAGATTTAAACACACATCACCTCAAAAATTGAATGAACTTAGCGTGTTGACGTTAAGTTCAGCTTTTACGTCTTTGTGTCAATAACATCACTATTTATAATCAATAGTGCAAAGTTTGCCAATACATCAGCTTTTATACATTTCTACTTCCTTGCTGCTCCTTTGCTCCTGCTGTCTCGACGATTTACCTTGCCCTCGTGCTATTCACTATAGATAGACTCACTGTCACTCCCACAGTTATTAATAAGAATTGGCTACTTATTCTGCTTCCTAAGCAATTTTACTGTTTTTACAACTGACTTAAAAAAAGGGGGAAAATAGTTTGGTAATTCTACGATGTTTACTATCTGAGGGGAGGTGTAACTTTAAAGGAACAAACAAGGTTGATTGAAGGAACTTTAAATTATGAACTTCTTAAATAAAGCCAATGTGAATAATAACTTCTTAAGCCAAATCCAATATCAAATTGAGTCCGTAGAAATACATGATTATCATCTAGCTAAACTATTGTGCAAAGTAATTCCCTCCAATTGCCCTTTTGAAAGAACTGTTACAGTTTTCGGTCGGACTCTGTTACAAATTCCACCTTTGTGTAAAATTAACCCCCTCTATGAACAAATAGTTGGTCTTCGTTTTAAGTGTTTATTATATTTAGTTAATGAATGTGGTGAGGATGCAAGAAAATATTGTTAAATATAGGTTTATTTCAATAAAAAATAGATTGAATAAATCTTTTTACTAAAAAAATATTGTATAGAAATCCTAGTTGCAATCAGAGGTAAGTCAGAAATTGGCGGCTTACCGCACGCTACCACTCCAGACGCAGAGAACACAGAGAGAGAAGAAATAGAGAGAATTCTTGCGTCAGTTTTGAGATATTTTTGTATTTGGAAGTTCCTAAAGATTTTTGGCTATATTTTAGTCATCTTCGCTACTAGACGCACTCGCGTTCGCTTAGAGCAAGTCAGACGCTCGTTTCGACGCTCGTTCCTCTCTACGAGACGCTACGCGAACGCTAAGGCTATCGCTATCGAGTGTCGGGAACCTCCGTAAAGCACTGTCTCCCTACATGTATTTCAAAAATTAAATATGAGTCTTATAGAATAAAGATAGTAGGAATTTTCACCATCTAGCCATCAAGACTCATGCCTTCTGAAATTGCTGTAGAGAAAAAAAAGTTAAAAAATCCACCTTTGGAGCTTCATTATTTAGGCGATCGCGTCCTACGTCAAGCTGCAAAGCGAGTTACGAAAGTAGATGACGAACTCCGCCAAGTGGTGCGCCAAATGTTGCAAACTATGTATAGCAAAGATGGCATTGGTTTGGCTGCACCCCAAGTGGGAATTCACAAACAATTAATTGTCATCGACCTGGAACCAGAGAATGCAGCTAATCCACCTTTGGTGCTGATTAATCCCACTATTAAACAAGTAAGCCGCGACATCTCCGTAGCTCAAGAAGGATGCTTGAGTATTCCCAACGTATATCTAGACGTAAAGCGCCCCGAAGTCGTGGAAATTGCCTATAAAGACGAGTACGGTCGTCCCCGGACATTAAAGGCTAATGACCTTTTAGGACGCTGCATTCAGCACGAGATGGATCACCTTAACGGCGTGGTATTTGTAGACCGTGTGGAAAATTCCTTGACTTTAGCCCAGGAGCTATCTAAGAATGGCTTCTCGTATCAAGCGGTGAAACCAATAAAATAGGGGGCTAGTTGTGTATTTAACTCCAAAAAGCGGTTTATTTCTGGGTGGTTCTTGTGTAAGTGCGATCGCATCTGTTGGTTCGATTTTTGAACTCAGTTACGGACGACCAGATTTTGGTTTCACAGCCACTGCGATTATCCTGGCATTGAGCATTCCACTCACAGGATTATTTTTTTTCGCCGCAGTGAAGGACGCAAGGGCTAACATGAAATAAGCATCAGGTACATAAAAAAGGTAAAAGGATGAAGTAAAAAGGCAAAGTTCATTCTTTTACCTTTTATTTTTACTCTGCATTTTCCACTGTCCCTAAAGTTTTTAGCGTTACTAACTGCGCTGCGGTTAACCCTGTAACCCCGGTGATACAGCGCTTCCCGCTATTATGCAATAGGCTGGTTTATCTTAACGACATCTTAGCTTTCATGTCGCCCCCTTAGCTAAGATGCAATACTACAGATGATGTTTCTGTCTTCAAGTCAGGTAATAGAGTCACAGGTATAGCACTGGGTTTGGCAATAAAATACCCTTGAGCGAAATTTGCGCCTCGTTCTCGCAACCAGTTTAGTTCTTCAATGCATTCAATCCCTTCAGCAATAGTAAGAATGTTTAACTTTTGTGCAATTTCTAAAAGTTTTTCAGTAATCAAACCTTTGTACGGGTCTAGATGTACATTTCTAATTAACTCCATGTCCAGTTTAATCAAGTCTGGACGTAACTGATGCAGTAAGTTAAGGTTAGAATAACCCGAACCAATGTCATCAAGGGCAATTGAAAAACCAGTATCCCGATAATATTTGAGAACAGCTTTGAGATGGTCTAAATCTTGGGGAGAGTCTGACTCTACAACTTCAAAGACAACCCGATCATAAGAAATACCCGCTCGCTCGATGGCTTCTACAGTACTGCGTAGACAAGAAACAGGGTCATAAAGTGCGGTTGGTGCAAAATTGATGAAGATTTTTCCACTGGTTTGATGGTTCCTGAACTGGGCGATTGAACTGAGGCGCGCAATGCGGTCGAGTTGGGGTAAAACTCCGGCTTCGGTCGCTAACTCAATGATTGCTTTTGGCAGTACTAAATTACCTTGTGCATCTATCCCCCGTAAAAGGGCCTCATATCCATAAATTTCCGATGTATTCTCTGTAGAAACAATTGGTTGGAAGTAACTGGTGAATTGATCCCTTTCTATCATTTCCAGCAACCAGTCGGACTCATTGAACTTGATAAAGCGCTGCAATGAGGCCATATCACTAAAGTCTTGGAGTTGAGGTTGGATATTACCTCTAATAAAGAGGACTTGTGTTTGGTTTAATTCTCTAGATGTGAGGAGTTGAGACACCTTATGGGCAATGTCTTGGGCTTGCCCAATTTTACAGTCTAAACTCAATCCAGGTGGCTGATGCACTAATTCATACTTAATGACAAGCGGCTGTAAGAAGTTAATAACTTTGTTCAACGTATGTTGAACGGGGAACCAGAAAAAGAGTTTACCTGCTTCCTTAGGGTGGCAGCGTGCAATATTGTGACAGGTACAAGCTTTAAGTTTTGGTGATACTTTACTCATAAATAACCAATATCAATAATTAGCGTTTCTCTCTTCATGTTATATTTATTTGATAGTGTTTAATTGCAGTGTAAGTACTGAAAAATAATTAAAGATTCTATCTGAAAGATAGAAAAAGCATGACTGCCTTCCACAAATGAGCAAAGAAATATCGAAAAAATTAAGCTGAGAAATCAATATGACTTGACAGTAGTAGAATAGAAAGTCTTGTCTTTCATTAGAGGTTGTTTGAAAAGTATTTCGCTGTGACTTTAGGCACTTTTGATCCCCCCTAACCCACGCCAGTCGCTCCACTTGGGGAGACCCCAAGACCGTGCTGGCTCCCCTTAAAAAGGGGGGAACCAGAATCAAAGTCCCCCAATTTATCGGGGGATTTAGGGGGATCTAAAACGTTTTGCTACCAACAACAGGACTTTTCAAACATCCTCTTAACTTTAAATATATAATTTTTTATGAGTTAATAACTAATTTATGTTAAGTGGGAAGGATCTCTTAATTTTATTAAGAAATAATAACCTACCGATCTTCATTTTCATTTAAATTAACTTTATATAAGTCCAGTAAACCTAATCTAGCTATTGCTTACTCAAAGATTTTAAAAAATATAGATAAAAAAATTCACGATTTGGTACTTAATGCAATTAATCAAATCAGTGAGTATCCAATGGAAGCGCTGGGTGATACGGTAAAACCTTTAACAAGAGAAAAAAGGTCTAAAGGATTTTGGCGTAAAATAGAAGAATGCTGTCAACTCATACTCAACTACTGCGACTGTCTCAAGGACAACTCAACTTACTAGAAGTTTGTCCGCGTAAATTTCAACATACTTATCTAGAAAAACTCAATTCGCCCTCAAATCCAGAACAAGAAGAACGACAAACTTTGGGTAGTCGTTTTCACTTGCTCATGCAGCAGCGAGAAATGGGTTTACCAATTGATGGTTTTTTGCAAGCAGATGCTAAACTGCAAAGCTGGATGCTAGCTTTTGCCGATGCAGCCCCAGAAATTTTAACGCCTGCATCTGATAATCAAACTTTCCGTGAGAGTGAACACTACCGAACTCTGCAAGTTCAGGATTATTTGCTGACGGTTGTCTATGATTTATTGATTGCAGATAACCAACAAGCGCAAATTCTCGACTGGAAAACTTATCCTAAACCACCCAATAAACGCAAATTAGAATCCAACTGGCAAACACGGCTTTATCTGTATGTATTAGCAGAAACTAACGACTATTTGCCAGAAAATATTTCGATGACTTACTGGTTTGTCCAATCTGAGGGAAAACCACAAAATATTAAATTTAATTACAATACTGCTCAACATACACAAATAGCAAAGAAACTTAATCAATTATTAAGCCAGTTAAGTATTTGGCTGGAAAATTACCAAAATAACCAGCAGTTTCCTCAAGTGGTGGAGGGTAGCAAAACCTGTGATTATTGTCAGTTTGCTAAAAGGTGCGATCGCATCCAATCTACTGAAGAAGCAGTGAAAGATTCATTGCCCAATTTTGACAGCATTCAAGAAGTCTCAGTTTAATTTTATCCGCAGGATTGTTTTATCGAACTAACAGTTAAAAGTTAGTTAGTAAGTCGGTGCCAATATTTCCAGCTATGTTAAGAAATTTTAATGTAGTTATCGCAGAGCGCAACGCACCGTCAACAATTCCAGGTGCGTTAGCCTACGGCATAACACACCCTACAGCTAATTTATATTTCTTCATATACATTGAATTTTTCTCACCGACTTACTTAATTAAGAGTTATCAATTAAAACTCTTAACTCCTAACTTCTTACCCCTAACTCCTAACTTTAGTATGCCAGAACAACAACAGTGGACTATAGCAGCAACCGAACAACCCCCGGAGTCGTTCATCCATGCGGTGAAACAGTATACACCCGCATCAAGTGGAATATATGCAGCACAATTGTTGTGGCAACGGGGAATTAAAGATCATCAACAATTAACAGCTTTTATCAACCACAAAGCTTATCAACCAGCGAGTCCCTTTGAGTTTGGGCAAGAAATGCACTTAGCGATCGCCCGGTTGCAACAAGCATATAACATCAAAGAAAAAATTGCCATTTGGGGAGACTTTGATGCTGATGGGATTACCGCTACATCTGTACTTTGGGATGGATTGGGGCAATTTTTTAAACAAAATACTCAGTTAATTTATTACATTCCCAATCGCCTAAAAGAATCTCACGGACTCAATAATCAAGGGATTGATAACCTCGCAAAACAAGGTTGCAAATTAATTGTTACTTGCGACACAGGCAGCACAAACACTGAGGAAATTAGCTATGCCAAGCAACTAGATATAGATGTAATAGTTACAGACCATCACACCTTACCCACGGAACGTCCACCCGTCGCAGCAATTATTAATCCTCGTTATTTGCCCAGAGAACATCAGCTGTTCAATCTGTCTGGGGTAGCGGTAGCTTATAAGTTAGTCGAAGGATTATATCAAAGTCTGCCTAATATTGCAAAAAATCCGTTAGAGGATTTATTAGATTTAGTAGCAGTAGGATTAATTGCCGACTTAGTGCAGTTAAGTGGAGATTGTCGCTATTTAGCACAGATAGGAATTCAACGACTGCAAGTAGATTTTCAACAGCCGCCAGCAGCGCGTCGGCGTCCGGGGGTGGGGCGATTATTAGAATTGTGCCAAAAAAGTGGCGATCGCCCCACAGATATCTCCTTTGGTTTAGGGCCAAGAATTAACGCCGTTAGCCGCATCCAAGGCGATGCTAGTTTTTGCGTTGAATTATTAACTAGTCGGGATGCCAAACGTTGTAACGAACTAGCCGAAGTTACAGAACTCGCAAACACCCGCCGCAAATCTCTGCAAAAAGATGTGCAAGCGCAAGTAGCACAAAAACTTACCCAATTAGACTTATCAACCACCAGCGTCATTGTCCTAGAAGATGCCCAATGGCCTGCGGGTGTCTTGGGCTTAGTCGCCGGACAAGTAGCACAAGAAACAGGTCGCCCGACTATTTTATTAAGTACCGAAGGAGCAGGGGGAGATGGGGGAGATGAGGGAGAAAATCTTACTTCCTCATCCCCCTCATCCCCTACCCTCGCCCGTGGTTCCGCCCGTTCGGTGAATTCTGTGGATTTATACCAACTGGTAAAAGACCAAGCACATTTGTTACATCGCTTTGGGGGACATCCCTTTGCAGCAGGTTTGAGTTTGTTAGTAGAGAATATTCCTTTATTTACAGCAGCGATTAATCAGCAGTTGCGGCAATCTTTAGGTAGTACAACCCTAACACCAACTGTGCAAGCAGACTTGACGGTAACAGTAGCAGACTTGGGAAAAGAGTTATTTTTAGAATTTAAAGTGCTAGAACCTTGTGGAATGGGTAACCCTGTTCCGAAATTGCTAATTCAAAACTGCTGGTTTGAAAATTCTTGGCATCGCAATCAGCAGGATTGGCAAGGGAAAAAGGTACAGTACATTAAAACCGAGTTTGATATTCGGGATGATTCCAGCAGAAGTGCTTTTCCTGGTATATGGTGGGGGCACTACAAAGATGAATTGCCCATAGGAAAGTGTGATTGCATAGCAGAATTAGACTATAACACTTTCAAAAAACGTTATGAAATTAGATTAATTGCCGTGTGTCCCAGTGTTAACTCAGCACTCAACACTCGGAATGGGCTAAACGCCCCGCTATCGCTAACCCCATTCATCTTAGACTGGCGTAATTTAACCACTCCCCACTCTCCACTCCCCACTCCCCCACTCTTGCTTGAAGATTGTCCTACAAACTGGGATGATTTACGCGCATGGTTGCGGCGATGTCTAACGATAAGTAGTTCGCAACAATTAGCGATCGCTTGGTCTAAACCCAACCTCCAACCACCCAATCAAATTTGGCTGACTCTTGTAGGAATTGCGAAATATCTTAGTCGTACAAATCAACTAGTTACCCGCGTTCAACTTTTAGAGAAAATCGGCATTACCGACCAAACCTTACTTGTAGGAATCAAAGCTTTAAAATATTTAGGGTTCACAGTTAAGCGACAAGACCGTTATTTGCAAATCACCTGGCATCCAAGCGATAATGCAGAAAACTTGGCACAGGCAGCAGTGGAACGATTTTTAGCTGCTGTCAGAGAAGAACAATTTCAGCGACAATATTTTGCTGAAGTACCTTTATCTACTATTGTGGCGATCGCAAGTTCTGACAATTACATGGGTACAAACTTTTAAAACGTGAGTTCGACTGCTATTTTCGTGCAAATCCCTTCTATATTGATGAAAATCGCCAGCCTCAGATCCCCGACTTCTCCAACAAATCAGGGATATTGTTGTTCACAAATGATTTAGGATTACTAAATGGTATAACAATCAACTGATGACCGAGGAACTGGAAAGAGCAGATAATGATAGCCCGTGGAAAGAAATTTTAGAAGCTTACTTTCCCCAAGCAATGCAATTTTTCTTTCCCCAAACAGCAGAACTAATTAATTGGGAACGTCCCCACGAATTTCTCGACAAGGAATTTCAACAAATAGCCCGCGAAGCAGAACTTGGTAGGAGATATGCAGATAAATTAGTTAAAGTCTGGCAAATTCAAGGACAAGAAACTTGGCTATTAATCATGAGCTACATTACCACAGGCGAACGCATTGGTTACGAGCGGGGAAAACAGGAACAGGGGCAAACACTTGTGCTACGGCTACTACAAAAACGGGTAGGAGAGTTACCACAAGAGGTTCGGGGGCGCATTCAAACTCTTTCCCTAGAGCAATTAGAAGCACTTGGTGAGGCTTTATTGGATTTTACAACCCTTGAGGATTTACTTAACTGGTTGGAAGCAAATCAAACAGCGTAGAACATTTATTGATGGAAATGATTAGAAAGATTCATCCTCATCATCTTCAGACAGAGGCTCAGGTGGTAGCACGATAACGGGATGAGGATTGTACGTAGTTGGAGGTTGGAAGTACAGCAAACGTACTCCTTTGGCTTCTAAGCTCTGTGGTTTTGTGTAGACATCGTAAGCTAAATCTACATACCAGGATTTAGATTTGTCTATTACTTCCGCCAAAGCATTATCAATGCGTTCGGCATAACCCTTAAATACTTCATCTTCTAAGTTAAATAATAACTCTGAATCTGGAGCTTCTACCAACAGCCGCTCGTACTCAGCTTCAATTCTTGCAATTTCAGGATCTACGTTGACTCGCATTGCCCACTCCATCAATTGTGGCACATGCAATAGAGAAAACTGTGGGGGCAAGCCTGGTGCATCAACTTGTTCATCATAAAACTGATCGCTTTCACTTTCTTCAGCATTAACACAACCAGAAATGAAGATGTGACCTGTTGCATCAGTTTCTAGCAGGATACCGTTGTCGTCACGAGTCACCCTAAAATGAAAAGCATCGCACCCTAGTTCCATTGCCAATGCCGACAAACGAGGGCGACTAGCACCTTCTGCGCGCACACAAAGCAGATCGACTGGCCAAGTCTTAACAATCGTCCACCCGCCCTCACCAGCAAAAAAGCCAACAATCCACCCACCCGTTCCATTAAAAAAGCATACAATTCCCAGTTTGCGTACAATTACTTCCCACAGATATTCATCCAGATTGCATACAAGCTGAGGAGGCTGGGGAATACGCAGACAATCTGGCTCCTGTTCTAACAAGCGTGTCACTTCCTGTTCGATCGCATCAAAATTGTCTGAACGAATACAAGTGGTATAATTCGCGTATCTAAAAAACACCTCAAATCTCCCCTACTCAAAACATAGTTTGGTTTTTTCACGCCGACTTACTCAGGTTGAAAGTACAATAGCCTGTCTGAAAAGTAAAAAAGCCCACGTAACGGTATCCTGTCAGTAGAAAAATTCCGTCGAACTCACATTTAAAAAAGTAAAGCCTGGATTCATATTGAATTAGGCTTTTGAAATTTTTTATTAAATTTGCACAGAGAACTTCAGTTTAATCACTGAACAGTGAATCCTTCTGGTCTGATTGCATCTTCCAAATCAACCCCCATCAGGTTAACCCCCTGGATGTTTGCATTTGTGAGATTTGTCTTTTCTAAATCTGCGCCCTGTAGGTTAGCGGTTTGCAGATTTGCTCCCAGCAAGTTAGCTTTCTCTAGGTCTGCATCAAATAGGTTTGCTCCCACAAGGTTTGCTCCCAAAAGGTTTACCTTACCTAAATCTGCCCCTTGAAAGTTTGCCCCTTGTAAATTTGTTTGCTGTAAGTTAGCCCTTTCTAAATCTGCATTTTGTAAGTTAGCACCCTCCAAGTTTGCCGCTTGCAGGTTTGCATCCTTGAGCATTGCTCCAGTCAGATTACATCCGATACATTCATTGGTTTGTAATAAACGTCTAACGTTTTCTGCTACAGACACTATTGGAGATGTAACCGGAGATATTGCTGGGGCAGTAACAGACTCCATTGGAGATGTAACCGGAGATATTACTGGAGCTAGTTCAGATTCCGTAGGTATAGATGGTGTTAGTGTTTGAGCTTTAACTGCTTGCTGGTCAAGGAGCGAAAATCCTATTACAAGTACCAGAAATACTGCTGTTACAATCCACTGAGTTAATTTTTTTGGATTTGGTTTATTCATTAATTCCTTCCTTTGATGATTCGTAGTGCTGGGCTTGCTTTTATAAGAGCCATCAATAATGTGCTTTATTCTCACTTTAGATAACTTGATTGATAACATCAAATATTATTGTGATTCAAATTGATAAATTCAAGTGATTAAAAAATATTTTTGGATGGGAAGCGATCGCTGACTTTTTTGGTTACATGACGGAGATAGCACCCATCAGGAATTTCGAGTTTTCAGATCGGGTGCCGCAGCTACGCCCGTCGTAGACATCGCCTCATACCTAATTAGAAAGCATTGCCAGACTAGGTAAAAGCCGATATGTTTCACTTTTAATTAAGATAGAGAGTCCCAAGTAAATTAAGACAAAGGGGAAAATTTTGCGACCGAAGCGAGTTAAAACGGGAGCCATGAGAGGATTACGAGTCAGGTTGTAAGAGAGTAAGCACCACACCCCAACAGTAAAGTAGCAAACACACAGAATTACACCCAAACTTGGAAGATTGCTAGTAGCAAACAATGGTACATAGATCCCAATGTTGTTTCCTCCATTGGCAATGGTGACAGCAGAAACGCGGTAAGTTTGCGGATCGCGGATGGTTGCTAATAGTGATTTCTTCTGCCGTCCAGATTTGACAGGAGAGGTTGAGTCAATTGACACAGCTTGCACTGTCTCTGTTTCCGCTTCTCGACTGATGAGATTACTGATACCAATAGTAATGGGAAGCAAACCCAGCAAACCAATCCAGGTGGTTGGAACAATCAGACCGCCGAAAAAACCAGGGAGACTAGCGCATACTAAGGCTGTGAATCCCAGAAATTCACCAATAATAATATGCTTAGGACGAAAGCTGCGATTGACTTTTCCGAAAAAAGCTGTCAAATATAAATTGTCGTCAAAGGTGGTTGCAAAAGCGGCAGAGATTCCAATAATTATTGTACTAATTAACCAACTCATAATTGTTGCTCACGATAATTCAATGCTGTTTGTCCTAGTCCTTCTCTGCTCCCTATGTCAGGGCAGTTCAGGAGATTTTGTGACTGTTTTACCTAACGACCACCGATCGCGGTTCGTTAGCCATTAGCCAGTTCCCCAGTTTTTAGAAGCTATTGCCTCTAATGAAATTGGTGATTTTTGTTTCTCAGCAAGGTACCTTGGAGTTCATGAAATAAATATTAGGGCTTACAACCAAATAAGAGCAAATACTCTTGTTTTTTAAAACGATAAATAAAAGTGATTAATAACTCAACCATTTATGTTTCCCTCGTTCATTTGCTCTGCATGGGAATGCATTCATTGAGACTCTGACTCAATATCTGACCCGAAACAGCCTTAATCAGCCACAGAGCATGGGAACGAGAGAATACCTAATACTGAGTTTGAAGACTTTCTGTGCGTAGTTTACTGCCGTAGGCATCGCTCCTATTAAAGCAATGCTAAGTGGTTTTCTGTCGGTAAAGTTTAAGATATTCTTGACCGCTAGCGTTCAACATCGGTTAATATGACTAATCGCGTGGCTTCAGTTTTAAAATTTACAGTAATATTTAATATTTAATTTGTAATTATGCTAACCAGTGTTGACCGTTTATTATTTGTCCGGCGAGTCCCAATTTTTAAGGAATTGCGGGATGATTTTATTGTGCGGCTCACTTCAGTAATGAACGAATTGTCATTTCCAGCTAATTACACGATTTTTCGCCAGGGAGAAGAAGGGCGATCGCTCTATATTGTCGTCTCAGGCCGAGTTAAAGTTCACATCGGAAATAAACAGTTGGCAGAGGTGGAACAGGGAAAATACTTTGGGGAAATGGCAGTATTTGATACTCAACCTCGTTCCGCCAGCGCAACGACTTTAGAACCTTGCGAATTTTTAGAACTGACGCAAGAGCAGCTGTATGATGCGATCGAAGAAACTCCCGAAATTGCGGTGAATATCATTCGTGAGTTATCCCGTCTGATTCGCAAGTTGAATGACGATCTGAGTGTCACCTCTTTACGGAGTTAATTCACTGATAGTTTTTAATTCACCCTACTGGTTTTTGTGCTTATTTCCATGTTTCTATAGATGCTAGTTTTCGACATTCTTGAAGAAACTGCTGGGGAATTTCTCTACTTTCTCCCCAGTGCGAATGCACATAAGAAGCATGAACATTTGCAGGTAAACCCCATCCTTCGCATCCCATATTTTCCTCAGAATCGTAGCGAGAAGTTTCAAACAGGGGCTGAGTAGGATTTAAGGTTAAATGGGAACGATGAAACTCGTGTCCGTAAACAGTTGTACCTGCCTTGACTAACAAATTATCTTGCAAAGCTACTGCCCGACGATAGCCTAAAGTTAAACGGCCACCCATTACAGCAGATGTCGGTAAAACTCCCGCCATCGACCAAGATTTACCCTCAAAATCGATAATCTGCTCACATAAATACATTAATCCTCCGCATTCAGCGATCGCAGGCATTCCTTGAAGAATTGCTGTTTTCACTGCATCACGAACGCTAGTATTTTCTGCTAGTTGCTGGGCAAAAATTTCTGGGAAACCTCCACCAAAATACATTCCCTGCACATTTTTTGGTATTGCAGCATCTTCTAAGGGACTCCAGAAAACCAGTTCTGCGCCAAGTTGTTGCAGCAAATCGAGATTGTCTTGGTAGTAGAAATTAAAAGCGCGATCGCGGGCTACTGCAATTCTGACTGATAATGACGGGGGATAAGGGGGATAAGGGCGATGAGGGAGAGGTTTTGATTTTAACAGGGGTAATAAGTGTTGCCAATCGAAGCAGGTATCTCCTAAATCGGCGAGGCGATTAATTAAAGCGTTGAGTTCGGGAAGTTCTGCTGTGGGAACTAAACCTAAGTGGCGATCGGGAATTGTGATGTTATCTTGACGGCGCAGTCCGCCGAGAATCGGTAATTTTAAGGGTTCGAGAGAATCTTTCAGTAGAGAAAGATGGCGATCGCTCCCCACGCGATTTAATACTACTCCAGCTATTTTAATTCGGGGATCAAAAGATCGATAACCGTGAGCGATCGCAGCTACAGAACCAGATAAACGACTACAATCAATCACCAACACCACAGGTAAATCTAAAAGCCGCGCAATGTGTGCCGTACTCGCAAAGTCTGTTGGGCATTGGGCATTAATCAATAATTCTTCTTCCCCTGCTCCCTCATCCCCACTCCCCTTCACTCCATCAAATAATCCCATTACCCCTTCCACTAGGGCATATTCACTTAGTTGGCTATTACGGGCAAAACATTGTTGAACGTAGGCTTCGGAAGTCAACACTGGGTCTAAATTCCGACAAGGACGACCAGTTACGTGTTGATGAAACATCGGATCGATGTAGTCTGGGCCTACCTTGAAAGATTGCACCAGGCGATCGCGACGGCACAAAGATGCTAAAAGTGTGAGCGTAACTGTTGTCTTGCCCACCCCACTACGTTCTCCAGCAATAATTAAAGCCATAAATGAAATCAAATGAGGTTTTTATACCAATTAGGGGAGTTAGCCTGAAAAAGATTGTCTAATAATATAGCTAGAGATTAGCCGACATCGGATAGTAATGAGCCATCAAAAGAGGAACGTTTTATGATCGTTGTTCATCATCTTAACAACTCGCGATCGCAGCGTGTGCTGTGGCTGCTTGAGGAATTAGGTATCGAATACGAGATCAAATTCTATGAACGCGATGCAAAAACGATGCTAGCACCGGAGTCGCTGCGCCAAGTCCATCCGCTTGGCAAGTCACCAGTAATCACAGATGCAGACCTCACCATTGCTGAGTCAGGCGCTATCATCGAATACCTCGTTAATCGCTACGGCAATGGTCGGCTAGTTCCGGCATCCGATACACCGGAGCATCTGCGCTATACATATTGGCTGCATTACGCCGAAGGCTCTGCAATGCCTCCTCTGGTGATGCGATTGGTCTTGAATAATTTCGGGGAAGGAGACAGCAGCGTTGTTAATGGATTCGTCGCGCCTCAGATCAAACTTCATTTTGACTACATAGAAGGTGAACTTCGTAAGAGTACGTGGTTTGTAGGGGAGGAATTCACCGCCGCCGATATCCAAATGAGCTTTCCCCTCGAAGTAGTGGCTGTGCAAAAAGAAGAGGCCGAGAACTGGCCAAAGATCAAAGAATTTGTCGATCGCATTCATGCCCGACCTGCTTACAAACGTGCGCTTGAGCGTGGAGGCAGATATGACTATATAACAAAGACGTGATAAATCGCCGTCTCTACAAAGGAATTATTGTACAGACGGCGATTTATCGCGTCTCTTCCCCTTGCCTTAAACAAAAACAAGGGTGGGCAAATAGTTGCCCACCCTTGTTTTTGTGTAAATATATAGAGCGATCGCACATCTAAAATGTGTCAATTTTTCCTAGCTCATGATGCGACTAACTTTTTGCGGCTGGGACGCTTGTATTCTGATTTTTTCTTCAATCCTACCGCTTGGGCTTGGTCGCTATCTAATCCATATTGTCCGCGCACAACTTCTTTCATGGCTAATACTGCATTATGAAATTCCCATTCTGCTAATCGCGCAGCATCAGCAGCAGCACGGTATAAAGCTAATTTCTCGGTTTCGGCTTGTTGCTGGGCTAACATAGCTTGATAAGCTTGCTGTAAGTTGGTAGCAGAGGCATCAGCACGGGTTGTTTGGTAAGTGGCGATCGTTTGCAAGCCGTGCCATGAAGTAACATCTTCACTAATTAATTGAGGGCGCAAACGGCGTGTTGTATCTTGGGTAGGCATATCAGCATACTGTTGTAATGTATATATTTAATGTGCCCATTGTGACTTTTAAACTAACAGTAAGGTGAAGTTTTTAGATAAAATAAAGTTAAGCAAAGGGTAAGCTCATCTTTGCAGGTCGATGCATCTAAGTTGCAGGTCGATGCATCTAAGTTGCAGGTCGATGCATCTAAGTTGCAGGTCGATGCATCTAAGTTGCAGGTCGATGCATCTAAGTTGCAGGTCGA
>NZ_JBALBZ010000027.1:0-76720 GCF_036919495.1 Nostoc sp.
CGGGGGTCATGCCTATGGTTTAAGTAAGTATTGTGTTCTCCCCATACTACACTCATGAATCAGTATTTCTGCAAAAATGGGATGCTCCCGATTGGATCTGGGTATTAACTTTAGATTGCACAGCTTCTTTATTAGAAATTGCTAGATATATACCCCCTACAATTAGAGCCAAACCTAACAAGTTAAAAATACTCAAGTTTTCCGAGAAAAGTATCCAAGCAAGAATCGCAACAATCACTGGATTGAGTAGTAAGAGTAAAGAGATAAATCCTGATGAAAAATTTTTGAGACTGTATACAATTAGCCCATGACCCAAGGCTTCGCAAATAGCAGCTAGGGCAAAGACTACTAACCACCCCGATAAAGTAACTGGAAAAACTTGTTTTTCTAAGATTAGCACTACTGGTATCATTAATGAAGTTGCGATCGCACAGCGCCACAGGAGGATGGTGATAATTGAAAACTTATTGCTGATCTGCTCAATAAGTAAAAAGTTTGCTGCATAAAATATCGATGATATCAGGGCAACAGCATCACCTGTAATATTATTATTAGAACGCAATAAATCTTCTAATCCAACAGCGATCGCACCGATTATAGCTAAGATCAGACCGATGATAAATTTGCGCCCAAAAATTTGATTAAAAAATAGCCATCCTCCTAAAGTAGTAAATAGCGGATTGAGGCTACCTAAGGCATTAGCATTAGCAGCACCAGTCTGAGTTAGCGCCCAAGTCCAAGATAATCGACCTAATACATGAACTAGACCCACTGCGATTAAAAGCGCTATCTCTTTTATTGGATAAGGCTGCTGTGGTAATACAGGTTTATCATCTGTAATTTGAGTCCGTACTTGGTTAATTCCACTCCATAAGCCAAAGATAATAGTCGCTATCCATAAACGATTAAATAATGTAGCAACAGCGCTCATTTCTCTAACAGCAATTTTAATAAATATTGCTGTTAAAGATAAAGCTAATAATGCAATTATTACTATGATTATCGGCAGGATTTTTGAAGTTTTATCATTTTCTGGTGTTAGGCTTAATTGATTTTCTGCCATTTAGTTTATATTTATTATACGAACCGCCAAGTGCGCCAAGTGCGCCATCGCGCAGCGTCTCGTTAGAGAAGGGAGAAGTAGCAATTATTTGGGATTACTTAGGTAATAATGCCATAGAAGTCTTGCCGCAACTGCTCGCCACGGTCGCCAGTGCTGTGTCATTGCTTCTAGTTGTACTGGTGTTGGACGCGTCGCCAAGTTTTTGAGTTTTTGTAGAGCGATCGCGATCGCTAAATCGCCTTTAGGAAAGACATCAGGACGTTGCAGCGCCATTAACAAATAAATATCAACTGTCCAGTCTCCGATACCTTTGAGGCGCTTTAACTCAGTTCTGATCCTATTTTCGTCCATTTGTTCCAGCTTGCTGAGGTCAAGCTGACCAGTTGCGATCGCATTCGCCAACCCACGACAGTATAGAATCTTTTGCCGACTGAATCCAATCGCTCTTAATTGAGCATCATCTAATATCAGAAAATTTTCTGGCGTTAGAGTTACAACAACCCCACAGAGTCTTGTAAATACTGCCCTTGCAGCCGCTACAGAAACTTGCTGTTCCAGAATTATACACAACAGCGTTGCAAAACCCGCTTCTCTTGACCATATAGGTGGAGGCCCCAGTGTCTCTAAAATCCGAGCCAAATCGCTATCAAGTTTGGCAAGCACCATTAAACCACGGGTAAGACTTTCTTCAGTCAACGATTCTAGTTCAGGTGTTTGAGTCATCTTTGAGAAATTTCGATTCTTGTGTAAGCAGTTTTTGTTTGCGCTCAATTCCCCAGTGATAACCACCAAGACTGCCATTACTCCGCAGCACCCGATGACACGGTACAATCAGCGCGATCGGATTAGCGCCACAAGCATTACCTACAGCGCGGACTGCCTGGGGTTTGGCAATATCACAGGCGATATCAGTGTAGGTACGGGTTTCGCCATAAGGAATTTTTTGTAATGCTTCCCACACTTGTTTCTGAAATGCTGTCCCACGGACATCAAGTGGTAAATCAAGATGCGTTTCACCTCCCGCAATGAAGTCGAGGATTGCTTGTAGCCATTCCTTGTGTGTGTGGTCATCACGTATAATGTGTGCTTGGTGAAATTCCTGCTTCAAAATGTGTTCAAGCTTGTCTGCTTCATCACCTAGTTTAACGGCACAGATACCCTTCTCTGTTGTTGCCACAAGCAAATATCCTAGTGAACATGGAGCGATCGCATAAACAATGCTGATTGTCTTTCCAGCTTGTTGGTAAATCTTTGGTGTCATTCCCAATTGTTTAGGTGCTTTCTCATAGAGTTGGCTACTTGAACCATATCCCGTATCGTAAACTGCATCAGCAATTTCCTCCCCTGACTGAAGACGCTGCTTCAATCGTTGGCTACGCAGCGCATCTGCATATTGAAAGGGGGATACGCCAATTATTTGCTTGAATATTCTTTGCAGGTAACTGGGACTCATTTTCACCTGAGAGCATAATTCCGAGAGGGTTGGGATGCGATCGCCTTGTGCTTCAATATATCGACATACTGCTAAAACTTTCGCCTGAGCCGGATTTGGAACTCTTTCAAATTGTGGCTGACAGCGCTTACAAGGTCGAAAACCTGCAATTTCAGCCTCTTCTGGCGACTGGAAGAAACAAACTTGATTGCGATTTGGTCTGCGACTAGGGCAAATAGGTCGGCAATAAACGCCTGTAGAGCGAACACCGTAGAAAAGCTTGCCGTCAATTCTGGGATCTCGATTGACAACTGCTTGCCAAAGAGTTTCTTCTAAAACTGATACCTGTTGTAATTGCATTTATATCTCCTTAGATATATTACAAAGGGAGAAAAAGAAATCTAGTTCCCTCCCCTTTATAAGGGTCTACGGTATACAAGTCTAATTACCCCCCTTAATCCCCCCCTTATTAAGGGTGGAAACAAGAAATTTAGTTCCCTCCCCTTTATAAGGGGAGGGTTAGGGTGGGGTAAAACCTTGGCTAATCAGCTATTTCAGACTTGTTTGTACACCGTAGCTTATTAAGGGGGGGTGCCGCAGACGGTGGGGTTTTTTCTATGCATCTTCATACAGAATTAGTATTAAGTAAAACTAGATTAAATGCATCGATAAACTATTTTCTATCTGATTGTTGCGATCAAAGTTGATTATCTCAATTTTTCAATGTACAAACTCAGATACATTCAAGTCCTCAATCCCAAGCCGGAACTTCTCCCTACAGCCCTTGTCAAGAGAGGAGACACTGTTCGCATTCGGGCATCCTACGGCAGGCGCTAGCCTCTCCCTTTGTAATAGGACTTACGCAAAAGTACACGCTGTAGGGGCAATTCATGAATTGCCCCTACCTGAAAATAAGGGTTTTGGTTATTGTTTGCGTAAGTCCTGTGTAAGAAGAAGAGATGCAAAGTAGAGCATCTAGCGTGCAATGACTATGGAATCATAACTAAATTACCTGGACATAATATAACTCAGCACTCCTGAAATGATTCTCTCCCTGGCAAATCGTTCACCCGATTGGGGGAATGCGATCGCCTCATCAGGAACTACTCTGAAAGAAGGTGCAGTTTTAATTCTGTTAGCAATTATGCCTACAGAATCAAAACTGTTAAATTAGTTATTCTGGCTTTTAATTGTACATCAATAGCTTGTGTATCAAAGGGTCAAAGAGTGGATGAAACCGTTGTAAAATCGCTGTATACACCAAATTGCCCGCAAGACGCTATTAACTTGCTCTCAAAACTTGCTGTCAATTTACCAGGAATGATTTTCCAAGTTCTGCAACAGCAGGATGGTTCTGTGTTAGTTCTTTATGTTAGTTCTGGTTGTGAATATTTGTATGAATTAGAACCAGAAACTATACAGAAAGACTTTCGGGTGCTATACAAACTGATTCATCCACAAGATATAAAAACTTTTACAGAATCTATAGCTTATTGTACTACAAATATTACACCTTGGGATTGGGAAGGTCGCATCATTACGCCTAGTGGCAAACTTAAGTGGATTCAAGCTACTTCGCAACCCGAATTACAAGAATCAGGTGATTTGCTTTGGAATGGCTTGGTCATGGAGATTACAGACCGAAAACAAGCCCAAGAAAAATTGCTTGAGAGTGAGGCGCGGTATCAAGCAATTTTGGATGCTATCCCCGATTTAATGTTTCGCATCAGCCGTGATAGCGAATATCTAGATTTGAAAAGTGAAGGAGCAAATGTCACTCTTTCGAGAGAAGAAATAGTTGGGAAACATGTGCAGGAGTTATTGCCTAGTGATGTTGCCGCAATTAGCCTAGAAGCAATCGCTAAAACTTTAGATTCTGGAACTTTGCAAACTTGTGAATATCAGCTACCAACGCCTTTGGGACTCAAAGATTATGAGGCGCGGTTGGTAGTAAGTGGTCAAGATGAGGTAGTAGCAATTGTCCGAGACATCACAGAACGCAAACAAGCAGAAGTCGCCTTGCAAAATCTGGCCCAAAAATTTGCTAAAGCTTTTAGTTGCAGCCCCGATTCAATTACCATTAGCACACAACAAGAAGGACGCTTCATCGAAGTTAACGACAGTTTTGTGAAACTTTTAGGTTATGAGCGAGATGAGGCGATTGGTAAAACTTCTTTTGAGTTAAATCTTTGGGTACACGATCGCGATCGCCAGAATTTGTTACAAGAGTTGCAAGCCACAGGAGTTGTTCGCAACTTGGAAACTGAATTTCGGCAAAAGTCAGGCAAAATAATTACAACGCTGCTTTCAGCCGAAATCATTGATTTAGATGGTCTGCCTTCGATTTTAGCAGTCCATCACGACATTACAGAACGCAAGCAGGTGGAAGCACAATTACGTCTATCAGCAGAACGCGATCGCTTGTTGGCAAAAACCTTAGTCAGAATTCGGTCTTCCCTTAACTTAGAGGAAATTCTTCAAACCACCGTCACCGAAGTCAGGCAATTTCTACAAACAGATCGCGTTTTTATTGGTTTAAATAACACCCAATTAGGAGCCAGAACTCTTGCAGAATCAGTTGATCCTAATTATCCATCAGTCACAGGATGGTCTACTAAAGATGAAGCTTATCTACAAGAATTGAGAAACTTACTCAAAGATAATGTTGTCGGTGTCATTGAAGATGTAACGCAAGTAGCATTATCTCCCAAAGTCAAAGCGCACTTTCAAAAATTCCAAACGAAGGCGACTTTGACTGTACCAATTATGCTAAATAATGAATTATTTGGGGCGTTAATTGCCAATCAATGTTCAGGGCCGCGTCATTGGCAACCAATAGAAATTGATTTGTTACAGCAAATGTCAGAACAAGTAGCGATCGCCATTCACCAAAGCCAGATTTACCAAAAACTCGCAGAACTTAACACTAATTTAGAACACCAGGTAGAAGAACGAACAGCACAATTGCAGCAAAAAATGCAAGAAGTTGAAGAATTGCATCGGGTAAAAGATGTTGTTTTGCACACAGTTGCCCACGATTTACGAACTTCGGTGATGGGTAACTTGATGGTGTTAAAGAATTTGTTAAATCAGGGAGTGGGCAGTAAGGAAGCAGGGGAGCAGGGAGCAGGGAGCAAGGGGGAGAAAAAATTACCTCTTTCTCCTCTGCCCCCCGCACCCTGCCCCTCTGCCTCCTCCCAATCCCAAATTCCAGTATCTCGCTCGATAATTGAGCGGATGATTCAAGGCAACGATCGCCAACTGACAATGATTAACTCATTGCTAGAAATTAATTCTTGTGAAAAACAAGGTATTGACATTAAACCCGAACCTGTGGATTTTAACACTCTACTGGGAGCAACATTCACCCAGTTGCAACCCATACTGAGACAAAATCAAGCAACTCTAAAGAACTTGGTTCCCGCCGATTTACCATTAGTGATGGCAGATGCGACTCGGTTAGAAAAAGTTTTAGCACATTTAGTAACACATAGCTTGCAAAATAATCCACCAGGCTTAAATTTTATTCTGAGTGCCAGCGTTGAGGGCAAAATGATTCGCACTCAGATTCAAGATGACGGTGTGGTAATGAGTAAACTAGAGTGCGATCGCCTTTTCGATCTGCATGTCCGCGATCCCCAAGATTGTTGTTCTACAAGCATTGGCTTAAAAACGTATCTTTGTCGGAAAGTTATTAAAGCACATGGCGGCGAAATTGGTGTTATTAGTAACCGCAAGCGCGGGTTAACTTTCTGGTTTACACTACCTTTAGCAACATCTCCAAGAAATCGCCCATAAGTCACCAAAAAATGAGAGGGTGTTATTTATGGCAATGTTGAGTTAGAGAAACACCCTCAAGGTATGGGCAAAGTTGCTCGGATGCTAATGGCTACTCCGTTTACAACAGTGCAAAGGTGGTGCAAACAAAGCTTTTCTGCACCAACAAGAGACGAAACCACTACTCTTTACAGAGATTGGCGTAACCGTTTTTTGTGGCAGAGATTGCGTTTATGGTTATGCCTAGCGCTGATGTGTCTGTTATCTTTTACTTTGCGAGACATTTACGGCTTGTTTTTTCCTTTTGCAGAGTTGCAGCACCTGCCAGAAGTACTTAGAACTCAGCGCCTTGTAATTAATATTGCAATGTTGCTGAATATACTAATCTGCCTTGCTTTACATAAAACTAAGTTAGGTCGCGATCGTCCAGATTTATTATTTTTGGGGTCTTCTTGGTCAATTAGTTTAGCCTCACAGTTGTTTGCAACCATCACAGGTTTCGCACTACCCGATAGCATCGGTTGGTCGCTGCTATTCTTGAGTCAAGCTGTGTTGATGCCCGTCTGCTGGATTCTTCACCTGCTGACTCAAGTGAGTGTGCTAACTTACTATTTTGGTGTGAATACGGCACTTGGGCTAAAAACACCAATCCCCGACCATCCAGAAATATATAATGTAACATTCATTTTATACATTTTTTGGTTTTGTGCTATATGTGATATCGGTGTTTATCTGTACGATCGCCTGCAACGTTCTGAGTTTTACGCCCATAAAGAATTGGAATCTGCCTACCAAAAACTTAAGGTTGCAGAAGCTAAATATCGCAGCATTTTTGAAAACGCCGTTGAAGGGATTTTTCAAAGCAGTCCCGATGGACGTTACATTACAGCAAATCCGGCTTTAGCAAGCATTTATGGCTACTCTTTAGCGGAGGAGGTGACAGCAAATTCCACTGTTATTGAACAATTGTACGTTGATCCGAACCGCCGCGCCGAATTTGTCCGCCTGATGGAAAAGTATGGCAGCATTTCCGAGTTTGAGTCCCAAATTTATCGCCGAGACGGGAGTATTGTCTGGATTTCGGAAAAAGCCTATGCAGTGCGTGACGAAAAAGGAAAGCTACTTTACTACGAAGGTTTGATTGAAGATATTACCCAGCGTAAACAAACTGAAGAAGAACTACGAGTATTTTTCCATGCAGTTTCCCACGACTTACGTAACCCAGTGCTGGGTACTTTAATGGTGCTGAAAAACTTGCTTGCACGTCCAGGAGAGAATATTTCCATTTCACGCTCAATTTTAGAGCGGATGATTCAAAGTAGCGATCGCCAACTTAATTTAATTAATTCGTTGATGGAAGCTCATATCAGCGAGGTGCAAGGTGTTGTTTTGCAGCGTCAAGCCGTACAATTACTGACAGTTGTCGAAGCTGCGATCGTAGATTTAGAGCCATTGCTAGAGCAAAATCAAGCCAAGCTGACAAATTTAGTATCCGCAGATTTGCCATTAGTCAATGCAGATCCCACGCAACTATGGCGAGTTTTTTCTAACTTAATTGTCAATGCTCTAAAACATAATGCCCCTGGTTTGCTCTTGACAATTAATGCTACCTGTGAGGGTGAGATGATTTATTGTACTGTTAGTGATAACGGTGTGGGCATTAGTCAACAACAAAGCGAACGGCTTTTTGACCTTTATTTTCGGGGTGCAAGTATCCGCAATTCTGTAAGTTTGGGATTGGGGTTGTATCTGTGTAAGCAAATCATCCATGCTCACGGTGGCGAAATTGGTATTAATAGTGCATTGAATGCAGGGGCAACCTTTTGGTTTACATTACCTATTAGCTGACCTCCGGTTATTTATCCGCCAGCGATGCACTGAGCATAGCCGAAGTGTCGTACAAAATACTCAACTGAATTCTGACTTCTGACTCCTGAATTCTTTAGTCTGCCGTAAATCTTAGTATTAGTGACTAAAGTAACTATTTAAAGGTGACTTTAGATACAGGCTTGTGCCTGGTTATTCCAATTATATTGAGAATATACAAATCAATGCAACGGAGATTAAAGGATATATGAACCGCTTTAAATCTATTCTTCTTGGAGGCTTATTAGCAGCTGCTTCAATTGCCGCTCTTTCTCAAAATGCTAATGCTGCTGAATTTAAATCTGAGCATGAGCATTTTAATCGTAGTAATAGTGTAGCTTTTAATAACAATAGAGTCCAACACGAACGTCAAGTCCGTGAACAACGCGCTCGTGAATTGCGTGAACGTCAAGCCCGTGAACGACGCGCTCGTGAATTGCGTGAACGTCAAGCTCGTGAACGACACGTTCGTGAATTGCGTGAACGTCAAGCCCGTTTTAATCACTAAGCTGAAAATTTTCCCTCAGATTACGTTAGGAGAGTAGCAATACTCTCCTTTTTTTGTTTGTATAAATCTATTCAAATTAATGCCAAAATAATATTATTAGGACTAGCCCTTTCAAGGTGACTCGTAAAATAAGATTGTTTTTTCTCAGCGCTCTCTGTGCCTCTGCGGTTTAAAAGTAGTTTATTGAACCACAGAGACACAGATAACACAGAGATATAAAAGCACATAAATAAATGCGATCGCCTTTTCCCAGTGACGTGTTTAGCTACCAGAAATCTCTATTAAAAGATTCTCAAAACTTTCTGGCATCTTCGATTTCCGTTCCCGGTAATGCAACTGTATTTTCAGACCTAGCTCCCTGGAGCCTCCTGGGATCAAGTCCCAGTGCCTCCAATACTGTAACTGCAATCTGTTTGCTAGAAACTTTCTTGATCTGAAAAGTCCCCTTAACACGATCTTCTAGTCCACGACTACTGAGGATCAAAGAAATATGGGTATCGTCATCAGAAAAACCGCCGTGTTCTGCCCTTTTGGTACTGTCTGAAATCACATATCCTGGTTTGAGTTTGATAATGACATCAGGGGTACGATCTTCCTGCAACGGATTGCCAAAACCTGCTGCTAATAGTGCGCCACCCGAATAAAGTGTATCAATTGCTGGATTTGCCAGTTTCTTTAAAACACTTGTTGCAGTGCTAGCTTGGCTTTGATTTTTAAGCCAGAGTAAAACAACATCATCCTGAGTAGCTTGATTAACTGTAATACCAGCTTTCATTAGGGCATCTGTAAAAGTATTTTCGGGAATGAGGGTAGCTGTTCCCAAACGAGGATTTTGGCCATGTTTCGCTGTCAAAACTATCAGTGTCGAGTCAAATTTCCCTTCTTTTTTTAAGGTATTTACTATCTTGCCAATACTGCTATCTGTATGTTCCAGAGCATTAATTAAACCTGACGAAGGTGTGCCATTGCTGGCAATACCACCATTACTGCTGGCATCTTTCTGGGCTACGCTAAGAGCTTGGAAATTCATGCCAAAAATCGCGGGAATTCCGGGTTTAGCTGTACCTTGTGAATTTTTTCCAGCAATTTCGTTCAGTATCGCATTTACCTTAAGATCATCGTAAGCTTCCGTGAGGTTAGTGTCTTTAGTTGTCGTTTTAAATGTGAGATTACTAGGATTCTGAGCAGTTGATTGGTCTACAAGTTTACCATTTTCTAAGGCAACTTTGGCATTTATCTCTGGAGCGTATAAGTCGTCAACTCCTTTACCAGAAGGGCCATTGGCAATGTCATAAGCAGGATGCTTATCAATAAATGCAGTGTGCAAACCTGAAGCTTTAGCTATCTCAAAAATGGTATTTACTTTTAAATAATTGTGAGGATAAACACGATTTCCATTACTGTCTACTGGTAATTTACCTGGATCAATACTATTTATCCCGAAGTCACCGCCACCGCTAAGGAGATTCGAATTTTTATCAATGTTTTCCGCAAATTCAACTTCTATACCAGCAGGAGAACCTGGTTTTTCTGATAATACTCGACTATATGTATCGTCATAATAAACCCCAGTGGTTTTGGGACTTGCTCCTGTTAAGTAGTTTAATACACCAGGAAAGGAATCGGAGGGAGTGCTAGTAAAAGCGTTAGTGTAACTGATACCCGTTTCTTTCAAACAATTGATGTTCGGCAAATACTGTTGTAGTTTAGGATCTGACAAATCTGCTTGACGCAAACCATCAATTGATAGTAAAAGTACACTCTTAAACTTCCCAGGACGCTTATAGAAGGGTTCATTATCCTTCCGGCTATCAGCTATTCTGACTATGGGCGAGGAATAGTCATATCTGATTACTGGAGGCTGTAAGTATTGAATTGGTATCATGATGTTTATATATACTGTGTAAATAGAGTTCTAGAAGTTATTTTTGATAGTCACGCTTGGGCTTATGTCAATAAAGCTTCACAAAAGACTACTAAATTTTCAATAGAAACCCTAATATTTTCAACCTCAAGATACGAATAAAAGATTAAGAGAAGGTTATATCGAATAGTGACAAAAGGTTATGACATGAAACCAGTTAACTGGCAAGGAGACATGATTTAAGAGAGCTAAGGGTATTAGAATAATTCGTAATTAGTTAAATTAGAACCATAATAAAAAGCGGAAGTTCAGGTAAAACTCTGTATGCTGACATTTACTCAACTTAAACCACCTAATTACGATGCCGCAGTTACTTTTACTCTGGCGCTGACAGCAGAAGAACGTACCCGCAGCCGTCATCGTTTTGAAACCGAAGATGGTAAAGTTGTGTTTTTACGTTTACCCAGAGGAACTGTCTTATCCGATGGCGATATTCTCCAAGAAGAAACCTATAGCAGTTTAATCAGAATTACAGCCAAACCAGAACTAGTACTGACTGCTTTTGCCCAAACACCACTTTTATTATTACGGGCGGCATACCATTTGGGAAATCGTCATGTACCTGTAGAAATTACCCCAACTTATTTACGCTTGTCTTCAGATTCGGTTTTACGCACGATGTTAGAACAACTGGGCTTAGAAGTTAAAGAGGAAATTTTACCGTTTCAGCCAGAATTAGGAGCTTATGGACAACATCATCATGCTCACTGATAGCCATCTTTTGAGTATTTTACAGTTAGCTAGCCCCGCTTTACCTGTGGGAGCATATAGTTATTCTGAAGGATTGGAAATGCTGGTAGAAAATGGTACGATCGCTAACCACACACACCTCAAAGATTGGTTAAAAGCAGAGTTGCTCTACGGGGCAATTCGGTTAGAGGCGGCGGTGATGGTACGATCGCAGCAATCTGCAAAAATGGGTGATGTAGAGTCGCTATGCCGTTGGAATCGGTGGTTATCGGCTGCTAGGGAAACAGAAGAGTTACGCGCCTCTAGTTGGCAAATGGGGCGATCGCTGATCCAATTACTTGGTAAACTAGAACCGCAGATTATACCTATTGCCAATGCTGTCGGTAATCCTTGCAATTATGCGATCGCTTTTGGTATTGCAGTTGCTCATTGGCAAATTAGTATCCAAGCCGCATTACTCGCATATCTGCATAGTTGGGCAAGTAATTTGATTACTGCGGGTGTGAAACTTATCCCGCTTGGACAAACAGCAGGACAGCAATTATTACTAGATTTGCAACTATTATTTAGCGTTGCGGCGTTAGAAATTCTCGCATTGCAGGATGATGAACTCGCCTGTTGTAGTTGGGGTTTATCGCTGGCGAGTATGCAGCATGAAACGCAGTATACAAGGTTGTTTAGGAGTTAGTCAAAATAATTCGTAATTTGTAATTCGTAATTATTACAAAGGACAAATGACAAATGAAAATGAATGCATTTCGAGTGGGAGTTGCTGGCCCGGTGGGTTCGGGGAAGACGGCTTTGGTGGATGCTTTGTGTAAGGGATTGCGTGAGCAGTATCAGATTGCAGTGGTGACGAATGATATTTATACTCAGGAGGATGCTCAGTTTTTAGTGCGTTCTCAGGCGTTGCCAAGCGATCGCATTTTGGGTGTAGAGACTGGTGGTTGTCCCCATACTGCCATCCGCGAAGATGCTTCGATGAATTTGGCGGCAATTGAACAGTTAGAAGAACGTTTTATCGATTTGGATTTGGTATTTTTGGAAAGTGGCGGCGATAATTTAGCTGCTACCTTTAGTCCAGAATTGGTAGATTTAACGATTTACGTTATCGATGTTGCGGCTGGTGATAAAATTCCCCGCAAGGGTGGCCCCGGTATTACTAAATCTGATTTGTTGGTGATTAACAAAACTGACCTAGCACCCTATGTTGGTGCAGATTTAAATGTGATGGAACGAGATGCTAAAAAAATGCGCGGCAATAAACCTTTTATTTTTACTAATTTAAAAACTCAGTCTGGACTTGCAGATGTAATTAACTTTGTTTGCACAAATATTTGTTGAAAAAGAAGTCAGACTTCAGAATAAAGACAACTAAATCTGCATATTTAGTATGGGTGTAAAAATGCCGTTTAGGAACTTCCAAATAAAAAATACTCATACTTCTTGTGGGGTGGGCGTCTCGCCCGCCCGTAGTCAAAGGCGGACAAGATGTCCACCCCACAAGATTGGATAATTTATTTGTTGGAAGTCGCTGATTTAGACGTGACGCTTGAATACTCGCTAACCCTGCGCTATCCGCAACTTGTACAGAATTCATGCTGTTAGCGGTAGCGGGGCGTTTAGCCCCATTCTGACTGCTGACTCCTGAATTCTGTTTCTATAAAGCCTTCAGATGCCGACTTCGCACCCGTTCAGCACTACCAGTAGGAATCGCAGCAATTAATTTTTGCGTGTATTCTTCTTTGGGTTCTTGGTAAATGCTTTCGGCTGTGCCTTCTTCAACAATTTGACCGCGATTCATAACTAAAATGCGATCGCTCATAAATTTCACTACACTTAAATCGTGAGAAATAAAAATATAAGTAAGCTGAAAGTCTGACTGTAATTCTTTGAGAAGATTTAATACTTGCGCTTGTACTGAAACATCCAGCGCTGAAACTGATTCATCGCAGATGATAAACTTAGGGTTTAACGCCAAAGAACGGGCTATACAAATTCGTTGGCGTTGACCACCAGAAAACTGATGAGGATAGCGGTTAATCGCATCTGCACTCAACCCCACCCGTTCTAAAAGTTCGACTACGCGCTGCCCTCGTTGTTGCTTTGTCTTACCCACAGCGTGAATTAACAACGGTTCCATCACCGCATCCCCAACCTTCATCCGGGGATCGAGGGAACTAAAAGGATTTTGGAAGACTATTTGCATTTCCCGCCGCAGTTTTTGCAACGGTTCACCTTTGAGGCTAGTAATATCTTGTTTCTCAAAGATAATCTGACCACCCATCGGTTCAATTAATCGCAACAAGGTTCTGCCAAGGGTGGTTTTACCGCAACCAGATTCTCCCACTAAACCTAGTGTTTCTCCTGGTTTGACATCAAAAGAAACGCCATTAACTGCCATATTGTAGCGTTTTGTCCCACCAAACACCCCGCGCACTGGAAAACCAACTTTCAGGTTACGGATTTGCAGCAGAGGTTCCTTTTGATTAAAGTTTGCCAATCTTGCAGCAATTTCTTCGGTGGTGACTTCTGTGGGTTGTGCTGGTTCTTTCGGCTGAATTACTACTTGTCCCGTTGCTGTCTCTTCTGCACTCATGTAGTCAGAAACGGTGAGTAATTTTTGGGGACGACGGTTGAGTGTGGGCCGACAAGCTATCAAACCTTTAGTATATGGATGCTGAGGACTGCTGAAAATTTGCCGAGAAGTACCAGATTCAACAACTTTACCTTTATACATCACCGCTACTTCGTCAGCAATTTCTGAAATTAGCCCCAAGTCGTGGGTGATGAAAATCATTGCCATGTCACGGCTTTGCTGCAATTCTCGCAACAAGTCCAAAATAGTCGCTTGCACCGTCACATCTAAAGCTGTGGTTGGCTCATCGGCAATTAAGATTAATGGGTTGCAAGAAATTGCCATTGCAATCATTACCCGTTGCAACTGACCGCCAGAAAGTTCATGAGGGTAGCGTTCCAGCATGGCTTCTTTGTGTTCTTTAACCAACTGTGCCAACTTTGATGGTTCTGGTTTCGATGACTTGCTGGTTTGATGCCAAGTTTCGATATACTGCTGCTGGATCTCCTCATCACTAGGTAGAAGTTTAACCTCTTGTAGACCTGCGATCGCAATTTGTCGTGCTTGGGCTGCTGACACATTTTGATGCCGCATAATCGCTTCTGTTAGCTGAAAACCGATGTTATAAACTGGATTAAGCGAACTCATCGGTTCTTGAAAAATCATGGCGATGTCGCCACCCCGATGTAACTGCATTTGCTCAGGAGGCAATGTTACCAAATCGATGGCGTTGGCATTCTCCTGCGGACGAAACCAGATTTCACCGCCAGTAACTATACCGGGACTTTGCAACAAACCCATTACAGCTAGGGCTGTCACTGATTTACCACTCCCCGATTCTCCTACTATTCCTAGAGTTTCACCTCGATGCAGCCCAAAGGAAATACCATCCAAAGCTCTGACAGTGTTGCCATCACCGGGAAATTCAACTTGGAGATTGCGAACCTCTAGGACAGTTTCTCTCATAGGAGTTGGGTGGAAATATTAACTTAAAATTATTTGATTTTAACAATAGTTTTGATGTATATGTGGATAAATTTGGTTTTTACCTTTGGATTGGATCGTCCATTGATGGATGCCGACCGATTTCTTTATCAGCTGCACGAATATTAATAATCCGTTCCCGATTCAAGATTAATACAGTGACGGTCACTCGTCCAATAGGTGTCAAACCAACAATTAGCAGTCCATCCGCAGACCAGATAAAATGCTCACTCCAAATGTGCGATCGCGGATTAAACAGTAAAACTTCTTCTCCAGATTGAGGGTCAGTTGCTGTAAGCCGATTTGTCTTCCTGCGATTGCAGTGAAAGCAAGCCAACGCCAGATTTTCCAAATTATCTGTTCCACCTAATGATCTACTGTGAATTGCACATATTGCCATTGTTCAGATGCATGACAGTACTCACACAAGTAGTTGGCGCGTTGACGTAATTGCTTTTGTATAGATTCAGTAGATAAAAAAAATAGCACATCTTCAAAGATGGCTATTTCTAAAATTATTTAATCCTAATGCTTTTTGCCAAGTATGTAAGTAAATTGAATACACGCTCAACTACCAACTTTAGAACGGAATATCATCTGGATCTGGTTCTTCCGCTTTCACTGCTGGATAAGTGGTTCGCTCATAATTTGTGGGTTGGGGTACAGGTTCGTAACTTGGTGTTTGGGGAGCAACGCCAACAGGATTTGTCGCCGGGGTAGGCGCTGGACGTGGTGAATCGTAACTGGGAACCTCTTTCTGTGCAGGACGAGATGCTGATGGTTGTCGGGGGGCAGTTTCAGTGAATGATGGAGTTACGGTTGCTGAAGGCAATGGATCGGTATTAAAACTACCTCCAACAGGTTGAATTTGTTGCACTGTCAATTCAGCGCGTTTTTCTTTAAAACCTTCTTGACGCTCAACAGTATTCATGTTTAAACGTCCTACCAGGATGACGCGATCGCCTTGGTGGTAGTTTTGCTGAATTTCTGTCGCTAAATTCCCCCAGCCGACAACTTTCAGTGTGGCTGGCGGATCTTCTTGTTTCTGGGAATTGGGAAACTGCACCAGCATTTCCGTGACTCCCAGATTATCTGCTGTATAACGCAGTTGCGGTTCGTTAATAATTTCCGCCATCAAAACGCAGCTGTTCATTAAAATTACTCCTGACTGCAAAAAGTACTGATTCAAAAAGACAAGGTTTTTCTATTTAGTGCCAATTAATATCTAGATAGGTTTAATCTTTTGCATTTTTTAATAATGTTTGAACAAATTTTCTAACATAATTCAGAAGTCAGGAAAACAGTTGATGAATGAATATACCAATCATACTAAACTCTTTATCAATTCTGACTTCTTACTCCTGGGTGCTGAATTCTTTTTAGTCCTTTCTAGCATAAAAGCCAAGCGATCGCTTTGAACAGCATAGAGTATGCTGCTTTCCACCCTCGCCTGACTAAATGAGCATTGAATTCTGTCTGGAGTAGTATAATTGTACCACTTATTGATTAAATAGAAAAAATTATTGGCAAAAATTAAGTCTTGACGTGAACTGGAAAAACACCCAAGGCAATCAACCTACCTGGAAGGTCACGCAAGATGGGTAAGCGCAAAAACGCAGGTGGTACAAAGGTGCGATTTGAGATGAGAACTGGGGCAAATACCCGCTTTTGGATAAAAGTTTGAAACGCCTGAATGATCCGTGTGGGCAACTCGCGTTGACGCTGTACTTTTGCTAGCTCGCTAAGTTGTACTTGTCCGTTCTTGAGCGGTTTGCTGAGTACATTCGCCGCGACTACAGCATCTTGAATCGCGTAGTTAATGCCAACTCCACCAACGGGGGACATTATATGGGCAGCATCACCAATGAGTAACAAACCTGGACGATACCAGCGTTTGACGCGGCTGGACTCCACTGAAAGAAAAGCTATTTGTGACCAATCATGTAAATTTTGGATGCGTTGCTGGAATTCTGGCACTACTTCCACAACAGATTTTTTTAATTCCTCCAAACCCGCAGCCCGCAGTTGATGATAGCCTCCTTTAGAAATAACATAGGCAACTTGCCACTCATCACCACGGTCAAGCATGGCAATGATTTTACCTTGACCAAAGCGCCCCATCCCCCCTTCAGCGTCTTCTGGCTGACGCGGTAGGCGGAACCAGAGTACATCCATTGGTGGCGAGGTTTCGATTGACTCAAACTCACCCAGGTGACGTAAACGTGAGTGGCGACCGTCTGCGCCAACTGTCACTATTGCCCGGATTTCATGCCAACCACCGCCTCCCCGATAGCGGACACCTTGAATTACGCCATTTTCCGTAATTAATTCCTGTACATTCGCACCCATTACCAGATGGAAATTAGGATATTTTTGTGCTTCTTGGGTGATGAACTCCAGGAATTTTACCTGGGGAAGCATCGTAATATAGGGGTAATGGGTTTTCAGATGACTAAAATCTGCCAATGTGACAGTATCTTGAGGAGTTTTAAACCTAATTTGGCGCATTTTGGTATGGGGGAGTTTTAGCAAGTGATCGCTAAGTCCCAATTCTTCCATAATTTCCATTACCGACGGATGAATCGTATCGCCGCGAAAGTCCCGATCGAAGTCTTTGTGTGCTTCCAGCAGCATCACAGAAATGCCTTGACGTGCTAACAACAGCGCCAATACTGCTCCTGCTGGGCCTCCACCCACAATGCAACAATCTGTAGTTTGTCCGTCTACAATGTCATGGACAGGGTTAATGCTTGGGTCTTGGGAAAGATTTTTAGGTACATCGGTAGTCATAACAACACCTCCTGATAGCCCTAAAATTCAGCATAGTTTGCTTTTGATGTTGCAAGCTGTTTTTTTTACTTTTCGTATTTACATAGATGTTATTAACCCTTCATACCAAGTGAAGGTGGAACCGATCCTGGATATCTACGCCTAGACAAATCTTGTCCATTCCAAGGGTATAAGGCACAAACTTCTTCCCTGTTGTAAACCAATACCTCTTCAAGCTCCTCATAAGTCCATTTACTATAATGAACAATTTTTTCAAGGAGAAACTCGATTTAACGTCCAGCAAAAGCATCTTCCAGTATGCGTTCTATACCCGTTTCAGCAAATGCTGCTAAAAAAATAATTGCTTTAAGATTACGTAGAACTATAGCTTCATAAGTAACAACTTTTATAAAATCCCGAAGACTAATGGTTTTTGCTACAGAAGAACCTCTGGCAGATTTACCTTCAAATTGCCTGATAACCCTAAGCTCAACTTGTGCGCCTGTAAAACCTGTATTCTGTAAACTTTTCAGCCATTTTGACTGTCTTTTTGTGCGGTTGTAAAACCAACGATCTGTATACCCAAGAGCAATACCTGTTCCTTCAATACCAAGACGCTTTTCATTACTAGGCAACATGTAAACGTCTAAGAAAGAATTGCCAAGAGGGATATCACAAGCAACCGCTTTAATAACATCAAACTCAGAAACATCACTCATGGTAGAAACACCTGACTACGCATTTAAATAAGTATAAGACCAAGTAATATAAGAACAGCATATTAAAAACTAAAAGTTTATATCCAAAGTACGGTTAACCGAACTAAAAATACGGTTATTACCTAATTAAGGAATGTATAATTAAGCTGATTTAAAGAATAAATACTAAAACACGTTTATTCATGTTGCCCGGAGGAACTGGAAGACCGCTTCGCTGCTTAATCGTCTTCCAGTTCTTAAATGAAAGGTTTTGAAACCTAAACTTTCAGTTACCCTGAACGTGTATTATGATGGGCGCTAAACTGTCATTTGTCATTTGTCCCTTTTTCAAGCTAATGCCCAATGCCCAATGCCCCATGCCCAATGCCCCATGCCCAATGCCCAATGACAATAATTAACAATTGTGTCCCAAGTTGTTTTAGAAAACGTTTATAAAAGTTTTTCCCCGCGTAAAGGGGAAAGTGTGACCTCACAAACTCAATCTCCCCTCACGTTTGGGGAGAAAACTGATGCAGCGCAAGAACGGGCGGGAAGTGTCAACGTTTTGCGACGGATTAACCTGACGATCGCAGATGGCGAGTTTATGGTGCTAGTGGGCCCTTCTGGTTGTGGTAAAAGTACCCTGCTGCGCTTAATCGCTGGTTTGGAAGTGATGACTGGCGGTAATATCTGGATAGGCGATCGCTTGCTCAATGACCTACCACCCAAAGAACGCGACATCGCAATGGTATTTCAAAATTACGCCCTCTACCCCCACATGACGGTGTACGACAACATCGCCTTTGGGCTGCGCCGCCGTTTTGGGAGAGCAGGGGAAGCAGGGGGAGAAATTACTCCTTCATCTTCCTCCTCATCCCCTTATGTTCGGACGTGGACAGAAAATCTTTTTGTGGGTGCGACAAGAAAGTTACCTAAAGGACTGCGCTACATTTCTGACAAAGAACGGGCGGTGGATGAACAGGTGCGTAGTGTTGCCCAACTGTTGCAAATCGAAACATTGCTGAATCGCTTACCCAAACAGCTATCTGGCGGACAAAGACAACGGGTTGCATTAGGACGAGCGATCGCGCGTGACCCCCAAGTATTCTTAATGGATGAACCGCTTTCTAACTTAGATGCCAAACTGCGGGCAGAAACCCGCGCTCAAATTGTCAAATTGCAGCGCCAACTGGGGACAACGACAATTTACGTTACCCACGATCAAACCGAAGCGATGACAATGGGCGATCGCATTGCGATTATGTCTGAGGGTAAAATTCAGCAAGTTGCTTCTCCCTTAGAACTTTACAACCGCCCTGCCAATCTTTTTGTAGCAGAGTTCATTGGTTCACCACCGATGAATTTTATTCCTGTAGAATTTCATGCTCCACAGTTGATTACTCATTCCCAGTTTCGTTTCACCCTTCCAGAAGTTTGGGGAAGAGCTTTACAAAAATATGATCGGAAAACTCTAGTTTTAGGCATTCGCCCAGAACACTTGAACTTGAGTATGCCTGCTACCAAAAATATACCAGTTCAAGTAGATTTGGTAGAGAATCTCGGCAACGATTCCTTTCTCGCAGTTAAGATTGCCGAACCGGGATCTCAACCTGCTACTACCAATTACTTACAAGTGCGAATACCACCAGACCGATTTGTACAACCTGGGGAACAACTTTGGTTATCGCTAACTCCAGAAAAAATTCACTTTTTCGACCCGGAAACTGAGCTAGCAATATTTCCCTAAAGTGGGAGCAGGGGAAGCAGGGGAGGAGAAATCCGATTATCGCTTTCGTTTTAAAAATTGGGTAATTTAATTTCTGGAACTCCCTTAAAAGACACTCCCAAATCGGAAATTAGTTTTGTCTGAAGCGTTGCGGAAGCGATCGCAAAAGTCCAAACGGAATCAGAATTGAGAGCAATTGTTTCAGATTGCGATCTCAAGGCAGAGCATCACAAATTTTATAATAAATTTAATTTATCCTTTTAACAAATAAGACTATTTGCTTTTATTTTATAAATCGCTTTATGCTGAAATTAGCAGAGATTTGTACTTTGAACAAAAATAAACTTGGCTTGCGATTAATACAAGCCTTTGGCTCAGTAATTAATTTTGCAAATCTCTAGTACAACACGGCTGAAATAAACATACCATTTCAAATGTCGCAAGAACATGGAATACAATTCTTTTGACTTCCGCCTTGCAGTATTAGTGCTATCAAATTTAGGTGTCTTGCCAGCATTCAAACAGCAAACTAATGCTAACTAAATTCCCCAAAGAGACTTTAAGAAAATAAAGGAGAATAATAATTAAATGCTAGATCAGCAGATTGATTATCCTACCAGACCCAAGACAAGTGCGATGATCATGAAACTTTTCCAAATCACTCTAGTGGTTTTAGTACTTTTGATAAACTTAGCAATTGCTTTCCCCTCTTGGGCGGAAAAAGCGCCTTCTTTAACTAGTAATTCTGACTACTTTCAAGTAGGGCAAAAAGTCATTTGGCTTTACAAACCTCGCGCCGATTCTAGCGATGTCCAAAGAATTCCCGCCGAAGTAATCAAGTTAAGTTCCAAGCAAGTGCAAATCAAGGTGTATAAACATAATCACGAATTTGTCAATCGTTGGGTGAATCCAAACAAGCTTGAGAATTCGCAAAAAATTAAAGAGTCAATACTATAAAATTGAGTCATTATTTTTATTTTTTGTAAATCAAAAAAACTGAACCAATCGGCCCAAAGTTTTCTACATAAGTTTTCTGGTTATAATACAATCCTGGAGACATACCGCCATCAAATAATATCGCTTCTTGAATCTTACCTAAACAGTTATTGCTAGCAATACCTTCTAAGACATTATCAAACATGTCTGGCAGTAACTCTTGATTAAGTTGAGATAATTCAATATCTGAATTAGCCTTCAAGTCATTAACTAATAAGATTACATAGCCTTGATTGGTAATAGCTGCCATAGAGCGATTTTTAGCATTTTTACAAGCAAATTCTCCTAAATCTTGACAAATATCTTTAAATTTACCCTGACGATAGAATCTGCCATTACCACCCACTAAGTTGTAATTGAGAATATCACTTTTTCTTCTACCAGCTTGGATAGTAGCCTGTCGCTGATTGGGTGTACCTCCTGATATTCCAAAGGAAGAACGCTTATTTTTAAATGCTCCTGAATACTCAACACCACGAGAAACATTTAAGCCTTGTGGTTTATCATCAGTACCTATATAGTCAGCATTAATTGCAGCAATGGGTGGGTGTCCATTTAATTTGGCATTCTCATCACCTATGAGTTCACGAAACTGTTTTGCTACATATTCTTTACGCAGTTTCCCCCTAGCATCTTTGGCGTAGAGTTTATGAGATAGACCAACATTAACTTTGAAATCTAATTCTGCTGATTTAGGATTAAAAATAATCACATTGTTAATACCTCTTTGATTTCTTTTACCTTGATTATTGGTTTTAAAAAAATCGATGCTGAACTTAGCATCTTTGCCAGGACAAGTTTTAGATGCTTTTAGGACTGAATTTGCTTCAATCTCTTGACAACCTGATAATAAGGTTGCACCAATTATCAAGATAAATAACAAAAATAATTTTTTTGTAGACATAATAATGCAAAAAAAACCGCTACAGAATTACTATAGCGGGGAATAATTTAAAATTTCAGTCTGGACTTTATCTTAGAACCAAAACTTAAGAGAACCATTCTAAAACAGCTTCTTCTTTGGTGTTGGTATTTCTAGATGGTGTCTCACGGTTAAATTTCATTTGAATTGACCGGGTTTGCTCACCATCAGCAGCTACAGCTAAAATTGGATAGTCAATTAAACCATCCTGGAAGGACATCTGGAAGCGGAATGTTCCATCTGGATTTAGCTGAATTGGACGGCCACCAATGGTTACGGTAGCATCTGGTTCGGTTGCACCGTAGACTATCAATTCAGCATCAGCAATTAACCAGAACTGGCGCGGACGCACTGGTACGGCGGAAGCCGAGAAGCCAACACCTGACATTCCTGCACCGGAAGCGGTTAAGCCTGACACGGTAGGAACTGCCCACATACCCACACCAGATGGGAAAATGTAGGAGCTAATAGCTTGTTCAGGACGCGCTGCTCCTGGTACTTGGTGCTGGGAACCGAAGATAGAACCAGCAACCCGTAGTGATTCGGCAGATTCTGCTAAACCAAAGATTTGGTCGTAGATGGGGTTGCCGTTAACGTTACCATTGACAACACCATTACCATTGGCGGTAGCTGCAACCTTCTTGGCTGGGGGTACGAGTTCGTACTGAGTCTGACCACGCAAATCTTCTTCAAAGTTAACAGTGATGAATACATCCTCAATCCAGTCAGAAGGATAAACGGGAGGAATGTGTACTTTAGCAGAACGAGCTAGTACTAACCAGCGACCATCAGCAGCACGATAGCCGATATCTATCACATAATCGCGATCGCTAACTGGAACTGGTAGATACCATTCTCTAGCTAGTTCATCAGCAGGATATTCTTGAATGCTGTGGGGGCTTTGGTATTCGATATTGATGTCGGTGACATCATAAATCCGTAGTGCGAGTTGTTGTCCCCCTTGTCGGCGCAGTTCCTCTTTATGCTCATTGGGAATATCCCAGTAAGTGTAAGCCCACTGAGGATCTCGTGGTAAGAGTACAATCCGGCTGTCACCATAGCCAGAAGGCAAATCTGCGAGTCCTTCATCAACATCAGCCAAAGATCCACCAGTCCGATCTTCCTGACCTAATTCAAACTTTGCAGCTTCCACGGTTTCCTGTGCCTCCAATGAACGAGATGGACTAAGTAAATTTTTACTGCGCTGGACTTCTTGAATTGATGCCAGCAGTTGTGATTTACGCATTCGGCTATACCGAGAGATGCTATATTCGCTAGCAACTTTGCGTAGTTGGCGTAAGGTCATCTCCTCTAGTGGCGGGCGTTCTTTTGCCATTATTTTGGCCTCCAGTAGTTTAAGCGGTAAATGATTTCCCCTGGTTAAAGAATGCTATATAAAATGTCATCCACTCCAGATGAATTTCTTATCCTGACTCCTGGTTTTGCCCAGTGTTTAAGTTTTTTAGTCTGTTTTTAAATTGGGATCACTTCCAATCAATTCCTTAGTTATGCCAAAATTAGCATTTCTTTGGGATCGAGGAAGTTCTATCTGTTAAGTCAATATTAACCACTAAGCATATCTAGGGATCAAGGGGTTTTAATAGCTTTTTTGCCTGTTTCACGAATTTATAAGCCCTTTCGGGATCGTATTGTCATTATTTCATGACAATACTAGCTGCCTAGATGTTAAGCAATGGTAATAATGTCAATTTTTCATGACATTGTGTTTTGGGCATTGAACCCACCACTATAGGGCTTCTAGGTTGAGTCGAATACAGACCTAACCCCCAGCCCCTTCACTTGCAGGGAAGGGGAGTAAGATTCAAAACTTTTCTCCTAAATTAAGAGAGAAGTCGGAGTGTATTGCATACAAACCAAAAGCGCGATCATTATGATTCAGTTGACATCATCCTAGCAATCTGAAAAAGAGCGATCGCTCGCTACCAATATGACATTTATCTAGTAGACTACCGTTTGGGGGCAGACAGTGGACTGGAACTTTTGCGCGAAGCAATTGCCAACGGCTGTTGTTCTCCGATAATTTTGCTGACTGGGCAGGGCGACTGGGAAATAGATAAGCTGTTGCGCCTTTAATTTGCACTAATATTTTTTCAAGATGATTGTGGGGTGGACATCCTGCCCGCCCTGATAATGCAAATTATATACGTAACAGCTTATTGAAGCGATGAAAGCCGGAGCCGCAGATTGTCTCGAAAAAAGCTAGTTGACTGCACCTTTATTTGAGCGTTCTATTTGTTATGCCATTGAGCGCAAACAAACAGAACAGAAAATCCGCGAACAAGCTGCTTTACTAGATGTTGCCACCAATGCAATTTTTGTGTGTGATTTAGACGAAAAAATTTTATTTTGGAACAAAGCTGCTGAGAGCCTGTACAGTTGGAAAAAAGAAGAAGCTATCAATAAAAAGACACGAGTTCTCTGGCATGAAAAACATGTGTCTCAAGTTGAAAAAGCACTCAGTATTATGATGAAAAATGGCTCTTGGGAGGGTGAGTTACATCAAAAAACAAAATTAGGTAAAGAAAATTATTGCAAACTATTAGCACAGCCAAAAATAATTAGAAGTTGGGCATTGGGCATTGGGAATTACTAATTTATTTTTCAAAGTTGAGAGTTATAATTTAGGAATTCTTAACTCCTAACTCTTCGCTCATAACTCTTAACTATTTAATTACCCATGACTAAGGATGAAGTCTTAGCGGCTAATGCAGCTTTTTATCGAGCTTTTGAAAGAAAAGATATTGAGACAATGAGTGCAGTATGGTCACAAGGAACTGGTAGTTTTTGTATTCATCCTGGAAGTAATATACTGCGGGGTTGGAAGGAGATTCGTACCTCTTGGGAGCAGATATTTAAAAACACCGCTTATATTGAAATAAACACAGATATAATTGCTACAGAAATTACTGAAAAAATTGCTTATGTTGTGGTGAGAGAAAATGTGTTCCAAGTAGTAGGTGGGAGAAGACTTGAAGCACAATCAACAGCTACAAATATATTTCAATTCCTTGGCGAGAAGTGGTATTTAGTACATCATCACGGTAGCCCAATTTTGCGGTGAGGTGCGGGGGATGGGGGATGGAGGAGGCAGGGGGAGCAGGGGGAGCAGGGGGAGAATAACTAATGACCAATGACTAATGACTAATGACTAATTAACTCCACTGCATCTCGTTCATCGTAATTTTGTAAGTAAACTTTGACAACTTCTTCTTTAGCAGTAGGTAACTTCTTGCCAATAAAATCGGGGTGGATTGGTAATTCTCGGTGGCCCCTATCTACCAACACAGCTAAACGAATCACCTCTGGTCTACCGTAGTCGTTGACTGCGTTCAAAGCAGCGCGAATCGTCCGTCCTTTGAAAATTACATCATCCACAAGTACAACGGTTTTACCCGTCAGGTCAAAAGGAATTTCGCTTTTCGCCGGAGTCCGCAATCCAATTTTGTCGAGGTCATCTCGATAAAATGTAATGTCCAAAGCGCCGACTGACACAGCTACACCTTCGAGCGTCTCAATCTGACGTGCCAACAATTCGGCTAATAACGCACCTCTTGTATAAATCCCAAGAAGCACCAGTTGAGACAAATCACGCGTCCTTTCCACAATTTGAGAGGCAAGGCGAGTCAAGGTACGACGGATTTCTTCTGACGAGAGAATTTCAACTACTTTGGCAGACATAGTGAGTGATAAGTTAGGAGTGATAAGTTAGAAGTTAAGAGTTTTTATTCTTAACTCCTGTATAGACGGGATTAATCGCGTCTCTAACTTTATATTTATCATTACTTATTTGGAAATATTAAGAATATTGCGATCGCTATCCCTAACCATACCAAAAAACAATATCGCGTCAACTGCAAAGCATTCTGAATGGAAGTTGCAGTAATGGGATAAATAGCATCTCCTAGCAGTGGTTTGTACTTAGCTACCCCACGATACCAATTTGTACCCCCCATCTGCACACCCAAAAAAGCAGCATAGGCGCACTCACTCCAGCCAGAATTGGGACTGGGATCTTTAATCGCATCCCGACGACAAATTTGCCAAACATGCATCGGTTTACCCGATAACAGCGCCAGAGTCACGACTGTTAAGCGACAAGGTAGCCAAGTCAAACAATCTTCCAACCGCGCACAGAACCATCCCAAATAAGTATAGGGTGCTTCTCGATAGCCCACCATTGAATCGAGGGTACTGCTGGCTTTATATGCTAAAGCCAAAGGAGTTGGCCCTACAACTGGCACAAAGACACCAACAATTGCATAAAAAAGCGGAGCCATCACCCCATCAGTAGCATTTTCTGCAACCGTTTCTAAAACGGCTCGGTAAATTTCTGTTTGTGAGAGGTTTTGGGTATCCCGACCAACGTAATTACTTAAAATCTTCCGAGATTTTTCCAAATCTCCTGCTGTTAAAGGTTCTAAAACAGCCACTGCTGCGGCTCGTAAACTTCTGCCAGCAAAACAACTAGCCAAAAGAATGCTATTTATTACAATTCCCAACAACGGATGAACCAATTTGGCACTTTGAATAATCAAAAAGCCAACAAGTCCACTACCAATTATTAGGATAATACCTAGTAAAATTCCAGCTAGGCGTTGCGTTAGAGAATTTTGACACAATTGCAGAGAAAATTTGGTCAGACGAGAAATTACCCACCCCATAACTTGCACTGGATGAGGCCAATTCCAAGGATCGCCAATTAAGTAATCTAAAAGTGCAGCAATTATTAAGATATAGATGCTATTGGTCATAAGTTACTAGTCAAGGGTCAATATTTGGACTATTGACTTTTGACTAAACCACAAAACTAGCTTCTTCCCCAAGGGCAGCTTGCCAGCTACGAGCATCATAATAAAGGTCTGCCAAAGTAATACTGTATAAAGCTTCTTTGAGCTTTTGGTTGAGTCTCTGCCATAGGCTAAATGTTACCCAATCTTCAGCTTGTGCAGGTGCTGGAGTGTGATGGGGTAAAGGGCTAGTCTCGCCAACTGCTTCTAAAATTTGTCCTATAGATATTTGTGCAGGCTCTCTTGCCAATTGGTATCCGCCGATGCTACCACGAATTGATTTCACTAAAGATGCACGACGCATTTCTATTAGTAGTTTTTCGAGGTAAGGAGCTGGGATATCTTGGCGTTTAGCGATCGCTCTTACAGATACAGGGCCATATTTTGGCTGTAAACTCAAATCTAGCAACGCCTTCACACTATAGTGTCCTCTGGTAGTTAGTTTCATTTTGGTAAGCTTTGTTGTTTGTCCTCTGTTTTATGTAAATAAGCAATGACCAATAACCAATTATCAATGGCTAAGGATCAGTTTTACTTATCATTCTGTGACACTGTTATCATCCTCAGCAAGTAAACAACTTTTCGAGCGTCACTTTAGAAAACTTAAAATTTATATAGTTTAGCAGTGATTCACTAACTATATATAGATAGATAGATAGTTATCAGCATTGCCAGCGTTATCTAAAATAGATTGTCTTAGCAATATTGGAAATGGGATAACAATTGTGCCTATGAGTGTAATATACTTGGCTAGGTTGAGATAAAAACTAAAGGATTATGTTCCTATTAGCTCAACGTCAGCTAAAATAAAATCGATTCCAACACTTCAAACATTCATTTTCGACCTAAGTTGATGCCTAAACAGAAAAAAATTGAACCCCTACTCGGTGAAGAACTGCTCAAAAAAGTCAAAGAGCTAGAGAACGAGAGCAAAGAAGACAAAGCCAAAAAGTGCGGCTACTATACCGTTACCAAAAATGGTATAGAGCGTGTCAATATGATGAAATTCTTAAATGCCCTAATTGATGCCGAAGGCATTCAGTTGGATAGTACACCCAGTGCTAATGGGCGTGGTGGACGTAGTGCTAGCTATAGAATTAGTGTGCAATCGAATGGTAACTTACTTATAGGTTCAGCTTATACAAAACAGATGAATCTGAAGCCAGGAGATGAGTTTCTGATCACTTTAGGCAAAAAGCACATTCGTCTGAAACAGGTAGACCCAGAAGATCGGGAAGATGATGAAGTCATAGACGCTACAGCTTAATAAATATAAATGGTCATTAGTCAATTGTCATTTGTGAAAACCAATGACTAATGACCAATGACTAATGACTAATGACTAATGACTATATCTGTGGTCGGTAAGATCGGTAAATAGTGGAAAAGTGCTTTGCGCGTAACGGCTAAATTGCAGGTTAATGCAATTTGCTCTTTTTCTAGTAAACCCAAAATGCGATCGGGTTTATCTCGTGCTACTACTGGTAATTGATGCAAACCTCTAAGATTCATGCGGTCTAAAGCTTCAGATAATAGTTCATCTTGCCATGCATAAAGGATTTCAGTAGTACAAATGTCTATGAGAGTTTGACTGGATAAATTATCTGGAATTTCAGTTGGTGAATTTGAGTAAGTTTGCCAAAGAGCAAGGGCACGGTTAATATCTTCCAGAGAGAGTATACCAATTAATTGCTCTGCTTCATCAATTACTAAAGCACTGCGGACGCGATCGCGGATCATTTCTACAGCTGCATCTAATACTCCAAGAGTTGCAGGTAACTTTTTTGGACAGGGATACATAGCATCTTCTACCAAAATTTGCTGCACAATTTCCGCTTGTTCATCTTTCAATTCAGAAAGACCAATTTGTTGTAAGTTAGAGTTAGAGTTAAAAGTTGGTTTAATCCTTTCCACTAGCCAAACACTCAAACCCACAGCTGCCATCAACGGTAAAACAATGCGATAGTCGCGGGTTAATTCAAACAGCATTAAAATAGACGTTAACGGCGCTCTAACACTACCAGCTAGGACTGCTGCCATTCCTACCATTGCGTAAGCTGGGGGAGCCGCCATTTGATCGCAAAGAGCCGGGAATGCTACAGCCAAAATTTTGGCGTAAGCCGATCCAAAAGAAGCACCTAAAAACATTGCTGGTGCAAACAAACCGCCGATGAAACCACTACCTGCACTAATTGCAGTCATCACTAACTTCACCACCAACAGCACCACCAACAGGTAGAGTGGAAACTCCACATCCTGAAGCATTGCTTCTACAGTTTCATAACCTACGCCCAGAATTTGCGGAAAGTGCAAAGCAACTGCGCCAATAATTACACCGCCAATAATTGGATGAATCGGCTCAGGAATTTGTCCCAAAAAGGCAAAACCTGGAACTTTGCCAGCAAAGCAGGCTTTTGCTAAACGAATTGATTGAGTATAAGTGACAGAAATTAGGCTGGCCCCTAAACCCAAGCCAAGGTATAGGGGTAATTCTAAGGGACTGCGGACTTGGTAGACAGGTAAATCAAAAGCAGGTTGTGCCCCCAAACCAATTTGGGCAATTAATGCTGCTACCACCGCCGCTAACAGCACCACACTCACCGCAGAAGTAGCGAAAGATGTCGCCCCCATCACCACCTCTAGGGCAAAAAATACTCCAGCGATGGGAGCATTAAATCCAGCCGCAAGTCCAGCCGCCGCGCCAGCACCTAAAAGCAAACGTTGGCGTTCTTGAGATACATTTAGGATCACAGACAACAACATCCCAAAATTTGCACCAATTTCTACACTCGGCCCCTCTGGGCCCAAAGAAGCACCGCTCCCCAAAGAAACAGATGCAGCCAGCATCTTCGTAACTGGTCGTAGTGGTTGCTTAATCTCTGTTCCCTGAGAAGCGGCGATAAGAGATGAAAGTCCAGGGCCAAAATCTTGAGTGCGCCAGCGCATCAAGCCAACGATTAATCCGCCAAGGGTGGGAACGCAGGCTAAAGTCCAAGCACCCCAGACGCCGATTTGACCCATTAAATTTTCCAGCATCAACTGGTGAATTAGCTGGATTAAATAGTGAAAGGTGACTATACCCATACCCGTACCACCGCCAATGAGCATGGCTAAAAACAGGACAACGGTTTCTGGGGATGGTTGAAAACGATTTATTAGGTAGGCTAAACGAGTCGAAGGTGTAGGAAAGGCAGGTTGTTCCGTTACCTTCCTCAGTTGAGTGGGAGGCAAGAGAGTCATTGAGAGGCGGGGTAAATGTAAGAAAAAATTTAAATTTTTATCTGTTACTTATCATTGTGAGCCATTATTTAGCAACCAGACAAGTAGACTTTATTTGCTTGATTTACAAAGATTTAGTAAAAAATGTGATTGTGCAAATTTTTATGGGGAAAATGGTTACATGGGAGACAATTATTTAAGGGTCAGCGATGCCTAGTTTGGATGTAGCTACGGCTAGTGGGGTGGGAGTGAGCGCCAACGCTATTCTTTTTAAAGACAACAAGTTTTTGTGGACTGGGTGGACGCACCCACAAATATTAACTAGTAGTGCATTAAAGAAACTTTGCACGGGTTTTATGGTAAGAAAATCAAGTTATTTTCTTCTCCTGCTTCCCTTCACCCGTCATTTTTGCATTGGTCGAGTACTAGAAGTCATCCTTGCCTAAATCTAGCTATACTCGTGTTGCGACCATTGAGCCATCCTTGGTAGTAATACAATATATATGTGATTTATGGCTGATGTCAGACCATACTTGGAAGTCTGCTAAGTATTGATCGGAATTCAGTATAGCTATTGTTATAGAGCGAGTAAATGGACTAGGCGGACGAGGTAAATGAATATACACACCTTTGATAATCATTATGTTACTTGCCCAATTTGCCAAAGAAATAATACGCCCAAACTAGTTAAAACGCGCATGGGCTTGTTTTGCTGTCCCAATTGCCAGGAACGGCTAGTAGTTTGCCAAAGCGGTCATTATGTGCGCGATCCGTTTACTTGGAGACAATTGATGGTTGCTTCGTCGCTACGTCGTCAAAGCCGACCTTTAGCTAGGATTATTAGAGATTTTGTCTTGCTGAAACGTCCTATGGTAGCCTTGGCTGTAGGGAGTGCGATTTTCTTTAGTGCGATCGCTTTAACTCAAGAAAGGACAAACTACGATCACCAAGGATTACCCACAACAGAGAAAGTTAATAAACTAGGAAACAACTCTCAGTAAATGGATTACTTTGGTATAAATCAAATCTTAACTTTGATTTTTGTAATATTATAACTAAATACTTCTATGAAACCGTGTCTTATTGCCCCAAATAGGACACGGTTTTACATTATGTTCGCTGAAATACACATCATGGTGCAACAGTAAAGTTATTCGGTAGATGTTCACTTCGTAGTACTCCTTAATTCACTGTTTCTGAATAACTTCCTTAGAAGATTCGTTCATCAGATGGTAGATTCCTCTAGCCTTTATTCGCTCTCATACATCACATCAGCTTACAGAGTTATTACGGCAAAAGTTATGAAGGATTTTCGGCTTCAAGCTTCTCCTGGAGCAACTCCGAAGATTCAACCGATCGATCAACCTGCTCATAGCCCTCAACTTCATCCTATTGAGCGATTATGGCAGTTTATTAAATGCCAGTTCAAAGGCGAAAGCTTCTCTAGTTTACAAGAACTACGCTAACGGATTGAACACGAGTTAGCTCAAATGTTTTCTCTCGTAATCTCGTCTTTGACAAGTTATGATTTTATTCTCGAAGCTCTCTTTCATGAAGCTTTATTCTATGCATCTTCATAGACAATTGGTATAAAAATATATATTGATATTAATAAATAATATCTCATTTTTAGACATTATCTTCTGGGTATTATAATATTGAGATAAATGAATGGTTCTCTCAAAAATATCTAGATCCAGTTATTTAGTGAGTATCAACACACTGACGGCTAATAGAGATAAACTAGATAAAATAGAAATTAGAAATTTGTAAGCATAACATAATAACAATTCACGAAATTAATTAAACGCTTTTTGATAGTCAACTTGAAGCAGAATACATGGATGCGGATAATTGGACATATCAACTACAAAAGGTACTACCCATGAGTTCTCGCGCACTGTTGTTAGTCAATCGTCATGCCCGCCAAGGAGAAAAGGGTATATCAGAAGCGATTGAATATCTGAAAACACTCGGCTTTGATTTAATTGAGGAGTCTACAGAAGACCCCAAACATCTTGCTGAAGTTATACTTCGCTATCAGCATCAAGTTGACTTAGTAATCATTGGTGGAGGAGATGGAACTCTCAATGCGGCAGTAGATGGTTTAGTTAAAACTCAGTTGCCCTTGGGAATTTTGCCTTTAGGAACTGCCAATGATCTGGCTAGAACTTTGGGAATCCCAAATTCCCTCAGCGAAGCTTGCAAAATTATTTCATATAGAAATTCACACCGCATCGACTTGGGCTGGGTAAACGGCAAGCACTTTTTTAACGTTGCCAGTCTGGGATTGAGTGTAAAAATTACTCAGCGACTTACCAAAGAAGTCAAACGCCGTTGGGGAATATTTGCTTATGCTGCTACTGCATTGCAAGTGATTTTGGAAGCTAGACCTTTTACTGCGGAGATTTTAATCAATGGTGAATCACTTCGCGCGAAAACAGTGCAAATTGCTGTGGGTAACGGCCGCTATTACGGCGGCGGTATGGCAGTGGCTGACGATGCGACAATAGATGACCAAAGGCTAGACCTCTATAGCTTGGAGATTAAAAATTGGTGGGAGATTATACTATTACTCCCAGCGATGCAACAAGGGCGACATATACATTGGAAGAGTGTACGCTCTCTTCAAGGTCAAGAAATAGAGGTACATACTCGCAAACCTCGCCCTATTAATACTGATGGTGAAATTACTACCTATACACCTGCTCATTTCCGAGTTATACCTAAAGCTATAGCTGTTTTAGTACCCCCAGAAATTAAGAGTTAGGAGTTATTATCTTTCATCTCCCTCTACTAAAAATGTGGGAACTTGCACCAAATGCATCTGAGATTTTCTCAAGATATAAAGTCCTTGTTGCAACGCCTAGCTGAACAACCGCTAACTCTAGGTGATATTTTGGCAGAAACCTCAGAACGGGGGTTCTGCCTGGTAATTACATTATTAATTTTGCCTTTTTTATTTCCTATGCCACCGGGATTAACCGGTCCTTTTGGTGGTGCTTGTTTACTGTTGTCAGTGCAAATGCTTTTAGGGAGGCGTGAGCCTTGGCTGCCGAAAAGAATTGCTAACTACAAATTTCCTCGTCCCTTTGCCCAGTTACTTTTGCAAAATTTGGGACGTCTTACCAAAGTGTTACAGAAAATCGCCCGTCCTCGATTGGCAAAAATAGCTTATAATCCTTTGATTTGGCGAATTAATGGGCTTTGTATCTCTTTGTTAACAGTATTACTAATATTACCAATTCCCTTTACAAATCCCATCCCCACTGTAGGTATTTTACTTTTGACTGTTGCCACCATCGAATCTGACGGGTTATTAATTTGCATCAGCTACGGTATTACTATCCTAATTACTTTGCTTTTTGGATTTCTTGGTTATGCAGTATGGTTAGCTCCCAGTTTACTGCCATCTATATTTAAATAATAAAAGCCCCCAGCTTTAGGCTGAAGGCTGTAATTTATTAGGGTGCATCTACCATTTATTTATCCAGTTTATTCATTGTCATATCCGGGGGAATTAAACCTTTATTCTTAAATTAAAAAATATCAGCAATAAAAAAGCCTTCAACTAAAAGCTGAGGGCTATGATTTAATTAAGGTGCATCTACCATTTATTTATCCGCTTTATTGATTGTCATATCCGGGAAAATTTAACTTTGCAAAAAAAAATATTTAATTTAAAATCAACAAATATCAAGAATAAAAAAAGCCCCCAACTAAAAGCTGAGGGCTGTGATTTAATTAAGGTGCATCTACTATTTATATATCCGCCTTAGCTATTGCTGCATCAGGAAGAATTGAAAAAAAATGGATAGCTGTAGAATTGATTTCGTTAGTTACAAAAGTAGTACTGATATCATCGAGGATAACCTACAGTATTTAACTAGGTAATCATTGACCAACTTCATAGCAATTTTACAATTACCCAAAATTTCCCTTAGATACGCAAAGTTTCTGTTAATATCTCTGACCCTATATCCGCAATAGTACGAATTTAGTTTATTAGTTGGGTATATAGCTATGAAAGTTAAACATACCCAACTTGATGAAGCGATCGCAGTTTCTATTAGCCCTTGCTAGTTTTAGTATTGTCGGGGGAAGCTTTTTTCTGAGAACAACTTTTAGCAGTACTAGGGAACCTAAAATAATAACTGATACATCACGCTACCAAGAAATTCGTAATCAACTATGGTCTGATAATGACCAAGTAAAACATTTTCCTAATGAGATTCCCACTGATGCCAAAAATGTTCGCATTGCTTACTCTCCCGAATCGCAAGGAAGTAGTTTTTTTCAAATTAGGCTGAAACAGCCGCCAAACAAGATAGAAAAACTACTTTCACAATACAGAAGTAGTGCAAAGCACAAATATAGGGGTGGTAGCACAAATGACCACATAAATCAACCTAATGGTGTGCCGACAACTTTTTTCTACACCAGTGACTCTCATACAGAATCTTTTCCACCTAATTATGAAATATTAGTATTAAATACAGAGGATAAAGGTAGACCTGGCTTCAAGTGGAATCATGGAAATAGCTACGGCGTCGCTATCAATACTTCCGCCTCAGAAATTATTTATTGGTCTGAAAAATGGTGATTAAAAATTTCATTTTGTATTGGAATTGCCATGAAAAAAATCGTTATTTTGGTCACGGCTCTCTCTTTAGTACTAAATACTACTTTTCACCTTTTGGGTATATCACTTTGGGTAGTTAAAACTTATAGCTAGCATAGCTAAAATTTTAATGCTGGTTAAAAACTATCTTAATATGTAGAATGCCAACTGCTTTAATTACTGGTGCTTCTAGTGGTATTGGTAAAGCTTTTGCCCAAGAACTAGCTGCACGCAAGACCAATCTTGTACTCGTTGCTCGTTCCGAAGAGAAACTAACCCAATTAGCTAAACAACTAGAAGAACAACACGAAATTCAAGTAGAGGTTATAGTTAAAGACCTCACAGAACCTAATGCTGCTGCTGTTGTATTTGATGCCACTAAAGAAAAGGGATTAACCATTGACTTATTAATCAACAATGCTGGTTTTGGTTACTATGGCGACTTTGCTGAAGGGGATGGAGAAAGACAAGTTAAAATTGTACAATTAAACATTTTGGCATTGGTAGATTTAACCCATAAATTTCTCCCTTTGATGCGGCAACGTCGTTCTGGAAGTATTATTAACGTATCCTCTATTACCGCATTTCAACCGATACCATACCTTTCTGTTTATGCTGCCAGTAAAGCTTTTATTCTTAGCTTTAGTGAAGCAATATGGGCAGAAAATCGTCAATATGGTGTCCGTATTTTGGTCACTTGTCCAGGACCAATAGAAACAAACTTTTTTGCAGAAGCTCATTTTCCTCCAGCACTGGCAAGTACTACAGATAAAGTGTATTCTTGCCAAAAAGTTGTTTGGGAATCTTTAGACGCTTTGGAAAAAGGCTATCCAACTGTTATTAGCTCTGATACTATTACTCAAATGAGAAGTAAGTTATCTCGACTTGTACCGCGCAAACTTCTGTTGAATATGTTAGCAAAACACTTTAAAGCCTAAGTATATATTTAAGAGTTAGGAGTTGATGGTTTGGAGCTAAAGAATGCGGGGAATTTAAAAATCCTAACTTTTCACTCCTTACTCTTCACTTCTAACTCCTAACTCCTAACTTTTCACTCCTCGCTTATTACATATATCTTGTTAGTTGAACTCGGTAACGGTCTTTTTTTGTAACAGCGATTTCCCCAACTTCTAAACGTCCTTTAGAGCGAATGGCGATTAAGTCGCCTGATTTGACTTGAGAACTAGCTTGAGTAACTTCCTTCCAATTGACGCGCACATCACCAGCATCAATGAAATCAACCATTTTGCTGCGAGACATGCCAAAACCAGCAGATGCGATCGCATCTAATCGCAAAGAAGCCTCTACAGTAGTTAATTCTTTTTTCTTTGGTTCCCTAACCCTTAATTCACTTACCTCAATTAGCTGAGTTTTCACAGGAACCGATCGCACCTGTTTAAGACTCATTTCCAAAAATTCCACCAACTCTGGGGCGACAATCGCCTGCGCTCCCCGTTCTCCCAAGACAATAATATCTCCCGTCTTTTCGCGAACAATTCCCGTCCCCAACATTGCGCCTAAGAAGTCGCGGTGAGAGGCGGTGTCAAACAGGAAATTACCAGCAATTTCCACAGCTACAAGGCTAACTTGAGATTGATCTAAGGGAATTTCTGAACGAGCGATCGCTATTCTTTGGCGTTCAGCTTGCGGATATCCACCCCACGCAACTAATTGCACTTCTGTTAATCGGTTAAACACCCGTTGAATTTCTGCCAATTCTGGCGGAGACAGAAAATCTGTCAAAACCACTTCCCAAGTTTTGATGGCTTGCTCTGCTTGATCGATTACACGAGCTACACTATCTCGATTTTCAACACCTTTTAAAAGTTCTTCTCGTGGCAACATTCTTAAAAATTATAAGTTATGAATTGAGAATTAATCTGCTATAACTATTTTAATTCTAGCTTTAATTCTCATTTCAGCCATTAGTAACAAGTTAAGGCTGTAAGGCATCAGAAGCACTAGCACTATAGACGACTTATATCAAATCTGGTGCTATCACTTTTCGCAAGTCTATCACCAAAGGGAAACATAAAATCCGGATTGTGGATATCCCGCCAGCACTAGCAGCAATACTTGATGAATACCAACCTAAACCCGAGGCAATGTTTCCTGGGATACGCGGTGTGACTGAGCATCTGACTCGATTCATGGCAGACATATTTTACCTGATGCCTGCAAGCGCATTGGCGTAGAAAGAGCCAGCACTCATTCGTTTAGGCGAACTGCCCTCACGCAGGTTCTGAGGTAAACTACCGATTTTATACGATAAATGTTAGCCTATATAAAAGCTATTACTGAATTTTTTAGACAATCTAATAGTTGTAGAAAATATCTTATGAGTAAAAAAACTGACGAGAATATCTCGGTTTCTAAAACTATAAATACGTTTATGTATCTTAAAAAAGCAAGCCAGCTTCTGCTCAAGGAAGCAAAAGAAAATCCAGAAGGCCGTCCTTACGATATCCTTGTACATTATTCATTGGTTGAAAGAACATCAATAGTTTAAGTAAGTAGGTGGGCGCTAAAAAACCCAACTATATTAAAAAATATAAATCCCTTAAAAGCCTATATTCAAAGCCTTCCTGGTGCTTTACATAAGTTTACGTAGTTTAGTTTAATTGTGCCTACCTACTTAGTTAAAAACAAATTTTAACCAGAAAAATATATAATATATTAAGATATGCAAAAAAAGATTATATTATTTACTTCAACTTTACTGTTAATTTTCACTTTTCCAGTACATGCAAAATCTTGTTATGATACTGAAAAAGCACCTATACCAGCTTCGCTCAAGTTTAGAGAAGTAATAATAAAAGAACATAATATAAAGCTAAAAATACCTGATAATTATAGATTGTTAAAATGGAATAAAAGTAGATATAACGTTGTAGATCCTAGTGCTTTTGAATTTATTCAGTGCTTTTTACGTAATCCAGAACCAACGGAACTTGATCCTCGTGGCGTAGAGATTGAAGTTATAACAAGTTTAGAAGTTTTTTATGAACTTATTAAACAAAGTGATGGAAAAATATTTCAAGATAAGACAAGAAACTACAAAGCATTGATTTGGAAATCTCAACGTATGTATAACACAGGGTATATTGCAATTCAATCTCCAGATACTAGCAAATATATAATTTTTTCAGCTATCTTAGATGAAGATGATAAAACACCTTTAGAAGCGTTGATAACGCTTGTGACACATACATTAGAATTCTTACCGCAAAAGTAAGTTTAACACGCAATTTTTGTGTTGGGGTTAAATCCCCATCACAAAACTTAATTACAAATTATGAATTACGAATTATTTAATTCCCATTCCAGCAGGTTTTTATCCTTGGCAATTTGTTGCATTCCCAGTTTTTCCAAAATGTGAATCGAGGCAACATGATCCTCTGGAGAATGAGCGATAATTCTCTTGAGTTCTGGCTGAGTAAAGGCAAAATTAACCAGTGCTTCTACTGCCTCAAAAGCAAATCCCTGCTGGCGATAAGCTGATAGCACTTAATAACCCATTTCTACAGTTCTTGTTTGATCGGGTTTGCCAAGAAAACCCAAATCGCCAATTAAACTACAATCGGTAATGTGAATCATTAGCCAGACACCCCAACCCAACGGGGAAGAATCATCTATTAGCATCTGAGCATACATTGGGAAAATATCTAACACCTCAGATGCATGCGAATCATCAGGAACCTGTACCCCCAAAAGCCTCTCTACTTGGGGTTTATTCCTTGTCACAACGGCTTGCGCCACTTCCAAAGAGCAGGGAAGTAACTCAAGTCGCTGTGTCGTGATGTGTAAACTACGATTCATTCAATACACAGTATTTGTGTCAGCATAACCTTGGATATTTTCTGGATCAAACTGACGTAATATTCGGGTTGCTTGCCGAGTCAGAGTTTCAGAACCTTGAACGGCAACTAAATATTTACCTGCATCTAAGCGGTTGCGATAAGGTAAAGCATCACCACCACCTACTAGTAAACCGACTCCGCCACCGACAAACACACCACCCATAGCACCACTAGCAGCACCTAGCAGTCCGCCAACGATGTGATTGCCAATTTCACCCGCCCAGGCAAAAGTATCTAAACCAGTGATCAGGCTGAATGTAAAACCTGCAAAAAAGCCAAATGGTATCAGCCAGGTTGCCATCAGTTTTGCTTGCTTTTTAGCTTGGTCTTTGGGGTCAATTAAGCCAAACTCGTCAGCCGTTTTATACCCTCTCCCCAGGATAGTGCTGTTTATGCCTTGTTCTTCTAAAGCTAAGTAAGCAGCTTCGGCTTGAATGCGGTCTGGTAGTACGGCAACAAGGTAATTCATTGATTTTACAATTTGTCTAATAAAAGTTTTGCCTTAATTAACAGCGTATCAGTCCTGGTCGAATCATCTTGCATTGGTTAGAAGTATTGAGTACAGACAAGGGTTAACCCTTGTCTGTACAAGAGTTAAAAATCTTACTCCCCTTCCCTTGCAGGGAAGGGGCTGGGGGTTAGGTCTATATTAAACTCAACTACCAACCGCGACGCCGAATAGCCCGCCGCAGGCATCGCCGAAGTTAGCATAAGTTAAATGTACATCCGCTCACTTTAGCGAATCTAGTGGCTCACAAAAATTGTTCACGCCTTGCTTAAGGACATATATCAAAACTGGTGTTGCCAAAATTTTAGGAAACGTCGGCATTGCTTTTAGATGTTCCATCATCTTTTGAGGTGAACTATTAAGCAAATCTTCCCGATATTCTTGTTCGCAAATCACCACACGCCATTTTCTAGCTAAGGCATCTAACCACTCGGAATTTGCTCTTTCTGGTTGCTGTCCCGCCCGGATAGCTAGCGTCATCGCCGCATCTTCTAAATCTCCATCACAGTCTTCAATCAAATCCAGCGCTTCCATATCGCTGGGATCTTCTGCAAATTGAGAGCGAAACTGTGCAATTTCTTGAGATGTTACTTTAGTCATGAGTCTTTGACAAGGCGAGCAATCGGACACTCAGTTATGCTACATCATTTCACAAAATTGCTGTTATAAATAGGTTTTTCCGGGCGCTTTCAGAATCTAAAATCCGTCTTGGAAGCTTGAGCTACTGCGTTGCATTGGTTTAGCATTCCCGCTTTGAAAGTAAGCGGCGACTGTTTTAAGGAAGCCGACGCACCCGGCGACATTTTGCTAGATTTTTGCAAAATCCAAAATTTTATCCAGTCAGTAACAGATTTTACCAACAATATTTTTCAACAATTTTGATAACTATTTGCAATAGCTTAGTCATGTACTGTAATGTATATTCTCAATAAGCTCATTACTAAACTCAGGAAATAACAGCTATTTGCTGCTTGATTAAGAGTAATAGCAAGTCGGGATGTAGGAGTGTAAATGGTATTGAAGCAAATATTAAAGATTCTTTTGGCCACAAGCTTTATTTGGTTCTACATTGCAATAAGTGCTATTGCTCAAGAAGTAAACAAACAAGCACAAGGTAAATCTGTTGCGTCAGTACTACGTGATTCCAGATCGATTAGAGAGATTCCACGACTGGGTGAAGGAGAATTTTTTAGCACCAGCGCTCAAGAGTTAATATCGCCAACGGCACAAGCAGCGCCGACTTCAGAAGTTGTGCAAGTGACGGGAGTGAAAGCCAATTCTACCGACAAAGGTGTAGAGGTGATTTTACAAACTTCCTTTGGGCAACAGCTGCAAATTACAAATCGTAGTGCTGGCAATAACTTTATTGCTGATAAGCTGATGAGCATTTAAGTTGCATAACACCAGGGCTGAAGCCGTTACTACAAGCGAATCAGTCTGGAAAAATGAATGACGATTAGCTTATCCCTAACGCGCAACTGCGTTTACCCAATGGCGATGCGTTTACATTCCGCTCCCAAAAACCTGTTGTTGGGATTAGTGAAATAACTGTTACTAATCAAGACAGTAATACTATCCGGGTGACGGTGATAGGTGAAACGGGTGTGCCAGTTATAGAGTTGTTTGATAGTGATGAAGGTTTGATATTGGGACTGACACCTGTTGCATCTTCGGCACAAACGCGACCCATTCCACCACAACCAGAGAATCAAACCCCATCAGAGAAACCATCGGCACAAACTGATGAACCGATTGAACTGGTTGTGGCAGGTGAGCAAGACGGTTATCTTGTCCCCGATGCTGCTTCTGCAACCAGAACTGATACCCCGATGAGGGATATTCCGGCATCTATTCAAGTGATTCCCCAACAGGTGATTAAAGACCAGCAAATCACTCGTTTGGATGAAGCACTTCGTAATGTGAGTGGTGTCACATTTGCGGGAAATAATGACAATCGAGGTATTAGGTTTAGTTTGCGAGGGTTTGGCGCACAGGCGTATTCAGCTAGTGTCCCTGTGTTGCGAGATGGCTTTAGGGTATACGGAAGCCAAGGGTTTCCAGAACTTTCCAATTTGGAGCGTGTTGAAGTTCTCAAAGGGCCAGCTTCTATTCTCTACGGCGAGATTGATCCAGGGGGTGTAATTAACCTAGTTTCCAAGCAACCACTAGCTGAACCATTTTATGAAGCTGAACTGCAAGTAGGTAGCCAACCATTTGTGCGTCCTCGCTTTGATATTTCCGGCCCATTGACAACCGATGGCAAGGTTCTTTATCGACTGAATGCTTTATACCAATATAGTGAGAGCTTTCGGAACTACGACAATGATATTGATCGCTTTTCTGTAGCACCGATTGTTACCTGGAAAATAGGCGATCGCACCAATTTAACTTTCAACTTAGAATACACCAAGGATAATGGCCCTGCTGACTTTGGTATCGTGGCCTCGAACAACGGAATTGTTAACGTTCCTCGTAGCCGCGTTAGTAATAATCCCAACGACACTATCGAGAATACTTACCTCAGCGTTGGCTACAATTTAGAGCATAAATTTAGCGACAATTGGACAATCCGCAATGCCTTTCGGTATATGTCTTACAGCTACGATTACAGTCCTTTAGCACTGCCTTTCAATTTTGATGGCACAACAGGAACACTGACTCGTTTCTTTGCTGACCAAGACGACACCACAAAAGATTACTCACTTCAGACAAATGTAGTCGGAAAATTAACCACAGGTTCCATTAAGCATACTCTTGTGGTAGGTGTTGACCTTAATGATAGTGACGAGAGCGGTACGACTAAGTTTGGTTTTAGTGGCTTCGATACTATTAATATTTTTAATCCTATTTATGGCCCTGAACCCAATCCGAGTACATTGCCTCTTTTCAGTGATACTAGTACCAACACCAAAAGGCTCGGTGTATACGCACAAGATCAGGTAACGCTAGTCGATAACTTGTTTTTATTAGCAGGATTTCGCTATGACACCGTAGAGCAGACAGTAACTAACAATATCAATGGTAGCGAGCAATCGCAAAGCAATGATGCTATATCACCTCGATTCGGGATTCTTTATCGAGTCATACCAGAATTTTCACTCTACGCTAGCTATTCGCGATCGTTCAATCCCAACACAGGAAGAACCGCAAGTGATTCTCCCTTAGAACCTGAAACAGGAGAAGGTTACGAAGTAGGTGTGAAAGCAGATTTGCTCAGAAGCAAACTTTTCGCAACCTTGTCATACTTTGATATCACAAAGCAAAATGTTGCGGTTGCCGATCCCGTTAATTTTGGCTCCTCTCTTGCTACTGGCGAACAACAAAGCCGAGGGGTGGAACTGGATATTACTGGGGAAATCTTACCTGGATGGAATATCATTGCCTCCTATGCTTACACGGATGCGGAAGTTACAAAAGACACAAATATAAATTCCGTTGGCAGCAGATTACCAGGTATTCCAAAGCACAGCGCCGGTTTGTGGACAACTTATGAAATTCAAGCTGGCGATTTGCACGGGTTAGGCTTCGGACTGGGATTTAACTATGTAGGCGAACGAGAGGGGGGATTACCAAATACTTTTCAAGCTGATAGTTACTTTGTCACCAATGCAGGGCTGTTTTATCGCCGCAATAATTGGCGATTTGGTTTGAATTTTAAGAATCTGTTCGATGCCAATTACATTGCAACCGTTAGTGATAACCCAGTCAGAGGCAATGATTTTGGCGAACCATTTACTGTGATTGGTTCAGTAACATTTCAATTTTGATTGAAAGCTCTCATGAATTGAAGCTAGCCATGAAAACCTGCGATCGCTATGAATAAACCATCTAAACCTAGTTCTCTCAACGTTCAGCAAGTCGAAACTGTTTTAAATCGACTGCACACAGAGGCAAGTAAGCAATTTGGTGCATTACTTCTTCACTATTTACCTAAGCTTCCTGGCTTTTTTTTGGGCAAGGGTATTCAGTGGGATCAGACAAAAACTGAGTTCTACAGTGATAAATATATTCCCATTGAAAGAGATCAAGCCCAGTCAAAGGCAATGATTTCGGTAAAAATGGATAAGAGCCAGTTAGCAACCTGAGAATACCTTTTTACATCTAAATATTTTGCTAATAAGTCTGAAATTCCCATAAATAGTAACATACAAAAATCTATGGTCAATATAATCGACAACCGAGAACAGTCATATTGTCTAATCCAAATTGGTGAGGAAGTGACTGAACAAGATACTCAAAATTATCTTGCTCGCTTTACAAATCTCATCAATCATCAAGAGCGCATAGGCTTTGCTTTTCAATACCTGAGTGGTAAACCTCGAAAATCAAAAGCTGGCGAAAAAATGGAGGGTGAGTGGCTGCGTGTACACAAGCAAGAACTTGAGAAATATTGCTTGGGAATAGCTATGGTTACTTCTCCTAGTATAGAATCCCTACTAAAACGAATAATTTTGAAAGGATCTGGGAAGCGTTTATTTGGTTGCGATTGCGAACTATTCTATAGTTTGGATAAAGCAGAAGAGTGGTTTAATACTCGTAGCCAAAGCAGATAATAGGGATTGGGGATTGGGACAGGGTTGATTAACTTGGGTATGTCTAGCTGGTATCTTTTTTGTTGGCTTGTACCTTAACACAAGCTTAAATCCCAGTTAACCTATTACCAGCACACATAAAGAAATAGGACTTACGCAAACTCTAGGATTCTTCTCTACGAGACGCTGCGCGAAGGCGTTCTTCTCTAACGAGACGCTGCGCGTTCGCGTAGCGTTCCGTTCGCGCAGCGTCCCGTAGGGAAGTAAAGGCGTCTTCTCTGCGAGACGCGAAGCGCGTTGGCGTCAGCCTCTCGTAGAGATGGCGGTTCGATGAATTAAGCTTTTTAGCACTTTTTGTTTCAACTAAGTAGATGGTTGTAATTAAATATAAAATAGAAAAGCTATTCAATCACCTTGCTATGCCAGCACCTCTACGTATAATTCTCAGCCCGGAAGAAGACTCGACCCTAAATGAATTGCGTCATGCTGGATGTGTTCCTAAACGAACCCGTGACCGAGCGCAGATGTAGCGATTAAATGCCCAAGGTTGGAAAGTAGCAGTGATTGCCAAGATATTTGAGTGTCATCAACATACAGTCAGAGCGACATTGCGACGATGGCAAGAAAGAGGCTTTAAGCTCTCACCGATGCTAAAAGCCTCATTCTTCAATGTAATTATTGAAAAATGAGGCTTTTAGAATTTTTAATTGAAAATACAGGTCGGCGGAAATCAACTTCCCATTTCATTACAGCCAGAAAGCCCAAAATCAAAGCATGGTGACTTTTAACTTTTGACTTTTGACTTTTGACTTCCCCAAAGGGGCACTAGCGTAATGCTCTGAGGGTAACAGACCGTTGTAACTGAGCTAAAGCACGGTTGTAATCCAAAATTGCTGTAACTCGATTACCTTCAGCTTGTGTGAGGTCGTTTTCAGAGTTAATGACATCAGTTTGAGTACCTACACCAGCTTGGAATCGCAAACGCGCTAAACGTAGAGCTTCCCTAGCTTGTTCTAAAGCGGTATTAGCGGTTTGAACATTCTCTAATCTAGATTGCTGGGTAGAATAGGCTTGTTCTACCTGAAAGCGAATTTGGTTGCGCTGTTCGGCAAATTGAGTTTCTGCGATCGCAATATTAGCTCTAGACTGAGCTGCCCTTGCTCTGGCTGCTCCTCCATCAAACAAATTTAGGCTTGCCTGAACTCCGAATGAATAACCATCAGTAGCACTGACATTATCATTGAACTGATCTTGCAGGTTGTAGCTAGCGACCAAACTAACTTGAGGCCCCAGTTCCGCAAGAGCCTGCTTACGCTGTTGCTCATAAGTATTGCGTTGTGCTAACTGCTGTTGCAATTCTGGACGATTTTGATAAGCCAGCACAATACTTTGTTCTAGTGTTGGGTTCCAAAGACCAGCTAATTGTACAGGATCGGCTGCACTGATATTTACCACCTGCGGCAAACTTATCCGAGTTGCTAATTGACGACGGGCAATTTCCTGCTGCGATCTAGCATTAGTCAAATTTTGTTGGGCATTTGCTAAATTCACCTGCGATCGCAACACATCAAACCGCGTACCAACCCCAGCTCGCTCTAAAGCTTCTGCATCACGCAAACTAGCCTCAGAGTTCACCACAGCCGACTGGCTAATGCGTACTTGTTCATCGGCTTGTTGCAGATTGTAGTAGTCAGTGGCAACATTCAGACGGATTGTCTCAGACTGAGTTTCTACAGCCAACTCATAGTAACGTAACTGTTCTTCAGCCGCTCTGACATTAGCTTGGACTCTCCCAGAAGTATAAATGTTATACGACAGTTGTGCTTGACCAGAAAAAGATGTACTGGGTTTATCTTGGTTAGAAGGAAAGCCATTTCGCGCACTTAATTCGTCTTGAAGCTGACTACTAGAAGACTGACTGCGAGTAAGACCCGTGCTAACGTTGAGAGTGGGCAACAAAGCAGATTGCGCCTCTCGTAGAACCGCTCGATTGCGTTCTAGCTCTAATAGAGACACCTGTAAATCCCGATTATTCCGCCGTGCTAGCTCTAGAGCCTGTGCCAAAGTAATCGGCTGATTTCCCTGAAGTCTCACTTCCTCTGGTTTGGTGGGAAATTGCAGGGGATTTGAGCTAGGAATCAGGTTCTGTGGAATTTGCACTGGCCCTGATGGGGCAGGAGTTATGCTTCTCGGCACTGTGGAAGGTTGCACCGAACTCCCTGGCGTAGGAATTACGGTTTCTGGCACTGTGGTCGGTTGCACTGAACCCTCTGGCGTAGGAATTACGGTTTCCGGTGCAGTGGGAGTTGGCGTCGAATCTGTCGGAATTGGGGTATTACTCTGAGCAATGCGTAAGCCAGCAGCATTTTGTTGTGAGCAAAGACTTGAAATCAGTACTAAAGCATCTGAGGAATCAGTTTTGCTTTTCCCTAACTCCTGTGGACATTGTTGCGCTGACAACAGTTTTGCTGATCCTACACCTGTAGCTGAAGTTTGTAAAAATGTCTGCGACTGAGTAACAGTATTTATCTTTTGAACCACTGGCTGCTGGAAAGAAGACAGGGACAAAATTTCTTTTTGGACAGAAGAGGGTTTTGAAGTGTAGTTGGGAACTACTATGCTCTTTGATTTTTGCCCATAAGCGCTTGAATTACTGTTTTTTTGGTTATTTTGAGCAGAACGGCTGACAGCAAGCTGTTGGGAAGCATTAGAGGTAGGTGTCAAACTGAAAAATCTACCTTTATCTTTCTTAAGTACTTGTTTTATTGGCACAACAGTATTTTCATCCGTAAACACTGGAATACTGTTATTACTTAAAGGCTTCATACTAAGTTTAGTGAAACCGAAAGCAGGTACTAGGGTTGGAACACTAACATTTGCACCGTAATGCAATTGCGTGTTCAGAACCCCCCCAACTAAGTCTTGACCATAAGTAGAAGTCAAAACACTAGGAGAAGAGGCCAGCTGTACCCCAGTTAGTTTTACAGTACCAGCCCAAGTCGGCTGAGTTGTTAAAACTGCTGCTGTCACACCAGGCAATAAGCTATGGAATAATTGCTGTCCTTTCACCGCATCCCTCACACGAAAATCAATCTAGCGGCAGAAAACCTTTCTTCACCACAGAATATAGCACGATACTAAATTTAGGAAAGAATATACTACGATACTAAATTTAGGGTTCGGAACTCTGTTTGTCTTCAAAACGTCTAACAATGCGAGAAAGTTCCGCCTTTTCATCGATACTAACGCGAGTAGGAGCACCGCTAATAATCCGTTCGTAGTTTCGGAATGAATCTTTAATATCGGGCCCGTCAGCAGTAATATTATACTCACGAATGCCCTTATCATGCCAAGAGCCTCTCATTTTAAATACGTTAATTGCCCGCGACATTTCTCCACGAATTTCTACGTACTGTAACATGATAATTGTATCGGTGATCGTGGAAATATGAGAGTCAGTAATGGAATGCGCTCCCAGAAATTGGTCAGTTGTGTTAGTAAAGAAACCAGTAATTTCTTCTTGTTTAGCATAACCCGTCACACCAATTACAAACTGCCGAAATGCATTATTGCTGACTCCTCTAGCTAATGCTGATAGGGAGTCAATGGCTATCCGGGCTGGTTTGAATACAGCAATTTCTGATTTTATAATTTGTAAGTGGTCTTCTAAACCAGTTGATTCGGGATAAGTACAAATTATTTTCAGTAAACCCTGATGTTCTAATTCTTCAAAATCAATTCCCCAAGAGGAAGCATTACGAGATAGTTGGGCGCGTGATTCTTCGTAAGCAAATAATATTGCTTGTTCTCCATTGAGACAACCATCTTGAATAAACTTACTTACTAACAGGGTTTTACCAGTCCCTGTGGCTCCTGTTGCCAAAATAATCGAATCTTTAAAGAAACCACCACCGCACATTTCATCTAAAATTTTGACACCAGAAGATACCCTGACATTAGAAGAGCGTTGAGTCAAACGCATTGCTCCTAGTGGGAAGATGTTAACCCCTTCATTAGTAATCGTGAAGGGATACTCGCCTTTCATGTGAGTTGTACCGCGCAACTTGAGAATTTCAGTTGTGCGACGGCGGCGTTCTCCTTCTAAAACGTTGCGAACAATTACTACATTATCGGAAACAAATTCTTCCACTCCAAAAGAGGCAACGGGGCCATATTCTTCACTACGTTCAGTTGTAATAATAGTAGTGACATTGAGTAGTTTGAGACGTGCTACTAGGCGGAAAATCTCGCGCCGGACTACTCCCATCGCTTCATACTGCTGAAATACTGCTGTTATTGAGTCGATTGAAACTCGTTTAGCTTTGTATTTGCGAATCGCATATTGCAATCGCTCAATTAGTGCAGATAGATCAAAATTACCAACTATATCCTGTCCTTCAGGATCGGGAGATGCATCAAGAATAAACAACTTGCCTTCTTCAATTAGGCGTGGCAGATTCCACCCAAAAACATGAGCGTTTTTAATAATATCACTGGGTGATTCTTCAAAAGTAACAAATACTCCTGCTTCGTCAAAGTAGGTGATGCCGTTATAGAGAAACTGAAGAGAGAATAAAGTTTTGCCTGTACCGGAAGTGCCACTAATCAAGGTAGTTCTACCAATTGGTAAACCACCATGACTAATATCGTCAAACCCTTCGATCATCGTGCGAATTTTTTCTACACCTCCAATTTTCGGTGTTTTTTTTGGTTTTACTTGCTCTGTTTCACTCATTGCTTGATAACAAAAGGGTATTAAAAACTGTTTTTTATGACTAAATTTCTGACTCTATTTTGGCGAGGCTACTTGTAAACATGCTCCCCTATACAGTTAAAAAATACTGTATAAATGGTTTCTTGGAGTATTAATTATTTTCCTCTTCAAAATCTCCTTCACTCAGTTCTTCATAAAGCAAATCTAATCCAATTAATACTCTCTCCCTATCTGAAAGATCCCCGATAATTTTGCGAACGGGTGGAGGCAAAATTTTAGATAATGTTGGCGTCGCCAATATTTTATCTTCTTCTGCCAATTGCGGGCTTTTTAGTACATCGATCACTTTTAAAGCATAAACCCCTTTAAACTCCTGCTCTAAAATATTTTTGAGTGTTTTTAATGCCCGGACTGAATTAGGGGTATTCCCTGCTACGTAAAGTTTGAGAACGTAGGTTTTTCTGGCTTTATCCATATACATACAAGCTAGTCATGAGAATATAAATACAATATTTGTTTACAGATTGTGCGTGATTAACAGAGGTAGCTTTTGCTAAGTTCAACATTGATAATTTTAATTTATCTAGAAATCGAACTTCTGTAGAGTTCGCATAGGTGAGCCAGGATATCTATCAACGTAAGACGATAATCAAGTAACGCTTCGTTGCTCCTGCCTTCTAATTTTAGCTGGTTAGAAAATTCTTCAATTATCTCCATGTGAATTTCGATGATTTGGGGCACAGGAATATTCGCATAAAATATAGTATTGATAAATTTATCAATTTTTTCTTTGAGTGTTTTATCTGTGGTAAAATAGTTTATAAGAATCAAGCTGTAATCTGATTTAAGGTGTCTTAATAATCCTTGCCTTTCTGCTGGAGTCATCTCCTGGAAAAGCTGTTGGCTTTTTTGGATGTGACTGGCAAATACATAGATGTACTTGTCTGTGTATAGTTGGTTTAAATTCTGTTGCAGCAAATTTGGTAAATAGTTAATTTTTCCAGAGGTAGTTGCAACAACGGGTGGATAGCAAAATTGGGCAATAATCGCGTCAATAAATTTCCACACCCATCTGCTCCAACCTTTTTGGTTGTGTAAATCAACTAGATTATTTAAACATTTGTTAACATCAGTTTGCAGAATCAATATCGGTAATAACATTTATTCTTAAATCTATCTCCTAGATCGCCCTGACCAAGAAACGTGGGCTGATAACTTTGGCTAACGTTTCTAAGGGAATACTAGCTGTGCAGGAAACTGGTAATTACACACCAAAATAACGCTCTATGTTAGCAGGTAGTGCTAGTACAGCGTGGCGTAAATCAAGCTACCATTTTAAAACTTGCAAAAGCCTCGACATACAAAAATTTTGACTTTTGACTTCCGCCTTGCGGCCCCTAGCCACTCAACAACTTAGTGCAGCAACTGAGTAATTAGACTTAGTAGGTCTTTGATGATGAGGTATTTGTCGGCATAGCAAGACACAGTAGCTAATCTATTATTTGCATATCTATGTATATAAATAGATAGATTTTTTAATTTTGCTCCTTGATAAGATACTTAAACGAACTTAAAGGATTGTCCCATTCTAAATCATTATAATTCCTCAAGGTTCTAAAGCGATTCTTTGGGGCCATAATTGTTTTAGCTGTCGCTATCGATGAGGAGTTTAAATACCAGTAAGACACTGGGGAGGCTAGTTGCTAGAACTTAGAAACGTCGCCTCTTAGAAAAATATAAAGGACGCAAAAGTGCCCGTGAGGGGAAATCCCGTTTTTTTATGGCGTTGAAATAACCAGAGTTGCTTATATGAGTCTTCTTAGAGGATATGGCTTCAGGCGAAAACACCATCAACATTTGGCAGATGGAAATGCCGGAGGGTTCCACAGGAAGAATGACCCCAAAAGCCCTATGTTAATGCTAGATTACCCGCTTTATGACTTTCAGGCAACCGTACCTAGCTGCCCCCAAACAAGTTCTCTAGCAGTGGTGTTGGAGATTTTTGAGCAAGAGCAGTGCGATCGCTTGGTAGTAGTGAATCAACATCACTGCCCCATCGGATTGCTGTATTCTGCCCGTTTAATCCAAAAATTATTAGCACATAGTGACGATAAAAATCTAAATTTACACCAATCACTCTCTATCTGGGGTCAAGGTCTAATTGAGCCAATACAGACAATATCAGCTTCTGAGCGTGTAGAGCAATTAGGCTTGCACTTGAGTTATGCACAAGTCGAAAAGCAGAACTTAGATTGGGCGCTGATTGACTCTGATGGTCAATATTTGGGGTTGCTAGATAGTTCCCGCCTGTTGCGATCGCTGGCTAAGGAACGCATGGCTGGGTTACAAAGTTCTGAGCCTCGCCATGAGTATGGTACTCGTGTACAGCCGCCAAATCAACCCAAGTCATTGGGACACCAGCCACTGGTACAGTTGCTAGAAAGACTGCCTTGGCCTTTGATGTTGCAAACGGGTACTGGCGAAGTGGTAGCACGAAATCCCGCCTGGTGGGAGCAATTAGGAGCCTTGAAAGATCCAGAAGGAGTTAGGCAACAGGTGGAGGCAATACTTGTCTCTAACCGCTCCGAAAAACCAGAATATGTCACCCAACGAAGCATCAAGGTTTATCCCAATGGTAGGGAGAATGAACATGGTGGTGAAGAGGAACTGACCCAGCAAGAAGCATCACCAGATCCTGTATACAGTCGCTGCTATTTAGATAGTCAAGTAGGTACTTGTACTTGCGTTGTCGAAGTGCAAAATGGTCAGGAGCGAATCTGGCAGTTTGCCAAAATTCCCTTAGATAGTCCTGAGTTTCAAGTCATGAGTGCTGAAGCTGAGGTTGCACTCAGCGAGGATTTGTGGTTGGTTTTAGCTACTGATGTGACTGAGCAGCAACAGCTTTGCAAAGAACTGGCTGCAAAGAATGCCGATTTAATTCAACTAAATCGGTTGAAAGATGAATTTTTAGCTTGTATTAGTCATGAACTCAAAACTCCCCTAACTGCCGTTTTAGGATTATCGCGGTTGCTGGTGGATCAGCAGTTGGGAGAACTCAACGAGCGTCAAGCCCGTTATGCGGGGCTGATTCATCAAAGCGGACGCCACCTAATGAGCGTAGTTAATGACATTTTAGATTTGACCCGGATGGAAACGGGACAAATGGATTTGACGCTAACTCCGGTGAAAATTCAGGCTGTGTGCGATCGCGCCTTATCAGATGCTAAAGCCATCCACACTCAAATTCCCAAAACTACATCTGCCTCGCCAACTCAAAACGCCCGTTCATCTGCTCCCCAATTCTGCCTTTCCATTGAACTAGGTTTAGACCAGATAGTGGCAGATGAATTGCGCTTGCGCCAGATGCTAGTACACCTACTTTCCAACGCCTTTAAATTCACCGAAATATCTGGTGAACTTGGGCTACGGGTGAGTCGTTGGGAAGGATGGATTGCCTTTACAGTTTGGGATACAGGCATTGGGATTCCTGAACACCAGCAACACTTAATCTTTCAAAAATTCCAACAACTAGAAAATCCCCTGACTCGCCAATTTGAAGGTACTGGTTTGGGGCTGGTATTAACTCGGGCCTTGGCTCGTCTCCACGGAGGAGATGTTAGCTTCTTATCGCGTGAAGGAAAAGGTAGCCAGTTTACACTACTTCTGCCACCCAGTCCCCCGAAAACAGGCTTTTTGGAACCAGATATAGGAATTGGAGAAGAGGAAGAAACACGATACCCATCGACACGGGAAAACTCCGCAGCCGCTCTTGGGCATGTTATTACGTCCACACAGCATCATCCGGCCAGTTCGCAACGGTTGGTTTTAGTAGTCGAGGCAGTAGCGCGATATATTGAAGACTTGACCGAACAACTTAAAGGTTTAGGATATCGGGTAGTGATTGCGCGATCGGGAACAGAAGCAGTCGAAAAAGCTCGGCGCTTGCAACCAATAGCGATATTTTTGAATCCTTTGCTACCCTTGCTATCAGGCTGGGACGTGCTGACTTTACTAAAATCTGACACCGCAACCCGTCATATATCTGTAATTGTGACCGCAACGGCAGCCGAAAAGGAGCAAGCATTTGCTAACCGAGCCGATGGTTTCTTAAGCTTGCCAGTAGAGAATCACCTTTTAGCACCAGTTCTCGAAAAATTATGTACTTCACCAGCAGTTTTGCCGCAAGGGTCAAATAACAGCGCAATTGTCCCAACTAAAACCCCACTGCGAATTCTCCGATTGGTGAATCCCCAGTTGGAATCGGTCAATCCCCACCCCTCACTTCGAGAACACCGAGTGATTGAAGTAGATGACCTAGATCAAGCAGAACTTTTGGCGCGGGTATGGCAGTTTGATGTCATTTTGCTAGATGTCGAAAGTACCACCGCCCAAATTTATCTGCAACAACTAATTCAACACCCACGTTTGGCGGCTATACCACTAGTTACTTGCGATGTCGCAACTACTCTAATAGCTTCTAAAATACCAGAATTATCTGTATTTCCTTACTTAACACCATTTGCTAGGGACAACAATAGTCGCACCGAAAACACAAATGCCTTACTATCAGTATTGGAAATTGCTTCTGGTATTTGCTGTCCTCCTAACATCTTGGTAGTAGATTTAACAATGCTGCGTGATTTACCACAGATAAGACGCAAGCAAGTTAAGGGTTCTCAGACAGCAAAAAATTGCTCAATTAGCAGTGAAACTGCGGAACGGGGGTCTGAGTGGTTCCAAGCTTTAATTCAGTACTTACAAACAGCAGGCTTCAAAGCGGCGATGAGTCCCTGTTGGGCAGAAGTATTACAACAAATTCGCCACCAAAGCGTTGACTTACTGCTAATTTGTTTAGGAGAATCCACGATCCACAAAGACGTGCTAAAAGCACTGAAAACATTGGGAGATTCGCCTGATAAATTACCACCAATTTTAGTACTGAATCAGCGATTAAATCACCCAGAAACCAGTTTCCAGTCTGGGATAGCTTACAAGGAAATTGACAAGCAAAAGAAGAATGGTTTGGAATCGATAGAAACTATTGTTGGTGCGATCGCTACCCAAATATTACCGCGATCGATATCAATGGAAGACCTATTAAACCAGATCAATCACGCTTTAGCTGTCAATGGTTACAATCACAAATGTTGATAGAGTCATTGGTCATTAGTTATTCTCAAAGGACAAATAACCAATGACTAATGACAATTTATGAAATATCCATTTTTTCACTTTTCTTTTTCTTAAAAGGAACTCGAACCAAGTTATAAGCACCCTTGGTTGATAAATTCTTGTAATCATCTGGCTGTAAGTCCATTTGTAAAAACTTTTTCTGTTCAGCCAACAGCAGCACTGAGGCAGGTTTTAATCCTTTGGCAGCCTGGTTTTTGATATGCTCGATAGCCTCTTGGGGAAATCTTAAATAATTTACATGAATGTGGCTATAAAATACCACAGTAGGCTTTTTGAAGCCAAGCATGATCAATTCTTCATTTGGTTGTTTTGCTTCTAGAATGACCGCAGACAACTCCCTTAAGGGTAATTGACGTTCTCGATCAATAAAGAACGAAGCAGGGGTTAAAACAAAAATTAAAAACGCCACAAACCCGATTAAATTAATAGCGATAACCTGGTTCCATTGGCGACTTAGTAATAAACCCGCAACTAAAACGGCACAAACTAGCCACATTACCCCGGCTATTACTGGTAAACCAGTTCTTTGAATTAGTTCGTGGAAGTTGCTTATAGCTGGATCAGTACCTAATATGTGGGTTATGTTAAACAGTGCTGTAGACAGAACTGATAAAAATACTACATTTACCCAACCACTGACTCGGAGAAAAGACGGGGAGATGGGAGGAGTGGGAGAGGAGGGAACAGGTATTGTTTGCCTAGCCTCTGTATCCTGGAAGAAGTCACTCCACAACAGGGCTACCAGGATGGCTGCTGCTGGCATTAAAGGCAACACGTAGCTAGGGAGTTTGGTAACAGCAACGGTGAAAAAGCCAAAGATGCTAGCAAACCAGAACCAGGCGAATAAACCAAATTGCTGAAAACGTTCAAGGGATCGCCAGTGCGATCGCTGCCAAAACTTTAATCTTACTATAGAAAGTGGTAAATACACTGAGTAGGGCGCAAAACCCAGCAGCACTACTAAAAAGTAAAAATACCAAGGTGCTGAATGACCATTAACTACTTCTGTAAAGCGTTCCAGGTTATGATAACCAAAAAAGGCATTAATATAATTCCAGCCATTACGCCAAATTACTAAAGCATACCAGGGCACTGATAAACCTAAAATTATCAATACACCCACGAAAAGGCGCATTTCTCGCAACACCTCTCGAAATTTTCCCACGTAAAGCAAAAACGCGGCAACAATTAGCCCTGGTACAACAATTCCCACTGGCCCTTTAGTCAAAATTGCGCCAGCAATCAGCACATAAAAAGCTAAGTACCACTTATTAGGGAATAGGGCAGAAGAGGCAGAGGGGCAGGGGGCAGGGGGCAGAAAAGAGGAATTTTCCCCCTGCTCCCTGCTCCCTGCTCCCTGCTTCCTACTTCCTCCTTTCCCTGCATAGCCGAGAAAGAAACATAACAAAGCTGATGCCATACATCCGGTGAGCAGCATATCAGAGACACCAGTTCTCGCCCAAATAATAGTTTCGGGATTAAGTGCCATGAGGGCTGCTGCTATAAAAGATGTGAAGTAGCGGCGAGTAGGACGTGAAACTTGCTCTAATTCGTCTTGTTTAGCGAAATACCACTGTATGGTGTAAAAAGCTAAACAAACTAAGGCGAAGGCTGCGATCGCTGAAGGAAGGCGTACTGCCCACTCATTCACCCCTATAATTGCATAAGCGATCGCCTGACACCAGTAAATTAAAGCAGGTTTATCGAAACGAGTGTCACCATTGAAAAATGGGGTAATCCAATCACCTGTGACGAACATCTGGCGGGAAGCTTCGGCAAATAACGGCTCTGTCTCATCAATCAAACCAATACTGCCCAAGTTCCACCCAAAAGCTATCCAGCCAATCAATATCAACCATAAAATCGACACAGTTACACCTTGGGCTGGATTCTTTGCTATTTTGTTGAACCACTGATCAACATTGTGCTTAACACTCAATTTCATGCTCATTAGTCAATAGTCAACAATCACTACTCAATAGTCGTTGATTATCTATCTTTTGTTCTTCGGAGTTTTAAATTCAACAATATTACACTTTTTCCCGTTCAGTAACGCCAGTTGTTCCAAGTTACCAAAGAAACATTCTCCAACACGCTAGTACTACTAAATATCGATTATGGACTCAGCACTAGTTGCCATTCTCTGTTTTGGGAATTCCATTTAGGTAATTGAGTTTCGCCAACAACATAGGGGCCCCAGTAACGACGGGAACCATCTTGTGCGAAAGCAACTAAAATATCTCCCTTCTCCAGCTTTAAATTATTCTGAGGTAGGGATAAAATTAGTCCCTTCTCACTTCCTTCTTGGGGAGCGAAATCCCAATGTGCTGGTACATCATAGTTAGCCTGTTTAGTACCAGAGCCTTTTGCGAGCGACTGTCGCGCCAGTAGAGCCAACCGTACAGGCTGATTTGTTTGATTGCTCATTCGCAAAGTTCCTTGATCCTTACTTTTGCTTGCTGATTTATCACGCTCTGCCAAGACAGGATAAGTATTCTCTTTAATATTATGTTCTACTTGATTGGTTGAGGTAGTTGCTGGAGTAGATAGACTAGCGGAAATACCCTTTTCAGGTGAAACGGGTGTAGAGGAAGCCCTCTCCCACTGAGTAGTTTCAGCCGGCGGTTGTGAAGATGTATCTGGGTTTGTGGACTCAAGGGATACGCTCACTCCAAAGCATCCCACCAGAGCAACAAGCAGTCCCAAGCAAAAAACTGTAATACCGAGGTTACGATATACTGAGAATTTCATATTGATAGTTATTAGAAATAAATATTTTGTTTAAGCTTGACCAAATAGTAACCTATTATCCCAAAAGGGAATCATAGAAAGTAATCTAATACAAACTTTCCTAAAATTAGCGATACGAATGTATTATAAGTATCCTTTTGATTAGAAAATATTTGGAGAAAATAATTTCCTTGATGTTTGACAAACAAGGAGTACAAATACTCATTGCTTTGTGTCTTGACCGTAGGCTTGGATAAAAACAAGAAAATTAGATACCGAGCCAGCCAATTCATTTGTATAAAGAAAAATAAAAATTCCGTGAAACCACTAGTGGCCCCAACAAGGCGTTTTTTGCCAAACCCTTAGATAAATCTAAGATGCATATTTCATCTTGCCTTAGAATAAGCAGCCTTTTAAGGGGCTATACTTCCCTAAACATGATAGGATGTGCAAATTTGAATCGACGCTGAAAGCGTAGCAGATATCTATAATATTAACAAACAAGCGATGTTAAAACCAATATCCTCCTTAATATAAAAGATATTTCAAGATATCTTGACTTTTTTTCAGAAGTCTATGTGATGCAAAACACTCGTCTCAATAACTTATTCGATGCCATTGCTACACGCTTGGGGCAATGGTTTTTAAATCCTTGGCGACGGCTATCGTTGCTAATCATTAGTTTTTTGTTTGGTTTTTTTCTGGCAAACGTAGCTTCCACTACAGCCGGTCAACGAGCAGAATTAGACATTGTGGTAGCTGCTTTTTTAGTAGTGTTGACGGAAATTACCAGTAGGATATTTTATCATCGCAGCTTTTTGGAAAGGCGATCGCTCTTAGTAGACTCACTAAATCTCCTCAAAGTTGGTTTTATCTACGGGCTGTTTCTCGAAGCCTTTAAGCTGGGATCGTAGGGTGGGAGATGAGGGAGATAAGGGAGATGGAGAAGCAGGAAACAAGAGAAGCGGCGTTAGCAGATAGGTTAAGGGCAAAAGCTTTTGGGATCACGCCGGAAAATGTCGATGAGATGATAGAAAAGCGATCGCATTTACTAAAATCTGTCTTCCCAGCTTTTAGCCAGTTCTGCCAAACTAGCCTCAAAGTCGAACCCCAGCAAATGTTACAGGTGTTGTGGGACTTGTGGCTGCCTTTGGGAATCAAGCTAGCATCGCAGCGCCAACAGTTAAAACGCCCCCTGATTCAAGGAATATTGGGAGGACAAGGCACTGGTAAAACCACTATGTCCAAGGTTCTCAGTTTGATTCTCGATCGGTTGGGATATCGGACTGTGAGTTTATCTTTGGATGACTTATATAAAACTTACAGCGATCGCTTGGTTTTAACACAGCAAGATCCTCGCTTGATTTGGCGCGGCCCACCAGGAACCCACGATGTAGATTTAGGTTTAAATGTACTAGATCAGATTCGCCAGTTGCAAAGTCCTGTGATGGTTCCCCGCTTTGATAAATCTGCTTTTGGAGGTGCTGGCGATCGCACTACTCCAGAAATCGTTACAGGTGTAGATATTGTACTATTTGAAGGTTGGTTTGTGGGTGTGCGACCAATTAATATAGATGTATTTGACACTGCACTACCGCCAATTCTTACAGATGAAGATAAAGCATTTGCCCGTGATATTAATCATCGCCTCCACGATTATTTACCACTGTGGGAGCGATTAGACAGCTTAATTGTGCTATATCCAACTGATTATCGCTGTTCTTTAGAGTGGCGCAAACAAGCAGAACAGCAGATGATTGCTGCGGGTAAATCGGGGATGAGCAATGCAGAGATAGAGCAATTTGTCAATTATTTTTGGCGATCGCTTCACCCGGAATTATTCATCAGTCCGTTGGTAAAAGATGCGACAGTGGTTGATATGGTGATTGAGATTCATGCCGATCATAGCTTTGGTGAAGTGTATTGCGATCGGGCTAATTCATAATTCGTAATTCTTGTACAGACGCGATTAATCGCGTCTCCTATGGTTTTGACGCAGATTTAGAAGCGTTACTAAATAACCAAGATAAAAGATTTGCAACTGTAGCAGCCCCAAAATAGAACAGCGCAATAACCCGCATGAATCTTTAATACATAACGCCGTGTGCAACTTTCTCTCAGACCTAACCCCCAGCCCCTTCCCTTACATTGTATTATATTGTAGTAACAGTAGTCTGGAATCAAGGCATCGCTTGAGACTCAGGAAAGTCCCTACTGCCTTAATCACAAAGTTAATTGACAAATTGCTTTTAAAACTTGTAATAACTGACTTGAACGCTCTGTTTCCATTAAATTTAATTCTGGTAACAGATAATAAATAGGGGGATTTCCTTGTTCGAGATAGACAAATTGATAACTTCTACCGTTAGTCGTTAATCCCCAAACTGATTTTTTATTATCTAAATTTTTATAAGAGTATGTGAGTAGCTGAGATAAACCCGTTGATATATCAATCTGACTATTTTTAGATTCAATTAACAGTACCCAAAAATATGTTTGAGGTTTTGTATATTTAGCTTTACTAATAGCTAAAATATCAAATCTTCCTTTAATTCTGATATCTTCATCTTCAACTTCAATATCAGCAATATTTTCCTCCAAAACAATCTCGATAGGATAGCGATAAAAACCAGCTAATCTTAATAATGGGGCAACTGCAAGAAACTTTACCTGACCTTCAGAAACTTTACCTGCTGTAAGGTAGCGTCGAAAGTCATTTCTAATTTGCAGAAGTTCTTGCTGTTCTGGTTCCGTAAGAGGTTCCAGAGATAAGTAGTTAGAAAATAAGTCACTGTATTGTTCTTGAAAGCCAAACAGACGCTGAACTTCTTCTAAGGATAAATTACGAGCGTTGAGAATTGTCATATATTTTTGCTTGATTAAGGTGCAACCCAATCCAAATTCCCTACATCAAACCTATCTTAACTCCTGCTTGACTGACCAACTTCCTTAGCGTTATTTTATTACTCTGAAACAATAAAATATTTGTAGGTTGGGTTGAACAAAGTGAAACCCAACAAAATCAAGGATTCTTCGTGTTGGATTTTGTTCCTCAACCCAACCAACCCTTAGAACTTTCGTAGTTTATTAAGCAAGCCTTTTTTTAACTTCTTCAGCCAAATCTACTAATAGCACTTCTACTTGCTCACCTGTTTTCAAATCTTTCAGCGATGACTTTTGTGCTGCTGCTTCCTCAGAACCAATAATTACACAAAATTGAATTCCTTGTTTGTCAGCTAGCTGAAATTGTTTACCCAAGGGGCGCTTATCAAAATTAGTGATGACATTAATTCCAGCCTGACGCAGACGTTGCGAAACTTTTAAATAAGTTGGCATTAAATCTTCTTGCATGTTCACTACCATTACCTGGGCTGGTGTAGCAGCTAAGGTACTAAGAATACCAGCTTTTAATAAGCGACTAATTAAGCGAGTTAATCCTATAGAAATACCTACACCAGGCATTTTTTCACCCAAGAATACTCCAACTAATTCTTCATATCTCCCGCCAGAACAGATACTACCTAAAGCTTCATGTCCTAATAAGGTTGTTTCGTAAACTGTACCAGTATAATAATCAAGTCCACGGGCAATGGATAAATCAATGCAGAAACGATTTTCGACAACTCCGAGATTACGCACGCCTACAATTACCGTTTCTAATTCGCTAATTCCCAGGCTTAATTGCTCGGTTTCTGACAGATTTTCTGCAAGATGCTTAAGTTTATCTAATACTTCATCAACGGAACCATCTATTTTAATAAAATCAATAATTTTTTGAGTCTGTTCTCCTGAAACTTCCTCTTTCTCTAACTCTTGTTTTACTTTAGTTTCACCAATTTTTTCTAAATTATCAACAATACTAATACACGATTTAATTTTATCTTCAGTAATTCCTAATGATTTAAAAAAACCTGTAAGGACTTTACGATTATTAATGCGAATCAAAAAATCACCAATATTTATTGCTTCAAATATCTCAGTGATAATTGCAGGCATTTGAGCATCATAAAGCAAGCTGAGTTCACGACGAGCAACTACATCAATATCGCACTGGCGGAACTGACGAAAACGCCCATCTTTTGCTCGTTCACCCCGAAAAACTACATCCATTTGGTAGCGGGCAAAGGGAAAGGTTAACTCATTCAGGTGACGGGCAATATACGCTGCTAAAGGAACTGTTTGATCAAACTTTAAAGCTCTTGCTTCCGAACCAGTTTCACCCGATTTATCTCTCTCGGCTTGCCGATTTGGTGGCAGGATGGGGTCAATGCCATAAATGATATTGTCGCCTTGATTCCCTTTAGCTTGCAGCACTTCTAAACGTTCTACAGCAGGTGTTTCGATGGGCGTAAATCCATAGCTTTCAAAAACTCTACGGATGATATCTAGCAAATATAATTCTAGACGCTTTTCACTAGGCAGAAATTCTGGGAAACCACTAGGAGTAGAAAAGTTTATTTTGTCACCTTTTGCCATGCGTGTACCTTACTAAGTTGAAATTTGAGATGAAAGCCTAACCACTGAAAATCGTGGCTACATAAACAAAGTCCGCCTGCGCGGACTAGAGAATAATGATTGGTTATCTCTGAGCGAATAAATTACTATCTTAGCCGTTCTTCTTGAATTAAGGTGCGTTGAAAGATTTGGTTGTTCTTAAACCAATGCCAAGTTCGGGCACGATTGTTATTGTCAGGGCTAATGTAGATCATTTCATACAAACTCATCTCTGGGTTTGTTTTATAAGTAAACTGCAAAATCACAAGTGAATCATCGGCTTCCCAGGCTTTTCCATCTATGCGATCGGTGTCAAACCAAAGTTTATTATCTTTATAGCTTCCGGGAAATTCATACTCCTCTTGTTTACCATCAGACCATTTATAGCGATTGATTTGGTAGTAGGGATGAGGGCCATTTTCGGGAAATTGACAAGTTAAGTGAGACTCATACTTATCGAGGATTTTTCCGGCGGTATCAACTACTGTATAAGTTCCTACCCAATCTCCTTCATGACGGACAAGTACGGGCATTCCTTCTCGAATATTTGACATTGCAATTCACCTTTTATTGTTCTAACATTTGGAAAAATCGAGTAAAGTAATCGGAAAAAGTTTTCGCTGTACAACCAGAGTCTTTTATTACAATGCCTGGAACCTTTAAGCCAGTGACAGCAAATGCCAGTCTTCACTAAATAATGAATGCATTTTCTAAAATCGAGTCATCTGGCGCTAAGTCCGCGACGAGTAATGCCCGATTGGTAATACTTTTAGAAACAGGAATCTTTACCGTGGCATTTACTGGGCGATTCAGAACAGGGATTGCAATGGTATCCATTTTAAATCTCTGTGCAGGTAGTCAGCTACAACTTAATTATGTTCGCATATTATGAGTGGGGAGTGGGGAAGGTTGTCAAAGACGGCTTTAATCATCGCTGGCATAACTTGACGCGATGCATAACGAATTCCGTTTTTCTTCCAAGCGATGCCTGCGGCGGGCTACGCCTACGCGTTTCTTGTCGGCTTCTAATGTTTTTCTGTATCCACACCAATATCTTTTGTCACTCCCACCGACTGCGATCGCCATTGGTTACGCTAATGAGTTGCATAGTGATGATGGCATTGGTCACTCCCCAGTCTCAAACCACCAAGGGTCATTAGTAGCGTTAGTTTTAATCAAAATAGCTTTTTTTCGCATGAACCGTTTCAGCGCGGCTGCACCCATGCGTGACCCTCCCATACCGGAGAATTTGAAGGAATTTTTCTCTCCCTCCTGCATGATGGCGGTGAGTCCAGCATCGTTGATACTAATACCACCTGCATCTATCTGTTGGGCAACTTCTAAGGCTTCGGCTTCTGAGGCAAAGACAGCAGCACTCAATCCATAAATTGAGTCATTCGCTAAAGACACTGCTTCCTCTACTGTGGAAAAAGGCATTATTGGCATAATGGGGCCAAAAGTCTCTTCGGTCATCACTTTCATGGAGTGATTAACCTGGGTGAGAACTGTCGGACGACACCACCAACCCCCACCTAAGTCTTCAATTACACCGCCGCAGTGAATTACTGCTCCCTTTTCTACTGCATCTAAAAGATGGTTGCTAATAATTGCTGCTTGGCTTTCGGTGATGATGGGGCCAATTTCTCCACTTTCGACTGTGGGGTAGGCTAGCCCAAGGCGATGGGCCTTAGCTACTAGTTGATGGTAAAATTTTTCAAATATCGATTCAGCAACATAAATCCGCTCGATTGATAAGCACGACTGTCCGGTGTTTACGACGGAACCCCACAATATTGCTGAGGTTGCTAATTCTAAATTGGCTGATTCTAAAACGATCGCAGGGTCTTTTCCGCCTAATTCCAAAAAAGCCGGAATAAACCGTTTAGCAGCCGCTTCTGCTACTTTTCGCCCCGTTGCTACGCTGCCTGTAAAGCATACCAAATCTACATTTTCAATCAAAGCAGATCCAGTTTCGCCTGCTCCTTCAACAAAAGTTAATACGTCGCGCAATTCAGGAACGGCGCTGATTGCTGTTTTCAGTGGTGCTACGAAGCGGGGAGCAATTTCACTGGGTTTAACAATGACAGCACAACCCGCCAGTAATGCCGGAATGGTATCAATGGCTGACAGTAACAGTGGAAAATTCCACGGGCTAATTACCCCAACTAGGGGATAAGGAACGGATGTTTGTTGCAAAGCGATAAATGGAATTGCTGTATTTTTGGCAGAGTCTTGCAGCAATTCCGGCGCTAACTTACACCAGCGATCGATGCTAGAGAGGAAAGAGTCTATTTCCATTACTGAGGTCGAAAATCTTCCTGTATCATTTACCAAAGCTTCTGTGAGGCGATCGCGCCCTGATAATATCGCTTTTTTCCACTGCTGTAAGGCTTCAATTCTCCCCTCTAAGCCCAGTTGCTGCCAGCTAACTTGCGCCCTGCGGGTGCGCTTACATTGCTGTGCCAGCAGCCTGGGAGGCGGCGGGATAATTACGTAGTCGAATTTGCCAGTTCGGGGATTGCGGACTTCTATTGTTTTTGTCATTGGTCATTTGTCATTTGTCATTTGTCAATAATTAATAGTTATTCTTCCCTTGCTCCCTCTACTCCCCATTCCCCATTCTCCATTCCCCAATTCAAATAATTCCTAGTTTGGCTAACCGTTCAATGGTGGCTTGCTGCGTTTGGAGGAAGTGTTTGCGGTCTACTTCTCCTTCCAGCATAGTATTAGCTGGGTAAAAGTGTGATTGGCGATAACTTTCGGCGTATAGTTCAAATCGTTGGCGGGCAAGTAAATTATTTAACCCCGGTCGGCGGCGGTCGCGGCGTAATGCTCCTAAATCAATCTCTGCAAATGCTGCCATGCTCTCACCTGCACCTGTCTCTGCTAATACTATTCCACGATGGTCAATGATTTTAGAGCCACCATCAGCCGAAGCAATGGGGATAGCAATATTAGCGATGCCTGCGGTATTGGCTGAAACCACGTAAGCCATATTTTCGACGGCGCGAGTGATTTTTGCCGCGTCTTTGGGTGTGAGGTTTTTGTTATATACTTCCGAGGTGGAATGGACAAAAATCTCCGCTCCTCGCATCGCCAAACACCGCGCCACTTCTGGATACAAAATTTCTTCTGATGCTAAAGCCGCCAAATTACCGATCGCTGTTTTGGCTACGGGAAAAACTCCTTCTAAACCATAGCAGTCAAGATATTTATCCCAAACATCATGGGGTGTGGGAGCAAATAAAGAATTTAGCCGCCGATATCGCAAAACAATTGAGCCAGAGGGGTCAAGAATAAAGCAGGTTTGGAAGTACAATCCAGGGAAGTTGGGGTCAACTTCGTAGGCGTTACCAGCTAAAAAGATTTTATGCTTTTGGGCAATTTTACCAAGTGCTTCATACTCAGCACCAGCCATTTCTATACAAGCTTTTTCTGCCCATCCTAAGAGAGAATCTCCCATTGGGAAACCAGTGAGGAAATATTCTGGCAGTACAATTAAACGACAATCGAAGCCGATGAAAGCGATACTGGCAGCAATTTGTTGCCCTAGACGGTTGATGGAGTTTTGCATGAGCGATCTTGCTTGGAGGCGATCGCTTGTTTGGTTGACTGCATGACAAGTAACTTGCAGCGCCAAGGCCCGAAAGGAGTTTAGATGATCGGTATTATCTGCCATGCGGTGTCCAAATTTTCTTACTACCTTATATAAAAGCAAAAAACCAGCATCTAGCTTATGTCAGAATTATTCTTAAATCTTCCACTGAGCTAGAACAACTGTAAATGGCGTGGAATTATTGTTTGCTTTTCCTGTCTTTGGATAAACTTAATTTAAATAAATAACTCTAGGTAGAAGAGAGAATGTCAAATTTCCCCGATCGCACAGAGTCAAACACTGGTAAAGTTTTACTCATCGGAGTTACTGGCGGCACAGGTGGAAATGTCGTTAAGGGATTTCTCGAACAGAAAGTTACCAACCTGCGAGTTATCACTAGAGAAATTGACCTTAATCGTCCAACTCTTGCAAAACTCAACAATGCCGGAGTTGAACTGGTAAAAGCCAACCTCGACGATGAAATCTCCCTCATAGATGCCTTTACAGGAATTTCTGCTGTTTACTGCCATGCTACTTCTGCGGACTCCGCTAAAATTGACCCGCTAGAGGTGGAGAGAGCAAGGCGAGTTGCACAAGTAGCTAAACAGGCTGACATTAAGCACTTTGTCTACAATGGAGCAGGTGGGGCTGATAGGAATTCAGGAATCCCCCGCATAGAGCAAAAGTATCAAGTAGAGAAAATTCTCAAAGAAGCTGGCTTACCGACTACCATGTTACGAGCCTGCTTGTTTATGGAGGAGTTTTGGAAGAAGTACACGCGACCTTCCATCCTCAAAGGTAGTTTCCCATTTTCCATTCAACCAAACAAGCCCCTTCATTTAATTACAACGAAGGACATGGGGCGCGTTGCTGCTTACGTAATTAAACATCCCACCAAGTATATTGGTCAAGAAATTGAGCTAGCTGGCGATGTGCTGACTCCTCTTGAGATGGCAGAGGCATTCTCCCAAGCGCAGGGGATGAAAGTTGTCTACAAAGAGACACCCGCCTGGATTTTCTTACTCTTGCTGCAAAAGGAACTGTTCGATTTGATTCAGTGGTATCGCAAGCAAGGTTATCAAGCCGATGTCTGGCGTTTACGAGAAGAGGAGTTTCCTGGAATTCTCACCACATTTAGGGAATTTTTGGCAGAAACCAACTGGGCAAATACGGAACTCACCTACGAGAGTCTGTAATCGGAAGTACACTGTGGCAAAAATTGGCGGTTATGGAGTTTTGCATGAGCGATCGTAATGACACTTTATTCAGTCTATGATTTCTCATTTAGATGCCTTTGCCCTTAGTCTAAATTAAGTAATAATACTGCAACTTCATAGAAAATAGATTTTATTATACTTAATTATGAATATAAAAATAATTTTCTGGGTAAATATAGACAAATCAGAGTAAAAACAAATACTAATAAGTTAGTTCTTTTGTTATTAGTATACCTATGGCTTTTGATTTAGATAAAACTTTTCAACTAGACATAGCTCAAATGAATTTAAAAAAAGTACATACAGTAATATTTAGTTTACATAAACCAAAAATTCCTTTTGTAATTTCGTTACTAGAGAACCCTAATAGTCCATTGGCCTTACCCGGAAAAATTAGTCTGCGCCATCATGATTATATTCACATACTTTTAGGTAGAGGTATTTCTCCTCAAGATGAAGATTTTGTAATTGGATTTACAATGGGTAATGACTTAAAGAGTAATCAACTACATTTATTCATCTATAAACTTTTTGCTAAATTTATATATCTATATTCTGATAAATTCTCGTCATTAGATTTAATAACTTTTAATTTTGGCTTTATATACGGCAGAAATATTAAATTTAAACAACTAAATGAGATTAACTTTGAAATTTATCAAGATGAACCTATAGGAAATTTAAAAAATATTTTCGGGATTAATCATAAGAATATAAAACTTATAGAAAAGTATTAAATTTTATTAATACTCAATGACCATATATCTAAAAAAATTATCAAAATGCACTTTTACCTTTCTAATAAACTGAGATTCGTTCCCTCTCAAATAGTAACTATAACGTTACTACTAACATTAATCTTGTTTATTCCTCAAATCTGCCTCAACTGGCAAGCATATTCTAACTTTAATAGTATTACTAAATATGAATTCAAACTCCAAATGTTGAGTGATGAAATTACTTATCTTGATGAAGTATTAACGATGTCAGCACGCATGAATGCTGCTACAGGAAAATTTATTTGGGAAGAACGGTATCGCCAATTTGAACCTAAACTTGATCTTGCTATTAAAGAATTTATTAAATTGGCTCCTAAAGTGGATGAGAATGAGGATGCTCAAAAAATTGATGCTGCTAATCAACGCTTAGTAGAAATGGAATATCAATCTTTTGTATTGGTTAAAAAAAATCAAAAAGAGATAGCACAAATATTACTTTCTAACCATGAGTATGAAAGTCAAAAACAAATTTATGCTGATGGTATTGCTAAAAGGAAGCGTAATATCTCACTTCAGTTACAGCAAAAAGTTGATGATTATTACAAAAGAATGTTTTGGGCAATTTTAGAATCTATTATAAGTTTAGCAATGCTGATTCCGGCATGGCTTTTAGTATTGCACTTATTACAGCAATACTTAAAAGCTAAAAAAATTGCTCAAGCCGCCTTAGAAGAAACGAATTATCGGTTAGAAATGCAAGTTGCAGAGAGAACGGCAAAACTAAAAGAAAAAAATAATCAATTAAAACAGACACTGGAAGAATTGCAACACGCTCAAGTACAGCTTATCCAAACTGAAAAAATGTCCTCATTAGGTCAGCTAGTTGCTGGTGTTGCTCATGAAATTAATAATCCAGTTAATTTCATTTATGGTAACCTGATGCATGTTAGAGAATATAGTCAGGATTTACTAAGTTTAATTAACCTGTATCAGCAACAAAAACTTAATTACAATTCAGAACTAAATAGTTTGATTGATGAGATAGATTTAGAGTTTATTATTGACGATCTGCCGAAGATATTATCCTCAATGGCAGTTGGTACTGACCGCATTCGTGAGATTGTGCTAACTTTGCGGAACTTCTCGCGTCTTGATGAAGCAGAAATGAAACCTGTTGATATTCATGAAGGGATTGATAGCACTCTATTAATTTTACAGTATCGTATCAAAGGAAAGCATAAACAGCAGGAAATTTCAATAATCAAAGATTATGGTGATTTGCCCCTTGTTGAATGTTATGCAGGAGGACTGAATCAGGTATTTATGAATATTTTAAGTAACGCTATTGATGCTTTATATGAATGGGAAGAAGAGTGTTTAAGTTTAAAAGGAGAGACTAAAAAAATTCTTAGCTCTATTATTATCCATACTCAAGTTAAGAATGAAGAGTGCGTGCTTATTAGTATTAAAGATAATGGGCCAGGAATACCAGAGGAAGTTAAGAATAAATTATTTGATCCTTTCTTTACTACTAAACCTATAGGTAAAGGCACTGGCTTAGGATTATCTATTAGTTACCAGATTATAGTAGATAAGCACAAGGGAAAAATCGAGTGTATTTCTTCACCTGGTAAGGGTACAGAGTTTTTGATTGAGATTCCAATTAAGCAGATGCGGTAAGCAAATATATGCACTATGCAGCTTACCTGCTTCCTTGCCTTTTGTTCAAGCTTACATTGTTTCTGAAACAGATATATTATTTGTGGTCATACCTTTGACATAATTTTGCAATGGCTTTGTCAATACGATCTGCAATAGTTTACTCATCAAACTGTTTAACGGAACTAGGCAGGTAATCCCTGCCTTTTTTTATTTATGGATGATTCCCCTTTACCTGAGAATTACTAATAGAAAATCCTCGACGCGTAGGTTTAATACTAGCTAATTCCACCTGAAAACTTACCTTGTCAGTTATTTCCCCGCTTCTTGCTTCCAAAGTCCACTTACCAGGACGCAAATTCCAAAATAAAGAATTAGCTGAGTTTGTATCTAGTTTTTCCCCATTTAGCCACCATTCAACAACCGCAAATTTATTTCCTGTTAACTTAAATTCGAGTTTTTGCTTCGCTGCTTCACCTGGATACAGTAAAAATAAATCGCCATGATGCGGAGATAAAATTCTCAAATTGTTAGAAACAAGACTCGATTGCTGTTGTTTTGCCAACCACTCATTGTACTCTGGTGGTAAATTGAATTGATTGTCACTTTCGTAGGCAATTTTATCTTCTGGATAAAAATATTCTTGGACAACTGAGTTACAATCGGGTGTTGGTCGTAACCCCGAAATTGCACAAACAGGTAATTGCACTAAACCTTCTGGAGGTGGAAAACCTGCTGGTTCTTGATGTTCGTGCAGATGTAACATAATTCGATTCCACAAGGGTGCAGCCCCGGTAACGCCTGAAACCTGACGCATTGGTTCGCCGCTGAAATTACCTACCCAAGTAGCAACGGTGTAATCTGTGGTGAAGCCAACTGTCCAAGTATCCCGAAAATTGGAAGAAGTGCCAGTTTTAACAGCAACAGGGAAAGGTAAATTTAACACTGAGTCTACGCCAAATGCTGTTGCACGAGCATGGTTATCACTAAGTATGTTGGTGATTAATTGCCATATTGTGTGGTTGGGGAGTCGGGAGTGGGGAGTCGGGAGTGGGGAATTGGAAAATGTGCTTATTAGCGGCGTAGCTTCTCCAAGTCGTGCCATAGTAAGGTAGGCACGGGCTAATTCCCAGAGACTGACTTCGCCACTACCGAGAGTTAACCCTAAACCGTAATGTTCTGGAGTTTGATTAAGATGTTCAAATCCCAATTGATGCAGACGTTCTAAGAACGTTTCCACACCTACCTTTTCTAAAACCCTCACTGCGGGGACATTTAGGGAATTTGCTAAAGCGATTCGCACTCGCACAGGGCCAAGAAAGCTTTCAGTGTAATCTGTGGGGCTATAAAGTTTGGCGCCGGGAATGGCATAATGGGCGGGTACATCTGCCAAAATGGTATTTGGGCGAATTAAACCTTTTTCTAAAGCTAATTCATACACAAAAGGCTTGAGGGTAGAACCTGGTTGACGTAGCGCCTGCACTCCATCATTGCGTCCCAATTTGGCTTCATTAAAGTAATCAGGTGAACCAACATAAGCCAAAACTTCGCCAGTGCGGTTGTCAATCACTAACGCAGCTGCATCATGGACATTGTTGGCGGCGAGAGAAGAAATCACCTGTTGCACCTGTGCTTCGACAAACTGCTGTAAAGGGCGATTTATCGTGGTGCGAATAACGGATTGCTCCCTTAGAGGGGCTTGATTCTCCGCTTTGTAAGGGAGACTAAGAGGGATTTGATTGGCTAACCAAAACAAAAAGTGTGGTGCGGCGATAATTCCCCGTTGGCGAGACTGAAACACAACCTTTTCGGCGGATGTTCGGCCTGCGATCGCTCCACTAATATACTTTTCCTGTACCATCCGATTAAGGACGTATTTTTGTCGCTGCTTCAGCCGTTCCCAATGCTGGTAAGGGTTAAAGTATGTGGGATTATTGGGAATAGCAGCCAACAAACTAGCTTGAGCAAGATTCAACTCACTAGCTGGAATGGAAAAGTAAGTCTGCGCTGCTGCTTCCACACCATATATATTCCCTCCCATTGGCAGGCGATTGATATATGCAGCCAGAATTTCATCTTTATTCATCCCTGCTGCTAACCGCCAAGATAGCCAAATTTCACTCAGTTTACCAGAGAAACTACGCGGCACTGGATCTAACATCCGCGCTAACTGCATAGTAATTGTGGAAGCACCGGAAATAATTCGTTTCGCGTGAATGGCTTCTTTGCTGGCGCGGATAACAGCTTTCATATCCAACGCCCCGTGATGGTAAAAGCTGCCATCTTCGGCGGCTAAAATAGCATGGGTAAACTGGAACGGAACTTGATTTAGCGGTACTACTGATGTATGTTCTTGGTCACGGGTGAGTAATGTTCCTAATGGTAAACCATTGCGATCGCTAAATTGCATTGCCAACTGATTTTGAGTAATATCTGCGGCACGAATGGGCGCAAAATAAGGTAACAAGCGTACCACTAGGCAGATTAGCAGCCCAGCCAGGATAACCTTACTACTGTGCTTAAGTTTGAGTAGCGATCGTAAAATTAGTTTCATTAGGGAATCCCAGCCCAAGAAAACTTACTTTAATTTTGACGCGGCGATTATTACGTCTACATCAGTAAGTATGTCAAATACTTAATAAGTAATTTTTCCTAACTTAGCAGATATAACTTAATATTTGCAGAACTTAAATACTTCTTCATAGTTAAGAATTGTAGTGATTTTTGGAACAATCACACGGTATTGGTTATCTATGTAAATAAACATAGTTAAATCCAATATTTGAGTAAAAAATAGTCATTCGCTTTCCCTTATTATTCTTGGCATGTGCCAGCTTAATGAGGGAATCTAAACTTTTATCCGCTATAATCTGTGAATTTTTAATTTTAAATTACTAAAAATATGATTATCAGAGCTTTACTCCGTTTCCACCATAAAATTCTCTATTTCTTACTTCTCTTCTCTACGAGAGGCTGCGCCAACGAGACGCTGCGCGAAGGACGTCAAAGACGCGTTCGCGATAGCCTGCGGCAAGCCGAAGCCTCTACGTTAAAAAAAATTAGTCATTCCTCAAACCGAAAGAGAAGAATACAGTTTATTCTGCTCTTTACATTTATGCTAGGGATGGCAGGGTGTAATTTTTTTGGTATCAACTCAGGAAAAGAACAACTCCCAACAGTATCCGCACTCACCCCGCCTAAACTACCAGACTGGATTGAACAAATTAGTCCCATTGGAGATGCAAAATCTCTTAACCAAATCCGCATCCGTTTTAAAGAAGCTTTAATCCCAGTTGAAAGTCTTGACAATCCAGAACAGCAGAAAATTTTAGAAAAATTTGCCCTTTGGCCGCCTTTACCCGGCCAGTTTCGCTTTTTGACACCGCGCATGGTGGGTTTTCAAGCCGAGAAAGCATTGCCAATAGCGACAAGATTTCAAGTTACCCTCAAAACAGGTTTAGCCGATTTAAAAAATCATCGTTTAGACAAAGATTTACCTTGGACTTTTAATACCGAATCTATCAATCTGACTAATTTACCCGGTGTAAATCCCATTGAAAAGGCTGATATCGAACCAATTGATTTACAACAAAAATTACAGTTTACTTCAAATGTAGAATTGGATTTAGCTTCTGTACAAGAACATTTACAGTTAATTCCCAAAGGTAAAAATAAAGGTACAGGTTTTAAAGTTGAATTAAACAAAGAAGAAAAACCATTAAAAAATGAAGAAGAACCTTTAGAAAAATTTGATCCTTCAGCACGCAATTGGATTTATAACCTTATCCCCCAGCAAAATGTTGAAAAAGCAACTCCTTATCGCCTAGTATTTTCTCCTGGAATCCGCCCTGCTTATGGCAATCTACCTACAGAGAAAGAATTTGCCAGTAAGTTAGCAACTTATTCGCCTTTAGCATTTCAGAAAATTAACTTTTACGGACAGCCAGATTCAGGTGGAACATTTGGAAGATTTATAAAAGGGAGTCCTCAGCTAGAATTTAATAACGTCTTAGTGGCAGATTCAGCTAAAGAAAATATTACTATTAATCCAGCACCAAAAGACATTTCGAGAATCATCCAAATAAATGATGAAGATAAAGTTGTCGGCATCAATCCTTATGCACTAGAACCTGCCAAGACTTATACAATTACTATTGGCGGAAACCTTAAAGATAAGTTTGGGCAGACTTTGGGTAAACCTGTCACACTAAAATATGATACTGGAGATTTAGCTGGGGATATCTGGGTACCCTCAGATTTGAATATTTTCCCCACAGCAAAAGATTTACAGCTAAATATTAGTACGGGAAATTTACCAGAATCGAAGTACAAAGCAGCTTATAAAGTAGTTAAACCGACAGATTTAGTTTATTTTAATAATGGTAGTGATTTATTACCAGAACCTTCTGATTGGCAAAGCTTTAAGGTATCGGGTAAGAAAAATCAATCAGTTGATATTGCTGTTCCTCTGCGGGAAAAAATAAGTGCAGCTACGGGAATGTTAGCTTATGGAGTGCAAGCCCGAACTAATAAATATCAGGAGAATGGGAAGGAACTGTGGCGAGAACCTACGACTTATGGCATGGTTGAATTGACGAATTTGGGCGTATTTACTCAGTGGTTTCCTGAGTCAGGCTTAATTCACGTCAATCATCTTACAGATGGTTCGCCAGTTCAAGCGGCTGCTGTTGAAATTTATCAATCAAAGTTACAGGCTAAATCTCGCCCTGAACCTGTCCCTTGTGCAACGGGTAAAACTGATGAAAATGGAACTTTGACAATTATTCGTGAAGGATTACAGCAATGTTATTCGGGAAATGAAAGTTCTAGTAAATCACCACAATTATTAGTAATTGCCCGTGAAAATCAAGATTGGGCATTTGCTAGAGTTGAAGAATATAGCGGCGTTTATGGCTATGGTATTGATGCAGATTGGCAAAATGGTAAACCTGAATCACGCGGGGTAATTTTCTCAGATAGACAGTTGTATCAACCAGGCGAGAAAGCTTGGTTAACTGGTTTCGCTGATTTTTTACAAAATGGTGCAATCCAGCAAGATAAAAATGCTGCTTACCAATTAACTTTGGTAAATCCTGATGGGCAAAAGACTAATTTAGGTACGCAAACTACAAATGAATTTGGTACATTTTCTCTAGAACTACCTATCAAAACTACTCAGCGCTTAGGCTACTATACAATCCAGGGTAAGGGGAAGAATGGGCAAGAGATTTCTGGAGAATTTCGGGTAGCTGAGTTTAAGCCACCCAATTTTAAAGTCGAACTCAACTTAGATAAAGAATTTGCTCTGATTGACGAGAAAGTTAATATTAATGCTACAAGTAATTATTTATTTGGTGCGCCTGTAGAAGGTGGCGAAGCAAAATACTTTATCACTCGTCAACAGGCTAATTTTGTTCCTAAAGGTTGGGATGAATTTACTTTTGGTAGACAATGGTTATGGCCAGAGGAAACTCCTACTATATCTAGTGATGTATTGCAAACTAATATCCAGCTAGATGCTAGTGGTAAAAGTAGTCAAGCTGTGAATGTGGCTAATGATTTACCATATCCGATGACTTATCAGGTGGATGTGCAAGTTGCAGATGTTTCTAATCTATCTGTAGCCAATTCCAAAACTTTTACAGCCCTACCAACTAATCGCCTTATTGGGTTAAAAAGTAATTTCATTGCTGATGCTGGTAAAGCTTTTCCTATTGAAGTGATTGTTACTGACCCTACAGGAAAACCGATAACAGGTCAACAGGTGCAGCTGGAATTACAACAAATTAAATACAGCAGCGTCACGCAATTAGTGGAAGGTAGCCGAACTCCAAAAAATCAAGTTGAATATAAAACAGTTGGACAAGCTGAAATTACATCTGCTAGCAATCCGCAATCGGTAAATTTGACAGCACCCGAATCTAGTTCATACCGGATTAGAGTTAATTTTAGTGATGCCAAAAGCGAATTAAGTGCCACAGATTTACAAATTTGGGCAACTGGAGAAAATCCAGTATTTTGGGGTTCTAAAGAAAAAGATGTCTTAGAAATTCAGCTAGATAAAAAAGAATTTAAACCTGGTGAAACCGCTACTGTACTAATTAAATCTCCCTATCCAGATGCAGAATTGTACTTTGCTGTAATTAAAGACAAACCGCTTTATCAGCAAATTACCAAAACTCAGGGAAGCGCACCACAAATTCAGTTTAAAGTTACGCCAGAAATGCTGCCAAATGCAGCCATTGAAGCTGTCTTAGTCAGACAAGGTAAACCGATAAACCAAGTGGAAGCGGGAAGTTTAGATAATTTGGTGAAGATTGGTTTTACACCTTTTAAAGTTAACTTAGAAGATAAGTATTTAAAACTGCAAGTTAAGCCAGTTCAAGCATCATTAGAACCTGGTGCGGAGGAAACGGTACAACTAGAACTAAAGGATAATCAAGGCAATCCCACCAAAGGACAGTTTACAGTTATGGTGGTAAATGAAGCGGTGTTACAACTTTCTGGTTATCGGCCGCCAGATTTGGTGGATACAGTTTATGCAGAACAGGTAATATCTACCCGCTTTAGCGATAATCGACCTGATTTAATATTACAACCACAAGATGTAGCTAAACCCAAAGGTTGGGGTTATGGCGGTGGTTTCTCAACTGGTGCAGCCAATACTCGTACCCGCACCGATTTTCAAGCCTTAGCTTACTACAACGGTTCTGTTCTCACCGATGCTAACGGTAATGCACAGATAACCTTTAAATTACCGGATGACTTAACTACATGGCGGGTGATGGCTGTGGCCACCGATGGAAATCTGCGTTTTGGGAATGGAGAGGCAACGTTTATCACCACAAAGCCACTGCTAACTAATGCCATCTTGCCACAGTTTGCCCGTCCAGGCGATCGCATCCTTGCTGGTTTATCTGTAACTAACAACACTGGGAATACAGGAAATCTTTCAATAAATGGCGAACTTAGCGGTAATGTGAAGTTTGCTGATAAAAATCCCACAGCTACTTCTTTGCAAACCAAAGCTGAATCCGCAACTCACGCTTATCGCTTTCCAATGGTGGCGGATAGTGTGGGAGTCGGGAAAGTTCGCTTTACCACTCAGCTAAATGGTACAGCCGCAGATGCTTTTGAAGTTCCTTTGGAAATTAAGCCAATTGAAATTACAGAACAAGTCGTTGAAACTGGTGTCACTGAAAAACAGGTGAAGATTCCCCTGAATGTTGATAAAAATACTTTCCCTGATGCGGGAGGTTTAGATATTCAGTTGGCGAGTACCTTAATTCCAGAGATTCAAGCACCAGCAAAGCAGGTTTTAAAAGATGATGATTTGCCGTTTACAGAACCTGCTGCAAGTCAGTTAATGATTGCGGCTAATCTGCAAAATCTTATACAAAAATATGGTCAAACATTTGCAGAATTTAATCCTAGCCAACAGGCAAAACAAGCCATTGAACAATTACAAAAACTCCAAATAGCAGATGGTGGTTTTGCTGCTTTCCCCAAACAAGAAAAATCTGACCCTTGGGTTTCTTCTTATGCGGGTGAATCTTTAGCTAAAGCCAGTCAGGTGTTCCCTAATTTATTCGATTCTGCAATGGTATCTCGCCTCAAAACTTATCTGCAAAAAGTTCTGGCGAATCCTGGAGAATATGACTTTTGTAAACAAGTACTATGTAAAAGACAACTGCAACTTAATGCTTTAATCGCTTTAGCAGAATTGGGAGACAAACGCAATACTTTTCTTGCGGATATTTATGAACAGCGCAATAATTTTGATTTAGTAACTCAAATTAAACTGGCGCGATATTTATCTCAATTCCCAGAATGGCAAGATGAATCTCAACAATTAGTAAACAAGCTGCAACAAAGTATATATGAAACTGGTCGCACAGCAGTTGTGAGTTTACCCAGCAGTTGGGGATGGATGAGTTCATCTACCACGACGCAAGCGCAAGCAATACGTTTATTTATTGCCAAACAAAGTAAACCCGAAGTTATAGATAAATTATTCCAAAGTCTTCTGGCACTGCGGCGGGATGGCACATGGCAAACTAACTATAATAATGCCCAAGCCTTAACAGCTTTGGTAGAATATAGCCAACTGCAACCCACACCACCTAATTTTGTTACCACAGTACAATTAGCTAGTAATAAGTTAGGAGAAAATCGGTTTGAAGGTTATAAAAATCCTAGTTTACAGCTAAATGTGCCGATGAATCTATTACCTCGTGGGCATCAAGATTTAACGCTGCAAAAATCAGGTAATGGCACTTTACACTATCTGGTTACTTATAATTATCGCTTGCAGGGAAATCAACCAGGCAGATTTAATGGTTTACGCATAACACGAGAAATTAGTCAAGTAAATAAAGAGAAAGTTTTACAAAAAACAGGTATTTACGCTTTCGATAAACCCTTGACTTTAACCTCTGGACAGGTGTTTGATATTGGTTTAGAAATCATTGCCGATCATCCTGTGGATCATGTGGTGATTAAAGATCCGCTACCATCAGGTTTTGAGGCGGTGGATGCGAGTTTTCAAACTACCACAGCTGCATTACAAGCAAAAGCCGATAGCTGGGAACTTGGATTTAGGAATATCTACCGCGATCGCATTATCGCCTATGCCGACCACTTGGAACCAGGAGTTTATAGTCTGCATTACTTAGTCCGTTCTGTTACTCCTGGTACATTTTCTTGGCCTGGTGCAGAAGTTCACCTGCAATATGCACCAGAAGAATTTGGGCGTACTGCTGAGTCTACATTAATACTGGAGGATGTGAAGTAATAATTGTAGTTTATTGCATTTCTGCAACTGCAATAGACATCTCCGAAAACTATCAAAGCTTTGCTGTGGCTAGCTTATAAGATGCACTCTGCTTGCATCAAAAACTAGCTAGTCAATACGATAA
>NZ_JBALBZ010000028.1:0-37404 GCF_036919495.1 Nostoc sp.
TGGCTGGGTAAACCGAGGACAATTTGGGAAACTAGCTCATTGATGTGATTCACATCGGCAATCCGGCTGACTACTTCTCCACTGCGTCGTCCTTCAAAGTACGAGAGGGGCAAACGCAACAGTTGTCGTCCGTATTCTAGAATCAGTCCTAATTGCAGTCGTTGACCAAAGTGACCAATTAGGTGAGATTGTACCAAACCGATCGCACTGCTAAATAGACTCATCGCGATCGCTCCAATTGCCACCACGGTTAGCAGTTGGGTATCTCCCCGCACAAGTACGTCATCAGTGAGCAATTGCATCATTAAGGGAGAGACAAGAGAAAGTAGTCCGATGACGATGTTAATTGCGATCGCTTGATGGGACGACCTAAAACTGTGAATGAGCAATACCTCGCTCGTTTAAAAGAATTGGTAACCCATAGTCCGCCCCTTGCTGGCTATTCATTTAAACACTGGACAGCACAATGGTTAAGCAAGCATTTGGCAATAGAATTGGGAATTCAGGTTAGCAGTTGTCACATTAACCGTTTGCTCAAGGAGATGGGGCTTTCCACGCGACCAAAAGGTAATACAACTAAGCAAGAAACCTTACACCAAAAAGATTTAGGTGCGACTTTTATAAAAAAACAGTACTCTTTGAAATAGTAAAAAAGTCATTAGTGATTAGTACTAATGACTAAATCGGCGGACGACTAAGCTAATCAGCATTTAAGTTGCATAATCAGCGCGAGCAAGATGCTCACCGCACAAGATATTAAGAAAATTTTAATATGTACATTTAGATGTATTTTAGCTTATTCCTCCCATTGCTTAAAGGAATGGGATTCCCGCCGATTTTCGTTGACATGCATAGGCATTGCTATGTCCCTACAGAGTGGTTGGTATATTTATCTGAAAATCGCTGTTTGTTCTTTCGCTAAAGCTAGCGCTTGATGAGCATTTCTAAACTTTGTTTCATCTGTAAATTTATGACCAAAACACTTTAAATAAGCTTCCAGATATCGAATACGTAAGTATGGATCAGCCGGACTATTAAGAAAGGGGAGGTCAGCTTCAACCATAAACCGGATAGCCAACAGGGGGATAGGGCTACGAAGTGGACGAAAGTTTGGGTTGTGCAAACCAGGACTTTCATTACGGTTATGAAATTCTCCTATCATTAGTCCTGACTCGACAAACAAAGGTTTAAGTTTTTGTTGGACACTATCTACAAGCTTAGGAGCATCTTCTATATGGATGTCAGGAAAGATAAGTAAAAAAGCTCTATTTATTGCTAATTCATGTTCTTTAAGTTCCATCTCAAGAAAGATATCTCGGTAGCGTCCAACAATTTCTTCTAATTGCTCTACATACAAATCTTTTGTGTGAATAACTGCCAGACGAATACTGTTTGACTTGAGAGAGTGAGGTACAAAAGGACAAACTACGCCGGGTCTTCCTAAATTAGGATGAGGTCTTCCTAAAAAGTTTTTCACCCAATTCATAATTTCAATCAAGAAAGGAAGGTCTTCATTGTGCTGGAGTTTTTCGATTTCAAGAGTTGTATAAAGTTTCATGAGCTTGACTTAAATAGGGTAATTGTCTAATTCTGAATCCAAAATTACTTTGACAATATGATATGTCTGAAACTACTTACTTATTATCTAAGTAAATAAACCAAGCCTTGAACTCTCCTATTTTGGGTTGATCTGTGGTTTTAGTGGCTAAAAATGCTTTAACATTTTTGTGAATTTAAAAGAGTTTACACCAATAAAGACACAAACATATTTTGCATCAAGCCAGTTATATTCATTTATCTGTCCTTCGAGCAAGGCAGAAAGCAGAGGGCAGAAAAAGTTTTAAACTATGCCTTTGTGCCTTGCCCAAACTGGGTTTAAGACCCCCACTAAATCGTAATTTAGTGGTTTTCAATTAGAAGGGATTCAGACCCCCTCTAATTGCCTTCAGCATAGCTGCCTTCTTCAATTTTGGACTTTTAAGTAGAATACATCTGTATTATTCAGCAAATACTCATACTTTTTTACACTCTTAAGCTTCTATTATTTTTAATAAATATATTATAAAGTTTATGTGTAAATAGTTATTTTTACTGTAAAAATTTAGTATAGATTTAACAGCAGCCACACATTTAGTATCAAGTTGCTATAATTTAACCTAGCTCCAGCTACTATAATTTAATCTGGCTAGATATTATAGAATAAGCCTAATTTTATAAGCTGCATATTACTTAATACGTAAAGTCTAATGTATTATTAAGATAAGCTAGTACGGTTTCAACAAGGGCTTAGACATCTGCAAAAAGTTAGCAACTTATGGACTGGTCGCGTTACAAATCTGAACTTAAAGAAGAAACTGAGCGGTGTCAGTGCTAATCTTAGTAACTCAACTATCTATTAAAGGCAGCAGCCTCTAATAGGATGTTTGAAAAGTATTATCGCTAACATCAAAACCTCAGAATCTTCTCTACAAGGTAATTAAGGTTTCAAAGCCTCTGTGCCTTTGCATAACGGCAGGCTGACGCCAACGGAGAGAAGAAGCGGAGTATTTGGTATAATTTGTAACTTTTCAAACATCCTATAAGGAAGCTACTTACAAAATTAGAAGTCGCTTATTTCTCAACAAATTCTTTCACCACTGCCATAACATCAGGAGGAATCTGCGTAATCAGGCGAAATGGAAATGCCTTAGTTGAAGCAAATTGGGCATAATCTGATGTCAGAAAAATAGCATAGTTTTTAGCTTCTGGAGTCATCTGGAAAGCAAAGGCCAAAGCTATAGCTTTAACGTACTTGCGAACATCTGCGGCTTTTTCACCCACAACTTCACCGCCACTAATTGGTGTATTTGGTTTTCCTATCTGATCCAATGTGGTAGTGGGGTCTTTTACACTCAGATGAGTACCGCCAACTATACCAACTAGCCATTTGGGGGATGGGATTTTGTCAAATCCCGCAATCTGTTCTGTTAAAGCTGGGGTGGTTTTATCTGCGGAACTTGCTAACACTAGCGTAGGAACTTGCACTTTAGTTAACCCAGTTTTGCCAAAAATCAGAGAAGTTGTAGGATTGAGAGCGATCGCCTGTTTTATTCTAGTATCCCGTAGTTGATAGGTATTTTCTGGTAGCTTTTGAGCGATGCACTGCATAACTTCTCCCTCACTGAAAGTAGTCAAGTTATTTTTACAGCGTTGTTTGAGTTGTGCGAGTTGTAACTCTGCTCCAGCAATTTCTAAAGCTGTACCACCACCAAAAGAATGGCCAATGACCATCACGTTATTTGTTGCAAGTTTCCCTTGTAGCGGATGATTAGCCGTTTGGTTGAGCTTTTCTAATTCGTCGAGCATAAAACTAATATCTCGAGGGCGATCCAAAAACTCCTCAGGCTTCATAACACTGGTTTTGCCTTGTAATGCTGAGTTAGTATTTGCCTGGTTACTACCGGGATGTTCTAAGGCTGCTACTACATACCCGTAAGATGCTAAATGTTCTGCCAGGTAATACAAGTCTGTGCGGACTGATGTGAAGCCGTGAGAAAGGACAATCAGGGGTTTGTCGGGAGTTGCAGCAGTTGACCAGTAAACATCAACTGGAATTTTACGGTCGCGCTTTTGGTCATTCAGGCTTAAGTTGAGTATTTTTACTTGAGCGGTTCCTGGTTGACTGGGGTCAGAAGGGTAAGCAATCTGCGGTGTTTTGGAGTCCAGTTGGGGAGCGATGTCTAACGACAAGCTGCTATGCGTCAACGCTAGCATAAATTGCTGGGTACGCCAAAAAGCTGTATTCAAACTCCTTGCAACTATAAAAGCCTTTGGTAAATCAATTTCTAAACGTTTACTGGGATAAGCCGCGATAAAACTCAGTATAGAAAGACCTTGCGGTGCAGTAGAACCTAATACCAATCCTGCTCTCAGTGCTTGCACCCCAGCTTTGTCCTTTCTGGCTAAAGCTGTAGCAAAATCACTGAGAATAGTTGTACCAATCTGGGTATTAACTAACCTATTAACGGTGACAACATTCATCGGTATATTCATACCCAACGCCCCCAAGAAGAAACGGCGTTGTTCTTCAGATAATCGTTTAGCATAAGGCTGTAAACTCCCAGGCAATTCTCCAGTTTTTGCAGCCCTTTGTAACTCAGTAAGGGAGATGGTTTCTGTAAATAAACCCAAACGCACAATAACTGTGTCAGCCGCAATGGCCGGAGTATTTGCCCCGAATTGTGTAAGTACAATCGCGCCAAAAAAACCCGCAATTGTCTTAAAACTTCCCCAACTTCTTCTCATAAATATATACCAAGTGTTACTTACGGGAATATAACGGATATTTGTGTATTTGGCTACCCTAATAATTATCTAGAAATAAAAGCAGATTTATGCATGAACTTGATAGCGATGTCTACGATGGGCTATGACGCTCGTTGGCGCTCGCTGTCTCACGGCATTGTGCTAATCTCCTCAAAGCATCAACAGATACGAACAGAATTACATCAAAAACTTGAAGAAGAATTCAGACTCATCACTGATTGAAGACTACTAAATCAAAGATTTAGTGAGGCTCTTAAACCTACTTATTCAGACGCTCTCTATGAGACGCTAAAAGCGTAGCTTGCAACTCTTACAAAGTACGCGGACTCATTCATAATGAATTTTGACTCCTGAATTCTGTTTCGATAACAAAAACAACGAATTGTAGAATTCATCACAGCTAAAAAAATTGAGGATAAATCAGTGTTGACAGCCACAAAAGCCTAATTGTTTTTCAGCTAGGTTTAATACTGTAAGGAAAGTCTAGAACAGGGTAAGCGATACCTGCGGCGGTAAACTACGCATCTACAATCTGAATTTTTTGTGGGCTGATATCTTGTCTACAATTTTTTTAACAGTAAAGTTAAAACGATCGCTTGATGTTCTGTTTTTGCCCTTTAGAACGTGTTGCAGAGGTGTTGCCGGGGGATAGTCTGACTACTTTAGTAGCTTATCATTACCCATCAAATTCTACTAGCTACATCAACAAATTTTCTTGGCTTTATGCATCGCAGACTCCGCTATATTTTGATTTTGCTGCTCTCCCTGAGTATTATTATACTGTGGTGGCCTGTGAATAATTCTGATTGCAATTCCGAAGCAATTCTTGCTGCAAAAACTACAAAGTTCCAAGTACATGCTACTCAGGTTATAGTTCAGCCGTGGCGTGGTCGTCACCATGTATATGGAATTTTTATGATTCCTGACAAATACAAAAAAGCTCCATTTTTTGTATTAACCGTAAAAGGTGCTGGCAGTTACTGTTCAAAACAATTTGGTCAGATAAAAAACTATAATGATATTTTTGCTGAACCAGGAACTTATCTGGTGAGAAATTTTATTAGAACTCGAACGTCTCTGCGGCTTATTCTTCAAGGTTTGTACTTTCAAATCAATGATAAAAAGAATTGGACATTGACTTTCCCTGAATTAGAAACTAGTCAACATAATTCATAATTCAGCTTGGTGGTTGAGTTTCCAAAACTTCGTTTTTCTCTAACAACGCATTAGTAGCATTAACTACAATCTGTGCTGCTCCCGTGAAAAACGATCGCTCGATAGTCGCTGGAACATCGCTAGGTTTATGATAGTGCGGAGTACGTAAATTTGCGGTATCTGTCACCAGCACAGCACCCACACCTTGATACCAAAATGGTGCATGGTCGCTGCGTAGGGTGTCTGGTGTCAGTAAACCTTTAAAAGGAATTGGTAGTGTTAGGACTGATGGCATTAATTTTTGTTTATTCAGAGCATTTGAGCGCAGCATCTGTGAATTTTGAAAAGCACTCAGCAAAGGCAAATGTTCTGTATCACCGACTACTGCCAAAAAGTCGCCCTTGTCGCTAATTGGGGTAACAGGCAACCCCGCAGGGTATTTTTGACATCCGGGAGTGTAACATGCATAACCTACCATATCCATAACGATCGCTCCGCTCAAGTTTTGTAAGCGTGCTGTCTTGCTAACAAAAGCCTGGCTACCCAAAAGTCCTGCTTCTTCTTTGTCAAAAAAAGCTAGCTGTAACGTCCGTGGCGTGGGACGGGAACCGAGCAACCGGGCTATTTCCAGCACCACAGCTACACCACTGGCGTTATCATCAGCACCAGGGGATAAAGCAACAGTGTCGTAATGCGCTCCCACCAGAATTGCTTTAGCGGCTTTGTTAGTTCCTGGACGTTCAGCAAAAATATTTACACCCTCAGAGAACTTTTCCAATTTGGGCTTCCAGCCTAATTTTGTGAGTTCAGTTGTGATATAAGTGCGAGTAAGCGATCGCTCTTTTGTTGTGTAGCGCTGAAAATTCAACTTTTGGATATGGGTTAATAGCTTATTAGTAGACACTTGCGGCGCACTGTCAACTTTTTTTGGCTCTGGTTGTGGTTGGGGTATTTCTACTGGAGTGCGCTCAACAATTGCTGGCGACGGATGCTGTTCAAAAAGCGTGTTACCCCTACTACCCACCACGGCAACTGCCATCAGCACTAACAGCATCAGCCAAATCCATTTTCTCATGTGATTTATCCTTGGCTTCCAGACTTAGGGTAGCGCAAATCCTCATGTATAACTTTTCAGGATTACTAGGAAGGGTTTAATATTTTGGTTTCCTAAATTCTTAGATAAACCTGCAAAGTTACTTTGTAATCAGCTTAATTGTCTATTTTAATACAATTTTCGTTTATCAAATTTGCTATAGATTCTTGAATCTCTTGATCAGTTGAAAGTCTTTTTATCATTAATACAACTTCTTTTTCTGGCACTTCCAAAGAATACCCATTCAATATAAGAAAGGTAGCCATCGAAACGAAAGCTACCCTTTTGTTACCATCTATAAATGCATGATTTTTTACAAATGTAAAAGCATAAGCTGCCGCTAACTCAAAAACAGTTGGTGTAGGTTCGCCATAAGCAAATAAATTTTTAGGTCTATCTAAACTAACTAAAAGCAGATTTCTATCTCTTATACCTGGAAGTCCACCGTGTTCTGCTATTTGTCCTTCATGCATAGCTTTAATGACTGCCTCACTCAACCAAAAAATATCATTCACTGAGCTAGCTCACGAAGTGCATTCCTATACTTACTGCTTACTTTTTGATAAGCTTCCATAGCCTTTTGAAATTCAGATTTATCAGGTGTGGTTTGAGGATTATGAAAATGTTTCACAACGAAAAGTACCCCATTCTTACTACGTCTAAATTTTAGACTCTGAAAAGATGGTATCAATTTGTTTTTGATCTTACGAAGTCTCAAGGTTTCCATGATAAACAAAGCCAGTGATTATGGCTTTAATTTATTTGTCATAAGCTCAATATACCTTATCTAATTAGGTCAGGTCACTTTAGTTGACGTGAGTATATTTTTGAGAACCTTACCTAAAGTGAATATCAAGTTTGACAACTTGTCTTTTGACAGCGATCGCAACTTCACTTACAGTGCCCCACTAGAGGAGTGCTGAGTATTGAGCAAAGAAGAAAAGAATTATATTATTACTTCTTCAAAATCTTTATTCTGACACTTAGAACTCATGACTCAGAACTCACGGCTTTTTTTATGGTAGATTTGTTGCTGATCGCGATACTGGGGTTCCTGGGGAGTTTTGGACATTGCTTTGGGATGTGTGGCCCTTTAACAATGGCATTTTCCCTATCTCATCAGCCGAAAACACCACCAACAGCCTCTTTGGGACGCACATCAACCTTAGAAAAGTCCGAAACTTGGCAACAGCAATTAAAATTTCATATCCTGCTAAACCTGGGGCGGTTGTTGAGCTATGCTCTAGTCGGTGCTGGCATTGGGGCGCTAGGTTCGGTATTGCTGCAAGGTGGACAGCTAGCTGGTATTGGCAGCGACTTCCGGCGCTGGATGGCAATTTTAACTGGTGTAATGCTGATTTGGTTTGGCTTAGGACAAGTCAAACCCGATTTACTGCCGCGCATTCCCGTGTTACATCCCTTGTTACAAGGTAGTTTACACGATCGCCTCAGCACAGGAATGGTTAAGCTTTCCTTAAAAACCAAATGGTGGACACCAATGCTTTTAGGGATGACTTGGGGTTTAATGCCCTGTGGTTTTCTGTATGCTGCCCAAATTAAAGCTGCTGAAACTGGCAATTTATGGATGGGTGGGGCAATTATGCTAGCTTTTGGACTGGGAACTCTGCCTACTATGCTAGGTGTAGGCGTTTCTACATCTTTGGTAAGTAAAGACAAGCGCAGTCAGTTGTTTCGATTAGGCGGTTGGGTGACACTCATCATTGGCGTTATCACCTTGCTGCGGACTGGTGACACAATGGTAGATTACACCGGACACGCTGCCTTAATCTGCTTAATTTTGGCACTAATTGCGCGTCCCATTAGTGGCTTGTGGGCTTCACCGCTGCGTTACCGTCGAGCCTTGGGGGTGGGATCTTTTGTGCTTTCTGTGGTTCATACCATCCACATGATGGAACACTCATTGCAATGGAAATTTGCCGCCTTTTCTTTCCTACCGCCAGAATTTCAGTGGGGTATGGCTGCGGGTGCTGTAGCATTGGTATTAATGTCCCCCGCCGCTTTAACGAGTTGGGAATCGTTGCAGAAATCTTTGGGCAAGCGTTGGCGACAGATTCATCTATTGGGTGTGCCAGCCTTGCTCTTGAGTGCCATTCATGCCGTGTTGATTGGTTCCCATTACTTGGGTTCCTCGCAATCAACTTGGGGAAATAAATTAGCAGTAGTACTGATGGGAATTGTTACCCTCAGTGTCTTAATGGTGCGTTGGGCGAAGCCCTTGCCGTAGGCATCGCACTTTTTTTGGTCAAAGTTAGCCGTAGAAAAGTTTTATGTTCCCCCAACCAAATCACGGTAAATCATCCTTATTTTCTGGCTCCATCTCAACGAGTCAAAAACAGAGGCGTTACCCGCTCAAAGGCATTTCCTGGAATCAAGGAAGAATAAAGTATTTATTATTCCTGAGTTGCTTAGTTGTATCAATAACTAATATTTACCCAGTGTCTGCTCATAAAGTAGAAGTAGCTGGAGATGTTGGTGGCACCCTCCACATTGAACCAAATGATAATCCTCGTGCTGGAGAATCAAGCCAAGCCTGGTTTGCGCTTACCCGCAGAGGTGGAAGAGTGATTCCCCTGTCACAGTGTAATTGTCAGTTGGCTGTTTATGCCGAACCCTATGCCGCCGGAGAGCCACCTTTGTTAGAACCACAGTTAAAACCTGTGGCAGCTGAACGCTATCAAGGTATTCCAGGTGCGGAAGTTGTCTTTCCCAAACCAGGTATTTATCAGTTGCAACTAAATGGTAAACCAGTTTCTGGGGCAAGATTCAAACCCTTTGAGTTCAAATTTGAAGTTACTGTAGCAGGCGGATCTACACAGAATTCACAAAATCAGCGAGATGTCGATGGAAATTTAGCAAAGGATGAATCTCAGCAATTACCAATTTGGGCGATCGCACTTCCAATCCTCGGATTTATCGGCATCTTAGTTGTCGTACTGCGAAGCATGAGAGGGAGTGGAGAGTAGGGAGTAGGGAGTGGGGAATAAAGGGAGATAAATTGTTTAATAATAACTCTCTTTCTTCCCCTGCCTCCCCTGCTCCCCTCTTTTTACTTATGTCGCTTTTGATGCCACTGCCACGCATGATCGACAATATGTTTGATTGATGGATACTGAGGTTTCCAGCCTAAAATTGTTCTGGCTTTCTCGCTAGCACCAATGAGAATTGGAGGATCGCCAGGACGGCGATCGCGTTCTTCTACTGGTATAGAAATTCCTGTCACCTGTTCGGCAGCTGCAATAACTTCTCTGACAGAGAAACCGCTACCATTACCCAAATTGAAAACTTCGCTATCGTTACCTTTTAATAAATATTCCAATCCCAAAATATGGGCATCGGCTAAGTCATTAACATGAATATAATCACGAATACAAGTACCATCGGGCGTAGGGTAATCAGTGCCAAAAACTGAGATGGATTCTCGTTTGCCTAAAGCTGTCATCAGCACCAAGGGAATCAAATGGGTTTCTGGGTTGTGATCCTCGCCAAGCAAGCCACTAGGGTTAGCACCAGCAGCATTAAAATAGCGGAAACGCACTGATTTAAAACCGTAAGCAACATCAAAATCAGAAAGAATCCGCTCTACCATTAGCTTTGTAGCGCCATAGGGATTAATCGGATTTTGGGGATGGTTTTCTGGAATGGGTACAAATTCTGGTACCCCGTAGGTGGCACAAGTAGAAGAAAAGACAAATTTCTTCACAGATGCCGTCAGCATCGCTTCTAACAGGGTCAAAGTGCCAACAACGTTATTACGGTAATATTTAGCTGGGTCAGTCACCGATTCTCCTACGTAGGCATAAGCAGAAAAGTGCATCACAGCAGCAATATCACGGGTTTTAAATAGATTATCTAGCAAGGCGCGATCGCCTGTATCCCCTACTATCAGTTCTACCTGTAAAACTTTTTCTACCAAATCACGATGCCCATAGACCAGATTATCAAGTATGACAACGTTATAACCGGCTTGCTTCAGGGCAAGCACCGTATGAGAACCAATATATCCAGCTCCTCCCGTGACCAAAATGGTAGGCTTTTCAGGCGACATAGTTTTTCCTTTTGAGTCGATTACTCGATTAATTTAGTTTACCGGTACTATATTACTCTTCTGGAAAAATATAAATAATAGACGCAGTGTCAAAAAATTGCACTAAAATCACTACGACGGTAGTCATTGGGTGTGAGGTTTGAGGTATTTTAAGTCAAACAGTGCGATTACAATTTGGCAACAAAATAAATTCATTTCCCGAAACCTCTAGGTTGGCCCTTACGGGTGACGCTCCTAGCGTCGCTAAAGCTAAGAAGTCGCTAGTTGTTTTATGCAGGGAAACCATGCACGACAGTTCCTTTTGGGGAGCCACTTCTTTTCTGAACAAAAGAAATCCTGTGGAAATCCCAAGCAAGGCGGACTGTCTTAGCACCACATTGGCTCACTGCACCAGAAAATTTGAGAGTTAATCTATGTTTCTATTATTAAGCCGAGTACTGCTGTGGCTGCTGATTGGCACTATCGTATATTCTCTGTTCCAGCGCTTTTACCCCTCTGGAACTTTTGTCGGGCGATTAATCCTAGTTGTGATCTTGGTAATCGTAGCCCTATCATTTCTTAACCCCAGTGAACCTGCTGTGGCATCGTTGTGGAGGGTGCTATCTTTTCCACTCAGACCTCTAGGAGCCTCTGTTTTACTGATGATTCTTGCCGCTCAGAGAATCAAAGGAGGTGGGATAGAGAAACCAGGAGGATATATGATCGGTTGGGCACTGACAATTTTGCTGTTGGCAAGTACACCAGCAGTAGCCTATTTTCTTTATCGGGTACCTTTAGCAATGACAGGTGAAACATCTGTAGCAACTGCTACACCAACATCTGGCACACTAGTGGCATTAGGGCAACAAACCACCACAGCGAACATCTCAGATGTGACGGGGGATGGCATTCTTTCTTATAATTTGAGAGTACCTCCCTACCTATTACAAGGAAGTCCTCAAGATATTCGTACACGCGGTTTACGACTTGAAGACTTTGTACCGAATTCGGAAACGTTGCAATTTACAACAAGAACTTGGGAAAGTTATCTCGTTGAAATTTACAGGTTCATGCGTGTTCAGAGGTAATAAAGGTGAAGAAGGCAGGAGGGAAGAAGCAGGGGAGCAGGAAGCAGGGAGAATTGGGAAAATCTTTCCCCCTTACCTTTGCACCAATTCTTCTTTACCCTCTACCCCTCGCTCCCTACCCCAATTCCTCTTCCCTTCTGGCTTCTGCCTCCTGCCTTCCTCCATAACTATCCAGTTAAAAGAGGTAATAAAAGCTTAATTTACAAGCAATATTCCCTCTACAAAGCTGTCTTCTTGGACTAGCAGTTAATCTAGGATGATAAAGTTGCAAAATTGCTTTAATGGCAAAATCTCGACGAATCGCTAAACTCATTGCTTACTTACGTCCCCATTGGCGGGAGGCGTCTTTAGGCATTCTCGCTTTGTTGTCTGTCAATGCACTGGGCGTTTATATCCCCTTGTTGATTCGTGCTGGTGTTGACAAACTCTCCACAACCTTCGTCTTGAGTCAAATAATACATGACGTAGTAATCATTGTCTTACTCAGTTCGGCGATGTGGCTAATGCGGATGGCATCCCGTATTTGGCTATTTGGGGTAGGGCGACAGGTAGAATTTGACCTGAAACAAAGGATTTTTGAACACTTACTCAAGCTGGAGCCGGCTTATTTTGCTAGTAATACTGCTGGCGATTTGATTAATCGGGCTACCAGTGATGTGGACAATATCAAGCGGTTATTGGGTTTTGCAGTCTTGAGTTTGGCAAATATCGTGTTTGCCTATGCCCTGACACTGCCAGTAATGCTGGCAATTAGTGTGGATCTCACACTAGCCTCTCTGGCAGTGTACCCTTTTATGCTCTTGTTAGTGAGTCTGTTTAGTAATCGCTTACGCAAACAACAAGCAGCAGTCCAAGAGCAACTCTCTGCCATCAGCGAACTCATCCAAGAGGATATCAGTGGTATTGCCTTAATTAAAATCTATGCCCAAGAAGCAAACGAGCGTCGAGCCTTTGCCAAGAAAAATCAGCAGCTATTGACTGCTAACTTGGAACTGGCAAAACTCCGAAATATACTGTTTCCGGTAATTAGCGGGTTAGCTAATGTCAGTTCACTGATAATCATCTGGCTAGGGACGGCACGGATGTCTTCTGGAACGCTTCAGGTTGGTGATTTTTTAGTACTGTTAATTTATGTAGAGCGTCTAGTTTTCCCCACAGCCATTTTAGGATTCACAATTACTGTCTACCAACGGGGTGAAGTTAGTATAGATCGCCTTGAATCGATTCTCTCTGTCACACCGAAAATTCAAGACACAGCCGATGCCATACATCTACCTGTAGCTGAACTTAAAGGGGAAGTGACAGCTAAAAATCTCACCTATACTTACCCTGGTTCCACTACTCCAGCGCTAGAAAATGTTAACTTTACCATTGCTCCAGGAGAAACCGTAGCCATTGTTGGGGCAATTGGTTCGGGAAAATCCACTTTAGCCAATGCTTTGCCGCGCTTGTTGGATATTGAATCAGGACAATTGTTTTTAGATGAGGTGGATATTACTAAGATAGCGTTGGCAGATTTACGAGGTGCGATCGCCTACGTTCCTCAAGATAGTTTTCTATTTAGCACTACAATCAAAAATAATATCCGCTACGGTGACCCAATTAGCGAACAAGAACAGATAGAATCTGTCGCTAAACTTGCCCAAATTCAATCAGAAATTAACAATTTTCCCCAGCAATATGAAACTATTGTTGGTGAACGCGGTATTACTCTTTCTGGCGGTCAACGACAACGTACTGCCTTAGCTAGGGCTATGCTGGTCAATGCTCCAGTGTTAATTTTGGATGATGCCCTCTCTAGTGTGGATAATCAAACAGCCACGCAAATCCTTAAAAATCTCTCTGGTGGTACTACTGTACGCAAAACAGTAATTTTCATTACCCATCAATTATCGGCGGCGGCGGCTGCTGATCGAATTTTTGTGATGGAAAAGGGAAAAATTGTCGAGACAGGTAATCACTTACAACTGTTGGAACAACAGGGTTTATATAGAACTTTGTGGAGCCAGCATCAAGTTGAAGAATTACTACATTAAAGTTTTGATCTATAAGCATATTTTATTGCTTGAAGGGTAGCACATATGTGCTACCTTTCGCTTTAGGAATTAGACCATTTGAACCTTGAATAACAGCTACAGTATCTAATGAACCACCTCTTCTGGGCAGTTTTGCTAAAGTTATCCGGCTGGGTCGAAATAATAAACCGACACGGATATTACCTCCAGGTTCTCCACCATCTTCATCGTCACGGGGCGGAATATCAACAAAATCGTATGCTGGAATACCAAGATTTTCGAGCGCAGGAATCAGTTTTTGGTAGGTCTGGTTTGCATTTACAACGTCATCATTAATTGACCCATTTTTATCCTGAACTTCAATTAAACTGATGGCATCTGGTGCATTCAAATTATTGAGAATAATTTTGGCAATATTATCAAAACATTAGGTCAAGACTTACGCAAAATTATGAAAAAACGAACCGCAAAGGACGCAAAGTACACAAAGGAATAGGAGTTTCAGAGAGCTTTTGCGTAAGTCATATAGGTAAAGCTTGTGTTCTATTCAACTTATAGAAATTGATAAAAATTAGAGCTATTTTCTCAAAAATCTTGTTCAATATTAAGTTATGCTGCAAAAGTCTTAGGGATGATGATAAACACAAAGATAGTATATGTATGTTTATTCCTCTTTTTGATGATTGCCTTATTTCGGCTCATAGGGAAGCCTGCTGAGACAAATTTATTCCAAGGAACTGAACAGCAAACAATCAGAGTTTTATTTATTGGCAACAGCTATACCTATGTCAATGACCTTCCTTGGTTGACACAACAGTTGGCTGAGTCGGCAAAAGAAACTAGAATGCTCGAAACTGAAATGATTGTCGTCGGTGGAGCTACCCTCAAAAGCCACTGGAAACGTGGTCAAGCACTCAAGCTATTGAGAGCCAAACGATGGGATTATGTAGTACTCCAAGAGCAAAGTACCTTACCGATTACTAATCCCAAGGAAATGTACAAGTACGCCAGTCTGTTTAATGCCGAAATCAAGCGAGTGAATTCTCAAACAGTATTCTACTTGACTTGGGCAAAGCAAAATCAACCAGAAACGCAACAGATATTAACCGATTCATACATGACAATTGCGAAAGAACTGAAAGCCAAAGTTGCACCTGTTGGAATAGCTTGGCAAAAAGTTCAGGAAGCTAATCCGAAATTGAACCTTTATAGTCCAGATCAAAGCCACCCTAGTCCTATTGGTTCCTACGTAGCAGCTTGCGTATTTTATACAACAATTTTCAATAATAGTCCGGTAGGGTTAAGTCGCCGTATATACAGTAGCCAATTTAGTACCCCACAAGAGGGCAATAGACTTGAATTGGAAAGTTTAAGTGAAACAGATGCTGAAATGATTCAAAATTTGGTTGAGAAATTAGTCATTAGTGCCAATGACTAATGACTAAATCGGCGGGTCGCTATCTCTTCCCTCTCGTTGAAGGAATGGGATTCTCACCGATTTTCTTTGGTGAGTTAGTGTAATCTAGCGTGATTACTACGTTAGTTCTTTTGGGTAGGTGGGTAGTATAAATTACCGAAAAAACTAATTTGGCAGATGCTAATGTTCAAAAATAAATTATCACAATCCCATGCTTGGGGCGAATTTTACACCTTGAGGTTAATGCATCGCCATATTGGGGCGATCGCAGTTCTAATTTTAATTAGCTTACTGAGTTCATTAAGTGGAACACCAGTTAACCATACCATCTCTAACTGCTGGGAAGGCTTTATCTGGGGATTGGCAGATCCAGTAATTGGCTTGAATTGTTTAGTTGGTATTGTTGCTATTGGCTTACTCTCATCTGTGTTTGTTCGTGGTGCTGCGATCGCTGGGTGTTTTGTCTTAGCAACAGTTTTGGGTATTGTGATTCATTTATTTCAGCTAAATTTACCAGGCACAGAAATAGCCATCGCCATTTCTACCATCGTTTTTGGTACTATGCTGATGATGCCAAATCAACCAAACTTTATAGTACTTGCTCTGGTGGGCACCAGTGCTGGTTTATTTCAGGGTTACGCTGATGCCGAATCTATTATTGGGTCAGGAATCATGCCATTAATTGCCTATATACTAGGCATGACCTTAACTCTGTTTGCAGTTGCCATGAGTGCTAGAGAAATTGGTAATGCAATGGGTATGAGAGAAATAAACCAAATTTTACCCTGGAAAATTAGCATTACTGGCTTCGCTTTCTGTGCGATCGGCATTGTGTTTTTGAGCAATTCGATAATCTAAATCACATATTTCAATTCAGTGGAATACATTTATTTGTGGGGGCGTACACTTAGCTGTACGCCCCTACTACGTCTTCAGACTGAAAATTGTCCAACAAGGAAGCAGCACAGGGTTTTAGTGAATAAGCTGATGCACCTCTGCGCTAATCTAGAGGCTATATATAAATAAAGCGTTATGACACCTGAAGAAATTTTTGGTACTCTAACAGAATTATTTGGCACATCGGTAGTTGGTACGTTGGCGCAGCCCGTCGTAGAGATCGCTCCTGGATCGTGGCAAGTAGACACTTCAGCTTTCCGGCTGTTAGTGTTGCTTTCTGAAGATAATACTTGGTTGCGAGTTTTATTACCTATTGTGCCTATCCAAGAAGCCCAACCATTTTTAGAACAGTTCCTAGAAGCCAATTTTGATGACACTCAAGAAGTACGTTACGCTTTGTTTGAAGGAGTGATTTATGGAGTATTTCAACATAACAGTAACACTTTAGTGGGTGCAGATTTATCCAATGCAATCAATCGACTTGTATCTCTCCATGAGGCTGGATTAGATAATGTCTTTAATAGACTAATAGAAAGCCGTATCCGGCAAATTATTCAGGTAGCAAAACAGCAAGGACAATCTATGCAAGCTACTATGCAAACTTTGGAACGCTTTTACGCAGAAGGATTGATGGGTGAAATAAATCAAAGCTCAGAGGCGCGAGAAGAAGTTTTAGTTGCTTGGCGGCGTCAGTTAGAACGTTTATGGAATGAGGGTTAATTTCAATTTTTAATAATGATTTTATCCGTACCACTTTTCCATATAACCAATTTATAGATATATATTTATCATGGATATCATTGAAATCCTCAAAGAAGACTATCAAAGATTCCCAGTAAATCAAACTTACAGCATTTACGCTCCAGACGTTTATTTTCAAGATCCACTAAATAAATTTCGTGGTGTTAAACGTTATAAAAAAATGGTTAATTTTATCCAAACTTGGTTTTTAGATCCCAAGATGGACTTACATAATATTCAACGTTTAGGAGACACAATAAAAACTGAGTGGACACTCAGTTGGAACACTCCTCTTCCCTGGAAACCACGAATCTCTATTCCTGGTTGGAGTGAATTAAGTCTCAACTCTGATGGTTTGATTGTCTCCCATGTCGATTATTGGAATTGTTCACGTTTAGATGTGGTGAAGCAGCATTTATAGAGTTTATGGGTTGAGTCCAATAGAGCCTATTAGCGTTGGAAAGTAAGATTCCAAGCTTCTATTTTTTTAGGCTATGGTGTACACACAAATCCAAAAAACCTAGTTTGTTAAGGCTTTACTAAGCCATTACGATTAACATGGCAACATTAATAACTAACATTAAAGCAAGTGTTCAAAAAGCTAAGTGCTATATCTGAATGTCGAAAGTAGTAAACCGAATTGTTTAATTTGCGTTTCTGGTACTATGTTCTGGAGTACGTTTAACCTCTATCGTAACTGTACCGCATAATTTGGCTTTTCCAATAGCTTGTTTGGTCTTATTTTAAGTATTTTATTTGATTGTTAAGAAAAAGCCGGGTAATGGATAGCCTTTTAAAAGAGAGGTTTGTAGAGAGATCAGAGTAAACTAGAAGCGCTATAATCAGGTTTCTCAAATACCATTAAATGCTGTTGAGGTAATAAGTTTTTAGTTTCACGCCAAACCAAACCAACAGCTTGCATTTCTTTACGAACTTGCTTTTGAGTCATTTTGTGCAGACCTTTAATCATGATAAAGGGATTTTCACTCCGGTACTCAACCAGCACTACCCGACCACCTGGTTTAAGTGCTTTCACAATTCCTTGCATCACTTCTTGAGGATACTCAAGTTCATGGTATGCATCCACCATCAACGCCAAATTTATGCTTTCAGATGCTAAGTTTGGGTTACTAAGAGTTGCCAAAACAGGCTCAACATTGGTGATATTTTTCTCTTTTTTGAACAACTCAATGATTTCCAACATTTCTGGCTGAACATCTACAGCTAATACCTTACCTGCTGTTAATAGCGGCGCAATGCGAAAGCTTAAGTAACCTGTACCAGCGCCAATATCTGCGACTACATCGTTAGGTTTTAGGTTGAGAAGGTTAACTACCTTACTTGGCTGTTCCTCTCTCTCTCGGCTTGGACGCTCTAGCCAGCCTGCACCTGTGTATCCCATAACTTTGGCGATTTCGCGCCCCATGTAATATTTGCCGATCCCATCTGGACTATGGATTATCCGTTGTTCGTAAACAGGGCTGGATGAAGTCGCGGCTTGTGTTGTCAGGGTTGGATTCAGCAGCAAGCAACTCAATATCACAACAAAAGTTACTATAAAGTGGAGAAAATTTAACATTTGGTTATGACTGATCTAGATAGCTATAAGCAGCAACTAAAAGAATTCTATGGTAATAGAACGACTTATGACCATGAAGAAGGTACTCGTCATCCTCTAGAAGCCAAGATTTTACTTGAATTTGTGACGCTGCATTCGGGACAAAAAATCCTTGATGTAGCTACTGGAACAGGTTTAGTTGCGATACCCGCATCTGAAAAAGTTGGTTCAGAAGGCTACGTGACTGGGATTGACATGACCCCTGGAATGTTGCATCAAGCAAGACTTAAAATTGCAGCAGCAAAATTACAAAATATCGAGTTGATTGAGGCGGATGCAGAATATTTCAACTCTAGTGAGAGTAGTTTTGATGTTGTCTTTTGCTGTGAGGCAATTGTACTTTTTCCTGATATACTTGCTATTTTAAAAAAATGGTATCGTTTCTTAAAACCCGGAGGATTTGTGGCATTTACCTGTCCTCCCGAAACAGCTTTTATGGCATCTCTTCAGCAGAGGATCTGTGCTAGAGTTTTAGGTGAATCGCTACCACATATCCTTGAACCACTGGGAACTCCAGAAAAATGTCGAAATTTGCTCAACCAAGCAGGTTTTAGAGATATTGAAATTAAGATTGAGCCATCAGGACGTTATCGCCCTCTTAGGGATAATAGATTATCTGGAATAGCAATTAATATAAATTTTAAAGGCAATCCCCTGTTGTCAAAATTATCACAAGAGCAATTAAATCAGTTGCAAGTTGAGTACAAAGCAGAAATTGATAAACTAGCAACCGAGCAAGGTATTTGGGAAGACACTACAAAGTTTTTTGTTCGCGCTCGAAAATAAGTTGATGAGCTTTGCTCCTGAACTGACAGATGAGGGCGATCGCGCATAATAATCTTACCGTTACTAATGACAATGACAGTTTAATCTCCTAGACCGATGTGGAAGTAAACATTTTCAAGATTTACTTAAACAGCCCCTTGATAAATTTGTAATCCAACCTCTGGACGCTTATATGCAAAACCTGTCCCTAATGTTAGTGCCTGTACTCGCTGCACAGAAAGCAGCAGGTGACGGTTTAATTAAACCTCTTGGTCATCATGAGTTGCTGTTGGTGTTGGTGCAACTGTCACTATTGCTTTTCGTAGCGCGGGGATTAGGTGAGTTGATGCGCCGGATTAACCTACCGCCTGTTGTTGGAGAATTACTGGCGGGTGTGGTGCTTGGCCCTTCTCTATTTGGTTTGCTCCTTCCAGACTTACAAGCACACATCTTTCCTCAAAGTCAAGAACAGTCTAATTTACTGTCGGTGATTTCTTGGTTAGGCGTGTTATTTTTGCTGATTGTAACTGGGTTGGAAACGGATCTCAAGCTGATTCTTCGTAAGGGAAAAACGGCTCTGCTGATTTCACTAGGCGGAATCATTGTCCCCTTTATCACCGGATTTGGGTTGGGCTGGCTATTACCAGATAGTTTTTTAGCCGACCCTGAAAAGCGACTAGTATTCAGTCTGTTCATCGCTACAGCAATGAGTATTTCGGCAGTACCAGTGATTGCTAAGGTGCTGATGGACTTAAACCTGATTCGCCGTGACATTGGTCAAGTCACCTTAGCTGCTGGCATGACTGACGACACTATCGGCTGGATTTTACTTTCTGTGGTTTCAGGTTTAGCTAGTAGCGGCAAATTTGACCTGGGGACAATTTTCCATTCTGTGAGTGCGGCTATATTGTTTTTAGCGATCGCCTTTACAATTGGGCGTACCATCGTAGACCAGATTTTGCGCTGGGTTGATGACTATGTTGGTGGAATCGCCGCCAGTATGTCGGTTGTGCTGATTCTTTCGCTCTCGGCAGCCGCACTTACCCACGCATTAGGGCTAGAAGCAGCATTAGGTGCTTTCGTGCTAGGGATTCTGGCAGGTCAATCTCGCCGCTTTAGCAATGAAGCTGGACACATGCTAGAAATTTTCACAGCAAGCTTTCTAGCGCCAATTTTCTTTGCTTCAGCTGGCTTGAAAGTTAATTTACTAGCTCTGTTAGTCCCGCAAACGTTCATATTTGCCATAATTGTTTTGGCTGTCGCCTGTGTTGGCAAATTTATCGGTGCTTACCTTGGTTCTCGCGCAGGCGGCTTGAGTCATTGGGAAGGTTTGGCGATGGGTTCGGGGATGAATGCTCGCGGGGCGATGGAAATTGTCGTTGCCACGATTGGTTTATCTTTGGGAGTGCTGAATCCCCAGATGTACTCGATTATTGTTATGGTGGCGATCGTCACTTCCCTAATGGCTCCACCCCTTTTGCGCTGGTGTTTGTCGAAGGTGGTTATGAGTGATGAAGAAGCTCAACGTTTGCAACAAGAAGAACAGGATAGCCGCAGCTTTATTAAGCAAATCCAGCGTGTTTTAATACCTACTAGCGGTGGCCCCAACATCCAACTGGCGGCGCAATTAGTTGGTTACATGGCTCACCAAAACTCGATAGAAGTTACATCTCTATATGCCCTGAGTGACAAGCAGCCCCAAAAAAAAGCCCGTCAAACGGCAACCCAGGTAAAAGACACTGCCGCCGAGCAAGCTTTGGCCTCTATTGTTGAGGAAATGCAGCTACCTGCTGATACCACCCTGCAAACAAAAACGGAGTCTGGGCGGAATAAAGCGGACGTAATTCTCAATGAAGCGAAGAAAAACTATGACTTGATTGTACTGGGAGCTTCTGAAAAGATCCGCCCCCAAAAAGCATTGTTCAATTTGCTTGTAGATCGGGTAGTACAAGAAGCGCCTTGTGCAACGATGGTAGTGAAGTCGCATCTACCCCACCCCAAAGGCGAGATATGCAAAATTACTCAACAACAGCTGACAAAGATTCTGGTGCCAACAATAGGGACAGAGTATAGCAAAAATGCTGTAGAGATGGCAAGTACGATCGCTGCTCAAACAGGCGCATTAGTTATGATCGTGAACGTGATTAATGTGCCACAGCTTGAATATATTCTTTACGAGCAGCGATCGCTAACTCCAGTCAAAGAAATTGCCCACGATCTCCTCGAACAGCAAGCAGAAATTGGCCGCAATCTAGGTGCTGATGTCAAAACCTATATTCTTCAAGGAACCAGCCCAGAAAGGGAAATCCTCAAGTTTGCCCAAACCAAGGAAGTTGACCTAATTATTCTAGGGAGTAGTATCCGAATGGTTACGGGTCGCGTTTTCTTCGGTCACAGAGTGGATGCAATCTTAAGTAAAGCTCATTGCCCAGTAGCGGTAATTACTACGCCATAGGCGTTGTCAGCTAAAGCTTAGATTATGACTGAGGTGGGGAGTGGGGAGTAGCCTAGTTCAATTACTTGAAAAGCGCTGTATCGTAGCGAATTCTTTGCGTACCTCTGCGCCCCTGGAGCGTTTAAATTTCAACTCTCAATTCGCCACGATTTTAGGCAAAGCAGTACTAAGCAAACTTTTCTTTAATGATTTGACCTTAGCGCGATCCTCTAGAAGTAACTGATCTTTGCAAATTAGCTAGAGCGCGATTGTAATCCAAAATAGCTCCGACTCGATTACCTTCTGCTCTTGTCAGGTCATTTTCAGCAGCAATCACCTCTGTTTGAGTGCCCACACCAGCTTGAAACCTCAGCCTTGCTAAATTCAGAGCTTCCCTAGCTTGATTTAAAGCCACACTAGAGGTCTGCACATTATTTAAATTAGATTGCAATTGAGAATAGTACTGTTCTACATCAAAGCGAATTAGGTCGCGCTGGCTACCAAATTGAGACTCTGCGATCTCAATATTAGCTCTCGACTGAGCCGCCCTTGCTCTTGCAGCTCCGGCATCAAACAAAGTGAGATTTCCGTTAAGTCCCAATGAATAGCCATCAGTAATGCTGACACCATCATTAAACCGATCTAGCAGATTGTAGTTGGCAGCCAAACTAATTTGCGGCCCTAGCTGTGAAAGTGCCTGTCGTCGCTGTTGCTCAGAAATATTACGTTGTGCTAATTGCTGTTGCAATTCTGGACGATTTTGAAACGCTTGGACAATACTTTGTTCTACCGTCTGCGGCCAAAGACCGGCTATTTGTACAGGATCTGCGGCGCTAATATCAGATGACTCTGACAAACTTAACAACGTGGCAAGCTGACGACGAGCAATTTGCTGCTGCGAGATAGCATTAGTCAGTTCTTGTTGAGCGTTTGCTAAATTCACCTGAGCTTGCAGCACATCAAAGCGCGTACCCACTCCAGCCTGTTCTCTGGCTAGAGTATCCCGCAAATTAGCCTGGGCATTTTCCACAGCAGCTCGATTAATTCGTACTTGTTCATCTGCTTGTTGCAAATTGTAGTATTGAGTTGTGGTATTCAAACTAATTGTCAAAGACTGATTTTCAACATTCAATTGATCCACACGTAGTTGTTCTTCGGCAGCTTGGATTGTCGCTTGTCGATTACCAGAGGTATAAACGTCATAATTCAGTTGGGCTGAACCATTAAAAGAGGTTCTGCCTTGAAATGAATTGTTACTAGTAAAACCAATACCACTATTAGTTACACTACTGTTAATTCCCAGAGTAGGAAACAAGGCAGCTTGAGACTCGCGTAGTGACGAACGACTACGTTCTAGCTGTAATAGGGCTACCTGTAAATCTCGATTGTTGCGTCGTGCTAGTTCCAAAGCTTGTGCCAAACTGATTGGCACAATTCCCCGAATCCTTACTTCCTGCGGTTTGGTAGGCAGTTGCAGAGGATTGGGACTGGGGTTGAGGGAATCGGGAACCTTTACAGGGCTTGAGGTATTCTGGGGTTTTGGGGGAGTTGCTGCACTTGCTGCATTTGGAAAAAGAATAGCGAACGCTAGGATAACCCAGGTAAAATGCACGAAGAATAAACTGAAATTCATAAATAGATGATGTAGTCATTAATTGGGTTTCTTTGAGGATAGAATCAAAACTTTTCATCCTGATTGTTCTACAGAAATTTAAATTTTCAATTCCCCCTCAAAAAACTGATATTAACAAATTACCCTACAATCAAGCCATCCTGAACTCGAATAATCCTTTTAGTTTGAGCAGCTATATCTGGTTCATGAGTGACAATCACAATCGTGATCCCTTGGTTATTAAGTTCAGTCAGCAGACTCATCACCTCATGAGAAGTTTCAGTATCTAAAGCTCCTGTTGGCTCATCTGCCAAAACTAATGCAGGTCGGTTAACCAAAGCACGAGCGATCGCTACCCGTTGTTGTTGTCCTCCAGATAGTTGACTCGGACGGTTAGATATGCGTCCTTCTAGTCCCACCTTTACCAAAGCATCTAACGCCCTTTCCCGGCGTTTTGGCTTAGGTAAGTTAGCATAAACCATTGGTAGCATAACATTTTCCAGCGCTGTCGCTCGCGCCAATAAGTTAAATTGTTGGAAAACAAAACCAATCCTTTGGTTACGAATATAGGCTAATTCATCATCATCAAAAGTCGTCAGGTTTCTACCTTCAAAAATATAGTCTCCAGTTGTAGGACGATCCAGACATCCCAAAATATTCATGAGTGTGGATTTCCCCGAACCTGACGCACCCATAATCGAGACATATTCCCCTTCTTCAATAGAGAGTTCAATTCCCTTAAGGATTGGAACGCTAACTTCTCCCAAATAGTAAGTTTTAGTAATAGATTCCATCCAGATCATTGTTGGCATAAGAGTTAGGAGTTAGGAATTACGAATTACGTTAGCGCAGCGTTAGCGAGTCCGCGAGCGTCATTACGAATTATTTAGTCGCTTCTTAAAGCAGTGATTGGATCTAATTTAGATGCGTTACGTGCTGGAATTACCCCAGCGACTAAGCCAACGCTCAATGAGAGTCCAAAGCCAGCAACGATTGACCAGAAAGAAATTACAAAGGGAAATTTGAAACTGCTTGCAGCTGCAAAAGCTAATACAATACCAGTTGCCATGCCAATACATCCGCCAACAATGGAAATCACGATCGCTTCGGCTAAAAATTGATTAAGGATTGCCGAATTGGTGGCTCCTACGGCTTTGCGAATCCCGATTTCTCGCGTCCGTTCAACCACGGAAACCAGCATAATGTTAGCAATACCGATTCCACCAACCACTAACGAAATTCCAGCGATCGCTACCACCATTACTGTAAATAAACCCACAATACTAGTGAAGGTACTAACAATATCAGCTTGATTGGTCAATCGAAAATCATCAGCTTGCGGTGGATAGATGTTGTGACGCAACCGTAAAAGATTGGTGACTTGAAACTGAGCAGCTTCTAACTGCTCCTGATTAGCGCCTTTAACTAAAATTCCATTTACAGAAACGCCTACCAGGGCATTGTTCCCAACCAGTCTCTTCGACATAGTAGTTAGAGGAATGAAAACCTGGTCATCTCGATCCATCGGCCCCTGAGAACCTTTAGGTTCCATCACCCCGGTTACTTCATAAGCCTCTCCTTGAATCCGAATTTTCTCGCCGATAGGATTTACACCCTGTGCAAAGAGGGTTTTTTGAACTGTAGGGCCAAGAATAGCTATCTGTGCGGCAGTATCTAATTCTTCTTGAGTAAAATATCTCCCTTGCTGGGGGTGAGTATTTCTGACTTCTGGGTAGTTCAAATCTGTGCCATAAATGGTTGTTGAGGTGTTCTGTCCTGCATATACAACTTGAGCGCTGCGTTGAAGATAAGCAGAAACCATCTGTGCTGATGGCGCTTCTTTAGCGATCGCTTTTGCATCTTCCCAAGTCAAGGTGCTGCTAGAACCTACCCCCTGACGCACATTCCCACTTCTTGCCGCACCCGCCAAAATTTGGATCACATCTGTACCCAATGCTTGTATCTGTTGCTCAACCCCCTTTTGCACTCCCTGACCGACAGAAGTAATGGCAATAACTGAAGAAATCCCAATAATTACGCCCAACATAGTTAGACCTGTGCGTAATTTGTTACTCCACAGAGTCTCTGCCGCCATTGTCAAGATTTCCAGCAACGGCACTGTGCGAGTATTCTTCGGTTTGTAAAAGCCCTTAAATATCTTAAACATAAAGTTTTATTTAAAACTCAACACAATTGAGTTAAGCATTTCTTCCTTCTCTTTCTTTGCGTCCTTTGCGTCCTTGGCGGTTCGTTAAAAAAATTGAGCCTTTTTACTCGACAGTTGAACCTTTTTACTCCCCTTTCTGTTCCATCCCCCTGCTCCCTTGCCTCTTTTTAACTAAACCGTATAGATTTAAAACTAACTTTAAGGGGAACCACCGCCAGAACGACTTCCCCCACCACCGCCAGAACGGCCTCCCCCGCCACCTGTACCACCACCACCTAGACCAGGCAAAACTCCTCCTCGTGGTGTTGATTGCGGACGCGATCCTGGTGGGAAACTGAGCAATACCCTTTCGTTTCCTGTCAATCCAGACTTAACTTCAGTAAAGTTATTCGCGCTGACACCAGCCTCAATAGGAGTAAACACAGGTCTGTTATTCTTTCCTGCCACAAACACACCTGTGGCATTTTCTTGCCGCACCACGGAGGCCGTTGGTACTACTAGAACATTTTCAACTTGACCGACTTGAAAATCTACTTCCGCATTCATCCCAGACCGCAGTAGCCTTTGAGGGTCTGAAAGTGATACTCTCACTTCAAAACTGGTGACGTTTTGCTCAACTATTGCTTGGGCAGCAATTTGGCTGACTTTACCTTCAAAAGTTTTTCCTGGGTAGGCATCAGCTTTAATCGAGACTTTTTGACCAAGGCTGATTTTGGAAATATTTGTTTCCGCTAAATTTGCGACAACTTCATTTGTTGAAGCTAGAGACAAGATTGAAGAAGAAGAAGAAGAAGCGACTTCACTACTAGCGGTTGTGGGTGTCACGAAAGCGCCGGGATCGGCAAACTTCTTTGTCACCACACCATCAAAAGGTGCGCGAATAATTGTGTCATTGATTTCGGCTTGGATATTTTGCAACGAACCGCGAGCAGATGTTACCTGGGCGCGGGCTGCGTCAATATCTTCTTGGCGCGTTCCGGCTTTTAGAAGTGCCAAAGCTTGCTGTCTTTGCTTCACCACAGCTTGTGCTTGCTCGATGTCTTCTGGACGTGACCCAGCTTTTTGCAGACCCAATGCTTGTTGTGCTGCATTCACAGTAGCTTGGGCAGCATCACGATCGGCACGGCTTTGGTTGAGAGTCTGAAGGGAAATACCGCCTGCATTGTAAAGTTGTTGATTGCGGAGAAGATTATCTTGTGCTTTACTTAGAGCCGCTTGAGTATTTTGTAACTGTGCCTGTGCTTGGGCAATATCTTGAGAGCGATTCCCTGCTTGTACCTTTTGTAGATTCGCTTCGGCTTCGTCTAATGCTCCCTGTGATTGGCCAATATCTTGAGGACGATTACCTGCGATCGCCTTTTGCAGATTCGCCTCGGCTTGTGCCAATTGTCCTTGAGCAGAGGTGAGTTGCCCCCGCAAGTTGGAATCATCCATGTAAGCGACAATCTGCCCCTGTTTGACGATATCCCCTTCCTTGACCAGCAGGCTTTTCAGGATGCCGGAATTTTTCGGGCTGAGGTTAATTGACCGCTCAGGTTTCACTGTTCCATTGGCTGAAACTGTGATTGTTAAACTCTGCCTTTCTACAGGCTGTGTCAGCACCCGCCGTCTGGCTTCTTGACGCGGAGCGATCGTTACTTGGTAATAAACGGCATAGCCAATTCCACCCAAAAGGCAAAGAGCAATTAGCCAAGAGAGCCAATTACGTTTCACCTTTTTTTTCTTTACCTTTGGAAGCAAAACTGATGAATCTACGGTATTTGGTGTATCAATTTTCATATTACTTTCTTTAAAAAGAATGGCTACCGAGCTAGTGATTCACGGCTAATATAGCCTGGTAGCCCTATATCAACAACGATTTTGAGTTTTTAGTGTTTTAAAGGTTTATTTGCAGTACTAATCCACTCGGAAGTCTGAAATAATCATCATGCACTCTAACTAATCTCCCAGCAGGAACAATTTCCTGATTAGGAAGAAGAATATCCCCGTTGGGAAGTCTGAAGTAACCTTGATTACGCAGTCTGGCTATGGATCTAGCAGAAATAATTTCCCCATTGGGATATCTGATGTCACCATTACCAAGTCTGACTACTCTGTTATTGAATTGGTTGTCACGGTTCCAATTATCTCGATCTCTAGGGTTTCTGATTTCTACAGGATAGGGTCTGCTGTCGCGGTTCCAATTATCCCGATCTCTAGAGTTTTCTACCTGACTAGGATAGGGTCTGCCGTCGCGATTCCAATTACTTCTGTCTGTATTTCTGTCTTCTCTATAGTTGCGTCTGCCGTCGCGATCCCAATTTTGATCGCGATCGCCAACAACATATACTTTCGTCTGGGCACTTGCAGGCGCAGTCAACATAGTGGGAACAACGATCAGGGCAGCAGCAGCTAAGACTATGGATATCCGGTTTGCTTTCAACATGGAATTGATTCCTTATTTGTATTAAAGTTATATTTTGCTGAGGTTTGAATTCAGCAATCTTTAGACAGTTGTTTTTGTTTTGGGATGAAGGTGTTTAATATTTACCTCTTCGTATAAATTCATACATATTAATTATTACTTAAAACGTCCAAACCAATGTATGACCAAAGTCATTAGTAATTCCAGACTGATGTATGACCAAAGTCATAAGTTTTTTTAATGGGGAGTAGGGAGTGGGGAATAGGGCAAAACAGTTCTGAGTGCTGAGTTAGGAGTTAAGAGTTAAGAGTTATTCTCCCCTCTGCCCCACTCAACACTCAGCACTCAGCACTCTTGAGGGCATTGGGCATTAATTAATAATTCTTCTTCCCCTGCTCCCTCTGCTCCCTCATCCCCACTCCCTCATACCTTTCTTTGTAAGATTTTGCTACCGTCAACAGCGCAGATCGTTTAAGCTAGCTGAAAGATTCTTTGATTAGTGGCTTAAAGGCGGTAATGTGCCTAAACATGTTCGTTTAATTTCTTTTTTAATGGTCTGTAGTTTATGGAGTATGCCAAAAGCCGCTAACGCGCAGGCATTAATACCCCATACATTGCAACTAGATGGGACAAAGTTAGAGAAGCAGGGGTTGACCTTGGCCCAAGAGGCGGCTCAACTGGCTCAGTTTCAACAGATTGATTTAGCTTTGCCACGAGCGCGGCTGGCTAGTCAACTGGCTCCAAAGAATGATAAAGTGTGGCTGCTCTTAGGTGGATTGCAACTGCAAACCAAAGAGTTTGACGGGGCGATCGCTAGCCTGAAAAAAGCGCAATCTATCAACCCCAAAAATGGTGATATTTTGTTTGCTTTGGGTTCAGCTAATTTTCAGCAGAAAAATTACCAAGCATCTGTTGTCAATTACCAAGACGGTTTGAAGTTAAAACCTAATGATCCAGAGGGTTTGTTTGATTTGGGTAATGCTTACTATCTGCTGGGTAAATTGCCAGATGCGATCGCACAGTACGATAAAGCCGTCTCCCACGATAAAAAATTCTGGCCGGCGATCAACAATATTGGCTTAATCAACTACGAACAGGGTAATATCTCTGAAGCTATTAAACGATGGCAATCTGCTATAACCCTTGATAAGCAAGCCGCAGAACCTTTATTAGCCTTAGCAGTGGCACTGTATACTAAAGGCGATCATCAACAAGCATTAAGCTACGGAGAAGCCGCACTCCGCATCGATCAGCGCTATGCTAGTTTGAATTTTCTCAAAGAAAATCTCTGGGGCGATCGCCTACTGTCTGATACGAAAAAATTCTTAGAATTACCCCGTATTCAAGCAGCCCTACAGCAACGAGAAAACTCATCATCAGCCCCTGAACAACAGCCTACTCAATAGGAGTGGGGATAAGGGAGCAAGGGGAGTAGGGGGAGTAGGGGAAGAAGAATTATTGATTAATTCCCCATTCCCCATTCCCTCTGTTATTACCACTTGCCTAATTACACCTTTTCGTAGTACATCTATACTAAACTGACTAAATACAGGAACTAGTACAGGTCGGCGGAAATAAATCTACCATTCAAAATATCCAGAAAGCCCAAAATTAAAGCTTTTTGACTTTTGAATACGTGACTTCTGCCTTACAGTACTATTTGCCCAAAATCTTGGTGGGCAAGTATTCCTGAAATTAAGTCGTCAATTCTCAATGGTCGTCTTTGGGGAGAAGTGCGATAATTTGGTCAACAAACTGTTGATGGTCAACAACTGGCTTAGAAATGTAACCATCAGCGCCGCTTTGCTTGAGAAAGTTTTCGCGATCGCCTTCCATAGCATGTGCCGTCACCAAAATAATGGGTAAGTTTGCTGTTTTGGGATCAGATTTTAACATTTGTGTAATTTTGATTCCATCAACAGATTTACCTTGGTAAACGCTTCTAGACAGAGAAACATCCATCAAAATCAGGTCAGCTTCTCCTGATTGGGCAATTTTTATTACTTCTTCGACATTTTCAGTGTGTTTCACACCCAAGCCGCCACGCTTGGACAAAATTTTGGAAAAAACACGAGCATTAATTAGATCGTCTTCGACAATTAAAACAGTTTTCATGAGATTTTTAGTTATAGAGGTGAAGAGATTCAAGAATTCCAGAATTCAAAATTAAGATTAAGAAATGCAATCATTGAAAGTATCATGGCTACTAAGTTTATGTAGATTATACTCGTGTGCATCCTTTTCAATAGTCAATTGCATCCTCGTCATCAAGGATGATACTACTGCTTTTTCTTCTATGACTATCAATATTTTGTTAGGAATCCCATTTCATCCGTTATGCTGTGGTTGCTGCAATATTGAGTTCCGACGGCTTTAGTGTAGTTAAATTTCAGGGAAAAAACTCATGGCAAAACAGTTAAACCTTCTCTCAACGGGACAGGTAATTACAACAGCCCTGCATACCGAGATGCAACGGTCTTATCTAGAATATGCCATGAGCGTGATTGTCGGGCGAGCGCTACCAGACGTGCGTGATGGCTTAAAACCAGTGCATCGCCGCATTCTATATGCCATGCACGAACTCGGTTTAGTACCAGATAGACCCTATCGAAAATGTGCCCGTGTAGTGGGTGATGTGTTGGGTAAATACCATCCCCACGGCGACCAATCAGTTTACGATGCCTTAGTCAGGTTGGTACAGGATTTTTCTAGCCGCTATCCCTTGCTGGCAGGACACGGTAACTTTGGCAGTGTCGATAACGATCCGCCAGCAGCGATGCGTTATACAGAAACCCGCCTCGCACCCATCAGCCATGAGGGAATGCTGACAGAAATTGGCGAAGAAACTGTGGAATTTGTCGGAAACTTCGATAATTCCCAGCAAGAACCAACGGTATTACCTGCTCAGTTACCGTTTCTGTTGCTCAATGGCTGTTCTGGTATAGCCGTGGGAATGGCGACGAATGTTCCACCCCATAACTTGGGGGAAGTTGTGGATGGGTTAATTGCCTTAATCGACAACCCAGATTTGTCAGATGAAAAGTTATTTGAGTTAATTCCAGGGCCAGACTTTCCCACTGGTGGAGAAATAATTGGTGAGACTGGAATTCAAGAAGCATACACCACAGGTAAAGGTGGAATTCTGCTGCGGGGAGTTGCGACTCTGGAGGAAATTCCAGCCACAAGGGGAAGCAAGCGACGGACGGCAATTATCATTACAGAATTGCCTTATCAAGTGAATAAAGCTGCCTGGATTGAGAAGGTAGCGGACTTAGTAAATCAAGGTCGTTTGCAAGGAATTTCCGATCTTCGGGATGAGAGCGATCGCGAAGGGATGCGAGTGGTAATTGAACTCAAACGTGATACCAATCCCCAAGAAGTTCTCCAGCATTTGTATCACCAAACTGCTTTGCAAGTGACTTTTGGGGCAATTCTCCTCGCAATAGTGAATGGACAACCCCGCCAGTTAAGTTTGCGTCAACTTTTGCAGGAGTTTTTGAGTTTCCGAGAAGAGACGCTCAACCGTCGCTACAATTACGAGTTGGAGAAAGCCCAAAGTCGTGTGCATTTGCTGGAAGGTTTACTCAAAGCACTATCTAATTTGGATCAGGTAATTGAAATTTTACGCCAAGCTCCCGATGGCAGTACGGCAAAAATCAACCTTTGTAGCCGACTAGATTTGAGTGAGGTACAAGGAGATGCAATTCTGGCTATGCCGTTGCGTCGCCTCACCAGTTTAGAACAGCAAAATTTGCAGCAGGAATTTGAGCAGATAAGTGAACAAATTAGATTGTTGGAGCTATTACTGAACGATCGCCGAGAATTACTCAAGGCGCTGAAAAAAGATTTGCGATCGCTCAAGCGCAAGTACAATGATCCCCGACGTACTAAGCTAGCACCTACCAGCAGCGACACAAAAATACAAGAGGACAAGGGGACAAGAGGACGAGTAGAGGAAGAAGAGGAACTTAAATCTTCTGAACCAGCAGAGGAAGCAGTTTTAGAATTTACTCAACGGGGTTATGTGCGCCGTACCCAGCCATCTGGGAGAAAGTCAAAAGGTGAAAATGGTTTGCATGATAATGACTTCATTATCCAAACTGTTTTAACTGACACAGAAAAAGACTTGCTAATCCTAACTGGTGGCGGCAAAGTCTATCCTGTGAAGGTGGGAGAAATTCCCCCAACCACTGGACGTTCTCCACGAGGGAAACCTTTGATTACCATGCTCAGTAGTACTGCTCAAGGCGCTCAAGAAGCTGTAGTCAGCCGCTTTTTACTGCCGGAAAATCTCGAAACTAAGCAGATGATTCTTTTAACAAAAGAGGGACGAATTAAGCGGCTGTCTCTGGGAGAATTTACTAACTTAACTCGGCGCGGAATCACAATTTTGAAGCTCAAAGACGATGATGAATTGTCATTTACCCAGTTCACCAAACCAGGGGAACATCTGATTTTAGCTAGTTCCGGTGGGCGACTGTTGCGCTTTGCAGTCAATGATGAACAATTACCGATCATGGGTCGCACCGCGATGGGTTTACAAGCATTTCGGTTATTGAAAAATCAGCAAATGGTTGGCTGTGTCACTGTCGGGAAAGATGACCAGCTACTGCTAGTTACTCAAGAAGGATATGCCAAGCGAATGCCTGCGAGTCAGTTAAGAGCGGCTAATCGCGGCGATTTAGGCACGCAAGCGCTGAAATTTGCCAGCAAAACTGACAACTTAGCTGGTATGGTTATAGCGACGATCGCATCTGGCGAGGTAGCTTTAGTGACGAATAAGGAGCGGGTAGTGCGGTTACCTTTGGAAACAGTGCCAATATTGGGCAGAGATGTTAAAGGTGAAAGTATCATCCAACTCAACCGCGATGAAAAAATTATCACCGTTGCTGAAGTGCGATCGTAAATTAGGGTAATGTTCAACTTGCGACAAGCCAACTTGCAGGATTTAGAGGCGCTAATCCAACTGCGTCTCGAACTCCTGCGGGAGGCTGGCGATATTAAAGGTGACTCTGACACCACAAACCTAGCAGAAGCAACTCGAAAATATCTTGGCGAAAAAATGTCGGCGGGTGAGTTTTTAGCTTGGGTAGCTGAAGTGAATAACCAAATTGTTGCCACTAGGAACTTGGTATTTTTTCAACGATCCCCTTACAACGGGAATTTTTCAGGCTGAGAAGCCTACGTTATGAACGTTTATACAATTTCGATGTGGCGAGGCCAGGGAATTGCAACAGCATTATTAAAGGAAATTATTAACTTTGTCAGGGCAACTGAGGCAAAACGCCTCTGGCTTCACGCCACTGAGGATGGTAAACGTATCTACGAGAAGCTTGGTTTTGTCTCGACTTCAAAAGAAATGAAAATGGTCTAGTATGGAGCTAAGTATTTTTGACTCCAAATATCTCTATAAATTATCAAATAGTTTTTTAATTTTAAAATAACAAACTCTATATAAAATAAAGCAATGTAAGTTATTTACTTGAATAATAATCTCAATAAGCTATATTATTTATGACAGTAAAAATTTACATAACATTTTTTCTACCTCAGTAAATCTCACTGAAGGTAGATGTTTGTATATGTATAAATAGTTATTTTCATTTGTGTCAAGCTATAGAAATAAAAGTATAAAACATGTTGCCTTTATTAAAATATTTGTTATATTAGTTTACATAAGGAAATAAACCTTAAAAATTAAGCTTGGAGTCCGAACCATGACAAATGCAACCACAACAAAAGTAACTACTCCTGTAATTCAAGATCGCAACGCTTGGCGTTGGGGCTTTACTCCACAAGCAGAAATTTGGAACGGTCGCCTGGCAATGATTGGTTTTTCAGCAGCCGTTTTGGTTGAGCTTTTTTCTGGTCAAGGCTTTCTACATTTTTGGGGCATTCTATAAGTTTTAATATTTAAGATGACCTATAAATAAAAAAACCTGGAGTGCTAATATCACTACCAGGTTTTTTATTGTTTTGTCATTTGTCAGTTGTCATTTGTCATTTGTTTATTTACTAATGACCAATGACTAATGACTAATTGACTACCGAATATACTCTTTGAGAACGCTATTACGATTTGGGTGGCGTAATTTGCGGAGTGCTTTCGCCTCAATTTGACGAATGCGCTCGCGGGTGACGTTGAAAATCTGTCCAATTTCTTCAAGAGTCTTCATGCGACCATCATCCAAGCCGTAACGCAGTCTGAGAACATCGCGTTCACGAGGACTTAGACTATCGAGGACTTTTTCGAGGTCTTCGCGCAGAAGATTTTTGGAAACTTGGTCTTCTGGCGTTTCACCATCGGATTCAATAAAATCGCCCAATCGAGAATCTTCTTCTTTACCAATGGGTGTTTCTAATGAAATGGGTAACTGGGCGGATTTAGCAATAAACCGCAACTTCTCAATGGTCATTTCCATGCGAGTGGCGATTTCTTCTTCAGTGGGTTTGCGACCCATTTCTTGAGACAGTAACTTGGTAGTTTTCTTAATCCGAGAGATGGTTTCGTAAAGGTGAACTGGAAGGCGAATTGTGCGGGATTGGTCAGCTATAGCCCTGGTAATTGCTTGACGAATCCACCATGTAGCATAAGTGGAGAACTTATAACCTTTTTCGTGGTCAAACTTTTCAGCGGCACGAATCAAACCGAGACTGCCTTCCTGAATTAAGTCTTGGAACGACAAACCACGATTCATGTACTTCTTGGCAATTGAAACTACAAGACGGAGGTTAGATTGCACCATCTTGTCTTTCGCCCTACGACCAACATGGAGGCGATAACGAAAAGCTGGCAAAGGTAGTTGTACTGCTTCTGCCCATTCACTATCTTTAGGATCGCGATCTAACTGTTCACAGAGTCTTTCCCGTACCCTCTCTAATTCCAGCAAATCAGCGATTTTCCGCGCCAATTCAATTTCTTCGTCTGCCCGCAACAGCCGAATTCTACCAATTTCTTGCAAGTAAAGCCGAATTGAATCTTCGGTATAGTGCTTTTTCTTGCTTTGTGTCCGACGACGCGATTTAGCGGCTTTTCCAGACTTTGCGTCGTCCTCATCAGACTGAGGCTCTAAAAATTCCTCGTCACCTTCATCGATGATCAGCAAGTCCTCTTCATCGTCTATTAAGAGTTCTTCTAACTCGAGCTCAGGCTGATTCATTATTTCTAGGTCAGGCTGATATATGCTTTCGAGTACGTTGTTAGCCTGGTTCATGCCGCGTTCCTCATGCTCCTTGCAGAATCAATTACTCAAGACAAGATGTGTTTAATGCTCTTTTAAACGAGCTATTCATTAACCGAAAATAAGCTTTTTGGCAGATTTGCCAGAGATACTTCCGGACGTTTTAGACCTCCGGTTGGAGGTTTTTTACTTTAGTTTAAGCGATTACTAAAAGTGACTTGCTCATCTTAGTAAATATTATGTGTGTTGCTATCACACACTGCTTTCAACTAACTGGTCAAAAAAAAGACTCGCCTTTATCAAAAAATTTGCCACTCTATACTAATGAGTTCAGACTGTTGGCAGATTTTCCTAGAAAGACTCTTCCGATTGTAGCCTGTTTCACAGAAATTGCACTCTTTTTGTGTATTAATCATGAACTTCTAAAGCAATTATTAGCCACTATTACCAAAAAGACATTCAAAACAGGAGTTATACTCTTAAATTTTTCTCCACTTTTCAGAATTGCAGTGACCCTCTTATTACATTACAAAGTAAGTACGTTTGCTTTGCCGAATTTCATGTGTTTTACACAACATTCATTACTTAGGAAGAGTGAATTTTATGTTAACTCAGACGATTTGTCTTAATCTACTCATTTTTACATTTCCTTCACAAATTACGCATTCCTTAGACTAAAGCGGTTCTTGACCTTGGGTAAATACAACAAGGGTGATGGTGTTTGCCTTAAAGCAGTTAACCTTCTGCGTACTAATTACCTTAACTGAGGAGTTGAGGCTCTGGCAGAATCGACCTGATAGCAGATCAATTTAGGTTTAACTAATTTGGTCTTATTCACACGTTAGCGCACTGTGGCGATTTCAGCCCTATGAAACTTGACAAACTTTTCTTATTGTATACAAGGATATTTTAATCAATACAAAAAGAATTTGTCCTGTGAACTCGCCAGTATAGTCTTATTTAAGGCAAAAGTTCATTAGATACATCCGATACAATAGCGATCGCTAAGGCAGTACATGAAGATATTAACAAGTTTGCTGCCGATAATGTCCGCTTCCAGTAGGCATTACCTCGAAGAAGGAGAAGCCAGAAGATTGCCTGATGATTTGGTTACTAGCTTGAATTAAGTAAGCAATTTGTAAACTTCAATACTTCTATTACGGTAAAATTCTGTCATTCTATTATGAAAAATCCTCAAAATACTTATTAATTGCTGTTTGATAGATGAGATTCAGTTATTTTCTTAAAGCATAACAAATGTGTTTCTAGCTGGTGGACAAAATAAATCAGCCATTCTGTCCAAAGAGTATCATCTTAACTAAACTTCCATAAAGTTGGTAGTTTAGCTAACAGTAGAAGATTGAATTTTTGTAAAATATTGACAATCAGCAAATTATATGGTTATTTAATAACAAAAAAATTTAGAATTTTTGTAGTTATGTTGCACTGTTCTACGCCTTACGTGGTAGAGCAATCTAATTTTTTTATTAATTGTTAGCGTCTAGTTTTCGCTAAGGGTAGGTTTAAAAGCATTGGTGTCAACTTAAGTAAGCTAGAAATCGCTTATCTGTTGGCTTCCACGCCCGCCCAGAAATGAATTTCAGCGGCTCATAGCCAAAGTCTACTGAAATAGACTAAAGATTTTACAGATTATTTAGTCATCTTTAGATGACTTGAGCTATTAGCAAGGAACTTCAGTTCCTTATGTGACTCTGAGTTTTACGTTAACTTGACACCAATGGTTTGAAAGCCACCTCTAACGAAAACTGGAAACTGTAAGCAATGCTTGAACTACCGTGGTGTTGGGGTGGTTTTTAGATTTGGTGGAAAATTAGGTGGCAGAAGTACGCGATCAACTATATGAACGATGCCGTTGCTAGCTGGGATGTCTGGCTGAGTCACTTTAGCGTTGTTAACTGTGATTGAGTTGCTGGCACGATCAACTGTGATTTGAACAAGACTACCCTCAATTGTTTTAACTCGTCCAGATGTCAATTGCTGGGAGGTAATTCCCCCAGGTATAACGTGGTAGGCGAGAATCTTGACTAATTGTTGTTTGTTTGCTGGCTGTAAGAGTTGATCTAAAGTAGTTTTTGGTAAAGCAGAGAAAGCGGCGTCAGTAGGTGCAAATATTGTGTAAGGGCCTGGTTTAGCAAGCTGTTCAGTTAAGCCTGCGGCTTGTACTGCTCGGATAAGGGTTTGAAACTGTCCTTGACTAGCTGCTGACTTTGCCAGTTCTGCTAAATTTTGGGTTGCAATGGTGGCAGTAGGAGTTGGCGTGACAGGAGGGACAGTTGCTGTAGGAGTTTCGGCAGGTTGAACGCAGGCAGACAGAGCAATCAAGCTACTTATGCCAATAATATTGAACAATATTTGTATCGGCTCAATAAGTAGGGGTAGCGCAAGAAAATTATGATCTTAGAGGTCGCGGCATTATAGAATATGACACATGACGCAAAAGCAGTTG
>NZ_JBALBZ010000029.1:0-102373 GCF_036919495.1 Nostoc sp.
GTTAATCGACTCGCCGGGGAACAAACGGCGATTGTCCATGATGAACCGGGAGTGACACGCGATCGCACTTATCTACCAGCTTTCTGGAATGGTCGCGAATTTTTGGTAGTAGACACTGGTGGTTTAGTTTTTAATGATGATACCGAATTTTTACCACTGATTCGCCAACAGGCAATGACAGCCCTTGCAGAAGCGTGTGGTGCTATTTTTGTTGTAGATGGTCAAACAGGCCCCACCTCGGCAGATTTAGAAATTGCCGAATGGATGCGCCAACAAACTGTACCTGTGCTACTAGCTGTAAATAAATGTGAATCCCCAGAACAAGGCTTAATGCAAGCTGCCGAGTTTTGGGAATTGGGATTGGGCGAACCTTACCCCATCTCCGCGATTCATGGAAGTGGCACAGGAGAATTACTCGACGAGTTAGTTAACCACATACCTGCTATTGAAGACATCCCAGACACGAATGAAATCAAAGTAGCAATTGTGGGACGCCCGAATGTAGGCAAATCGAGCTTACTGAATTCTTTTGTAGGAGAAGAGAGGGCAATTGTCAGCCCAATTTCTGGCACAACCCGCGATGCTATTGATACCGTCATTGAACGAGAAGGGCAAACCTACCGTTTGATTGATACCGCAGGCATTCGCAAAAAGAAACACATAGAATACGGCACAGAATTCTTTAGTATTAACCGTGCTTTCAAAGCGATTCGCCGCGCTGACGTGGTTTTATTAGTAATAGATGCCGTAGATGGAGTCACTGAGCAAGACCAAAAATTAGCTGGGCGGATTATCGAAGAAGGTCGAGCTTGCATCATCGTCGTTAATAAGTGGGATGCTGTCGAAAAAGACTCTTACACAATCTACGACTACGAAAAAACTCTGCAATCGCGGTTACATTTTACCGAATGGGCAGAAACAATTTTTGTAAGTGCCTTGTCAGGACAACGGGTAGAAAAAATTCTCGAATTGGTGAAAACTGCGGCTGAATCACACAAACGCCGTGTCAGCACATCAGTAATTAACGAAGTCTTAACAGATGCCGTCAGTTGGCATTCACCGCCAGCATCTCGTGGTGGGCGTCAGGGCAAGATTTATTATGGTACACAAGTAAGTAGCCAACCACCAACGATCGCACTATTTGTCAATGATTCCAAACGCTTCAACGACAACTACCGTCGCTACATTGAACGCCAATTCCGGCAACAGCTAGGATTTAAAGGCACACCAATTATCTTGCTGTGGCGGAGCAAAAAAGTCCGTGATGCTGAAATTGGTAATGTTAATAGAGCAACTCGCGTCAAAATAAGTTAGGAGACGCGATGAATCGCGTCTGTACAAGAGAGAGCGATGAATCGTGTCTGTACAGGAGTTATGAGTTAAAAAAGCCAAAATTGCTATTTTTAAGCCTATGTCAACATAATAGGTTAACCCAGAAGTCAAAACTCCTAACTCCTAATTCCTAACTTTCAAATGGATTTATTGCGATCGCTGCCACTTGGACTTTATTTAGAACAACCTCAAACTTGGCTGCATAAAATCGATCCGCGAGTCAAGTTCGCCTGGTTGATGAGCTTTTTAACAAGCTATGTTTTAGCTAACAACTTTTGGCGGGTGCTGCTAGTTGTACTATTGATTCTTGCCACCTTGATTGCCAGAATTCCCCGCCGAGTATGGCAGCAGCAAATGGGTTGGCTATTAATGCTATCGTTTTTTGTCTTAGCGATCGGAGCCATCAGTCCTGATGGAATGGGTGTAGATTATCAGCCACGCCTCCCAGCTAATGAACAAATATTAACCCAGGCAGTAAACCCCAAAAATATTATTCAAGAGCCAGCAAGTAATAACAAATACAGCTATGTGCTATTTCACAAAGGGCCAGTCAAAGTAACTCGCTATTCCTTGGATTTGGCTGTACGTCTGAGTACAATTATATTTACCGTAATTTACAGCACCAACCTGTATCTGCTGACAACCGCACCAGAAGAAATCACATCTGGCATAGAAAGCCTAATGCAACCCCTGCGACGCTTTAAGTGGCCTGTCACCGAAATTGCTTTAACTTTAACCTTATCCTTGCGCTTTATCCCCCTAGTTTTAGAAGAAGTGCAAAACTTATTTCGCTCCGTGATGACAAGGGCAATTAATTGGAAAAAGCTAGGATTGAAAGGAGGATTTAAAGTTTGGATGACAGTCGCAGAGAGATTGTTAGAAAATCTGCTCTTACGAGCCGATCAAATGGCGAATGCAATGATGGTGCGGGGTTTTACCAGTCCCAACGAGCATCGAGTGCAGTGGCACGACTTACGATTTAAAGGGCGTGACTGGCTTGCGATCGCAACTTTAATTTTATTCTGGGGAATACGGCTAGCTATAGGAACTCAGGTCTAATTTTGCAACGCTTATAAACAGTATGATCAAGGCTTGGTATTGGCGATCGCTACCCTTAGAAAAGCGCACAGGTTCGGAAGTTTTTGCTGCTCTTTTTCACTCCACCTCCACACCGGGAATTGCTACCCTACTGGAAAGTCCCTACCCAACGCCAATCGATCATCCTCAACTCAGCCGATATTCTATCTGTGCAGGCGCTCCTCGCCTAGTCGATGGCATCCCCCAGATGTGGACACCAGAAGTAGGAGAAGTTTTTCCCTTCCTAGAAAAGCTCTTACAGCAAGGAGTGGGGAGAGATGAGGGGGATGAGGTAGTATTTTCTCTGCCATCTCCCCCTGCTCCCCCCGCTTCTTTGCCTCCCCATCTCCCCTTCACGGGCGGTTGGTTAGGTTGGCTAGGCTACGATGTAGCATGGGAAATTGAACAGTTACCATATCGTAAAATTGATCCCCTACCATTTCCTATAGCTTTTTGGTATGAACCAGATTGTTTTGCCGTTTTAGATCACGCGCAACAAATTCTTTGGCTAGCCGCCAGTGATGCAAGTAAACTCGATGAGTTCCAGCACAAATTAGAGAACAGAAAAGGAAAGTTGGGGAACAAAGTAGAATTTTCTCCCCCATCTCACTCATCTCCCTCGCCTCCTCAGTTTTTGACATCGCAAGCAGATTATGAAACAGCTGTAAACCAGGCAAAAAAATATATTCAAGCTGGAGACATCTTTCAGGCAAATCTTTCATTGCGATTTCAAGCGTCTACATCGGCTTCTGGTTGGGAAATTTACCAAGCCTTGCAAAAAATCAATCCTTCTCCTTTTGCTAGCTATTGGCAAACGCCTTGGGGGGAAGCGATCAGTTGTTCGCCGGAACGGTTGGTAATGTTGCAAAATCGGCAAGCCGAAACCAGACCGATCGCTGGGACGCGATCGCGTGGTGCCACTCCACAACAAGATATGCAACTAGCACAAGATTTACTCAGCAACACCAAAGAACGTGCAGAACACATCATGCTGGTGGATTTGGAACGCAATGATTTAGGGCGAGTTTGTGAATGGGGAACGGTTACTGTTGACGAATTGCTGACAACTGAGCGATATAGCCATGTAATGCATCTTGTCAGCAACATCAAAGGTACTTTAAAAGGCGAATACACTGCCATTGATTTGATTCGCGCCACGTTTCCAGGTGGCACAATCACAGGTTGTCCCAAAGTCCGTTGCATGGAAATTATCGAAGAACTAGAACCCGTGCGACGCAGCTTGTTCTACGGTTCCTGCGGCTATTTAGATTGGCGTGGTCATTTAGATTTAAATATCTTAATCCGCACCCTGCTACTAGCCCCTGTGTCTCAAGAAGCAGGGGGAGCAGAGGACACAGGGGGAGTAAATTCTTCTTTATTTCCGCACTCAAGACACATCCCCCAGCACTCAGCACTCAACATTGTCTGGGGACAAGTTGGCGCGGGAATTGTCGCAGACAGCGATCCTGAGAAAGAATGGTATGAATCTCTGCACAAAGCTCAAGCACAACTGGCAGCCCTGAAAATGCTAGATAGGGAATAGGGAAGGATGAGGGCGATGAGGAAGAAGCAGGGCAATACGGTTCGGATAAGACTCGATCCCCCCAACCCCCCTTAAAAAGGCTTGCTCAAAATGGCTCTATTTCCCCCTTTTTAAGGGGGACTAAGGGGGATCTTTAAGACCTATGCACCTTAACTGAACCGTATTGAGAGGCAGGAAAGCAGGGAGCTATTATGGGGGAGAATAAAAAATTACTTCTTTCTCTTTCCCCTCTGCTCCCTGCTCCCTGCCCTTCTGCCTCTTTCCACTCCCCACTCCCAAATTTTGTGCCATTCAGCCACACTTGTGGCAGTATGGAAAGAAGTTGAGAAGTTAGCTGTTGCCGTTGGGAATTTCAAAGGGTGTTTTCCCTTGCCACGCTAAAGTTTCAATAAGAGGGTCAGCACTGTTTTATGCTTTGTGCCGCCAGGTTCGTGTATTTGAGTCACCAAAGCATAAGGCGAAATCTATGACAAGCCTCTACTCTTCGAGTCTACGTTTCGCGTGTCATGTTGTACCATTTCGCTTCACTACCACTAGCTTCATCTGCCCATCAGAAACTAGATCAAGGTCTTCGCAACCGCAGTTTTGCATTTTAAGGAAATATTCTGACGAATGTTGGTATTATCGTCTGAATGTTTGGAATTCACTGCGAAAAGATATACATACTCCACCTTGACTACACCTTGACTCTTAAATGAATCCAGAAAACGCAGAAACTTACATAAACCATCCAACTTGGGGTTTACTTTACAAAATCTGTATGGTTGATGAAAACCAGGATTTGTTCACCACACTTTATGCGCAGCGATTGTTTTTTTTGGTTGCAAATGACGTTAAAGGTGTTAAATTCCAGTCTCTAGGACGGACTGAGGCTAGAATGATGTTGGAAAATCGCTTACGTACCCTGCGGCGCAGTGGACAATCTCAAGAGTACGATCAGCTTCAAAGTGTTTTCCAACGCACCTTCCAATGAATAGTTCGATTTCCGAACGTATTGTTTCCATTCGCTCCTCTCTACCAACTTCAGTCAAATTGATTGCTGTTAGCAAGCAAGTTCCTGCCCAGGCCATTCGGTCTGCCTATGCCGCAGGAATTCGTGATTTTGCGGAGAGTCGTATCCAAGAAGCCGCCAGCAAACAAGCCGAGTTGCAAGACTTACCGGATATTACCTGGCACTTTATTGGACATTTGCAAAGCAATAAAGCCAAAAAAGCCATTGAACAATTCTCTTGGATTCACTCCGTCGATAATTTGAAGCTGGCACAGCGTTTAGATCAATTGGCACAACAGCTAGGAGTGAGTCCCCAGGTTTGCCTGCAAGTGAAAATTCTCCCCGATCCCAACAAGTCTGGTTGGAGTGTGCCAGAACTTTTAGCTGATTTACCCACACTCGATCAATACAAAAATTTACAAATTCAAGGTTTGATGACAATTCCACCTTCAGGATTAAATGATCCCGAAATTTTGAATGTATTTAATCTCAATCGTGAGCTAGCAAAGAAAATCCAGGAGCAGAACTGGTCACATATTAAAATGCAGCACTTATCTATGGGTATGTCAGGCGACTACGAACTGGCAGTGCAAGCAGGTGCAACGATGGTACGATTAGGAACAATTTTGTTTGGCGATCGCTCCTAGCCTTTGCCGATCAGCCTTGCTCTTCAGTATTAATAGAGATCAGGATTTGATGACAAGAATTTTGTAGCAGACTGGTGCAATTAGAAACAAAGGATATAGTATTGACAAAAGCAATCGCTAAGGGAAAATAGGGTAAAAAGAACTTCCCTTCGGACAAACCTTAGGATATAATCTTGACTCATTATTATGTTTAGGCGATGCACAGACCTTTGCATAAAGTGTCAGTTCATCGCCAAAACCAGTAGTATGGGTTACAAATAGCAATATACTTGCTGAAGTATCCACCGATGTAGCGCTCGCTTTTACTCAATCAATCCTAAGCCAAGTCAATATCGGCTATTCGCACCAGGAGAGTACACAGACAATGAACAATATATTTTCTAAACTCAGAGACTTTGTGGGTCTAAATGAGCAAGTTGAATACGAGTATTACGAAGAAGAACCAGAAACAGATAATAATTACCAAAATCTGTATCAGCAAGAAAATCCCCAACCAGCAGCACCACAGGAAAGCCCAGCCGCTCAAAATCGACGCTGGCGGGAACCAGTGCCTACAATGGGAGATGATATAACAGCAGGTTCAAAGCCAATGGGGAATGTGATTGGTATGCCAGGAGCAATTAACGGAATTTCGGAAGTTTTAGTACTCGAACCACGCACCTTTGAAGAAATGCCTCAGGCAATTCAAGCGTTGCGAGAACGCAAGTCAGTGGTATTAAATCTGACAATCATGGATCCAGATCAAGCTCAACGAGCAGTAGATTTTGTTGCAGGTGGTACTTACGCACTAGATGGACATCAAGAGCGCATCGGTGAGAGCATCTTCTTATTTACGCCAAGTTGTGTCCAAGTTAGCACCCAAGGTGGCGTTCTTCATGAAGTACCACAACCCCCAGCACGCCCTTCTCGTCCTACAGGTTCTCCAAATCAAACCTGGGGCAACGAAACTAACCGGATGGCACAATAAAGTTAAATTAGTTGTTAGTCCTTTGTCCTTTGTGATTAGTCATAGATTTTGATAATAGTGACAAATGACAAAGGACAACCGACTAATGACAAATGACAAATGATAAATGACTATAAAATTTGGTTTAATTGGTGGTGGGGTAATGGGAGAAGCGCTCTTATCCCGCCTTATTGCGCGTGGAATTTATCACTCATCAGAAGTTATAGTTAGCGAACCGCTATCTTCACGCCTAGATTTTTTAAAACAGCAATACAATGTTGCTGTGACTACAGACAATAGCCAAGTTTTCGCTCAAGTCAAAGAAGTTGTCTTTTTGGCAGTAAAACCGCAGGTGTTCAGCGCGATCGCTCAAGAATTAACAGATATTGATCTTCTTAATAAAGAACACTCACCTCTAATCATTTCCATATTAGCAGGTGTGCCTTTGAGTCAGCTAGAAGCTGCATTTGTGCAATTGCCTGTTATCAGAGCAATGCCCAACACCCCAGCAACAGTGGGAGCAGGAATTACCGCCATTTGTTCGGGTGCATATACCAATGCCAAGCACCACCAAATAGCACAGCAGGTTTTTTCTGCTGTGGGGGAAGTCGTAGAAGTCTCAGAAGGGCTGATGGATGCAGTCACAGGGCTATCTGGTAGCGGCCCGGCTTACGTGGCGCTACTAGTAGAAGCACTTGCTGATGGCGGAGTATCCGCAGGTTTACCTAGAGCAATTGCTAATCAACTAGCATTGCAAACCGTACTAGGAACAGCGAAACTGTTACATGAAACCAAAATGCACCCAGCAGAACTTAAAGATCGCGTTACCAGTCCTGGTGGTACAACCATTGCGGGAATTGCCAAGCTAGAACAGGCAGGATTTCGTTCAGCTTTAATAGAAGCAGTCAAAGCTGCCACAGAGCGATCGCAAGAACTGGGAAAATAATAAAGAGTCATTAGTCATTGGTCATTTGTGAAAAACTAATGACTAATGACAAATGACTATTAACGAAGTTGACAAAAGACTCGTTAGTATAGTAAACAATCTGGTTGCAAATGTGATTGAGTGAATTATCCTGCACCGTCTCCAGAACTTGACCTAGGGTCTATATTTCCCTTTGATCTGGATCAGTTTCAAAAAGAAGCGATCGCGTCCCTAAACGCCGGACGCTCCGTAGTCGTATGTGCCCCTACAGGTTCGGGCAAAACATTAGTCGGGGAATACGCCATTTATCGCGCCTTGGCGCGAGGAAAACGTGTATTTTATACTACTCCCCTAAAGGCCCTGTCGAATCAAAAATTACGTGACTTTCGAGAAAAATTCGGGTTTGATCAAGTCGGACTGTTAACTGGAGATGCCTCCATTAACAGAGATGCACCGATTTTAGTGATGACCACAGAAATTTTCCGAAATATGCTCTATGGCACACCCATTGGGCAAGTCGGCATCTCATTAGTAGACGTTGAAGCGGTGATACTTGATGAGTGCCACTACATGAACGATCGCCAGCGCGGTACTGTTTGGGAAGAATCAATCATCTATTGTCCCCGAGAAGTACAACTGGCAGCCCTCTCAGCAACGGTTGCCAACAGCGATCAACTCACCGATTGGCTAAACCGCGTTCACGGCCCAACTGACCTGATTTACTCCGATTTTCGCCCAGTTCCCTTGGAATTTTACTTTTGCAATCCCAAAGGGTTATTTCCCCTGCTAAATGATAGCAAAACCAAAATTAACCCCCGCCTTATTCAGAAGAAGAAAGGGAGAGGGGGAGAAAGGGAGAGGGGGAGAAGTGGTAGACCGGAGGCTCCTGGAATCGTTTTCACCTTGAGCCAGTTAGAGCAACGGGATATGCTACCAGCGATTTACTTTATTTTCAGCCGCCGGGGATGTGATAAAGCCGTGGCGGAAGTTGGTGATTTATGGCTGGTAAATAATGAAGAGTCCCAGATTTTACGGCAACAGATTGATGACTTTTTAGCCCGCAATCCCGAAGCCGGGCGTTCTGGGCAAATTGCACCTCTATACCGGGGAATTGCTGCCCACCACGCCGGAATTTTACCTGCTTGGAAAGCACTGGTAGAAGAACTATTTCAGCAAGGGCTGATTAAAGTAGTATTCGCCACTGAGACACTAGCGGCAGGAATTAATATGCCCGCCCGGACAACAGTAATTTCTACCCTTTCCAAACGTACCGATACTGGACATCGCTTGTTGAACGCTTCCGAATTCTTGCAAATGGCGGGACGAGCAGGCCGCCGAGGGATGGATAAACAAGGTCATGTGGTGACAGTCCAAACTCCCTTTGAAGGAGCTAAAGAAGCAGCGTATTTGGGAACATCCAAACCAGACCCCCTTGTAAGCCAGTTTACGCCCAGTTATGGCATGGTACTCAACTTGCTGCAAACACACACCCTAGAGCAAACCAGGGAACTGATAGAACGCAGCTTTGGGCAGTACATGGCCACCTTGCATTTAAGACCAGAATACGATGAGATTGCCGAACTGCAAAACCAATTAGCTCAACTACATGAGCAAATCGCCGCAGTTGATGAAAATGAACTGGCTGTTTATGAAAAATTGCGGCAACGCCTGAAAGTAGAACGCCAGATATTGAAAACCTTGCAAGAGCAAGCGCAGGAAGATAGACAAGAAGAATTGGGGATGATGTTGGGATTTGCAGTGTCAGGAACTCTGTTGAGTCTCAAAGGTAAAAACATCACAGTGTCTACACCTGTAACCGCGGTGTTAGTGGGCAAATCGCCTGGTTCTGGTCAAGCTCCTTACTTGGTATGCTTGGGGCACGATAATCGCTGGTATGTGGCAACGACAGGGGATGTAGTCGATTTGTATGCCGAACTGCCGCGAATTGAAGTGCCACCTGATTTACTACCACCGCCAGAGATGCCTTTGAAGCCAGGACAATCACGCCGGGGTAATCAAGAAACATTTGCGATCGCCGCGCGTATTCCCAATCCAATAGAATCTTTGAATCTAGCACCAGAAGTAGCAGAACAACTCAGTCGCACTGCTGCCATCCAAGAGCAATTAGAAGCTCATCCCCTACATCAATCAGGCAATGCTGCCACGCTTTTCAAGCGCCGGTCCCGCTATGTCGAACTAGAAGCCGAACTTGAACAGGTGCAAGGGCAAGTAGAGCAACAGTCACAACGTCATTGGGAAGAATTTCTCAATTTAATCGCAATTCTGCAACACTTTGGCGCTTTAGATAACTTAGTGCCCACAGTATTAGGGCGAATTGCTGCCGCCATTCGAGGCGAAAATGAATTGTGGCTAGGTTTAGTATTCGCTAGTGGTGAATTGGACAACTTAGATCCGCATCATTTAGCCGCCGCCGCCGCCGCTTTGGTGATGGAAACTCCCCGTCCAGATAGCAAAGTTAACTTTGAACTTAGTAATGAAGTTGCAGAAGCCTTAGCAAAATTGCGCGGAATTCGCCGCCAAATGTTCCAACTACAACGGCGGTATAACGTAGCGCTGCCTATCTGGTTGGAATTTGAGCTAATTGCCATAGTCGAACAATGGGCGCTAGGAATGGAGTGGATAGAACTCTGCGAGAATACCACCTTGGATGAAGGCGATGTGGTGAGAATTCTACGGCGGACGTTGGATTTATTATCGCAAATACCCCACGTTCCCCATTTGCCAGACTCTTTCCAACGCAATGCTCATCGGGCGATGCAGTTGATTGATAGATTCCCTGTGAATGAGGTGGTTGAATAAGGGACTTCCAAATAAAAAAACATCCCAAAACTGACGCAAAAATTCTCTCTTATAAGGTCAGCACAATTCGCTTTTTCGCGCATTTGCCCATTCGCAATTAATGCCCACGGATAAATCCGGGGGCTTGAACCAAGCAAAGTTTAAAATTTATCTATCTATAAAATGAATTTAGGGGCTTGTACCATCAAGGAATAATTGGTCAGTAGTTCAACTTGTATAAGGTTAAAAAACAAGTAATAATTAATCTCAATAAGCTTTGGTTTGATTAATCTCTACCACCTACCATGACTATTACTATAACAGCGCTGGAAGGAGGAGGCAGAAGCTGAAATGAATGAATAACCTGCAAAACCCAGAGCCAGATGAGTTTATTTATCAAGTGCCTAGTTGGGAGGGTAAAGGATATGAGCGAGAGATTAAAGTGCATCCCAATCTCTCACTTTGTATTACGGACATAGAATTTCACCATGACTTGCAAAGAAAAATTATTGAATGGGATCATCCCCTACAATTTAAAGTTACCCTTTTAGGCAAAAGTCTAGACGAGCACGGAGGACAGGTTGGGGAAGGCTACACACTCATTTCTGGTAGCGGCGTGCAACGAACAAGGTTAGTGGCAACTCCAAAAGGTCAGTACACAAGTGTTGACATCGAGATGACACCTAATTTACTCAGAACCTTTTTCCCGACAGAGGATGGAGATATTTCTCCCCATTTGAAGTTTCTCACAAAGAGTAATGATTGGCAGACATTGATTTACCCGGAAATTACAACCGCTATTCAAGGAGTAGCACAGCAAATCGTTAACTGTCCCTACCAAGGAATGATAAAGCGGATGTATTTGCAGGCAAAGATCCAAGAATTAATGGCGTTGCAGTTAGCTCCCATTCTGGCAGAGTCGGATGGACTGCAACCATACCCACGACTAAAGGCTTAAACTATTGTCCGTATTCACCATGCTAGGGATATTTTGCTTTCCCGTCTGGAGAATCCGCCATTGATACCGGAATTGGCGCAACTTGTGGGAGTGAGCGATCGCACTCTCGGTAATGGATTTAGAGAACTCTTTGGCACAACGGTGTTTGGTTATCTTACCAGTAAACGTATGGAACAAGCAGAGCAATTACTACGCTCTGGTAAATTAACTGTGACTCAGGTTGCCAATTTAGTGGGTTATGCCCAACAAGGACACTTTGCGATCGCCTTCAAACGCAAGTTCGGCATTACACCCAGTGAATGTTTGTCAGGGAAAAAGAATATTTCCAGCTCTTAATGCCGTTTTGCGACTGTAATGCCGTTTTGGATATAGACCCACCCGCGATCGCTTCTCTATACTCAGCCAATATTGCAATTAATAACTATATGCAATAAGCATTTTAATCAAAACGGTGTGGGGAGCGGTATGAAAAGTTGGCAGCCCAATATCTATCTATGGGTAACAGCAAGCGTGGTCGGAATTATCAGCGCCGTGGTAACTCAACCTGCTTGGGCAGAAACAAAACTTGAGAATAGAGATAAATTATCTCAAAAAGCTATTGACAGTTCACTTCAACAAATAGATTCTTCTGCACAGGGCGATCGCCTGACAAAGCGGGGGGATCAAAAAATCTGGCAACTGAGCGACCTAGAAACCTCCATCACCAGCGCTCAACAATTGCTAGTGCAGTTGCCCACACCGCAAACTACACCCACGCCAACAATTACACAAATAACAGGGGTAAAAGCAAACCCTACAGAAAAAGGTGTGGAGGTAATTTTACAAACCACTCAAGGGGAAAAATTACAACTTATAAACCGCAGTGCTGGTAATAATTTTATTACCGATATTCCTAACACCCAATTGAGTTTACCATCGGGCGAGGGTTTCACCTTCCGCTCGGAAAAACCCCTTACGGGAATTACTGAAATAACAGTCACAAACATAGATGCAAATACTGTGCGAGTGACGGTGGTGGGTGAAAAAGCTTTGCCTACGGTTGAGTTATTTGATGATAATGCAGGGCTGGTTTTTGCCGTAGCATCTACTGCAACAGCGACACAGCCACCACAGCAACCCCAAACACCGCAAGCCGACAAAAAGCCAGCAAGCGAGACACCCCAGGATGAGCCGATTGAGTTGGTGGTGACGGGGGAGCAAGATACGTATAACATACCAGATTCGTCAACTGCCACTAAAACCGACACACCATTGCGCGATATTCCCCAATCGATTCAGGTGGTGCCGCGACAGGTGCTGGAAGATCGCAACGTCAGAAGTGTAAATCAGGCAGTGGAAACGGTCAGTGGCGTTGCTGATGGCGGAAATAACTTCGGTGCGCCTTCAGGAAGCAGAATCATTAGAGGATTTAATCAAAGCGGAAATTTCCGTAATGGTTATCGAGATACTGATTTCTTCAGTTTGACAGGCGTTGGGACGATTGAACAAGTAGAAGTTCTCAAAGGCCCCGCCTCAGTTCTATTCGGAGCCGTAGAACCGGGTGGAATTGTCAACGTTATCACCAAACAACCCTTGAGTGAACCCTACTACAGTCTCGGATTTGAGGCGGGGAATTTTGGCTATTATCAGCCCAGCATTGATTTCTCAGGCCCATTAAATGCCGATAAAACTGTACTCTATCGCTTTATTGCGAGCTATCAAAGTTCGGAGGGGTTTCAAGATTTCGTCAAAACAAATATAACCACGATCGCACCCTCAATCACTCTCAAATTGGGGGATAGAACAGACCTGAATCTATACTATGAATACACTAACTATAATGGATATCCTAATGAGTCTGGCAGTTGGTTTTTCAGCGATGGTAGCTTCCTGCCTCGGAATATCTTTCTCGGTTATCCTAATTTAACCTTTATTGATGCCAAGACTCAAAAATTTGGCTACATCCTGAATCAAAAGTTGAGCGACAACTGGCAGATTCGTAACAATTTTTCAGTGGCTACTACTAGAACTAGAGACGCATTTGCTGGAGGATCATATCTAGTTGATGATAGTTTTCTAGTAGGTATTAATGCTGAAAGACGTGGATACTCAATAGATAATTATTTTGGACAGCTCGACTTGCTTGGAAAGTTTAAGACGGGATCGATTTCGCACCAACTTTTAGTGGGTTTTGATTTTAATCGCAATGTTCAGACTTTTGAGGCTTTTATTTCCGATTCTGCTCTTCCTAATCTAAATATCTTCAACCCAGATTACAATATTTCAAACCCCGTATATATTCCAAATTATAGTTTCGATTCATATACTCAATCTTATGGTGCTTACCTTCAAGATCAAATCAGTATTTTAGACAGTCTGAAGCTATTAATTGGCGGGCGCTTAGATTGGGTTTCACTGAATGGGACAAATAGCGGAATTGATTCTCCTGAACAAAATGATAGTGCTTTCAGCCCCCGAATTGGGTTAGTGTATCAGCCGAGTAAATCGGTTTCTCTCTACACCAGCTATAGTCAATCTTTTCTTCCTACCTCTGGATTCAATCCTGATGGTAGAGCGTTTAAGCCGACCAAAGGAACCCAATATGAAGCAGGCATTAAAGCTGACTTTCTAGACGGAAAGCTTTCAACAACATTGGCAGCCTATCAAATCACCAAGACGAATATTACAATACAAGACCCAAATGACCGTAATTTTCAGATTCAAGTAGGGGAGCAAAGGAGTCAAGGGATTGAGTTAGATATCGCGGGTGAGATTTTACCAGGGTGGAAAGTGATCGGTTCTTATGCCTATACCGATGCAGAAGTTACCAAGGATATTGACATTTCTGTAGGTAACAAATTGCTGGGTGTCCCAGAAAATCAAGCTAGCCTCTGGACAACCTATGAAATCCAGAAGGGCGATCTCAAAGGTTTAGGATTTGGTTTAGGTCTTTTTTATGTGGGTGAGCGGACGGCATTTTCAGACAACTCGGTTGAACTACCCAATTACTTGCGTACCGATGCGGCGATTTACTACCGTAGAGATCGCTTAAACGCTGCGATCAATATTCGTAATCTATTTGATACAGACTATTTCCGAAATAGCTATGGTTACACTTTAGGTCTTGAAAGAGGTGCGCCCTTGACAATCATCGGCTCTATTCGTTGGGAGCTTTAACTCGCTGTTGTGTTGGTAATCGGCTGAACAACGTGTTGCAATCTTTGAGAGGACTAGGACTTGCCTTAAAACTATTGGTGATTATTCTCCATGCCTCATTACCCATACCCAAAAACTCCATTCACAAGGGTATGGAGTTTTTTATTTGAGGGGTTTAAAATAGTACTACAAACTGCCCCAAAAATCAATTTACATTTGACCAAATATATAGTAATGGTAAGTGGTTAAAAATGCTTTTTTGGCTTCGTATATGTTCTATACGTGATTAATCATGTGTATCTAACAGAAGTTATAGTCGCTGTCAACGGTTTTCAATCTTAGTACACCAAGTTCCCAGTACCCTGCAACTGACGCAAAGAATTTATACATAGCGGGCAGTCACATTTAAATAACCTAATTGCAGCATCACTTTCCGCATCAGTAAAATTCAACATGGCAATATTCTGATCTGATACTGATGTGACAATGGTCGAGGAACGTGCAGATGAGGTATACGGTACCTTTCTCTCTGAATCTCGAATGCACACAAAATCTGTTCCACCATGTGGATTAGTGATACAGGTACGACCGTCTTGTGTGTGCATCAATCGCTGTGTAATACTGCCACTAGCATGGGCAGGATGAAATGCCACCAGTGTAGACATCATCGATACAAAGATTGAGGAAGTGGAAAGCAAATTCAGAAGAATTTTTTTGTTCATGGATTTACTTGAGAAAATTGTCTACTAGTTTAGGGTATTCGATTCACTTTCAAACTTCAAGTGGATTTTCCCTAAGAATAGCTAGCCTGACACTTGTTATCCAAGAATGTTCCCTATCTACCCAGTGCGATCGCCAATTAGCTGCTACAGCAGAATTCAGATGGCTTGAAAACCTTAGTCGTCTACTTGAGCAAATTTAAATCCGCTCTATATCCCCAAGATGGTGATTGTTGGCTTGATGTCAGCAATTCCCTTTTGAAATCTTATCTTATACAGAGCGATGAATAGCTCACTACGAACAAAAGTCATTTCGTACATTATTCTATACAACTAAGAATCAGTATAAATATCTTTACAAGCTTAAAAAGCTTAATTTTAGCTAAAAATAGGATAAATATTGAACAATAAATTTGATATAGATTCTCGTTCTTAAATTATCAACTTGTAAAAAGTTCTTTTTTTCATTAAAGTTGAAAAAAGGCTCATATATCAAGTAATTTACTAGCCTCAACAGAAAAAATGAAGCAGAAAGTACATTCAGAATCTTCAGGTTCTTGCAACTGTGAACATGACCATCACGAGAATCATAATCATGATGAGAATCATAACCATGACCACAATCACGACCACGGTGGAGAATTCAATCTGAAAAATGAGGTATTGCCTTTAGTAGCGATTTTAAGTTTATATGCGCCTGGTGTAATTTTTGAAAATCAATTACATAATACATTCTACTCAATAGGTGAATATCTGCTTTTTATCCCAGCTTATTTATTAAGTGGATGGAGTGTTTTAAAAACTGCTGGGCGCAATATTCTCAAAGGCAGAATATTCGATGAAACGTTTTTAATGGCAGTAGCGACACTAGGGGCGATCGCAATTCATAAGTTACCCGAAGCTGTCGGAGTTATGTTATTTTATAAAATTGGGGAATTGTTTCAGGATATTGCCGTTAGTCGTTCCCGTAATTCCATCAAAGCTTTATTAGAAGTACGTCCAGATTATGCCAATATTCAAACAGAGGGAGAACTAAAAAAAGTATCCCCAAATACAGTAAATATTGGAGATATTATCGTCGTAAAACCTGGGGAAAAGATTCCTTTAGATGGTGAGATTATAGATGGGAATTCGCAAGTCGATACATCTGCATTAACTGGAGAGTCTGTACCACGATCGGTAAGGTTGGGAGAGACAGTTTTGGCTGGGATGATTAATAAAATGGGTGTTCTCAGCATTAGAGTAACAAAACTATTTGATGACTCTTCCATTGCTAAGATTTTAGACTTGGTGCAAAATGCCAAAAGTAAAAAAGCAGAAACAGAAAAATTTATTACCAAATTTGCCAGATATTATACGCCAATAGTAGTTTTTACATCTCTAGCAGTTGCATTATTACCTCCTTTACTCATTGCTGGCGCAACTTCTTCAGAATGGGTTTATCGCGCTTTAATTTTACTAGTTATTTCCTGTCCCTGTGGACTAGTTATCAGTATTCCCTTAGGTTACTTTGGAGGCGTAGGAGGTGCAGCTAAACGTGGTATTTTGATTAAAGGTTCTACTTTTTTAGATGCTTTAAATGCAGTGAATACAGTTGTTTTTGATAAAACTGGAACGTTAACTCACGGCGTATTTAAAGTAGCAAAAGTAGTACCATCAAATGGCTACGTTGAACAAGAATTGCTGCAATTAGCCGCCAAAGTAGAATTACACTCAAATCATCCCATTGCTCAATCTATCCGCAAAGCTTATGGTGGAAAAATTGATGAATTTGAGGTGATAGATTATGAAGAGATAGCAGGTTATGGAATTAAAGCCAAGGTTGAAAATAGGGTAGTGATAGCGGGAAGCGATCGCCTATTACATAGAGAGAATATTGCTCATGATAATTGCCAGTTAGAGGGAACAGTTATTCATCTAGCAGTAGATAATATTTACGCTGGATATATTATCATTGCTGATGAAGTAAAAGAAGATGCAAGACTTGCTATTCAAGCACTCAAGAGAATGGGTGTAGAGAGAATAGTAATGTTGACAGGAGATAATCAAGCGATCGCATCCCGGATTGCTGAACAACTAGGTATAGATGCTTACGAAGCAGAGTTATTACCAGAAGAAAAAGTCAATGCCATTGAGAAGTTAATCAGCACCGTTGGCAAGCATAGTAAAGTTGCCTTTATTGGGGATGGCATTAATGATGCGCCAGTGATTGCTAGAGCAGATGTTGGTATAGCAATGGGTGGGTTAGGCTCAGATGCAGCGATAGAAACAGCTGATATTGTAATCATGACAGATGCGCCCTCAAAAGTGGCAGAAGCAATACAAATAGCCAGAAAAACCCGCACAATTGTTTGGCAAAATATTGGTTTTGCGTTAGCAATTAAAGGTGTATTCATTGGATTGGGTATTTTAGGCGTAGCGACAATGTGGGAAGCTGTATTTGCTGATGTGGGAGTAGCTTTACTTGCAATTTTCAACGCAACTAGAGTGATGAAATAAATTTATTGGTAAATCGGGAATCTGTAATTAGGAAATTGTAGAAGTTAAAACTGAAAAGCAATAATTGAATATATTGAATACTCCCAAATCGGATTCTCCCAGAGGTAGACTGTGAACCCATCTATTAAAAGTATCGCTACGGTTGCGTTAGCTTTACTATTAACTAACCCAGTAGTTGCATTACCACAAAAAACCAATCAACCGCCAACCGATGCGCGATGTCTAACGACAAGCCTCTGCGCGTCTACGCAACTCTCAAAAGACACCTTAATCGTTCCTGGGGAAAGAATTGGGCCGATAACACGCAAAACCACCAAGCAAGATTTAGCCAAGCTGTTTGGTGCATCCCATCTCGTTGACAAAACCATTTCTGGCCCTGAAGGAATGGGTAGTTTTGCAGCTACTCAGGTAAACCTAAATCAAGGACGCTCTCTGCTAGTAGTTTGGAGTGATAATACTCGTACCAAACCTTTAGATGTGCGTAACCTGGGTTCAGCTTGGAAAACCCGCGAAGGTATTGGAGTGGGAACCCCATTGAGCGAATTACGCAAGAAGTTAGGTGATTTTAAACTCTATGGATTAGCGTGGGATTACGGCGGTACTATTTTGTTAGATAGTAGCCGATTATCCCGCGATCAGGGCAAACTCATCCTGCGAGTAGATACGGCTCCCAATGCTTCTGAAAAGTTCCCCAATGACTACCAAGCAGTATCTGGGGATGGTACTTTTTCCTCCAGCAATCGCCACTGGAAACCTTTGGGAATTAGGCTAGCAGAAATTATCGTTGTATTGAATTCAGGTGAGTAGTAGTATGTTAAACACCAGTTTAGCTTTCTGAAAGTATTACAAAGAATGAAAAAAACTCAGTGGGAAAACCGTAAACATTCTGGGAGCAATTAGTTATTGGGATTGATTTTCTCTCATTTTTTCCAATAAAACAATCAAAAAACGCCGATGATTATCATCTTGGCAGGTAGAAGTTAAAGCAGATGAAGAAAGCTGTAGCTATTGAGGCTGGTACGGCAGTAAAGTTTCAATTAGAACAGCAGCTTCTTGATAAAGAGGCAAAACTGGCACATGTTAGCGATGAACTAGATAAACTTGAGTCTGCATTGTAATCATGAGACTATGTAAATATACAGTTATTTGGCTGATGAAAATCAGGATTTTTTGACCGAGAAAATAAGGAAAACATAGATATTAAGTTAATTGGTGTTTGTTTATACTATTTCAAATTTTTGTAATGGTTATACTCATGACTTAGGTTCTACCTGGGAATTAGGAAGTGGCTTTGCCACTTCTTTTTATTTATCTGCTAGCCTAGTAAAAAATAAATTAAAAGTTCAAAGTAATTTCATTGAACTTTTATTAATTGTTATACCATTTACCAAAATACCTGCTATTTATGGCTACATTTTTAGGGACGTGCATCTCGCCCCTAGAGCCGATTTATTTGTTGCAAAGATTGTTGACAATGCTATGATTTCGTGTGCATTTAATTGATTGAGCAGCCTGACGCAATTCTGGGCATATAGAAATAATGTTAGTCATTACTCATTTTATCTTGCCATCTCTCACGCTTGGGCTTGCTTTCGACATCACGCGATCGCACTTCTTGCCAAGTCCCCCACATTAGGGATTGCTGTTTTTCAACATGGTTAATAAACTGCATGATCGACTGATCTGCTTTGATGGGAGTTTTCAAATCAAACTGAATTGTTTGAAGAATCTTAATGTCACCCATGAGAAAGTACTTAGCTGCAATCTTAGTCAGCCATAGCACAACTCGATTGTATAACCAACCAAAAATTCCTTTACGTTTTTTAGTCATCAACAGAACTTGACCTTCAGTTTTTCCTGCTTCGTGGAGGCGAACTGCAACCATCATGTGGACATAGAAGAAATCAGGGCCAAGTGTCACAATGCCAATGCTACCATACCAATAGCAAATACTGTAAGTTATGGCATTTTTATAGAAAATACGAATGAGCTTAATGAAAAAGAAATTGTCTTTGATAGGTGTAGTATTACTGAAGATAATTGCATTCTCGTTCAGTTCTTGTCTTTCAAAAATAATTTCTATTGGCAGCTTGTGAACTGTATTGAGGTGTTGAGCATCAATCGCATTAATCATCACCACGCTGGGGTGACAGTTCATCACAAAATGAGAATGGATGGCGACATCACACTCTTTTTGTTCCAACTCTGGAACAAAAGGTAAGGGTTGTTGTGGTATTTCTCCAGTCCAAACCCAAATCATCCCGTATTTCTCAGCAGTAGGCCAAGTTTGTAATTTTAAGGAAGGTGGTGTATCTAAACATGGAATATCAATACACATCCCCTCAGCATCAAACTTCCAGTGGTGGAAAAAACAACGTAGTGCATTACCCTCAACTTTGCCTTCAGCAAGGTGAGCGCCCATGTGTGGACAGTAGGCATCAAAGGTAGTTACTCTTTTGTCTTTACCCCGGTAAATCACTAGTTCTCTGCCCAAAATTGTTACAGGTTTTACTTCACCCACCCGCAGATTTTGAGAGGGTATTACCCAATACCATCCCTCAATAAAATGCTCTGGATTATTGAAGTTTTTAGGTTTACGGGTTGAGATAAAAGTCTGCGAGTTGAGATTCATTTTATGGTTTCACTTGAGGTGAAGCTATTGATCTAGAAGTAACATGAGAACAAGAAAAAAACAGTTACTTTCAGTACCATGAGAAACAGTTACCTAATAAAATGAGCAAATTAAAAAGACTAAATATTGAGTTAAGTTTATTAAAAATGTTAAAATTATGCTAGCCAAATGTCAGCTTATATCTATAAAAAATAGATATTTGAAAAATCACAACTTAGTAATATCTCTAATTGGATAAAAATTAAACTACGGACACCAAAATTTTGCTAACCTCTCAAAGGAGTTAATATATTAGAAAAATATGTAATAATAATTACAATAATCGGGAAATCTGCCATGTTAACTCAGGAGACAAAACTGCTTTTAATTGGTCAGGTAACAGATATAAGCAAAATCCCTATCAGGACAATTCGCTATTACGAGAGTTTAGGCTTAATTAAATCATCAAGACGAACAGAGGGAGGCTTCCGCCAGTTTTCATTGGATGTGCTGACTCGTCTAGCATTTATTAAAAGGGCACAAAATCTTGGTCTTAGCCTAGAGGAGATAGGAAATATTCTTCAGGTTTATGACCAAGGACAAGCTCCCTGTGGTGAAATTCAAGAAAAGCTCGAAGAAAAGCTATCGCAAATTGATCGCCAAATTGATCAGTTGTTAACTTTACGGTCTGAAATAAAGGGATTACTTTCAGGCTGGAAGAATATAGGCGGACAGCATGAGGATACAATTTGTCCTATTATTCAAAACACTAGTACCGCAGGACGGAATTAAAAATTAAAAATGAATACAGCGTCAGCATTTCATTAATTTGGAATGGGTGCTTTATTGGTGTCGTGCTGTACTAGTACTTTGTCAAACTAGTTTTTAGTATTTGTAGTGAGGACTTTAGTGTTTATAAAATAAGGACTAAAGTCCTTAGTACGAACTTGTTTAGCCATTAATTTAAACTTGAGAAACTACTAGGAAAGGCAGAATTAAAAATTAAAAAATAAAGCAATTTTTTTGTTCCTCATCTAAGACTCAGGACTTTTATAGAGAAGAAACCACCACAACTCTAGTCCAATCAAGGCTAAACCTGCGATCGCAACCCCAACTTTCAAGCCCAAAGGTTGCTCAATCTGGTGAAATTGGCTGTTTTGCTCTGGCGAGTGGGCTGGCATTTCTGCTAATGCTACACCTGATGTTCCAGTGAGAAGCACTAAAGTTGTAAGGCTTCCCCAAAGCATTTTTTTACTGAACATTTCCTAAATTATCCTGAAATTATGAGATAGTTTTTGGTTGAAAATTACGCAATCTGAGGGCATTACTAACAACAGAAAGCGAAGAAAGAGCCATCGCAGCGCCGGCAATAATTGGATTGAGTAACCAACCAAAGATAGGGAACAAAATTCCAGCCGCAATGGGAATACCAATAACGTTGTAAATAAAGGCAAAGAAGAGATTTTGCCTGATATTGTTGATAGTGGCGCGACTAAGTTGAATAGCTGTAACAATTCCTTGTAAATCGCCAGAAATTAGGGTGATATCGCTAGCTGCGATCGCTACATCTGTTCCTGTCCCAATAGCGATTCCTACATCAGCTTGTGCTAGGGCTGGGGCATCATTTATACCATCACCTACCATTGCAACAAGGGAATGGGGGGATGAGGGAGAATAATAATTGTTTGCTTGCTCCCCCTGCTTCCTCTGCTCTCTTTGAAGGGATTGGATAATCGCGGCCTTTTGATCTGGACGGACTTCGGCAAAGATTCGCTGGATGCCAACTTGTCTTGCGATCGCATCAGCAGTTTTACGATTATCTCCGGTAAGCATTACTACTTCTAAACCTAACTTCTGTAAAGCTTTCACTACTGCTGTTGAGGAAGGTTTGAGGGCATCGGCAATACCCATTATTCCTTGCAGTTCGCCATCTACAGCAATCAAAATTACTGTTTTACCAGCCGCTTCCCAGTCATCTTTATACTGCTGGAGACTTACGGTATTAATTTCAAGTTCTGTTAACCAGCGTTGTGTACCAATTTGCACAAGTTGATTTGAAACAACTCCTTGAACACCACTACCTGCATTAGCCTGAAAGTTCTTTGCCTCTGTTAAACTCACCTCTTGAGACTGGGCATATTTCACCACTGCTGCCGCTAAAGGATGCTCAGAATTGTGTTCTACCGTTGCTGCTAACTGTAAAAGCTTGATTTCATTACCATTAGCTGTGCCATTGATAGTTACAAAGTCTGTAACTGTAGGTTTACCCTGAGTCAAAGTGCCAGTTTTATCTAGAACGATGGTTTGAATTTTGTGTGCTAGTTCTAAGCTGTCTGCACCCTTAATCAAAATGCCATTTTCTGCACCTTTGCCAGTCCCCACCATTACAGAAGTGGGGGTAGCTAAACCCAAAGCACAGGGACAAGCGATAATTAGTACACCTACCGTTGTCATTGTTGCTAGGGTAAGGTTGCCAGTGAAATTAAACCAAATGACGAAAGTGGCGATCGCGATCGCAATCACAGCTGGTACAAACCATCCTGTAACTTGATCTGCCAAGCGTTGAATTGGTGCTTTAGAACCCTGCGCTTGTTGCACTAGTTTGACAATTTGAGCCAAAAACGTATCATTTCCGACTCGTGTCACCCGAAACTGAAAAGCACCTGCACCGTTAATCGTCGCCCCAATCACCTCATCTCCCGCCTGCTTTTTGACTGGCAAACTTTCACCCGTCACCATCGCTTCATCTACCGTCGAAGCGCCTGTAATCACTTCACCATCTAATGGAATCTTTTCACCAGGACGCACCAAAATCACATCATTAATTCTGACTTCGGCGATAGGAACATCAATTTCTATTCCATCACGGATAACTCTGGCATCTCTAGCTTGCAATCCGATGAGTTTGCGGATGGCTTCAGAAGTTTGCCCCCTAGCGCGATTTTCTAGTAACCGCCCCAACAAAATTAAGGTAATGACAATGGCGGCAACTTCGTAATAAATATGAGGTATTAAGCCCTGAGCAATAAAAAAGTTTGGGAAAATAGTGACAAACAAAGAATAAATATACGCTGCACTTGTGCCCAAAGCGATTAGCGTGTCCATCGTCGCCGTATGGCGCTTGAGGGATTTCCAGCCATTGCGGTAAAAAGATCCACCACACCAGAAGACGACGGGAGTTGTCAGCAGTAATTGTATCCAAGGATTTTGTAAGAACCTTGGAATTAAAGGCAAGTTCAACCCAGTCATCATAGGGAACGACCCCAAAAATAGGAAAATGCTGATTATACCTCCCACCACTACCTTGAGGGAGAGTTCGCTCTGTAATGCTTGCCTACTCGCAATCTCTGCATCATCTTCTTCGGTGAGCAATTCTTCCTGGAGTGAGTAAGAAGAGTATCCCGCAGATGCGATCGCACTTTGGATTTTCTCTAAATTGGCTAGAGAGCGATCGTACTTGATAGCGGCTTGTTCTGCTCCAAAGTTAACGTTGCAGTCCCTTACCCCAGGAACAGAGCGAATTGCCTTTTCGATGTTGTTGGCGCAAGCGGCGCAACTCATGCCTCGAAGTTTGAGTGTGAGAGTATCCATGTTGGGGATTAGGGATTGGGGATTAGGGATTGGGGATTAAGCTAAAACACATCTCATTTGCATATCAAAATTTTATTAATATCTTGTGGGGTAGGCATCTTGCCCGCCCTGATTATGCAACTTGAATGTCGATTAGCTTAGGGATTGGGGATTAGGGGTTAAGAATTGGGAATTAGAGACTCGTTCATTCACTTCAAAACCTCAAATCTCCCAGTACCCAGTCCCCAGTCCCCTTTCTTTAAGCAACTGGATAACCAGCAGCAGCTAACGCTTCCTTAATTGCTGTTTCTGATGCTTGAGTTTCTACACTGACAAGCTTGGTTGTTGGATCAGCCTGAACGTTAGCATTGGCATCGACTGCCTGAAGTGTTTTGGTGATGGTACTTGCACAAGCAGAACAAGCCATATTGGGAACTGTGAGTTGGAGAGTCATAGATTTACGGGATAGAGTGGAAAGCTAGCCAAACCAAAGTGGATGACTGGGGGAAATCCTTCAACAGTCAGAAATAACTGAAAAGAGAGTCGCCTTGAATTTATCCTAGACTCTCTAGCCGGCTGGAGAGTCTAGAGAATTTTAAAAGTTTTTCGCTAAACTTCAAATTTCTTTACAGACGTAGTACATAAACGGCTAAAAATACAAAATACTACAAAAGACTTGTTTCCCGATGCAAGTGTGTGTTATTAAGGCTATATAATCTGTTGTTTTCCCCACAATTCTGGGAAATGACCTCCGCACCACTTGAGACGCGGCTGCTGAACCCAAGTCTCCTAATCTCTTCACAACAAAAGGTCTTTTTTAAGACTTTATTTGGAGTTTTCATGCAGCCAAAAAATTTGAAACGTCTCCTGCGTGCTTTAGAGCGGCAGGGTTTAGATGTAACTTATAATAATCGTACTTATTCAGTTCGTTTAGTTAATTCTCCTGATAGCCCTGTAGCAGAAGTGCTACTGCCAGAAGGCTTCCCGGTAGAAGCTAAAGCATTAAAGCAGTTAGCAAATTTGGCAAGCGTCCGTCACCCTTCAGGTGGATGTGTTTGTCGTGCCTGTGCTACGCCAGACTTTCACCCAGGTGATGCGGGCATTGCCATTGGTTCAGTTGTAGAAACTGTGGGTCAAATTATCCCTGGCGCTGTTGGTTCTGACATCAATTGTGGAATGCGCCTGCATGTTGCTGATTTGACAATCGATGAATTTTTGGTAAAGCGCGACCAATTCGTAGAACGGATGAAGGGGGATTATTTCTTCGGTACGCGTGATGTAACGATGACTGCTGACGCAATGCGATCGCTATTTCAGTACGGAGTTCCTGGTTGGCTGGATGCCATGCTATATCGGGCTACAGGGAGTGTAATCAAATCTGATTTGCAACAACTTGCCCAAGAGAGCGATCGCATCTTCTTAGGTGGTTCAATGGATGGTAACTGGAAACTTGCGCCTGAAGAATTGGTTCCCGATGCTGGACTGGTACGCGATGGCGGACTGGCAACTATTGGCGGGGGTAATCATTTTGTAGAAGTGCAGCGAGTTGATAAAGTTGAAAATCGCCCACTTGCCCACGCCTGGGGAGTGCGCGAGGGACAGCTAGCTTTTATGATTCACTCCGGTTCCCGAAATGTGGGTAAGTATATTGGGGGAATATGGCGAGATAAAGCTAAGGCGACTTGGCAAAAAGGTCTGAAGTACCCTGATTCTCTGATTTTTCCTCTCTCTACTTATTCTCACCCCGAACTAGTCGCCAGTTACCTGCAAGCTGAGGCTACTGCTGCTAACTATGGGTTTGTAAATCGCCTGTTGTTAGCAGAACTGCTACGTCTGCGTTTGCGAGAAATATACAAAGATGTGGAAGCACCTCTAGTTTATGACTTGCCCCATAACATTACCTTGCCAGAAGGTGAGGGATGGGTAACACGCAAGGGTGCAAGTCCAGCCCATGTAGGGCAACCTGTGATTATCCCTGGTTCAATGGGTGCTTATTCTTATCTGATGGTGGGTAGAGGCAATCCAGCATTTTGTAATTCTGCCTCACATGGAGCGGGAAGAATTCATTCTCGCTTCGACCTCAACCGCAGAGGTGCATCTCAAAGTGAGGCGGAACTGGGATTAACCGGAGTAGACTGCATCACCCTGCGTCAAGAACGCCGAATTGAAGAAGCACCCTTTGCCTACAAACCGATTCAGTCTGTGATTGATGTGCAGGTTGAAGCAGAAATGGTAGACGTTGTGGCGCGGTTAAGTCCGGTGTTGACCTTTAAGGCGTAGCCCCTAAATAAAAAGCCCCTGGTCAACACCAGGGGTATCCATCTTTATTCCCTGATATTAGGATCGCATCTATGGAGCCATTAAAAATCTGGATAATGCAATTAACGCATAAAGTTAATGCTTATTTTGCAATTAATTAGTTATACCAATTCACGAAAATCCTGGTACATATAGATTTCTCGTAGGGGCATGGCATTGCCCATTGGGGTCAACTTAACGCGAAACGAGCGGTTAGAAACCACTTTTGGGTGCATCCTAGTTTTTATTATTCGATGAAATATTAAAATTTAATATGTTATTGCGTTCGCAATGACAGAAGATTGTTAGATTTTGCAAAAGTGGGATGCTCCCGATGCTTTTTCCTCTTCATTTGATCAGAAAAAAGGTTTATGTGAGTGCTAAACCTCTAGATATTTAGTACTTAGGCACAGTTCTCAAATTCATTTAAAATTACTTTTCTAGCAGTTCATCTTGCTATAAACTGTCTCCAAATATCCTGAAGACTGATACATAATTACTTAATCAGTCATAATAAAAGGCTTGGTTAAACCAAGCCTCTACATATACCAAGCATTTACTACACCAAGATTAATTTAGACTGAGCCTTGCTTTACTTCATCTTGCTATAGGCTGTATCTAAATATTCTAAAAGCTGATATACCACTGGCTCCCCTTGGGAGATGGCTCGAAGAGTCAATTTACCTCTATTCCGATGAGAGTCTATCTTTGACTTATCTAATGTTTGCTAAAAAAAGACCCTGGGTATTATTCCAGGGCGCATACACGTTTTTCAGGCATTAATAGGCTGAATAATAACTTTGTAAAATAGTTATTTCTACTATCTATAGAATGATACAAATATCGATCCATATATGTTACTAGTAGTTTTTTGTTGCTAGGTCTATTTATAGCTGGTATTTTAGAAAACTAAGCTTGGTAGAATTTGATGATATTTTTTATTCCTTTAGCATTAGAATAAATATTTTATAATCTAATATTAACATAAAGTTAGATTCAGAGATTGCAGAGTAAGGATTACCCTAATTATTTATAGGTTTTCCTTGCTTGATATTACTCATAAAAAAGGCATGGCTAAAAGCCACACCCCGTACATACCAGTGTTTTTCATTTCTATTTTAGAATTAATTTGATCTCAATTCATCTATCTATAGTGTGTTAAAAAAATATTCTAGTTAGGTACTGAAGTACCTACTAACAGAAATCCCCCATAGGTCGGGGGCTACAAGTCAAAAGATAATATTAGATTGGCTTAGTTGCTATGGTAGCGCTTGCCTCACTTGCAAAAACACTTCAAAAGTTTGAATCTTCTTTAAAGAAGGATTGTGCTAACCAACACAAACTAATATCCTTATAAGGTTTAATCCTTTTCATTATCGTCTTGTGGTCGTTCAGTAGCAGCAGGATTGACCACAGTTCCTTGGGCATCGAATGGGTAGCCACCACCTTCAGGGAGAATCTCCTGCGGCTCTACTGTGAGGTCAGTAGCAGTATCAATCTGTCCGTTATCATGGCTATGTTTAATGGAAGCGCTTTTATGGCTGGCATGACCGTTTGGCATGAGTTTATCCTTAATTAGTGAATACGGACGATTCTAAATTTATTTAGGTATGGGATTCCCCTATCTTGAGGTTTAAATCAAATTAGCAAACCTCTGCTCTAAGAGGATGTTTGAAAAGTCATGATTGATGTATCAAATATTTTTTACCCCACCCTAACCCTCCCCGATATATTGGGGAGGGAACCGGATTTTCTTGTTTCCTGAAAATGTTGGGTTTCGTTCCTCAACCCAACCTACACATTTCAAGGTTTTTGGCGCTAAGTGGTAATTAGTTATGCTCTTGAGTCAATTGGTTATAGATTCATTTGTCAAACGGATTCTTCGGCAACGGTGCTGATAGCTAAAGAATATCAACCAGACTTAATCTTATTGGATATTTTATTACCAGGTCTTAGCGGTATGGATGTTGTGCGTCATCTAAAGCTTGAACCCCTAACTTGCACAATTCCAGTGGTGGCTGTCACAGCTTTAGCTAGCACAGAAGATCGTGAGTGTATTCTCAAGACAGGATTTAATGATTACATCAGCAAGCCCTATATGCTTGAGGAATTAGAGGCTATAATTCGCCGTGAGTTGGCAAGAAAATTCACCCCTTACCCAGCTTTGAAGCTTTGTCAGGATTAGCAATCGGGCATAAAAATATGAAGGTGAAGGTGAAAGACTTAAATGTTTTTAGGTAGTTGCATAGTGAACAAACTACCTTTACCTAGTTCAGAGGTGACCTTGATAGTTCCTGCGTGCGCTTCTATAATCCGGTGGGATAGATGTAGCCCTAAACCACTACCTGAGCGTTTATGTTTGCCTTGGCGAAATCGCTCGAAAATTGTTGCCTGATCTTCGGGCGCAATCCCATATCCTGTATCCTGGATCTCGATTGTTACCGAATCTGCATTTTCTCGATTAGGTGGTGTTTCAAAAATACGGATTGTGATGCCTCCTGTATCTGTAAATTTGATGGCATTTGCGATCAGGTTGTTTATCACTCGCCGTAGTTCCAAGCGATCGCCCATAATAATCCCCGCGTTTTTACCCTGTGGATCTAATTCACGAGTGTCTATTTTCAGAGTCAAACCTTTTTCACTAGTTAGAGGACTTAGTTCGCTGACTACTTCTTGAGATATCTCACGTAAATCGCATTCTTCCCAATTCAACGTTTTTTTACCTGCCTCGAAGCGATAGACTTCAAGGAGGGTGTTTACCATGTCCATCAAATTTTGGTTACTGCGAATCATAACTGCGATCGCCTGTTTCATTTCCGGCGAAATTTTGCAGAATGTTTCCATCTCAAACAAATTCAACATGCGATCGGAGGCTACTAGGGGAGTTCGCAAATCATGAGTCAAACGGGAAACAAAATCCTCCCGTTGGCGGGCCATTTTTTGTTGTTCGTCCAAACTGTGCTTGAGACGCAACAGCGATCGCACCCTTGCCAATAGTTCATCAGTATCAAATGGTTTACGAATAAAATCGTCTGCACCAGCATCCAAACCTTCGACAACGCTAGATTCGTGAAAGGCAGTAATCAGTAGAATAGGAATATAACTAATTGCTGGGTTATTCCGAATCCGACGTGTGACTTCATAACCATCTATCCCTGGCATCATCACATCTAAAAGAATCAGATCGGGTGGAGATTGTTCAACTTGCTGCAAAGCCTTTATTCCATCTGAAACTAAATGAATTTCATACCCCTCACTTTCTAAAATTGCTTGAACCAAAATGAGATTATCTGGAGTATCGTCAACTGCGAGAATTCGATAAATTCTATTATTTTCAACTACAGACATAATTTATTAACTTTTATCAGTTTTTGGAAAGTAATTTATAGTTTAAATTTAGAATATCCTATTGGTGCTTGCCTAGCTTGAGAAGATGAATGATGCGGATTTTTAGTAGAGGAAAAAACCTGGTTGCTATCTATCGGTAAAGGTGGAGCATCGCCTCCTACAGCCGATATGATTTGACGCGGCAATTCAATTTTAAACGTTGAACCCACTCCTAATTTGCTCTCAAGAAAGATTTTGCCACCCATCATTCGCACCAGGGAATCTATAATTGCCAAACCCAAACCTGTACCTGGATATTTCCGAGTCAGAGTTTGATCGACTTGTCGAAATGCTTCAAAAATACGTTTAAAATCTTTGGATGCTATACCAATACCTGTATCCCGAACAATAATTGTTAATCGATTTGCAGGTAGTTCTTTAACTTCAACCCCAACTTCACCACACTCTGTGAACTTAATGGCGTTGGAGAGCAGGTTAATTAAAATCTGTTTGACGCGAACTGGATCATTAAATACTAAAGTATTTTGCAGATCGATTTGCACTAACAATGAAAGTTTTTTGGCGTCAGTTAGGGAACGCATTTCATTTACAGCAAGATTTATTACCTTTGAGACATCAAATTGTTCCGCTTTTAAGTCTAATCGTCCTGTTTCCAGCTTGGAAAAGTCAAGAACTTCATTGACTAGCATCAGCAAATGTTTTCCATTATTCAAGATGCGCTCAACCATATCTGCTTGCTGGTGCGTTAGTTGACCGAATTTAGGACGCAGCAGTATTTGCGAAAAACCAATAATCGCATTCATCGGCGTTCTAAGTTCATGGGACATAGTTGCCAAAAAATGTGATTTTAGCACTGATGCTTCTGATAGCTTGAAGTTTTGCATTTGAAGCTGTTGCTGTTGTCTCTCCAATTCTTGGTTCTTACGAAGAAGTTGTTCATGACTTTCTCTAAGCTGATCTTTTGCCAAAGCTACTTGTATTTCAGCCCGATAAACCCGAATTGCACTCCGCAAAACTTGTGCCAAGTTTTCTGGAGATATTCTAGACTTAGAGAGATAGTCTGTAGCACCAGTTTTTAATAATTGGAGAGCAGTTTGTTCATCTTCTTGACCAGTTAGGACTACTAAAGGAACTTTAATTTCCGAAGAACGTAGCTGTTGAATTAAGGTTAGTCCATTCTGATCTAGTAAGCGATAGCCGAGGAAAACACAATCATACGCAGTAGTGTTTAAAATAGAAAACGCATCATTGCCATCGGCTACTTCAGATAGTTCCATTTGAATACCTGCTTTAGTCAGGGCACAACGGACTACCATCCGGTCTACTTCATCATTATCTACAACCAAAATTTTCAGCGTATCTTCCATCGGTTTTTATTTTTGCCGCTAAACATAGGTTGATGTATAATATTCCTCTCTTGAGATTATCTAACTAAAATATAAGGTTTTCGGACATCTAAAATCTGTAACTTTATTGACTAAGGCATTTCGCACAATATTCAATACTTATTGAGCTTTGCCATCATCTCTAGAAAGTTAGGGAAGGTCACTTAGCTCCGAATTAAAAATTAAAAATTAAAAATTACCATAAATAAATTTAGAGGCTTGTATCATGAGTCTGTTTGTGTAATTAACAAACCGAAAACTATTGGTCTGAAGACAGCAAACATAGCTGACATAAAGTAAAATTAAATACTTTATTAAGCTTAAAACAATTGTAATTGAGTCAGCAAGCGACCGTCGTCAGCCATTAGTGAGAGTTACATACCATTGTTATGTACCATAAGCTTGAGTAGTTATACTCATAATATTGATTAATTAGGTAGATAAGAAAGTAGCTCCCTATACCGATTTGTGAATCTGAAGTAATCCTACCTCCTGAGATTTCGACAATTTTCTTAACGATCGCTAGACCCGTGTTAGTATTTTCCTGGCGATCGCGGTCTTCCACATCCAGTGAAAAGTCGGTACAGCAAGCTTCCCACGAAGGATAACGAATTACTTTGCTGCTAGTAATTCCACCAGATTTTAACGCCGTCTAATTCTCTTCCATGAGGATACCCATCAGAGGGATTAATCTAATGAATCCAAAGGTTTGGTTAAAAATCACTCGAAACCATCGTTCATTTTCTCGTAAGATAATTTTTACCTTTTGTAATTTGTCCATTTTTGTAAGCTTTATACAAGATAATAGGAATTAACTAATGGAACATGGCTACTAAAAGCTGATTTTTTTGCACAGGAGGAGGAATTCTGCATTAGCCTCAATCTTTCATACTTATTGTGCAAGTATCTATATATCTCTAGCTAGATTTATTCTCTATCTAAATGTTAAAAAATAGGAGGTCTATTATTTCTATCGGTGGATGCAGGGTGGTTGAAAGATCATCTATCTTAAGTTTGGGAAAATAAAAGATAGCGCTTACAAAAAGTAATACTTTGAAAGATGCAAACAGCGTAAGAGCGAGTGTAGCGATGAATGAAATTAGCATTATTTTAATTGAAGATCATGACTTAACGCGAATGGGACTACGAGCAGCATTACAGTCTCACAGCGCATTGAAAGTAATTGGCGAAGCAGCAAATGCTACCCAAGGACTAAAACTTTTAGAAACGGCAAAGCCAGATGTAGCCGTTGTAGATATCGGTTTGCCTGATATGGATGGCATTGAACTCACTCGTAAATTTAAACGCCACCAAGCTGAAACTGGGCAAACGGCAACCAAGATTTTGATCTTGACAATGGATCACACAGAGGATGCTGTACTTGCAGCCTTCGCGGCGGGTGCTGATTCTTATTACATGAAAGAAACAAGTATCAGTAAATTAACTGAGGCGATCCAAGCGACTCACGGCGGTAATTCTTGGATTGATCCGGCAATTGCCAACGTGGTATTGCGGAAGATGCGGCAAGGTATTCCTGGAGAGAGCCAAGGTTCTGACAAAACGCCGAAGACTGTAAAAATTGAGGCATTGGCGTCAGAATACGAGCAGGTTTTGGAAACATACCCCCTAACTCAACGCGAACTAGAAATCCTAGAATTGATTGTAGCTGGGTGTAGCAATGGGCAAATTGCTGAGAAACTCTACATTACAGTTGGTACTGTGAAGACCCATGTTCGTAATATTCTAAATAAACTATGTGCCGATGATCGTACCCAAGCTGCTGTAAGAGCTTTACGTTCTGGCTTGGTAGCATAAGGGACTGGGGATGAGGGAGCAGGGGGAGCAGGGGGAAAAAGAACTATTTATTGATTGTTGATCAATGCCTAATGCCCAATCAAAATCGTTCCTGTAAAGATTCTGCAATGCGTAGTGCTGCTCCGGGTTTACCCATGCGTCGTAGACCATTTTCGGCAATAATTTGCAAAATATCAGGATCTTTGAATAGAGACTGTACAACCTTCGCTACTTCTGCTGGCTGCTCAATTAAAATCAAAGATGAGCCTAGAAGACGACTTTGAGCTTCAGCAAAGCCACGGTTATATTGAGGCCCATTACCGGGAATCGCGATCGCAGGTTTTCCTAAACCGATAAACTGTTCTGTGGCTGTACCTGCCATAGCGATCGCTATATCTCCTAAATGTAAGCAATCATTATAAGCTTTTTGTGTCAGTAGTAGATACGCATTTCTTTGTTTAAATGTCAATACATTCGCATCATTAATTTGAATAGGACATGTTGATTCAGTGCGCCAGCCTTGGGATTGGACACTTTGGGATAAAATATGAGAGTCTAAACCCGGAGCGATCGCACCTAAAAACATCACTCTGTTAGAAGTATAGAAAATCGAATTTCGCTCCTGGAAACTTGCCATCAACGCAGATACAACAATCATAATTGCTTCCCAGTTGGCGTATGCCTCTGGCGGACGGGAACCAGGAAGAAGAGTTACTACAAAAGGTCGAACTGTCTCTTGTTGTTGGCTATCCTGACTATAAAATTGTTGGCGTGAAAAGGTTGGTTGTAGAGCATCCATCATGGGATTACCCAAATAAAAAGCTGGAATTGGCCATTGTTTTAATGTTTCGGTCGTCAGTGCATCTCTAGGAAACACCGCCTTACAACGGCGACGGCTCATTAACCAACGTTCCCAAGGATGGTAAACTGAACCAGAAAAGTTTTCCCAACGCGCATCTTTAGACTTCCGTGGTAATAATCCAGCTTCATCCCGCACATAATATTCAGATTTCGCCGTACCAACAAAAGCATAATTAGCGCCACTGAAAGTTGCAAACAACAGTGGGACAATATCTCCCACCGCTAAAATCGCTCTTCTATGACCTAACTTTTTTTGAGAACTTACCCAACGACGAATAGCTTTTATCTGGGTAAGAGTAAGTTGTAATAAACCACCGCGTACATCTCGCGCTAATTGGCGGCCATCCATATAAATAAAGCCGCCAGAAGGCATAGTGCGGACTGAACCGATGAGGGGAATATCCAACTGTTGGTAAGCATGTCCTTCACCCACCAGAGGTAAAGCAAAGATTTCTGGTGGGTTGGATTGTCGTTGGAGTTCTTGTAAAATCCGAACTGCAATCATATCTTCCCCATGACCATTGCTTAATACAAGTAAGTGTAAAGGAGAAGTTGCAGCTTGAGAGTTAGAGGTTAAGGATAATCGGGATACATTACTCATAGAATCTCGCATTAAGTATTGTGAGTATCAAGCGATGCTGATATCATGCCATGAAGAGTGTCGAATTCCGTTAGCCATAGCGGGATGTTTAGCCCGCGCCTCGGTTAGAGTTAAAAAGACCGCCTAAAAGAGGCAGAGCTTTTACCAATAGAACTTACGCAAAAACCCTCTAAAACTCTCATTCCTCCGTGCCTCTGCGCCCTCTGTGGTTAGTTTTCCGTTACCCGTGCGTAAGCCCTAACCAAATACAAAATTACTGACTATTTTGAATTAACTCAGGACTGGCTCAACGCCCCGCTACTGCTAACAGCACTCAGCACTGAGTTATATGAAAAGCACTCAAATTTTGATACTCCGCAACTTGGGTTAGTATAAAGCTATAGGAATTCTACTTGATTATTGCTAAATATACTGAGAACTAAATCTTCATACAGTAAGCTCTTAGCTCTTATGGTTTTTCAAAAATCAAGTATGAGTCCTATATCAGGTAAACACAAACTCTTTGAGGGTTTATCTGATGCCAATCTTTGATCTAATAATGGGAAATAACTTTATGTCTCAGAAAGTTCTAGTAGTTTTAACCAGCCATGACTCCTTGGGGAAAACAGGCAAAGAAACCGGATACTATTTACCAGAAGTGAGCCACCCAGTCGCCGTTTTCGAGCGAGCCGGCTTGAGTGTTGATTTCGTCAGTCCCAAAGGTGGGAAAGCACCCATGATTGGGATTGATCTAAATGATCCGGCAAACGCTGCGTTTCTCAACAACTCTGAGAAGATGGCACAGGTGGAGAATACTTTGAACCCAAGTGAGGTTGATCCATCAGTATATGATGCAATCTTCTATGCGGGTGGACATGGTACTATGTGGGATTTTGCTGACAATTCTCGGTTGGCTAGCATTGCAGCAAGCATCTACGAACGAGGTGGTGTAGTTTCTGCGGTGTGCCATGGCCCTGCTGGGTTGGTCAACATCCGACTTTCAAACAATGAGTATTTAGTAGCCGGAAAGAAAGTTTCTGTCTTCACCAATGAAGAAGAAGCAGCAGCAGGATTAACCGATATTGTACCCTTTCTGTTAGAAGCAAAGTTGATTGAGCGGGGTGCAACAGTAGATAAAGCACCGAACTTTCAGGCAAAAAGCGTGGTGAGCGATCGATTAGTTACTGGACAAAACCCAGCCTCAGCAACGGGTGTTGCTGAAAAGGTCGTGGAACTTCTGAAACAGCTAACTCCTAGCCTTTCCTCAAGCGCAGGTTGGGCCGGATAGAAGAAACAAGAGATAATATTTCTTTAACAAGAAAAATCATTATGGTGAGAAAGGGGTTACTGTCGGCAACCCCTTTCTCACTAGAATCTTCTCTTAATAAACAGAAATATTTATTAGGAGTAGATAAAAATACTATTTAATATTAAAACTTTATAGGAATCGTATTTTATTTTTGAAATTATCTAAGTAAGTAGGGAGTAGGGAATAAAGAATTAGGCTTTTCGATCTGTACCGAGCTTTTTCATAAATCAAATATTAGTCCCATATAAAACCCATTTTTCTGATAATTTTAAAGATTACTGAATTGGTGTTTTCAAGTCGAGTCAGTGAATGGCTCTTTGGCATTGCATCAACTAGCGGTGTCTAGTCGGGCTTTCTCCCTGATATCACGGATATGGGAGACAGCTTTATCCTGTTTATTACTTCAGGATTTCTTGACTATCGCGTTATCCTATAAAGATAAAACTGTTGTGTTCATGGGGAGGTCTTTCTTACTTGGATTCCAACAACTAAATCATCCCGTAAGATAGACAGGCAAAAACCCTGCCCTATATCAATCAAAAAATATGGGAAAATTTTTTAGGAATCCCTCAAGACTCAGGACTCGCTACTTATCTGCTCACTCAGGACTCAGGATTTATGTTAGCAGGCACAATTTTGCAGGATGGAAAATATACCCTAATTCAAGAAATAGGGCGAGGTGGCTTTGGCATTACGTTTAAAGCTACGCATCACTACTTGGGCCAGGAGGTGGTGATGAAAACCATCAATGAACGGCTGCGACAACATCCTGATTTTGCAAAATTTGAGCGCCAATTCCAAGATGAAGCCAGACGATTAGCTACGTGTATTCACTTAAATATAGTCCGAGTTAGTGATTTTTTTGTCGAAGCTGGACTGCCTTACATGGTGATGGAATACATTCGTGGCGAAACCTTGGGAGACGCATTTGTATTACCAGGGATACCGTTACCTGAAGCCACAGCAATTCATTACATCCGGCAAATTGGAGCAGCCTTGCAGGTAGTGCATAACAACGGTTTGTTACATCGAGATGTCAAACCAGATAATATTATCCTTCGTGAAGGAACTCAGGAAGTAGTACTGATTGATTTTGGCATTGCCAGGGAATTTAATGGCAGTGTTAGGCAGACTCACACAGGTATGGTTTCTGAAGGTTATTCTCCCATTGAGCAGTATTTGACGCAAGCGCCGCGCACACCCGCCACGGATGTTTATGGTTTAGCGGCAACCTTGTATTCACTGTTGACAGCACAGGTTCCTATGCCAGCATTATTGCGCGATCGCGAGCAAATGCCTTCCCCCCGCGAACTACAACCACACTTGAGTGCTTCTGTCAACCAAGCCGTAATGCGCGGTATGGCGGTGGAGTCTCGTTTTCGGCCAGCGACAGTTGCTGAGTGGTTACAACTGCTACCTGGAAATGGGTCCAATATGACACCGCAAGCTTTAGCCACTTATGCAGTGCCAACTGTTAATTTATCTGCCCAGCACGCAGTAACTTTAATTGGGAATGGGAAAACTTCCCAAAATCGCATTCATGAACCATCTGGGTTGGCGCAGCCCAACCCAGGCATCGCCAAAGAAAATGTACTGGCAAAAAAACTGGGGTCATCTCAAATATTCATAGGTATAGGTGTAGCCCTGGTTGCTGCTACAGCAGGTTTTGGCATCACTAGCATCTTACCCAAATCTCAGCCGCAGCCAACCGCAAAGCCGCTTTTTGAACAGCCAACTCAAGAACCACCTGCGAAAGTACCTAGCTTAGAGAGTCGTGAAGAGACTAACACCACCTCAAGAAGCGAATCAGCACCTGTTTATAATTCCAAGCAGCGCCGGCGTAATCGTCGTTCTTCCCCAGAAGAAACTCCCAACAGCCCTAGAGAATCACAACGCGGCGATTCTGAGCAATCCGCACCTTCACCTAGCGTTTCGCCTACCCCCTCGCTAGTCGAAAAACTAAGGGCTATTCGTTCATCTCGTAGTGCTTCCCCTGCACCACTACCAAAAAATAACTCACCGGCTTCTAATCATAATTCTCCTTCTCCTCAACGAATAATTCCGTCAAATCCTGTGGTTATACCAACAGCGCCAGCGACAGAATCCAAACAGTCAGAATTCAAACAGCCAGAATCCAAACAGTCAGATCCTTCTGCTGTAGTAGTACCGACACTGGACAAGCAAAATTCACCGGCTGATAGTCAACCTCAGAATGATCAGAAATCTCAGGAAAAGCTAAAAGATGACAATAATTAATCAACTTTAAATTTTTTCTGAAATTTACAATCTAAAATTTACAATCTAAAATTGAACGCCTCTTGCTAAAACAAAACATCTTTTTGTTTATTGTTTCATCTTTAGCAAAATTCCTTATTTACTCTTCTGTACAACAACTTCCCCCTTCTTATTAATCTTCACCGGATTTTTGGGAAAAGCTTGAGTATTTAAAGAACGCATAAGTTTCACAGTCCGAAAATACCGATCAATTTGAGGGATTCCCTGCCCATTCATCCGCACGGGGATAATTTTACTTGATACCAAATTTCCCGCCGAGTTGAGTTTAACTTCTAAAATCATAGAGTCACCCGTTTGGGCATTTGTAGATAAAGTTCGATATCCCAGAAAGTTTCCTAAAGAATAGGCGATGATTTTTCCCTTATAAATTTCCATCGCTCTCGGAACATGAGGCCCATGTCCTAATACTAAATCTGCTCCTGCATCAATCATGTTTCGAGCAAACTTGATCGAATTGCCTCGATTTTCTCCATAAAAAAACTCTGTCTGATTCTTAACATGTAGCGCCCCCGTTCCTTCGGCTCCAGCGTGCATCGATACTATTACAATGTTGGCCTTATTTTTAGCTTCTGCTACAAGTGCTTGGGCTGCTCCTAAGTTATTAATGGAATTATACATTTCATAAGGAGAAAACCCGACCATTGCCACAGGGATATTGTTAGCTTGCAGATAAAGAATTTGATTTTTATGACCTAATGTTGCAATACCCACAGCCTCAAGATTTTTCTTTGTATCTTTGAACCCTACCGGGCCGAAGTCCATTGCATGGTTATTAGCCATATTAAACACATTAAAACCAGCCTCAGCAAATAGTCGAGCATATGCAGGTGGGGAGCGAAAGGCAAAGACTTGTCCTCGGCTGATATCTTTGGCAGTATAGGGATAATTAGTTAAGCTACTTTCAAAATTACCAAACAAGATATCAGATCCTTGCAAGTGAACTCTCACTGACTTTGGTAATAATTGATCTCGAAAGCGGGGTAATCTATAGTTAGGGAAATTAGTGCCGGGAATAATATCTCCAACAGCTTTGATAGTAATAGTCTCTCGAAAGGTTTGTCCTTTTGTTGATGGCGTAACAGGAATAGCTAATGGGAATGATACAGGTTGAGTAGGTGTAGTAGCAGCGTTTAATCGCTGTGATTGCCCAAGCCGGATAATGATTCCTATACTAATACCTAGATATAAACAGACACTGATAACAAGAAATGAGGACGCTTTCCCCATGCTGCTATTTGCCATCGTTCACTCCTCACACAATGGCATTAGTGTATCCCGAAAACCTGTGTAGTCAGTGTATATTTTAATGTATTTTTGGCAATATTTAAGCAGGTAAATACGGCTATATAATACCGTTTCACACAAGCTCCCTTACATATATATACTTAGGGGCGTACATCTGTGTGCCCTTACTTGTAAATAGTCCTATATAGCATCTATGAAGCTAAACATTATCTGTTTGTCTAGTTCTTCGGTAATTGTTTTAAACGGAGAGGGGGGGATTCGAACCCCCGTTGGGTTTCCCCAAAACGCATTTCGAGTGCGTCACCATGAACCGCTCGGACACCTCTCCAGGTATATTATTCACACATTTGAATATTCAAATGCCGTGAAGTAAGGTAAATCTTACCATATTCCCTATAATACTATAACATTATCGCTTTATCTGCGTAACGGAATGCTTCGGATAAGTCTAATGGCTAATTAAGTGTGTAGATATGGAAAAAGATATCATAAATTTTATCTTATTACATTAGCATGACTTAAAAATAACAGCACTCTTATTATTCCGTAAAATATTTTTTTAATCAGCATCCTCTGATCTCAACCACTCCCATAAAAGCGATCGCACTTGGAGAACCTAGCAAAAATACCCCGAAAATATCCCTTTTTTTCTCTAAAATCCAACGTATAATTATATTTCACAGGCTGAAATCCAATCGCACCTCTGGACAAGGACACTAACGAAAGTGCGATCGCTGGATAAATAATCACGCTCTCAGGTGTGAGAATGCTGATAGGACATAGCTTTCAGCCTGAATCGACAAAAACGAGAAATCAGATAAGAATCGAAAAATCGGTCAAATAACGATAAAGCAAAAACCTGGAGGCTATAAAATTTACCCCAGGTTATTGTCCTATATTCTCTATACAAGGATTCTTCTTCTATGAAATTTCTTTAACTAACTGTGAACTCCAAGGACACCAAAATAACCCTGGTAAAAATGCGCCGCCTACCTCATCTAAATGGTCGTTAACGTAATTAGTTGTGGCATCACAAACCTCTATCGCCATTGGAAAAAAGCTAATTGTTGAAGGGTATGTAAGTAAGTCTTTTAGAAAATCATCAATAGCCAACGACTATTAGGCGTTTTGTATTCTTTTGTATTCTTCAGTTTCCAGTTTTTAATCAGTTCAATTGCGGGTGCCTTTTTATCACCATTGATATGTATAAATCATTGCTAGCAAAATTAAAACTGCAACCATAATCTCTTAGTATTTATATAATTACATAATTATTTGATGTAATATAAATATATTTTTTATATTCACCCTTATATTTTTTTATTACAATTCTTGTTTACAATGTTCCCTAAAATCTATTATTAATATCTCTTGACATCGGATATCTTAGTGATTACTATGTCAATCAATCCGGATTTGATTAACTTCTTCGGAAAATCTCTGTAAATAAATCCAACACGATCCTCACAGCACTGCATGAAAATACGCTCGCTCTTACTGAGCTTTACAAGTATTATTTTACTATCGTCCCCAGTCAAAGCAAATCCCAATACGAATCAGGTTAACAACATAAATCACTGGAGTGGAAATCAATCTAATTTACAACTACCAAAACTTAAGTTTATTCCTCCGGTTCCTTTAACCGATCCTGTCAACCCAATAAATACTTCTAAATTTACTGGTATAGTTCCTCTAGGACGCGAGATATCAGAACTAAAAACTCCTATTAAAGCATTAATGGCTCGCTATAGATTCCTCACTCCCGGAATCTTTTTTATGGACTTACAAACAGGGGATTATTTTAATTTTAATGGTGATAAAGCTTTTTCTGCCGCTAGCACAATTAAGTATCCGATTTTGATTGCCTTATTTCAGGAAGTAGATGCAGGGAGAATTAAACTAGGCGAAACTCTGGTGATGCAACGGAAGCATGTCACTGGTGGTTCTGGAGATATGCAGTATCAACGAGTGGGAACTAAGCTTAGTCTCTTGCAAACTGCAACTAAAATGATGACTATTAGTGATAACACTGCTACAAATATGATTATCGACCGTTTAGGCGGTGCATCTAAATTAAATCAAAAGTTTCGCCGTTGGGGATTGCAAAGCACTGTGATTCACAATATGTTAGGAGACTTTCAAGGAACTAATAAAACTAGTGCAAAAGACTTGGTACGACTGTCAGCTTTGATTACAAATAATCAGTTAATTTCTGATATAAGTCAATCCCAAGTTTTAGGTATTATGATTCATTGTCACAATAAAAGTTTGCTTCCATCTGGCTTAGGTTATGGTGCAAATATTGCCCATAAAACAGGTACTCTGAGGTTTGTACTAGGTGATGCGGGTATTATTGAAACTCCATCAGGTAAGCGTTATTTAGCAGGAATTTTCGTGCGAAGACCTAATAATGACATTAGAGCTAGGGATTTTATTCGTCAAGTTTCTCAGGTAATGTATGGCTACTTCGAGCAGGCAAAAGTCAGTCATCTACCTTGAAGCAATCCTGAATTCTTTTGTGTTCAAAGCTGCGATCGTTAATAGCCCATCATAGACATTGCTTATCTAACTGCCAAGGTATTATGTAGTCGAACATTGTGCAGTATAGAGTTTGAGGTTTTGCATGAAAGTAGCAGTCTTCAGTACAAAAGTCTACGATCGCAAGTTTTTGTCAGATGCAAATTCTCGTACCCAACACGAATTAGTCTTTTTTGAACCCCGTTTAAATCGGGATACAGCTATCCTCGCCGCCGGATTTCCGGCGGTTTGCGTATTTGTCCATGACCAGGTTGACGCGCCAACTTTAGAACTTCTCGCTTCACGAGGAACTCGGTTGGTTGTCTTGCGCTGTGCAGGGTTTAACAATGTAGACTTACAAGCCGCAGCAGATTTAGGAATTACCGTTGTGCGTGTTCCCGCCTATTCACCCTATGGGGTAGCAGAACATGCTGTGGGATTGATTTTAAGCTTGAATCGGAAAATTCATCGGGCTTATAACCGTGTCCGAGAAGGCAATTTTTCTTTAGATGGACTATTAGGATTTAATTTGCATGAGCGCACAGTGGGGATTGTCGGCACGGGCAAAATTGGTCTGATTTTAGGACAGATTATGAAGGGGTTTGGCTGTCACATACTCGCTTATGACGTTTATCGCAATCCAGAATTGGAGGCGCTAGGTGGAAAGTATGTAGAGCTACCTGAGTTATTTGCCAACTCGGATATTATCTCCCTACATTGCCCCCTGACTCCCGAAACGCATCACTTGATTAACGCTGAGACTATAGAACAGATTAAGCCAGGCGTGATGCTAATTAATACTAGCCGAGGAGCGCTGATTGATACTCAAGCAGTGATTGAGGGGTTGAAGTCTGGCAAGATTGGCTATCTCGGTGTGGATGTCTACGAACAAGAATCGGAATTGTTCTTTGAGGATTTGTCTGGTGCAATTATTCAAGATGATATTTTCCAGCGTCTGACGACGTTCCCCAATGTACTGATTACCGGACATCAAGCCTTTTTTACAGCAGAAGCTCTTCACAATATTGCAGAAACAACTTTTGCTAATATTGCTGATATTGAACAGGGTCGTCCTTGTGCAAATGAAATTCGCGCTCAAGTGTCAGCTTAGGTAATGCTTGGCGATCGCAATGATTTTGGACTAAAATCACTAGTCAATCCTGATCATCAGGCAAATTTTCTATTTCCTCAATAATTAGCGCCTGAAAATCTTCGTCACAATGATTATGCAGATGAACCGCAGCAGCTAAAAGTTCTGCGAGAATTTCAGATTGTTGGTTAACAGTTAAACTAGGTAACTGTAACTGGTTAACTAAGGCTTGTACTTTCAGACACTCTGTACTTAATTCAGCAATCAAAATACTAAGGGTTGAATTCGTGACTGCAAGAGGGCGATCGCTACTCTGTATTTTCATTCTGAACGATAGGCAACGCGGAGACTTTGGACTAAAATCACCAGAGATGCGATCGCCATCAACCCGCCCCAAAACCAGTAAGGTAAAAGCAAATATCGCTGCATTTGCGCTGTATCAGAGAGTCCAAGGGAGCCAGCAGAACTACTAAATAGATAATCAAGTTGATGGTACGTACTCACACAAGCTTGTACACCTAGAAATTGAATCGCAAATCCTTGTGCCCAACGAGGTGCTTTCAGGGCAATACCCAAGATTATGAAACCTAGTAAGGGAATTGCCACCAATCCAAACGAGGAACGTACCCAAATTAATGCGGAAAATAGCAAAAAACTCCCTAATATTTTTAAACAGAGGGTTGCTGCTGTAAAACTGCGGGAAGCCAGAATCAAACCTGCACCGGCAAGAGGCGGCCCCATTGGGCCTGCGGCTGCGACTATTGCCGGGCCAATTGGCCCCAATGTCGGCTGAATGCCATAGGTTGCGACACCAGAACCATTACTAAAAATCTGCAATTTCTGAAACTGTCCCCCTAATAGGAGTGCCATTAAGCCGTGACCCATTTCATGAAACCAAGTTGCCAGAATTGTAAATGGGTATAAGATATAATCCCCTGCTGGTATTTGCCAGAGTAAAGCAGTTGCGATCGCTGCTGCAACTAGCCAGGTTAAGCCCATGCGTTCAACAACTGGCGGGGCTTCTTTGGTAAGCAAGGGTTCAAAATTTTTGCTTGGTTCCCTCATAGGTCACTCAATTTTAGATTTTAGATTTTAGATTTTAAATTTTAGATTATCCCCCCGATTAATTTGTGGGGCATTCAATTTTGGATTTTAGATTTTAGATTTTAGATTATTTCTTCAATCTAAAATCCAAAATTCAAAATCTGCAAGACTGATGTCACAATTGATCGAGAATCAGTTAAGCAAGTTGAAAAAGGAATGTCATTAAGTCTCCTTTACCCAAGCTGATACGATCGCCTGGTCTTAAGCGATGACGATTTCCTGGTAAAAGTGGCAAATTATTAATGTAAGTGCCATTGGAACTTCCTACATCCTCTACATAATGAGCATCTCCCTCGACGCGAATATCTGCATGAATTCGCGAGACAATTTCTGAATTGGGAAATCCTGAAACATCTATATCTGGGGGAATCCGGTCATTGGGCTTGCCGATATGAATCACAGAGAGATTTTGCGGCAATTCAATTAAGCGATCGCTCTGAACGTGGATTAACCGCCCTGTAACCTGCTGTAATTGTGTTCTGGCAACAGTTGCAGTTGGCGCTGGTGTGGCTAGCTCCTGTACTTCGGCTTCAGGGGCTGGCGCTGGTTCCAACGGTGGTGGAGTAGGAATACTTTGTCCAGAGACTACGGGTTGAGCTGCGATCGTTGGTGCTGGTTCTGGAGGGCTGCTTTCTGCCACAGGTACCTCTGGCGGAGCGGCCGGGGGAGCTGCCAGTTCCGTTGCTGGTAAAGATGATTCGGGAGGATGAGACTTAGTAGAACCACTTATTCCCAAAGCATCTGGTTGTAAAAGTTCTAGCAGGGGATCGGGTGGAATTAACGGCGGAACTTCTACAGGAATATCGGGAGTAACTGTTACAACTGCCGGATTATGAACGTGTGGAACTCCTGCGGAGTGAAGGTTATAGCCACACTGACCGCAGAATGCAGCATCTGCCTGCACAGTTGCCCCACAACTGGGACAGTTAGTAGTCGCGGGTAAGGGTGTATAGCAAGCTTCACACTGGACAGCGCCATCAGGGTTGGGATGATTGCAATTAGGGCAGACGATCATCAATATTTAGCCTTTGTTCAAGATCATCATAAATATAGTTAGGACTGGCAAGCAGAGGGCGGCCCTAGCTTTAGATTCTAGCAATTACTGCTGATGGAACTATTAATTGGACACTCTTAGACAGGGGGCAGGGGAGGCAGGGGGAGCAGGGGAAGAAGAACTATGATATTGACCAATGCCCAATGCCCCATGCCCCATGCCCAATTCCCAAGTTTAATGTTGGAGTTCCAAACCTGCTGCCGCATCTAGCAGCCACCAAAGTTCTCCTTGGGGCCGAATTAAACGGGATGGGTAAGTGAAGTCATCGGCTACAGGTGCAAATACTTGCGCCAAAGCTGGTCGTTTATTAGCACCAGCAACTAGAAAAATCACACTATTCGCAGCGTTGATGAAGGGGTATGTGAAACTTATCCTGAGGTTTCCCTCTTTGTTACCCACGGTAACTAGGCGATCGCGTACTTTGAGAGCCTCTGTATGGGGAAACAAAGATGCGGTATGTGCATCATCACCCATTCCTAGTAATACTACATCCAACGAGGGAAACTCGACCCCAGAAGAATTGAAAAATTCTTTCATCTGTTGTTCATACTTAGCAGCAGCCACTTCTGGATTGGCTTCTAAGGTTGGTACGGGGTGAATGTTAGCTGCTGGGATATCAACACGATCTAGCCACGCCTGACGCGTCATCAGTTCATTGCTATCAGGGTGATCTGGTGGTACGTAACGCTCATCTCCCCAGAATATATGAATTTTATCCCAAGGCAGTTTTTGATTAGCGATCGCTTCGTATAACGGTTTAGGTGTACTGCCGCCAGATAAGGCGATGCTAAACCGCCCTCGCTGCTCAATGGCAGTTTCTAACTTCGACAGAATTAATTCTAGCGCTCGTGCAACTAGCGCCGGCTGATCCGGTAAAACTTCAACGGTTTTGTTCATGGCTTCATCATCATATTGCTGGCTTCTGGCAATACAATACCGAACTTATTACAATCCTCCTTTTTAACTTTTGAAACATTTAACATCGTGCATTAGGCAGGGAGGTAGGAGGCAGGAGGAGCAAATCATGGGGGGATTCGACCCCAAATGATTTGGAGCCACTCTCATGATTATTTTATTTACACCCAGTTACTTGATACTTTGTTGATTAACGCCACAAAGTATACATTTATTAATTCTTATTAAAAATTAATAAAACTAATTAATTACAAACAGTGCTTCCCAGTCAGCGATCGCTTCGCGTTGAGTAATTAACAATTCCTGAATTCCTTTTTGGGCGACATCTAGCAGTTGATTTAACTGAGTCCGGCTAAAACTGCCTTCTTCGGCTGTTCCCTGGACTTCAATGATTCCCAGGTGTTGATTCATCACCACATTAAAATCTACTGTTGCAGCCACATCTTCGATATAATCCAGATCCAAAAATGGCTCTCCCTCCACTAATCCTACGGAAACTGCTGCTACCTGTCCACACAGAGGCGATCGCTCCAACACCCCCTCTTGTAACAATTTAGAAATCGCATGAGCCAACGCCACAAACGAGCCTGTAATGGCTGTTGTCCGAGTTCCAGCATCTGCTTGCAACACATCAGCATCCACAGTTAGCGTGTGTTCTCCCAGTGCCTCAAAATCCACTGCTGCGCGTAAACTGCGGCCAATTAGACGTTGAATTTCTTGCGTCCGTCCAGATAATTTTAATAATTCTCTTTCTTGCCGTTTTTTGGTAGCAGATGGTAGCATCCGGTACTCAGCAGTTAACCAACCTTTACCAGTTCCTTCGAGAAACTTTGGAACTCCCTTATTAACGCTAACAGTACAAAGTACTTGAGTATCACCGCATCTTGCGAGAACAGAACCGGGGGCAAAGCGGGTGAAATTGGGGTGAAAGCTGATCGGACGTAGTTCGTAAGCAAGACGACCGTCAGGACGCTGCCAAGCCATTGGAGTTGCCTCAAGTTTTACAATACTGCCTTAAGATTACCTTAGTGTTATTGGGCATTGGGAAGTGGGCATTGTTTATTAATTCTTCTCCCCCTGCTTCTTTATCTAAGGAACTGAAAGCAGAGTCAAAATATTTTGCTGTACCATATCTGGTGACTGGTCGCCGTTGATGGTCAACAAGCAGCGACGACGATCGTAATATTCAAGTATTGGAATGGTGCGATCGTAGAATAATTCTACACGGCGTTGTACGATTTCTGGTTGGTCATCTGGTAGCGATCGCCCCAAGGATCGGCTAACCATAACAGCTTCTGGGACTTGGAGATAAATTGCCCAATCTAGCTTTTGCTCTAAATTATCCAAGAAAAAATCTAATTCTTCAGCTTGGAAGGCGGTACGGGGATAGCCTTCCAACACCCAATCGCAGTTAATATCTGGTTGTCTGAGGCGAGTTCGGATCAATTCAACGATCATTTCGTCTGGAACCAATTCCCCTTTTTGCATATAGGGTCGGGCATGGTAACCTAGTTCACTCAGGCTAGCGTAAACAGAAAGAGAAGTCCGGGGGTCAGCTTCCGACCATTGCAACTCCGGGAGCAGGCTATCGCCAGATATCGCTTTCCGTAAAATCTCACCAGTAGAAATCAAAGGAATATCAAAGTATCTGCAAAGCCTTTGTGCTTGAGTGCTTTTACCCGATCCTGAACCTCCCAGAATCACAAATTTCACAACATTTTACTCCTCATCCTGTCAAATTCACTACTTGCTAAGTCTGTTTTGCCCAAACAACCGATAAATCTAACATTTAGGGATTGTCAGACATTATTCTTAGCTTTTTTAAATAATTGGAACTGTAATTCTAATGTTTTCATTTTTGCAACTAATTACCGACAAAATACGTAAATCTAAATCAACAGAACTCTTGACTTCAGCACAAACCTAGTGTTTGACTAAGAATGCAATTTGCCAAATTCACCACAACTGTGAAAAACAGATAGATTATATAGGCAGATTTGTAATAAGTACCCCCAGCACAAACCTTTAATTTATTGTAAATTTTTGAACTTTACCCTATGGTTGCCCAGCTAGAAACTCCAAGTATAAATTCACCCCTTACCTTACCATATCCAGTGGAAGGACTAGTGCAAGTTTTCACTAGCTCCCATCGCAACTTTTTTACAACTGTTATGGCCCAAGCACTGAGAATAGCTGGACAAGGAACGCCAGTATTAATAGTGCAGTTCCTCAAAGGAGGCATTCGTCAAGGACAGGATCGACCTATACAACTAGGACAAAATTTAGATTGGATTCGCTGTGATTTGCCTCGTTGTATTGATACACCACATTTAGACGAGACGGAAAACCAAGCTTTACAAAAGCTGTGGCAGTATACACAGCAGGTAGTGTGTGAGAGTAAGTATTCTCTCGTTGTCTTAGATGAGTTAAGTTTAGCGATTAACTTTGGTTTAATTCCTGAAACGGAAGTTTTAGCGTTTTTGGCAAAACGCCCTCCCCACGTCGATATAATTCTCACAGGGCCAGAGATGCCCAAGTCTCTTTTGGATGTAGCAGATCAAATTACAGAAATCCGCCGGAGTTATCGACCTTAAATAAAATGCTCAATTCAGGATATCCTAGTAATTCGGTTTGAATTAGCTGTGAAGTTGTGATTAAAAACGATATCTGGATTACTGAAATGGCTCAAAAGGGTTTAATTTTACCCTTTGAGCCAAGTTTAATCCGAAAAGTACAAAAAGATGAGTCTGTAGCGGTTCAACCTGTAATTAGCTACGGTTTGTCTTCTTATGGCTATGATATACGCCTTTCTCCGGCTGAGTTCCGCATTTTTCGCCACATCCCCGGAACTGTAGTTGATCCAAAAAACTTTAATCCCCAGAATCTGGAGCCAACAGCACTGCACACAGATGCTAATGGCAATTACTTTATTTTACCTGCTCATAGTTATGGACTTGGGGTTGCTCTAGAAAAACTAGAGGTTCCTGAGAATATTACTGTGATTTGCATTGGAAAATCTACGTATGCACGTTGTGGCATAATAGCAAATCTAACTCCTGCTGAGGCTGCATGGCGGGGTCATTTAACTTTAGAATTTTCCAATTCTTCGAGCGCAGACTGTCGCATCTACGCGAATGAAGGTGTGGTGCAATTACTCTTTTTAGAAGGCGAACCCTGCGCTATTAGTTATGAAGCCCGTCAGGGCAAATATCAGGATCAGCATGAAATTGTGACTTTGGCTCGCGTATAATCTAAATAGTATGCAATTTTACATTTTTGCAGTCATTCCTGTTGAACCAAAACCACCAATTCCTCTAGATGTATGACTGAGGTTATCCACTTCTTCCACTTCAACATGAATTACTGGTGTGATGACCATTTGGGCAATTTTCATTCCTTCCGTAACTTTAAAAAGACTTTTACCATGATTTATTAAAATTACACCTATTTCTCCTCGATAACCTTCATCTACTGTACCGGGAGTATTAAGAACTGTAATTTGATATTTAAGAGCTAGGCCGCTCCTTGGACGAACTTGAGCTTCAGTTCCTTGAGGTAATTCTATTGAAATACCAGTATGTATTAACCTGCTTTCTCCACAAGGAATTTTTATTTCTTCTATGGAAAATAAATCTAGTCCAGAATCATTTGAATGTTCGTATTTAGGAACTATAGCTAATTGGTGTAATTTTCGTATCTTCAGTTTCATCTTTTTTGATCTCAAAATATCATTTGTTCCATATTCTAGCTTCTACGCAAATCATTTGTAATTAATACAATTAATGCACCAAATGCTAAATATGTCGTTCGATCAGCAATAGACCTTACTGTATTATACCAATGTTTTTGTGAGAGAACTATGCTATTAGCATCTAGATAAAGATAAAAGCATAAACTTAAAATTGTAAGTAATATTAGAATTATATATGGGAGCATATAAAGCAAATTGTCTAACCAATTTTTTTTAAACTTTTTGAAAACTTCAGATTCTTTTAGCTGTTTTCTTAAAAGTGTTTCATTTTTTCTAAAAGGCTCATCAAGCCAGCGTCTTTCCTCTTCACTACGCTGAACGCCATTTAGTATATCTGGTCTACCAGGATCATTAGTATGTGGAATCGATGATTTGGTTTTAACATAATAAAACATCAGAGAGACAAAAGTATCTGTTTCTGGCTTCAAATGTACAGATTTGTCACTATGGTTATGAACTGCTATTAAAGAATTACCGATATAATCAGGATCTAAAGTTGTACCAATATGTCCTATGCCTTGAGAAACCCAACCAACTTTAGAATGATATGTTCCAGTGATTCTTTTTGAAACCCAAATAGCTTCATTAGTTTGAATTAAAACCGTAGAATTTTTAGGGATAATAATTCTCTCTACAGAACTATCATAAGCACTTTTTCCATCCTGGATTTTCCACGCAAGCTTACTTGCTGTCAAATTGTAACTTGCTCCTTTAAGGTTGCTTTCATTAAAAGGATATATTAGTATATCCCTGCCCAACTCTCGCTTGATATCTTGGTCACTTAATGTACTCATGTGTGAGCTAATTTTTATCTAATTTACTAGGTTTTATTGATTGCAGCGTAGCATATTTTATTTTTATCATCATCGTAATTACCTCAGAAATGTATCTTTTTTTGCAAAATAAAAATGCAAGGTTCTAAACGATGAAAAGCTTTTTACTGGAAACTTTTAATACTCCAAAAAAGTTAAGGTGCTAATCTTGCTTTACCTAGACACTTTGAAACTGCACCTCGCAAAAATATACAACTCCAGCACCATCACTTTCAGGTGGTAGAAATACTCCGTCAATTTCAAATTTTGGTTCTTTTACGGCGACTGAATCAAAACGATAGCTATCTGCATTATTTGGAGGATTTGCCACTAGTTCAAACAGCAAAGTGGGAGACTGTTGAAACAGTTTGTAAAATATTGAATCTCGACGCATGAAAGCATTTTACAAATTTTTTATAAGGAGAATTCAGAACTAGGAGTCGAATTCAGCATGATATAGCGGTTATCGATTCTATGAGAACACCAAAGTCCTTGCTGTCAAATCATTTCAGCAAAGTTTATGTATCTCACTGAACTGCACACCGCTATATTTGCCTCAAAATATGATTATGGTGCTAATCTTGCCTTACCTAGACGCTGCTTTTCATACCATTGTGCGATCGCAGGTGCCCAATCTTCAAAATGAGGCCACATCATTTCACACAACTTTTGAATTTCAAGTTGAGCATCTTTCTTATTTCTCAGGTCACAAAAATGTAAGAAAGACCTTAAATTGAAGCTAACTACAAAATGCTGGCGATAATCAAAAGGCACTTTACCTCTTGCGTGTTCTTCAGACATTCCACCTTCAAAATCAGCTTTATATCGTTTAGCTGCTTCTAGACACCACTGCAAGTCTGCTGCTCGTTGCTCTGGTGAATAATGGTACTTTTTTCCTTGCCTATCAGTGTAATAACCAACAGGACGTAGATAAAAAACATCTTCTATGTCTTTCTTACGTTCTACTACGTCAATAAATTGGTTGCCTGTGTATCTAAAAGACTGAACATCAAATGATACTCCTACCCGATGAGTACGAGCCTGCTGCATCACGCTGTGAGGAAAGTAGCCACAGTTGAAAACAATCTGGGGATGCTCTAGAGGCCCATAGTGTCCTCTCTCACCCGCTAAAAGTCGCTTAACAATAACTTCGCCGCTTTGTGACTCCGAGGGCCAAGAGTCGCGCTCATCATACACGAACCCATCGGTATAGTCTTGGTGCATCGCGGCATAAATCACCTGCTGCGGGTTTGGCGTTTTGGCAATAACCTCTACTCGAAATCGATGCATTAGTTTTTGGGGAATGGATTAGTAAGGTAGTTCGGTCTTGGGGGTTTCCCCCATGAGAAACTACCGTGACTGAGATTGCTTACGCAGAAGGAGCGGAGCCTGTTTGTTATACATAGCTTTGAACTCGATCCATGATCATATCTCTGGCTGGGACTTCTACTTGAGCAGATTAAGATACTTTACAAAAATTAATAATTTTGTTACAGTTATTTACATAAAGAGAAGACAGGGAAAAATCCATGCGTACAAACACTGCTATAATTGACGACCAAGGCAAACTGAACAACTTTGCGATCGAGCCAAAGGTTTATATAGATGAGCAAGGCGATCGCACTGGTTTCACTCCCTATGCAGAAATGCTCAATGGTCGTTTAGCAATGATTGGTTTTGTCTCTTTGATAGCATTAGAAGTATTCACAGGACACGGCATCGTTGGTGTTTTGGCAAGTCTGTAAAAACTAATTTCCATAACTTAATTCTTAGCAAATATAAGAGACGGTAAATTTACCGTCTTTTAATTTATGGAAAACTTAGTGCTAGAGTAAAAATATACTGATAGCAAAAGCCGCTATCAGCGTAAAAATATTGGGTGAACTATGGCTTTAACTGCTTCAACTATGTTGCCATTAGGCACAAAAGCACCAGATTTTAATCTACCGGAAGTAGTATCTGGAAAGGCAACTTCACTTTCCACCTTCGCAGATAAAAAAGCGTTGTTGGTAATGTTTATTTGTCGGCATTGCCCATTTGTAAAGCACATTCAACAAGAATTAGTCCAGTTAGGAAAAGATTATTTTACAGGTGATTTAGCGATCGTTGGTATCAGTGCTAACGATGCAAAAAATTACCCAGATGATGCGCCAGAGTCGTTACAAGCATTTGCAACAGAACAAGGGTTTAATTTTACCTTATGCTACGACGAGAGTCAGGAAACGGCAAAGGCTTACACAGCAGCTTGCACACCTGATTTTTTTGTATTTGATGATCAACGCCAACTTGTTTATCGGGGACAATTAGATGATAGCCGCCCCAGCAATGGTAAACCCGTAACAGGCGCAGATTTACGCGCGGCCATTGAAGCAGTGCTGGCGGGTAAACCTGTTACAAGCGACCAAAAGCCAAGTGTTGGTTGCAATATTAAATGGAAACCTGGAAACCAACCCAGTTATTTCGGTTGAAAAAGATTTGGAATTGAGCATTGGGTATGGGGCATTGAGTATTGGTAAAACTTTTCCCTACTCCCTACTCCCCATAACCATCAATGTTTAATTTCCAAATTCAGTATGTAGCATCCTAGTTGAACTTTTTCTGCCCATAATTCATATTCCAGACGCAAATGTTCTGGCAAGGGATGTCCGTTGAGAATTAGGCTACTAGTAAAATTTCGTAAACGAATAGGATTGTTAGGTTGCAACGACTCAGTTGGCAACCAATAGCGACTAATGCCATAAACGCCCCGTTCCCAAAAGTGACGGTAACTCACTTGAGCATTACCTTGCATAGTCATAATGACTCGGTAAGGGGAAATCTCCAGCCACAAAATTCTGGGACTATTAGGGGCGTAAGCTTTGCTCTTACTTTGGGGCAGTGTATCCTCTGGACTTACGACAGTCTCTACTTCACAGCTAATTAGAGGTGGTGCGGTCAGCAGCAAATGGAATCTATCAGTATCTTTTTGATACAATGTCGCGGCAGTTTCCACAACAGACCAAATTGGTAGGTCGGTGGAAATAAGTGATAAGCACACGGGCTTGCGGTGATGGGTCAGCATGGGAGCGATAAGGGCTAAAAGCTATTGAACAAAGTGAAATGAACACACTAAGCAGTTTAATAGGTCAGCGTAAGAAACTAAATAGTAAAACAGGCTTAATATTAATGAATCCGCTGATTTGTTAAGCTACACAGATACGAATCGAAACAGGTAGAATGTCAGCTTAGACAGCAAAAACGGTACTTTCTCTAGAGACAGGTAATTCGTAAGTAAAGCTTGTAAATATTCTAAGGCTATAGCCTCAAAACAGTGGGAGTCTTTTTAGATGCTCAGAAACCTTCTTGAGGAAGACTCGCCGTAGATTTAAGTAAGTTTCATACAGCAAAAAGCAATAGGATACTTGGCAGGAAGTCACTAGCAGCGATTTTGTTTGTTGCTGCTGAACTTCCGGTGTATTCAAAAGCCAGTGTATCCTAATGTCGCCTTCTGTTATAACCGTAGAAACTCACGAAGACTTTTCTCATAAGTTAATTATTCAACGGCTCCCTTTTGGGTGTCTTTACGGGGTCATATCTGGGTGGTTGGGGATTTATCCTTATCGTCTAATGTTGGGCGCTTTAACCGAAATTTTGTAACTTCTTTTAAAAGAAGAACCCCCCACAACTGCTAGTTGTTTTCAAGCTCGACAAAAGGACTTTTCAAATATCCCCTCAACTTTATCGAATTAATGTAATTTTGAGTATTTGTACTGAATTAGGTATATTTTGCCAAAATTAACGCTTTAAAATTTTTTATCCCAGATGAATGGTACTAAGTTCTGGGCTGCATGTAATACTCATAAACCGATGACACGACAAGCCAATAAAACAATTAAGCAAATATTTTATCCCGGTTATGGGATGCATCAAAATCAATCAGTGGCCCTTTTGGAACGATGCGAGTTGGGTTAACTTGAGGATGGCTTCTGTAATAATGCCGTTTGATGTGGTCAAGATTGCAAGTCTCTTTCACTCCCGGCAGTTGGTAAAGTTCTTTGAGATAATTCCACAGATTGGGATAATCGACAATTCTGCGTAAGTTGCACTTGAAATGCACATAATAAACTACATCGAAACGAAACAGAGTAGTGAAAATACACCAGTCTGCTTCAGTAATTTGATTTCCACAAAGATAGCGTTGATTTGCTAATACTTTTTCCCAGTAGTCAAGAGCGGTGAATAATTCCGTTACTGCTTCATCATAAGCAGACTGAGTGGTAGCAAATCCCGCCCGGTAGACACCATTATTTATTGGTTGATAAATTTTATCAATTGTCTCGTCAATTACTTTTTGTAAATGTTCTGGATAAAAGTTGATATTTTGTTTAGCGAAAGCATTGAATTCTGTATCAAACATCCGAATGATTTCGCGGGATTCATTATTGACAATTGTCCCATTTTGGATATCCCATAAAACTGGAACTGTCACCCGACCGCTATAGTTAGGGTCAGCTTTTAGATAAAGTTGCCAAAGATATTGAGTCCCGTTGACTGTATCGGGAATGCACCCTGGTTCATCACCAAATTCCCAGCTATTTTGATCAATTTCTGCGGCAACAACTGATAACCCAATGACATCTTGGAGTCCTTTTAATTGGCGGAGAATGGCAGTACGACACGCCCAAGGGCAAGCCCAAGAAATATACAGATGATAGCGCCCTGCTTCAGCTTTCAACCCACTAGAACCATCAGCTGTAATATGGTTGCGAAAAGTAGTTGATGGACGGATAAATTTACCTTCTGAGTCTTCTTGATCCCTTTGAGATATCCACTGGCCATCTTTAAGAATTCCCAAACCCATAATTATCTCCTTAGTTATTAGTCAAAAGTCAAACAATTTTGGATTTTCAATTTTTGGTTTTAGATTGTTCCGCCCAGCCAACTGCTTGCTCAGGGCATGAATCGAAATAATTTTTAATTTTTTAATCTAAAATTGGCACGGTCAAGAATCTAAAACTTTTGACTTTTGACTTCTCCGTTCGCGCAGCATTCCATAGAGAAGGGGCTGACTATTCAGCGTTGAGGATTTTTGGTACTTTGAAAAATTCGCCTTCCTGTTCAGGCGCACTGTTGAGGATGCTTTCTCGTTCAGGATAGGGTTGCAATTTATCCTCTCGTGTGATGTTGCTAACATCAATTGCCCGCGTTGTTGGGGGCACATTATTAACATCAAGTTCATCCAACTGTTGAATATAATCCAGAATACTTCCTAACTGAGTAGTGAATTGTTTTTCTTCTTCGGGAGTTAATTCTAAACGAGCAAGATGAGCTACTTTATGAACTTGTTCTTGGTCAATCATATTTTTTTAGTTAGGAGTTAGGAGAGATGGCATTAATCGCGTCTATTAGGAGAGACGCGATTAATCGCGTCTGTACAAGAGTTAGGATTGAATGGTTCATAATTCCTAACTCATCACTTTTAGAAGAATACGTCAATTTGCGATCGCCCGGTGGTTTTTAGCCAGTTTTGAGCTTCAATGTAGTTATTGGGAGCCATCCGAATAGCTCGAATCCAATAGTCTGCTGCTTGATCAAAGAGTGCTTCGCCAGCCTCGTTATCTCCAGCTTCTTTCTCTTTTTCGCCTTGGTAGTGATAAATCACGGCGATGTTGTTCAAGGCTTGGGGCATCCGTGGGTTTAACTCAACTGCCTGGTGATACAGTTCTAAAGCTTTTTTGTGGTCGCCGTTGCTGGCATAGATTAGCCCCATATTGTAGAGAATATAGCCGCGATCGTTGGTATCTTCCTCTAGTGTTAGAGCTTCTTCATAATATTCCAATGCTTCAGCATATTCCCCTTCTGCTTGGGCTGACATGCCATCTCGATAATAAACAAACGCTTCTTTAGCTTTTTTGTTGGTTGGCAGGATCTTCAGGATGATATCTGCCATCACTGTAAAGGATTTGTCAACAAAATTATCGTTCTTTTGTGTTCTTGGCATACTAGTCTCTGGATATTGGGCATGGGGCATGGGGCATTGGGAAAGAGGAGGCAGGAGTTCTTTAATTTTGAATTTTGAATTGATATTTTACCTCATCTCCCAGTCCACTCAATAGCTAATTTAACTGATTTGTGGGGGCATTCTTCTCACTGAGTGGAATGATGCACTCTGGACTATTATGCCGAGAGTTGTTTACCAAGGTGCTAACTGGATACGCAGTCATTGCTGGCGCTGGATAGGGACGCAATAGCTGTTGTAGGGTTTGGGGCGTTTGCACTTGGGAATCTAGCCATAAATCGTAATCTTTTGGCTCTAGAATCACTGGCATCCGCTCGTGGATAGGTTGGAGTAATTCGTTAGCTGCCGTTGTCAAAATTGTACAAGAGATTATTTCTTCGTTAGCAGGCGAACGCCATTTCTCCCACAAACCTGCAAAAGCGAAAGGTTGCCCATCTTGAAGGCGAAAATAAAATGGCTGCTTTTTGCCTTGTTGCCGTTGCCACTCATAAAAGCCATCAGCTATCACTAAACAGCGTCGATGCTTAAAAGCCGAACGAAAAGAAGGTTTTTCGGCAACAGTTTCAGCCCTAGCGTTAATCAGCTTTGCCCCTATCCCTGCATCTTTCGCCCATGACGGAATTAATCCCCAATATAACTGCTTAAATTCACGCTTTTCGCTTTCGGGATTTTGTAACACTGTTGCCACCATTTGCGTAGGTGCGATGTTATATCCGGCTGCAAAATCCAGAACTGGCTCGACATGAAAAACTTGAGCTAAAGCTTCTGCTGACTGATTTAGAGTAAATCTTCCACACATAGTTTTATTCTCGACCACTGACTAAATTAAATATCTCAATCTAGAAATGAATAATGTTTTTTATTTTTTCAGATAATTTTCTTTACTACTTCTAAGCTAAATCTTTAAACAAATCATCCGGTTTTGGGAAAATATTTTGGTAAGATATTGTATTTTAAACCTCTAAGTCTCAACATATTATTAACTGCATTTTAGCATGGAACTACTGCGTCTGTACGATTTTTTACCTTCTGGTAATGGTTATAAGATACGTCTTTTATTAACACAACTAGGTATGCCTTTTGAGAGGGTAGAGCTTAACATTTTGAAAGGCGAGACTCGAACACCAGAATTTTTAAGTAAAAATCCCAATGGAAAGATACCTATTATTGAAATCGAGCCAGGGAAATACTTGGCAGAATCAAATGCCATATTGGTATATCTAAGTGAAGGTACAGAATTTTTACCCTATGACCGCTTTTTACGAGCGCAGGTGCTGCAATGGTTATGTTTTGAACAGTATAGCCATGAACCTTTTATTGCTACATTAAGATTTTGGATTTCTATTTTAGGTAAAACTGAAAAATGTAGTGAAGCTATAAAGCAAAAACATGAACTAGGTTATGCAGCACTTAGCCTGATGGAAAAACACTTAAGTTCTCACACCTTTTTTGTAGGAGAGCATTACACGATTGCTGATATCGCCTTGTTCGCGTACACTCATGTAGCTGATGAAGGTGGGTTCGATTTAACACAATTTCCTGCTATCCAAGCTTGGATAGAAAGAGTCAAAGCTCAACCAAGGTATATCAGTATTACACAAGCATAAAATACTCGATTTTGCTTTTTTTGTGTCTCTCGTTTCTTGGCTTTGCTAGAGGATATATTGGGTGGGACATTGCTTCACATTCAGCAGGCAGGCAGATTCTTTCAATAAGGTTATTATTAAGCAGCTACTAGTAGTCTGTATCAATTTCTATCAGCTTTTGCCGAGAGGATAAACCTGATTTTATTCTGATATCAGATTTGGCTACATCAAATTTCTTTGCTAATAGTTTAATTAATTCTTCATTAGCCTTACCATCGACTGGGGGCGATTTTAAATACACAGTCAAACTGCCATCAGGTTGTTCTTCAATTTTTTGCTGTTTTGAATTAGGTTTAACCTTGACTTTTTTTTGCATAACCTATTTTCTGTAATTGTTGCAGCCACAACCAACCTAAAACAGAACCCAATAGATAATGAGGAAAATCCCACCAAACAAAGGTAGTACCAAGTAACAATTTGCCTATCAAGGTGGCGCGAATCTCCTCTAATAGCGGCGGATGCCAAAGTTGCAAGAATTCTAGTATACAGGTGATGACAAAAACCCATATAGGAATTTGGATTATCGCCGTCCGACTTCTGAAAAACCAAAATGCAAACAGGCACCAAAATATTTCGTAAAATATCGCTGCTCCGTAGTCATTAAACCACTGATGGGTAGGGCCAGTGTAGTACTTAAACAAAAAGCCCATCGGTACAACGATGAGCAGAGAAAGAATAATAAATATTGTTTGTTTACGATGTTGGAGCATTTTCTCAAGGCTAAAGACTAACGAAAATTTTAGCCTCTGCATTACTCTTTCTTAATAATTCGTAATTTCGGATTTTAATTACGAATTACTTTATTATGGATATCTTCTGCTACCAGCGCCTACTACACCGATTTTGTGGCGATAGGAGAGTTCAGCACCGAACCAGCCAGAAGCGCTAGTCAGTGTACCAACAACGAGCGAGATTAACAGCCCCCAAGGTACTATTCGGGACTCAGCGTCGCCCCAACGCAGGAGAAAGTTGACGAGTGATAAAACCAGGATAGAAACGTTAAGTATCAAATGCACCCAACCGGCGGTGCGCTTGCGAACCCGTTCAATTTTCATAAAGTCGCTCAGACCGATGGCAGCAGCGAGTAAGCCTAGACCTAATCCGAGTCCGATTAACCATAATGAAGCCCTAGCCCAAAAGAAATCATGAGTTAACCAGTAGCCAACGTCACTTCCCAAGGCAGCGGCTAAAAAGGCGATGGGAAAGATTACACTTAGGGGGTGTAGGGGATGTCCTGCGATCGCAACTGTGCTAGGTACGCCGCTATCAACATACTCACTGTCGTTACTTTCAATAACTGGTGGAATATTTGGGAAAGGTGTTGAACTTGTTTGCGTTGTGTCTGTAGTTTCCATTTTTAGTATCCTGAATTTATTAACTTCCTATTTATTTTTAAGCTGAAGGAATTTTTTCAACATAAGCTTCAGCTTGTAGAGTTAGTTTGCCTACTTCTACTTTTAATTGGTTAACTTGCAGACTAATTCCATCTAAATCGAAGTTACTCAAATTTAGAATTTCGCTAGTTTGATCTATCAACGCTTTTGTCAACTCTGGCGAGATTTCCTCACTTTCGCCATACTCGACATTCTCCAGAGCCACAGTTTTCCCATTGCCACTGATCTTGGGGACTGCGGAAAAAGCAATTTGCTGATTTTCACCAGTTTCTACTAATTTCATGCTGGCATTTAAAGCCACTTTACCATCGCCAGGTAGTCGAAAGTCTACATTTTGAGGTTCAATAGTGGTGAGTTGCCCGTTAACGTGGATTTTTTGGTTTTGTAGTTGCGATCGCACATATTCTGAGTTGAAGGCGCGATTGATATCAGCTTCGGTTAATACAACCTGTGCCTTAGCTTCAGTAGGTTTAGTAAGTTCAATTTTGCCAAAAGCCACACTCAGGGGATTAATGGCAACATTATTCATTTGCATTTCCAATTCTTCCATGCGGAGGTCTTTCTGCATAACCAAACCTTCGCCTTCAATTGTGACTGCATCCACCTCACCCTGAACTAGTTTCAGAGGGTCTGTTTTGATGTCTACATCTAAATTTTCTACTTCATCTAATTGGCTAGATAATCCTATTTCTGCCGCTTTATTTAGCGCCTGCTCTCCCAATCCAGGACTGTCTGGCATTATTAAACTAACTCCTATAAATAGTATATACTTGAGTTAATCTAAATAAATCATCATCAAAATATTATCTATCTGGCGATGTAATTTAGAATTAAATATTGTCTATCTAAAAGTATAATTACATAATTTTATCTACTAAAAATTTTTGCTTTTCTACTCAGAACTTTTCAGGCGTAGACGTAGAGCAGCTTATCGTCAAATATCGCTCAAAAGAAAGATGATATATTAATAATTTAGTCGTTATAATTGTTTTGATTAATGCTACACCAAAATCTGTTTAAGGATAAAGCTTGTAGCGTAGTTTTAAACAAATTTTTGGGTTGGCGTATCCTTGTATCGAATTGATATAGAATCTAGTCAATATTATAATAATTTTCTTAAAGGCAAGGTAAAACCAGGCACAACATCTTCACCGCTTAATATTGCTGTAGCTGGATATTGAGTAATTGAACCATCCCGGCGATAAACTAAAGCTTGCTGATTTTTACTATCAATTAACCATCCTAATTGAACACCATTACTAATATATTCTTCCATCTTGGCTTTGAGTTTTGTCAAGCTATCGTTTTTAGAACGAATTTCAATCACAAAGTTGGGTGCTAAATTAATAAATTTGTCTTCTTCTTGATCCCAACCTTCTGGCAAACGTCCTTTAGCTACAAAAGCAACATCAGGCGATCTAACAGCTGTATTTGCTAATCTAAAACCTGTACTTGAACTAAAAACTTCACCTAAATCCTGACTTTCTACCCAATTCAACAAATAGGCTCCTGCTTTTATTTCTCGATTACCAGAAATTCCACCAGTTGGGGGCATAGTTTCTAAGGTTCCATTAGCATTGCGTTCAAACCGCAGTTCTCGGTTTTGCGAACTCATCAGCATTAATTCTTCATCAGTGACAGTATACAAAGACTGCACCGTTATTTTTTCGCTGGTCATGATAATGCCATAGCAAGCTTGATAGATATCTCAATTTTAAGTTGATATTCAATTATTTCTGTACCCCTTTCCCGCTCTACGTTCTCTGTGTTTGGAGTAGTTTGTTATAAAATTGACATTAACACCAGTGCAATATCTGACTACAAGCTGTTTTATTCTTTCAAAACAATGCTCTCAGAACGCTTTACCACAGCTCTTACCTACGCCACCCAACTGCACGCCAGCCAAGTTCGTAAAGGTTCAGGTGTTCCCTACGTTGCCCATTTATTAGGTGTCGCCAGCATTGCCTTAGAATATGGGGCAAATGAAGATGAAGCGATCGCAGCCCTTTTACACGATGCGATCGAAGATCAAGGTGGCGCTGCAACACGCGAAGAAATTCGCGATCGCTTTGGTGATAATGTAACAGCAATTGTAGATGGTTGTACTGACGCTGATACAACTCCAAAACCGCCTTGGCGAGAGCGCAAGGAGGCATATATTGCTCATATTCCTATCGCTTCCCCATCAGTACTGCTCGTGTCATTAGCAGATAAACTTTACAACGCTCAATCTATTCTCAAAGATTATCGCGTTTTGGGCGAATCACTTTGGGAACGTTTTCACGGGGGTAAAGAAGGAACTCTTTGGTATTATCGGGCGCTTGTAGATGCCTTCAGAAAGACTGGAACCATTGTAATCATTGACGAATTAGAACGAGTTGTTGCACAAATTGAGGTATTAACATCTAAATAAAAGATAAAGATATTTTTTCTAAAACGGATGCTCTCATTGAATCTAGCAGGTTCTACTTCGTAGTTCTAGTTTGATTATTTCAGAAATGGATAAAAGTTTCATAGAAACTAGACAAATAGCCTTTTTACAGACACGATATAATCATGTGTCTCACGAAAAAGTTTTGGCTTTTAGGTTCTTTCTCTAGATAAAAAATCTTTCTCTCGGTAGACAGGTGTACCTACATTATTATGACTGCTATGTTACTAACATGACAATAGTAAGACGAAACGCCCTAAATACAACCGTAAGTCCTTCAGTAAATTCTCCAGAAACCTTGACAGAAAAAGTTATTGAAGCAGAGCGTATGCACGATGTTCTGCTTTTACTACAAAACTTGATTAACAGTGAAGAAGCCACTGTTAAACTAATTCTGGATTGTCTATATGATGTTGGCTCAGTCAATCTGATCAACCAAAAGCTTCGCGTGAAACCCGTAAACAGGGTAATGAAATTAATTGCGCGAATGTCCAAACCAGTTTTTAGAACTTTGGCTTTAAGTTGGTTTAAGAAAAACTGTCCTCAACTAATTACTAATTGGCTACATACGCAGGTAACTTTTGAAAGTACTCAAAACAAACCCCAACAAGTAGCTGTTGAAGTTGCAGAACTTCAACCATATCCCATCCCACAGAGAGAAAATCTAAGCCAAGAGATTAAAAATCTCCGCTATCAGGTGAGATGGCTAGTTGGGATTTCAATAATAGCGATCGCTGCTTTAGGAATAACAGCCACTAGGTGAAAGTGAAAGTAGTAATGTTATTAAATTTAATAGACCCAGCAAGCTGTTTTTGGCGTAAGATTTAGTTGGGTTATCAAAATCCTACCACTATAAAATGTGAATAATTTTTTCTCCATCAGGTGTATTGGGAAACATTGGTTCGGCTAACTCCAAGCAGCTTAACTCGTTGTGTTGCCAGCACATTTAAAGAACTGAAACTGGCTCAACATATATGTTAATTCGTACTATGAATTTGCCCAAGCCAACCTTGGAGGATATAGAAATACATCTGCTTTTGGAAGGTGTATATCAATACTATGGTTATGACTTTCGCAATTATGCTCTTTCCTCACTCAAGCGCCGAATTCAGGGCTTTATGGAATTAGAGGGGTTAGCAAATGTTTCTGCATTGCAAGAAAGGTTACTCCACAACCGTGCCTATTTAGAAAGATTTTTGCTTGCTCTGACGGTGAATGTCACATCAATGTTTCGCGATCCTAGCTTTTATCACGCCTTCAGAAATCAAGTTATCCCCTTTTTGCAAACCTACCCGTTTATTCGCATCTGGCACGCCGGATGCTCCACTGGTGAAGAAGTCTACTCAATGGCAATATTACTACAAGAAGAAGGGCTTTACCATCGTTGCCGCATATATGCAACTGATACGAACGAGAAGGTATTACAAAATGCCAAAAGTGGGATTTTTTCCTTGAAACTGATGCAAGAATATACCCAACTTTATTTGAAAGCAGGCGGTAAAAAGTCTTTCTCTGAATATTATACAGCAGCTTATGATAACGCTATATTTAGAGCATCTTTAAGAGAAAACGTTGTTTTCGCCCAACATAATTTAGCAACTGATAGCTCTTTTAATGAGTTTAATGTTATTCTTTGTCGTAATGTCCTGATATATTTCAATCAGGTACTTCAAAAGCGGGTACACGAACTGTTTTATAATAGCCTTTGCACCTTTGGTATTTTGGGTTTAGGAAGGCAAGAATCTATCAGGTTCACCCCTTATGAACGGTACTATGAAGAAATAGTCAAAGGGGAAAAACTATATAAGAAAATAGCTGGTGGTTAAAATCTAGACCATTTGAACTACCAGATGAACGTGATTTAGGTGGATTTAACCGTAAAGATAGAGAGAATATAACTAAAAGTGTATTCTAATTAGCACTAAGTATTGACCAGAAAAAATATTATAAGTAAAGTTACGGTCGCTGTCAAAAGACAGTCTGTCAAACATTTTTAATTGTGTTCAGAAGATAGATACAGCGATCGCTTAAGGTAAATTACACATTAAAGTCTTAAAGGAGATTGTCGATGCAGCTTCTCGAATGTCCTCCTGTTGCAGTCATTGCTGGAGAAAATGCGGTTCACGTTTCTCAACTGCCTTCTATATGGCAAGACATTGCTAGAGGAACCACGAGTGTCGGACTTTCCCATCCCCAGAGCTATATTGAGATGGCACAGTTGTTCTTATATAAATTAGAGCATGGTGATGTTGACTTATTTAGCGATCGCCCCCAACTAGCTCACTTGATACCCTCATTCTCCCAGCTATTTACACAACTAGCATGGGAAACCCTAGAATTTTTTGGGCAAGACTTTCTCAAAGACAGCTATCCAAACTTTGCAGAAATTCTCCGTGATGTACAGTCAAAGGGGACAGAGTATGCTAATGAAGTAAAAGTCGCTCGCATTGGTATAGATTTATTCAACGAGTTTGGTTATAAACTACCAGCCAGCTTCTATCATGTGCATCTAGCACCAATTTACCGCGATCATGTTTTTGAAGAACGCGCCTTAAGATTTGATCAGCGCGATATTGAACACAAACGGGCTTGGGATGCCATACTCCATGCAGGTAAGGTGTTTGCGATTCAAATGAAGGTGCAAAGCATTGCTTCCAAATACGGTTTTACTTATCAACACGGTTGTGGTTGTAACTCTCACCTATCTTCCATTGATGTATCTAGTGGCGCGTTTGAATATGAATTGAGTCCCGAAAAGCGCCAGCGATGGATTCGCAGTTTCATTTGGACTGCTTGGTATGAGTATGCCTTATTTGCGATCGTGCCAAATACGAGTTATTTAGTTTAATACCAATTTGACAAAACAATGCGACAAATAGACCATTTTTTGTAGAGACGCGATTCATCGCGTCTTTACCCAAGGATGTGTTGCAATCATTAATTGAATTGGTATAAAGAGAAATAAGTAGAGGGAGTAATTTCTCCCTCATTCTCATTTACTGCCAAACGTAGATTAGGATAAACAAAATAATCCAGATAACATCGACGAAGTGCCAGAACAACGAAGTCGCGTTCACGCCGAAGTGGCCTGTGTCGTAGTTGCCAGGGATAAAAGAACGTACCAAAATAATCGACTGCAATAGAATGCCAGTAAAAACGTGCAAACCGTGGAAGCCTGTTAGCAGGTAAAACGTCCCGCCAAATACCCCTGTGGTGAAGCCAAAATCGAGGCCGTTCCATTCAATCGCTTGCCCAACCAAAAAGTAAGTTCCCATCGCCATTGTTGTCAAGAGAAATAGGCGAAATTTTACTAAGTCATGGCGTTGAAGGGCGCGTTCTGCTAAGTAAATTACAAAGCTACTGGCGACAAGAATTATTGTGTTGATTGTCGGTTCTTTTACTTCTAACCCAGAAACACCAGCTGGTAGCCAGTTAGGGGTTGTTGTTTTGTAGATGGCATATCCGGCGAAAAAACTCAAGAAAATAACGCTTTCAGACAGTAGGAAGACAATGAAGCCAAACATCTTGTTGCCTTCTTCGTCGTGGGTATGTTCTGTGGCTGTGTGATGTAATTCGTGGGGATTGATATAAGTGTCCATTTTGCTGTTAGTTTGAGGGGAATTTGAAACGCAGAGGAACACAAAGGGAAGCGCAGAGGGACGCGGAGGGTTTTTGCGTCTTCCCGATAGTTTGTGTTTATTCTGGGAGGTTGGATGTTAAGGGTTCAGATTTGCCGTAGCCATAGGGTTCGGAGATGATGATGGGGATTTCTTCAAAGTTTTCTACTGGGGGAGGTGAAGAAACTAACCACTCTAGTCCGATTGCCCGCCAAGGGTTAGCGGGTGCTTTCTCGCCTTGCATCCAAGAAATCACCATGTTGAATATGAAGGGCAAGGTGGACATTCCTAAGAGGAATCCGCCCAAGCTAGCGATGATATTCCAGAATTGATACTCTGGGGCGTAGGAAGCGACTCGGCGTAGCATTCCTTGCAATCCTAAGGGGTGCATGGGCAAAAAGTTGAGGTTGGTGCCGATGAAGGCTAACCAGAAGTGGATTTTACCCCAGCTTTCGGAGTACATCCGCCCAGTCATTTTGGGGAACCAGTGATAGATGGCTGCAAATAAGCCCATCGTCACGGTGCCGTAGAGGACGTAGTGGAAGTGTCCCACCACAAAGTAGGTATTGTTAACGTGGACATCAACCGGCACGGAGGAAAGCATGATGCCTGTGATGCCGGCGAAGACAAACATAATTAATCCACCCAAGGCAAACAGCATGGGGGTATTGAGCCGCAGTTTACCGCCCCAAATAGTCGCTACCCAGGCAAATACTTTAATTCCTGTGGGTACAGACACGCACATTGTCGTCAGCATGAAAATCAACCGCATCAAGCCTGATGTACCACTAACGTACATGTGGTGTACCCAAACAATGCCGCTCACACCTGCAATCAAGATGGATGAAATAGCGACTACTTTGTAACCAAATATGGGTTTACGTGAATAAACTGGAAAGATTTCTGAGAAAATCGCAAAGACAGGCAGAATGATCACGTAAACGGCGGGGTGGGAGTAGAACCAGAAGTAATGCTGGAACATGACTGGATTCCCACCCTTGGCTGGGTCAAAAAAGCTTGTGCCAACTGTGAGGTCGAGTAGCAACATTACCGCGCCTGCTGTTAGTGCAGGTAATCCGAATAGTTGGATAATCTGGGCGCTAAACACTCCCCAGACAAACAAGGGCATCCGAAAAAAGCCCATTCCTGGGGCCCGCATCTTCACGATTGTGGTGACAAAGTTGACCGCCCCCATAATTGAGGATACGCCGGATATTGCCACCGCTAAGAGCCAGAGAACTTGACCATTAATCAAGTTACCTGTGGGATTCTGGAGACTAACTGGCGGGTAAGACCACCAACCGGCTTGGGCTGGGCCACCAGGTACAAAGAAGCTACCCATCATGAGAATTCCGACTACTGGCACCATCCAAAAGGCGACGGCGTTGAGGCGGGGAAATGCCATATCTCGCGCCCCAATCATCAGTGGCACTAAATAGTTAGCAAAACCAACCAGTGAGGGAAATGTCCACAAAAACAGCATTATAGTGCCGTGCATGGTGAACATCCCGTTGTAGACGGTGCGATCTACTAAATCTGATTCGGGTGTCATCAGTTCTCCCCGCATCACCATCGCAAAGATACCGCCGACGAGAAAGAAGAAAAATGAGGTAACGAGATACTGGATACCAATTACCTTGTGGTCGGTACTAAAGCTGAAGTATTCTTTCCAACTACTTGGAGATTCGTGGTTATGCTTCTCATCAGGGAGAAGGATACCTTCAATAGGAACATTAGTCATGATTACTTTCCTTTCAACCAGGTGAATTGACTAGAGGAGGTGCAGCAGGTGGAACTGTAACCCAACCAGTTTGGACTGATTGATTGGATGTTTGGGCATACTCAGAAGCTGCCTGATTTTTTGCTACGGATGGCTTTTGGGTTGCAGCTTGTGCTAGCCACTGCTGATAATCTTCAGGAGATTCGACGACTACATTTGCCTGCATCGTCGCAAAGTATGTACCACTGTATTGAGAATCGGTCAATCGGTACTTGCCGGCGCGGATGGGAGTAAATTCAAAGTCGATCGCATGGTTGGGAATAATATCCTGCTTCAGGCGAAATGCAGGTATATAAAAGCCGTGGAGTACGTCTTGTGATTTCAGCGCTAAACGTATCCGGCGATCGCTAGGTAAATGCAATTCGGTACTGGTAATATCTTTTTCAGGATAATGAAAAACCCACGCCCACTGTTTAGCTAGTACGTCAATTTTTTCTACAGGTTCGGCTATTGCGTTTGCTGGTACATCATTTGGTTCTGCATGAGCCGATTGCATTACTAGCGGATTATGCAGGTGAACTAATTCCGATGGGCCTTGAATCCCCATTTGTTCGTAAACTTGGTAGCTGTAACCCGCAATCCAAAACACCAAAAGAATTGGGATTGCTGTCCAGACAACTTCTAAGGTGACATTGCCATGAATTGGGGGGCCATCAGTGAAGTCATCTTTGACTGCCCGATGGAAAATAACAGAATACATCAGAGTACTTGTTACTCCCAAGAAGATGAAAGCACCGAGGGTTACTAAGAAGCTAATCAAATCATCAATTAGTACGGATTCGGCTGCTGCTTGGGGGGGAAGCCAGGAGTAAGCCTGCTTCCCGATCCAGAGACTCGTAACAGTCACTGCGATCGCGCCTGTCAGCAGCGTCAAAATATTTAAAATCTTCTGGATTTTCATGGTCATTGGTCATTAATCATTGGTCATTGGTCATTAGTCATTGGTCATTGGTCATTAGTCGTTGGTCATTAGTAACTTTAAACAAATGACAAAGGACAATTGACAAATGACTATTTGAGTATTGTGTTGAGGTCTTGGTGCGATCGCAGCAAATTATCTGCTGTATTGTGTACGCCAAATTCAGCAGCCATTTGCGCCCCTAGTGTTCCGTGGACGTACAGAATGAACATGATTCCTATGCCTGCCAACAGATAGATCCATTGCACTTCTCTATCTGTCTGTTTATATTCTTGTTTGGCCCAAACGAAGCGCTGCCATGCTCTCCAGATGGTCAGGACAACAATCAGCGCTAATAAGAACACACCACCCACACCATGCCAAAGCATAGTTTCCATTGCCTGCAATCCCCAGGCACTTTTCATATCAGCTGGTGGTGTTGCCAACAGCATTTCATAAAAGCCTGCTGCTACTGTGAAAAATGTGATGATGCTGGCAGCTAGCATGTTGTACCAGCCAACATTAAATAAGTTGTCACGTTCCACAGTAATTGCTAAAAATTTGAAAACCCATTTTTCAAAGGGGAACAGAACACCAACAATATCAAAGGTCATCCCAATGATGAACAAACCTATTGTCAGATGGACTAAGTTGGGATGAATGGGAATTGTGTAAGGTAATCCGTTTGCGCCTAAAGAGCCGCTCAATTGGTCAATTAATTCTGAGTTCATCGCAACAGACCATCCTTTACTGCTTCCACAACTGGCACTGTATGCAATCCATACACCCAAACAAGTTCATCTCCGAGATATACCTGCAAGCCAACTATCAAAGTTAAAACTAGTCCGGCTCCCAAATAATAAATTGGTAATTTTTGCGGGTTGCGGGCACGAATTACATAGCGCCAAGCTGTAATTGCGGTGATGATTCCCGAAAGTGACCAACCAATCAGCGTATGCAAGTTCAGCACCGATTTAGCTAGGCTGTAAGGCTGTGCTAAACCCGCTTCAAACTGACCAAAAATAATCGCAACGAAGATAGCGATCGTGGCAACTAACATGTTCCACCAACTCACCTCAAAAAGACTGGATTTACCAGTAAAATAGCCAACTACGTCACAGAAAAAAGAAAACAACACCATCGCAATTACGAAGTGGACAACGATGGGATGAATCGTATCTGGATAGGGCAAATTGTGGTCATTCAATGATGTAAAATACTCAAGCATTGTATTCTCCTGGACATATCTACGGCACTTTGGTCAATCAATTTTGGATTGCCAATTTTGGATTTTAGATTTATTCCGTCCCTGACGAGATATAAACCAGAAGACCTGAATCCAAAATCGCTAGTTAAACTTCAATGATTGATGGATACTCACTAACACCACTACAAGTATCTATCCATAATTGACCGCAATCTGTTCAATATGTGCGCGGTGCAATACGCTTAATCATGTCTTAGCTTTTTGTAGACAAATTTAGTAAACTTGCCTTTATGGAACGACTTTTGTTCTGCTTAATTTTCTCATGCCAATAATCTGCAACAGCAATTTTTGATGTAGCTAAACCAAATCGCTGCCATTTGTTGAATTTGCTTAACCTATCTTTTAGCTTAAGTAAATTTTTATGAATTGTCAAAACAATAGTAATTAAACTTTTAAAAGTTAGTAATTTAGCAAAAATATATTTCTATAATGTATCGATTCTGGCATTAAATAAAATTCAAAAAAACCATAAAACCCATATTTTTTATGTAAAGTATTTCACAATGATAACATCCTTAATTGTAATGTAAATGACAAAAATATATAATTTTGGTTAGTGGGTATAAAACCAAGTCAAGGTAAGTTAGTAGCTGTGGTGGAACTGGAGAATGCTGAAAGGATTTGATGAGCCATCAAGTCACACTAACAGGTGTGAGGACAAAACAAGTGGCATTTGAAATTGTGGTCATTGGTACTTCTTTGGGTGGATTATCAGCCTTAAAAATTCTCCTGGGTAACTTACCAGCAGACTTTCTAGTGCCGATCGCGATCGTGCAACACCGTCACAAGGAATCTAATAATACACTCCAAGAGTTATTACAAGAATATACTTCGTTGCCGATTCGAGAAGTGGAAGACAAAGACGAAATACTACCAGGACATATCTACATAGCTCCAGCAGATTATCACTTATTGGTTGAATTAGGGCATTTTGCTCTTTCGACTGATGAGCCTGTTTCTTATGCCAGACCATCTATCGATGTGTTATTTGAGTCAGCAGCCGATGTCTATAATGAGCAAGTTATTGGTGTAATATTGACAGGAGCAAACCAAGATGGTATGCAAGGTCTTAAGAAAATAAAAGCGCGTGGAGGACTTACTATCGTACAAGAACCTGCCACAGCCCAGAGCGATGTTATGCCAGAAGCAGCAATTTCTGCTGTTGCAGTAGACTGGATTTTAACACTTTCAAACATTGCTTCCCAAATGGTTAAGCTTTGTCATTAATTACGGAAAAAAAACCCATGCAGATGGAACCCAAAGTAAACATCCTCCTAGTGGATGATAAACTAGAAAATTTGCTAGCACTAGAAGCAATCCTGGAAAAACTGGGAGAGAATTTGGTGAGAGCTACTTCTGGGGAAGAAGCTTTGAGGTGTCTGCTACATCAAGACTTTGCAGTGATTTTGCTAGATGTGCAAATGCCAGGGATGGATGGCTTTGAAACTGCAACCTTGATTCGCAATCGGGGGCGATCGCGTCACACTCCAATTATCTTTCTCACCGCCTTTAGCACCAGCGACCAAATGCTGTTTAAAGGCTATGCCTTGGGTGCGGTTGATTATTTGCTCAAACCATTAGATCCCAATATTTTGACTTCCAAAGTCACAGTATTCGTAGAACTATTTAAGAAAACAGAAGCCGTCAAGCAACAAGCAGCGCAGCTAGTAGCTGTCAATGCCGAACTCAGGCAAAGTGAAGAACGATTGCGATCGCTGAGTACTTGTTCACCCGTTGGCATTTTTGAAATTGATACTGAAGGAGGATGTAGATATACTAATCCTCGCTATCAAATAATTTGTGGCTTGAAAGCCGCAGAGAGTTTACAAAAAAAATGGCTAGAATCTGTTCACCCAGAAGATAGAGAAAGAGCAGTTGCCACTTGGTCTAACTACATTCGTGAAGGTCGTGATTACTCTGAAGAGTTTCGCTTTCAAACTGCTCATGGCATCGTCCGTTGGGTTCAAGTTCGCTCATCGCCTATGCTTTCTGGTCAAGGAGAATTGCTGGGATATGTAGGCACTCTCGAAGATATTACTGAACGCAAACAAGCAGAAGAAGTCCGCGCTCAAGTGATTCGAGAACAGACAGCAAGAGCCGAAGCAGAAGCAGCAAATCGGATGAAAGATGAGTTTCTCGCTGTTCTCTCCCACGAACTCCGCACACCCTTAACCTCAATGCTGGGCTGGTCAAAAATCCTCCGCTCTAAGAAACTTGACGAAAAAGCCACTTCCCGCGCCCTAGAGGCGATTGAACGCAACGCAATATCTCAGATGCAACTAATTGAGGATATTTTAGATGTATCCCGGATTATCCGTGGTCAGTTGCGGTTAAATGTATCTGCGGTGAATCTGCTCACGGTAACGGAGGCAGCCTTAGAGGCAGTGCGTCCCCTAGCAGAACCAAAAGAGATTAAGTTAAATACTGTTTTGGATACTTCGGTCGGGTCAGTTTATGGCGATCCAGCCCGGTTACAGCAAGTTGTTTGGAACTTACTAACTAATGCCATTAAGTTTACTCCTAAAGGTGGCAGGGTAGATGTGAATTTGTCAGTAGTCTATGGTGAAGAACAAGAAACAACTTACAAATACGCCCAAATTCAAGTTATTGATACGGGCATTGGTATCAGTTCCGAGTTTTTGCCCAAAGTATTTGAGCGTTTCCGGCAAGCAGACAGCACCACAACGCGATCGCACAATGGATTAGGACTAGGACTAGCGATCGTCCGTCATCTAGTAGAACTGCACAAAGGTAAAATCTTTGCCGAAAGTCCAGGCACAGGAGAAGGAGCAACCTTTACTGTGAAATTACCACTGCTACAAGACAATAGGGCTAGCAGGGTCAGTAGAGAAGCCACAGGAGAAATTTTTTCCTCTGTGGCATCAACGCCTCTTGCTGGATTAAGAGTTTTAGTTGTAGATGATGAAGCAGATACCCGTAACTTTCTCAGTTTTATGTTTGAGGAATATGGGGCATTTGCCACTGCGGTAGCATCAGTTGATGAAGCGTTGGCAGTACTTGAACAAGCAAAACCAGATATCCTGATTAGCGACATCGGCATGTCAGGGCAAGATGGTTACACGCTGATTCGCAAACTGCGCTCTTTGGAACCAGAAAAAGGCGGACGTATCCCAGCGATCGCTTTAACAGCATATACGCGAGAGGAAGACCGTCTAGAAGCGCTTTCAGCAGGGTTTCAGCAGCATTTATCTAAGCCAATAGACCCCACTAAATTGATTGCTATGGTTGCCGATGTATTAAAGCTATCTGTGGAAGTTCCAGTGGGTTGATTTGGAAGTGGGGAGCAGGGGAGAAGAATTTTCCCCTCTGCCCTCCGCCCCTCTGCCTCTTTTCAATGCCCAATTTCAAATCAAGACGAAGTTCGGGCATGTTTTTTCAATTCGTCTAAGGAAACCATTTCCAAAGCTCTAGCATGGGTTGCAGACAAGATAACGGGTGGAGCAACGCCAGCATCAAGAGCTTCTTGCCAGCGAGAAGCGCACAAACACCAGCGATCGCCAGGCTTCAGCCCAGGAAAATTAGAATCAGGAATAGGTGTACTTAAATCGTTCCCGTGGGATTTGGTGAACTCCAGGAATTCTGATGTCACTTCAGCGCATACGACATGCGATCCGAAATCCTGACCACCTGTGCGACAAAAACCGTCGCGGTAAAACCCAGTCATCGGAGAAGTGCAGCAGGCTTCTAGGTTTCCACCGATTACGTTTTTAGCTTCTGTCATTGTTAATTAGTTGCACTTGATTTTTTCACTTTGATATAAACCTATCTTGACACTTCCCTAGTTGAATTAAAATCACTATCTCTTATTAATTTGGAAAAGCAGTGAATTCTAGAATCACTACTCATATCAAATTGTTAACTTTACAGTTATTCAGAATGGTGCAATATCTCAGTAGAACTTCTAATAAAAACCCCTGGTAGTTAGCCAGGGGTAATGCAAGTCAGTACTTTTCGCATGGAATGTATCCTACTTAAACACCATAGCAATCGTCTAATTTAGAGATATGCCATTTTGCCAAACAAAAAAAGCCCCCAGTGGTAAGCCGAGGGTTAATTTTTTTGGAATAGCGGTAATCTACAAAGCTATTATTCCCAGTCCAGTAGGCAATATAACCAAAATAGAATAACAATTTTTACAGATGTATATACAGTTGTGATGTCATATAAAAGGTAGCTCCGGCGTATCCTAACCTCGTTGCTTACCTTTAAATAAGTAAAGCTAATAACGTATATCAGGTTTACTGAAGTAATAAAACTTGATTAAATTTTGTAAAGCATTGTAAAGTAGTTCCACAGGCAAAGACAAAACCGCCTGATTATAAAACAACTAACCGCACTTATAAAACCATGACAGCAACCTTACAACAGCGCTCAAGCGCCAACGTATGGGATAGATTCTGTGAGTGGATCACCAGCACCAACAACCGTATTTACATCGGTTGGTTCGGCGTAGTAATGATCCCCACCCTGCTAGCCGCAACCGCTTGCTTCGTAATCGCCTTCATCGCCGCACCTCCAGTAGACATCGATGGCATCCGTGAACCAGTCGCAGGTTCCTTAATCTACGGAAACAACATCATCTCTGGTGCAGTAGTACCTTCCTCCAACGCCATCGGCTTGCACTTCTACCCAATTTGGGAAGCAGCATCTCTTGATGAGTGGCTCTACAACGGTGGCCCTTACCAATTGGTAATATTCCACTTCTTGATCGGCGTATTCTGCTACCTGGGTCGGGAATGGGAACTATCTTACCGCTTAGGTATGCGTCCTTGGATTGCTATTGCGTACTCAGCTCCCGTTGCAGCAGCAACCGCAGTATTCTTGGTATACCCAATCGGACAAGGTTCATTCTCTGACGGTATGCCTTTAGGTATCTCTGGAACCTTCAACTTCATGATCGTGTTCCAAGCAGAACACAACATCTTGATGCACCCCTTCCACCAATTAGGTGTAGCAGGTGTATTCGGCGGAAGTTTGTTCTCTGCAATGCACGGTTCTCTTGTAACCAGTTCACTAGTTCGTGAAACCACCGAAACCGAGTCCCTTAACTACGGTTACAAATTCGGTCAAGAAGAAGAAACCTACAACATCGTTGCAGCCCACGGCTACTTCGGTCGTCTAATCTTCCAATACGCTTCTTTCAACAACAGCCGTTCACTGCACTTCTTCTTAGCAGCATGGCCTGTAATCGGCATCTGGTTCACCGCCTTGGGTGTAAGCACAATGGCGTTCAACTTGAACGGTTTCAACTTCAACCAATCAATCATTGATTCAAGCGGTCGCGTCATCAGCACTTGGGCGGATGTAATCAACCGGGCTAACCTGGGTATGGAAGTAATGCACGAGCGTAACGCTCACAACTTCCCCTTAGATTTGGCTGCTGGTGATGTTGCTCCTGTGGCAATGAGCGCTCCTGCTATCAACGGTTAATCTAATCTGAGATACGCTATTCAGGCTTATCTACTCTATAAGTAAAAGACGCTCTCCCGAAAGGGGGGGCGTTTTTGCATTGGGTTAATTGGTACATTTTTTTGAAATGCTATAGTTCAAAACTTAGGAAATAATTATCAAAAAGTAAATTTTACGGGTAATAATTGCTATCAGCGCAGATAATTGCCTCAAAGCTCAACTATAAGGAGAAGCCAGGAAATGATTTTACACCGTGGACGTAGGGTAGTAGCTGCTTTGTTGCTGTCAGTTTTATTACTGACAACAGCCTGTACTCCAAAAGCACCTGGACGTTTTGACCAGGCGCAAAAAGAAAGCACTCAACAAAAAAAGGGTCTTGCGGTTGCTAAAAACGCAACTCAGGGTAGCCAATTTAATAAACTTTTCCCTAATTCAGGCGATGGCTACCAGCGCGTCTATACCCAAGAGAAAAAAGGCTTTGCAGAAGCGAAGTTGAAAAAAGGCGGTAAAGATATAGCATTGCTGTCTATTTCTGATACCACCAGCACACCTAGCGCAGCAGCAAAATTCTCGAAAAGCACCAAAAAAATTGGCGGTTATCCCGCAATAGAAGTTGGTAAGACGCAAACTGCAATTTTGGTAGATAAATACCAAGTAAAAGCACTTTCTCGCGATCCGTCATTTACAGCTAGCGATCGCGCAGATTGGCTAGAGAAGTTTAATCTTAATGATCTGGCTAAACTGAAATGATTTGCACTACAAACATTCAGATAATAAAACCTAAATAAGGAGATTTTTGTGAGCAAATCGATTGTTGATTTAGTTGATCAATTGCCAACCGGTGGCTTGACCATTTCTATGTTGAATTCCCTCGATTTTGTGACTCCTGGCGAGTGGCACAATACCGTCGGCTTTGTCAATACCATTAAGACTGTTACTGGCGAAGACGACGATGATTTAATTCAACAAATTGGTGAGCGAGCAATTTATTTATTCAATGATAAATCCCAAGGATACCAAACAGCCTTGTGGTTATATCAAACCGTTGATGGTACAGATAAAGCACTTGGTGCAGCAGCTTTAGCTAACAAAGTTGGCGAGAAAATTCCATTATTGGGTTTTTTAAACTCTGTCACTCCCAAACCAGATAAAGCTCAAACCATCGATTTGACATTGAAATTAGTCGCTGAGTTAGTAGCCTTCTGTCAAATTAACGGCATTCCCGGAGATAGTATTGGGGATTTTGTCGCCTCTTTGGGTGAGTATAGTGGTGAGTCGCTTATCCGTATGGTGGCATTAGTTTGCGTTGATGGCTTGATACCTCTGGGCCCAGACTTTATCAGCAAAGCTATATCGGGGCTTAATCAAACAAATCCACAAGAATTAGAAAAAAACTCGACATTTCAAAACATCAAAGATGTGATTCCAGGCAACAATGCTGGTAGTAAACTCAACTTTATCGGCGAAAGCTTTGACTCAGTTAAAGGTTGGATGAGTGGTATTGTCAGCGCAAATAATTTAACACCACAAAAGGTTGTCCACAACTTGCAAAGTTTTACCGATATTGCCGATGACAAGTTAGACTACCTCGCGGCATTCCTAGATGTAGCAACTAATTATTATGAACACACCGGCACGCAAACTTTAGCACGTCGCTTGATTGAACGGGCGGTAGCTGAGATTTAGGTTGATTGAGAGTAGGCAGCGAGGGAGTGAGGGGACAAGGGAACAAGGAGAATAACCCATCCCCTATGCCCCATGCCCCATGCCCAATACCAATTAGGGTAAACGTAAATCTGCTGCGATCGCATACAAGTAAGGTTGAAAAATAGCCAAGTTTTCCAGTTTGTCAAACTTACCTGTTTGCGAACCTGGGTCAAAGGCAGTGGTAATTACGTAAAGTTTATTGCCATCAAAGGCAACATGACCAATATGTTGCTCTTGTACTCCACCTTTTTGCTTGAGTCCGGCGAAACCATAGCGGATTCCCTGAAGCTTACCAACGGGTACTGGTTGGGGTGGGTAGGTTAAGAAAGTAATCTCTTTTCCATATTCACCCTGACGGTCTTTGGCAAAAGCAGCGTAGTGGTCTACAACCCAAGCCTTGAGTGCTGATAATACCTGGGTTTGGTATTTGGAACTTTGGTAGTCCACTTGGGAACCAGGTGGAATACCAACAGCTACGAGTTTCTTTTGGAAATCCTCGTTGTTTGCTAATGGGTAAATGTTAATCTCAACTGTACCCAAAAGTTCCTCTTTGGATGAGACACACAATAAAGGCGCATTTCCCTTACAAGGAGCAACTTGCCAGTTAGTTGGAACAGCAGTATTTCCCAGGATTTTCTGCCAAATATTTCCCTCATTAGGGTTAGGAAGTTTCGCAACGGCGGGGGATTTTACTACTTTGGGTGCAGAAAATTGGGGGAGAACAAATTTTGCTCCCAGTGGTATTAACACTAGCAAAATACAACCTAGTAATAAATGATAAAGTCGTAACATTTTCTTGAAAATCCAGAGCCAAGGATTGCAAACTAACGATATCTACAATACTTTATGGATATACAGGAAGATACATTTATATTGCTGCAAGTTCCGCAAATAGAACTCAACAAACTATCGCTCTTTATTCCTCTGAAAAATAAAATACTTATAGGTTGGATTTAATATTGGTGTTACCCAACTAAAGCAATGATTCTTAGTATTAGGTTATCCTGCGGCAAGCCGCTTCTCTACGTGACCAGAAAGAAAAAGGTACAGAGCAAATAAATTTATTTATATAAAAATAAAAATGTATTTCTAGCACCGCGCATATTTACGGCGTCCTTATTACAGACCAATTAAATTTATTTATGGGCTTGGTAAATTATTGACTTTTGAATGGGTAACTTTTGACTTCCCCAAAGGGGCTGACACTCTTGCGTTTGCGTCTACTGTCAACTAGCGAGGGTAATACGGCATAGCTATAAAATATTCCAGCAGAGTGCAGCCTTTTGCTTTATCTGCTGGAGATTCTAAATGTGAAATTTTTAGGAATCGACTTAGTAGCGATTATTGTTGCGGCGAGGATTAGCGCCACCCCAGCTACCACGAGAAGAGTTACTTCTTTCCTCACGAGGTTTAGCTTTGTTCACTTTCAAATCACGTCCCATCCACTCAGCACCATCAAGTGCATCAATGGCAGCTTGTTCTTGCGTGTCTGATTCCATTTCCACAAAAGCGAACCCACGCGGCCGGCCTGTTTCCCGATCTGTGGGTAGTTGAACACGATTTACTGTTCCGTATTCTGCAAAAGCCTGCTTTAGGTCCTCTTCTGCAACCTGATAGGACAGGTTCCCGACATAAATTGACATAGAAATCTCCGAATTCAGAGAGTGTAGATAGTTAAATTCGGAGAGACACTTTTTAGAAATCAAAACGAGTTACTCAACCGAAAATAATCTTTATACCCATGAGTCTAGCACAGCCTTCAACCTTTGAATATCGTCTTATTGTGAATTTTATTCACAAATCAAACCTTAAGTTTAGGTTTGTAGACTTCTCCATTGATTGGCTTTTGTTGCTTGTATTATACAAGTTACACTTTTAACAGAAAATCGCAATCAACTAGCGATCGCCCTGGTATTTAGTGTTTTGAAAATTACGCTGTGGACTAAGGAGTAAAGATTATTATCAGTATTGGGCTTAATCATATCATCCGAAAAATGGGTAGAAACCCCGCCCTTGTAGGGCGGCTTTACATGGTAAAATGTGATGAGTTGTTACCCCATTCAAATGCAAACTATATCTGTAAAATGCAGGCTTCAAGTACCTGTAGAGTCGCGGACTGAGATAGACCGCACCTTGCAAGGATTTGCTGACGCTTGTAATCAGATATATGAGATTGCAAAACGCGAGAATTGTTGGAATACGACTAAGCTTCACCATAAGGTTTACAAGCCAATTCGTGAGGTTACTGGTTTGAAGGCAAACCATGTCTGCCAAGCAATTCGTCGTGTAGTTGGTAACGCTAAAGCAGTTAAGCAAGTCCACAAATTTAGACCGACATCCTTGAATTTGGATATTCGGACTTTTCAGTATATTGAGGATTTGCAAACCGTTGGCGTTACGTTGATGTGTGGTCGAGTTAAGTTCAAGTTGAGTATTGGTAACTATCAGTTGGCATTGCTCAAAGGACAATCCCCAACGGCTGCTACCCTCAATAAAACTAAGCACGGTGACTACTACATCAATATCTGTGTTGACCTGCCTACCAGCCCCACAGGTAAAACACCCAAGGTTATTGGGGTCGATTTGGGTAGGCGCGACATAGCTACCACCTCTAACGGCGACTCTTGGAGTGGCAAACAGATTCAATCCACTCGTGACCGATATAGTAAGGTCAGGTCTAATGTTCAATCCAAACGCACTCGCAGTTCTAGACGACTGTTGAGAAGGCTTTCTGGGAGAGAACAGAGGTTTCAAAAATGGTTGAATCACAATATTTCTAAGCAACTTGTTCAGAGCGCAAAACGAGCAAATGCTGTCTTGGCTTTTGAAGATTTGACCAATATTAGGCAGTCGCTCAATCAAAAACCAAGAAGCAAGACTGAACGCCGAAGAACTAATAATTGGGCGTTTTATCAGTTGCGTTCGTTTGTTGGGTACAAAGCAAATATCCCTGGTGTTCCAGTAATATTTGTGCCGCCTGCCTACACGAGTCAAACCTGTTCCCGTTGCGGACGTATTCACCCCATCAAGGGTAAATCGTATCGCAACGGAAAAGTTTTCAAGTGTGGGCATTGTGGATTTGAACATGATGCTGATATAAACGCGGCCAATAATATTACTGCTTTGGGGAAGTCTGTAAGCCTTCCTGAAAGTCCGGGGATGAGTTGTCAATTAGAGGGACAATTGTCTCTCTTTCCGATAATTCAAATCTGTGGCTAAAGCCTCGCACCAATAGGCGCGAGGTAAGCTTACGATTAACTGTTTTAAAAGCAAATTAAAAAATGTTCATCCTGAAATGCCCCATTTAGCTATGCTCAAACTGCGCTAAAATCCTTTCTGCTTCTTTACACAGCACTTCGTGATATTCGCCATTACTAGCCAGCAAACCTCCCCATTGATTGATATCACCGGTGTTATACTGCAACGGCGTGCCGTTAAAGTGAGTAAATTTCCCACCAGCTTCTGTTAGAATCAATTCTGGTGCTGCCATATCCCAATCTTTGGGCGCAGACTTGCCGGAAAGGGAAATGTAGATATCTGCCTGTTGCTCGACTATGGTGGCGATTTTGCAACCTACACTGCCTACAGCTTTCTGATTTTGACAGGGTAAGTTTTGTAGTAAACGATCTAAACGTTGGTTGCGGTGAGAGCGACTAACGACTAAAGTTAAATCCTCAATTCGTTTGCCTGACGACACTTGTAAAGGAACAGAACCATCACGAGTTTCTACAAATGTACCCCCGCCTTTGATAGCGTAATATAACTTTTTAGCCTCTGGGATTGCCACTACTGCCAAAACTGGGCGTGTTTCCTTAACTAAAGCAATATGAACTGCATAGTCTCCAGTTTTTTCGATAAAGTCTCGTGTGCCATCCAAAGGGTCAATTATCCATACCCAAGGTGGGGAGGGCTGTGCTACACCACTTGGAGATTGATAGGTTTCTTCGCTAATATAAGCAAAATCTTCATTACCCAAAGTTGCTTGTAGTGTCTGCAAAATGTATTGACTTACAGCTACATCGGCAACGGTAACAGGTTCATTTTCTTTATATTGTATATCTAAATTAGGATCTTTTGCAGTCCCATGATAATACGATCGCAGTATATCTGCTGCGCCCCAACCAACCTCACGAGCGATCGCTAATATTTCTTTTAAGTCTTTCATTTAATTTGGCCTTATTAACTTGACTACTCAGCACTTTAAATCCATCCAGCGCCGAGTGCCAAAAAATTTACAGGAATCAGCAGCAATATTAGCTGCCAGTGCCAGTGCATCAGTAAAACTTTCCTTTAAAATGTAATGACAAAAAGCACCGTGGAAAATATCTCCAGCCCCTAATGTATCAACTGCTTGAATCGGTGGCACATCTACGATACCAGTTTTGGTGCAACTCAAGTATTCAATTGGTTTTTGTCCGTGGGTAATGGCGATGTGAGGAATGTCAAATCTGCCCAGATAGGTAAAAACGTCTTCTCCAGTCTGGCAGTTAGGGGGATAAAAATTAGCCGAACAGATGGCGTAATTTACAAACGGCAGAATTTGCTCAAATCCAGGCTTCCAACTTCCACCATCAATTACTACTGGAATATTCTTGACTTTAGCCATTTGGGCAATGGCATAACTAACCGCCATTTGATGTCCATCAATCAGTACTATATCGACATTTTGCAAAATATCTGATGGGATAGATGCGCTGTTGGCTTGAGTTTTGACAGCATTGATGGAAACTACAGCTCGTTCACCCGTAGTTTGGGTGACAATGATTGAGGAGACAGGCGGTGCTAAATCAGTGGTAGGCTCAAGGTCTGCGATCGCAACTTTGTAATTTGCCAAATCACCTCGAATTAGGTGCGTTATGGGGTGAGAACCCACTACACCCAAGACTGTAGCCTGATTTCCTAAATGGCTGAAAGTCACAGCCGCGTTTGTAGCTGGCCCCCCTGCTGCCAAAGTATAGTCAGTAGCGACAATCTTCTGATTATTCTTAGGGGCAGAGTTAGCAAGGTAAATCAAATCTAAGGTTACTAAACCTACAAATAACCCACGATCCGATTTTGGATTTTGGATTTTGGATTTTAGATTATCCATTTCTCATATATGTTCGTATAGGTGCATAAATTATTATTTTTAACTCTTGTACAGACGCGATGAATCGCGTCTCTCCTGCACAGATGTGATGAATCGCGTCTCTACAAACTCCTAACTCTTACTTATGCAAACCGATCCAAAACCAAGAACACTTTACGTTGTCGGCACACCAATTGGCAATCTAGAAGATATAACCTTTCGGGCGGTGCGAATTTTACAGACTGTAGATATCATTGCTGCAGAAGATACCCGTCACACAGGGAAACTATTACAGCATTTTCAAGTTAAGACTCCCCAGGTGAGTTACCACGAACACAATCGTACCAGCCGCATCCCAGAATTATTAGAGCATTTAGTTAACGATAAAGCGATCGCTCTGGTGAGTGATGCTGGAATGCCAGGAATTTCCGATCCTGGATATGAACTGGTGAAAGCCTGTATTGAGGCGGGAATTACAGTAGTTTCCATTCCTGGCGCTAGTGCAGCAATTACGGCATTGAGTGCATCTGGATTACCAACGGATCGGTTTGTCTTTGAAGGCTTCCTTCCAGCTAAAAGTCAACAAAGACAAGAACATTTAGAATCTCTGCAAACAGAATCCCGCACATTGATTTTCTATGAATCGCCCCACCGTTTGCGAGATACTTTACAAGACTTAGCTCTTGTTTGGGGAAGCGATCGCCAAATTGTGCTAGGACGGGAGTTAACTAAATTGTATGAAGAATTTTGGCGGGGGACAATTGCCGAGGCGATCGCTCACTATAACCAACGAGAACCCCAAGGTGAATATACATTAGTAGTGGCAGGAATTCGGGCCAGTCAGCCCCAACTCACAGAAGAAGAATTGAAAGCCGAATTGAAACAGTTAATTAGTCAGGGGATATCGCGATCGCAAGCTAGCCGTCAGTTAGCAAAATTTACCTCCCTTCCCCGTCGCCAACTTTATCAACTAGCTCTTTCTATAGTCCTCACTCCTGAGTTGTGAGCAAGTAGTACTGCTTGTTACTAAATTGATATATTCATCCTCAAAGACAAAGGAGTGAATATTCAAATAATATCTAAAGATTTTTGATATTAGTTCTCTAGATAGATCAGTAATTTTGGAGGAAAACTTTAATATGAAATAGTCAAAAGCAAACAAATAAGATTCTCAAGGAAGGAGAAATTCAATGGGTAACATTATTGCTTGGCTAGTTTTGGGTTTAATTGCAGGTGCGTTAGCTAAGTTATTTTATCCAGGAACCCAAGGTGGCGGTATTGTCTCCACCATCATATTAGGAATACTTGGAGCAGTAGTCGGCGGTTATTTGGGTCAAACCTTGCTGGGAAGTGGTTCGGCAGCAGCCGCATCTGCTGGAGCGTTCTCCCTTGGAAGCATTTTATTTGCTGTTCTTGGTGCTATGCTACTAATTTTCCTTTGGGGTTTACTGACTCGCCGAGCTGTGTAATTACCTCATATCAGCTAACACTCTTGGGAATTGCTTAAAGCTGCAATAAACCGATAAAATGACATTAGAAAAAGAGCGAACAACTATAGGAGTTTTCGCTAGGTGTTCCGATATACAATTGGTAGTTCAGGAACTAACAGCTTCTAATTTTCCCATGCACAAAGTTTCGATAATTGCACGGAATGTAGAAGAAGAAAGCGATATTGCTAGTGTTGAAGTTAAAGATCGCACTGGCAATAATACATCCTCAGAAAATGCTAAAGCCTTTACAGGTGGTGCTTTAGGTGGTGTTACTGGCTTATTAGTGGGTTTAGTCCTTTGGGTAATTCCTGGTATAGGACGAGTCTTTCTAGCCGGAGCAGAAGCAACTGCGATCGCTGCCACTTTGACAGGTGGTGCGATCAATGCAACCACAGGTGATTTGCATGGTGTGCTGCTAGGTTTAGGGATTCCTAAAGAGCAAGGACAGGGTTACAGCGATCTAGTTTGCAAAGGTTACTATTTGGTAATAGTAAACGGCATAGATATAGAAATTCGTCTTGCTAAAAGGATTTTTAATCGCCGCGATATTCAACAGTGGAGCATTTATGATCCATACTTGACCCCAAATAGTCGCTATAAAAATGCAGTTGGTGTTTTTTCTACGCGCCAAGATACAGAAAAAGCACTTACTGAACTCAAAATAGCTGGTTTTCCTATGGCTCAGGTGTCGGTGATTGCTAAGGATACAAACACACTGAATGGTATTACTGAGGTAGATATCAGCAGTTCCAAAGATAATTATACTAATTTAGGAATTTCTGAGGATCTAGCCAGATATTATGAACATCAAGTGACCCTTGGCAATTATTTATTAATGATAAATAGTACTGATATCTATATGGCAGGTGCTAGAGCCATTTTAGAAAATCACAAAATTGAAAAATTTTGCATCTATAGCCCATTTGTAGTTAATGCGAATAGAAGCGATCGCCAGGTTATGAGTCAATAGGCTTGGCTTCATATCTGATAAATAAAAAAAGTTAAGTTTTAAGAGATTTTACACCATACCGCGTGCGATTGTAATTGTATATATTCCTAATAGTTTTAGGAAGGTATACTTTTTTTCTATAAATTACAAAATCATCTAAACACAATTTACCTTCTTAGATTTTAGGCTTTCACAATATACAAAATAAATACTGTTTTAAAGAAATAAAATTAAGTAGTTAGATGTAATTAAAAATGACATAATTAAAATTTGATTCCTTTCCTTAGTAAGTGACAAGTTAGATATAGATATAGGTTAAGTTTTATCTTTAATTAAACCATTAAACTATTATATATATATGCCACTGTTTTATGTGAACCGGAAGGGATTATTAATTAGAGATTTTGGATAGATTACAAGTGGATAAATTACAAGAATTTTTAATTTTTATCACCAATGAAAGCTGTTTAATAATTAAAAAAATAATTCAACGATTGTTAAATTACTTAATATCATCCAATCAGTTTTTTTCTCAAAGAGCATCTTAAGCTGAACTTTAAGCTGCAACAGGCTTGTCTTATACCGTTTCTTTGTGAAGCTGCGCCAAATCTTTTAATTTCTTATTTCTTCTTGGCGTACTTGGCGCTCTTTGCGGTTCGTTCTTTATTTCTTGCACCATAAGCGCATCTTCATACAGAATTGGGTATTAGGGTAATATAATATCTCTTTCAAATAGTAAAATTGAAGTTTCCCAATCCTACCCATTTCTGGCTCTGAACCCATTTCCATTTCTATGAGATATGACCAGTATCCAGAGTTAGAACAGTATTGTATTACGGTTCCCTATCCACCGGTAAATTCTCCCTTTTGTCCTTTGCAAAATTTTGATCTTGTTAGGTCAACTACTACGTTCATAAAAACCACCATTTTTTAGTGGAACTCTGTTATTTAATTTATAATATAATCTAAATAACAGTATTTAATGATCTATCACAGGATTCAATTAAAAAACGGGTGGCTGTTCCTTGGGAAATAAGTTATAGTATCTCAAAAGATAATATTAAGCTAAATATCAAAATATTATAAATTGATGATAATCTTATTATGATAACTTTTTACAAAATAACTTAACATCATATTTATATAATATTAAAATGTAGTATTACTTGCATTATAAAAATTAAATATATACAAAGTAAATTTCTTAAATTTGTATAGCTAAAACATAATCAGAATAGTCCCAAAAATATAAATCATTAGAATAGCTGCCTGGAATAATGTTGAAAAGTTTGAAGATTGGAGCCAAAATTGGAATTAGTTTTGCCCTGAGTTTAGCAACTCTGACCACTATTGGTTTAATCTCCTATCAAAGCACTAATGAGCTAATTGAAACTTCGGCAAAAGAAAGCCATACCTACCAGGTGTTAAGTCAGCTTGAAGACCTCAATTTGCAACTAACAAATGCTGAAACTGGGCAACGTGGTTACCTTATTACTGGAGAAGATCGCTATTTAGAACCTTATAACGCTGCTATTGAAGTACTGAATCAAAAAGTCGAGGAAATTCAAAGGTTAACGGCAGATAACCCCAAACAACAGAGTCGGCTTGATATTTTACAGCCACTAATTACTCAAAAGCTGGCTGAACTTAAAGAAACCATTGACTTGCGTCAGAACCAAAGTTTTGAAGCAGCCCAGAAGGTTGTTCTAACAGACCAAGGCAAGCAGCTGATGGCTGAGATCAGCAAAGTTATCCAGGCGATGAAAACTGAGGAGAATACACTGCTGAAACAGCGCTCTGAGAAGGCAAAAGTAGCTGCTCGGCAAACGATCGCCACTATTGTATATAGTATTCCCTTATTTTCTTTAATCTTAGCTTTGATCGGATTTATCCTGACTAGACATATCTCAGCACCGCTAAAGCAAGTTTCTGATTTAGCAGAAAAAATGGCGGATGGGGATTTATTGGTGAGTTTACCAGATAGCGATCGCCACGATGAAATTGGTGTATTGACACGCACCTTCAACCAGATGATCGTTAATCTGCGAAACACAAATCAAAAAAATGACGAGCAAAATTGGCTAAAGTCTAACTTAGCTGAATTTACCAAGATGCTCCAAGGGCATCGAAATCTAGAAACTGCCTCTCGCCTGATTTTGTCAAATTTAGCACCACTAGTTGGCGCATCGCAGGGCGTTTTTTATTTCATGGATTCAATAGACAACGAGCCTGTACTGAAACTATTAAGTAGTTATGCTTACAAAGAGCGAAAAAATCTGGCAAATCAGTTTCGTTTGGGTGAAGGATTAGTGGGACAATGCGCCTTAGAAAAACAAAGAATCTTGCTAACAGAAGTTCCTAGTGACTATATCCGGATCAATTCCGGCTTGGGAGAAGCTCCACCGCTAAATATTATTGTCTTGCCTATACTGTTTGAGACACAGGTCAATGCTGTAATTGAATTAGCATCATTTGGGCCTTTCAGCCATCTGCATCTGACATTTTTAGAGCAATTGAGTGAAATTCTGGGTGTATTTTTAAATAACATCGCCTCACAATTGCAAACTCAGCGACTACTTGAAAAGTCTGTTGCTTTAACAGAAGAACTGCAAAACCAGCAAGAAGAACTACAGCAGAGCAATCAACGCTTAGAAGAACAAGCGCAGGAGTTGGAGGAATCGCAATTTCTTGTCAAGCAGTCTAACGAGGAATTACAGCAACTAAATGAGGAGCTAGAAGAAAAGGCAGAATTGTTAGAAGTTCAAAATCGGGAAGTTGCCCGCAAGAACCAGGAAGTTGAGCAGGCGAGGCTGTCTTTGGAACAAAAAGCTGAACAACTGGAATTGTCTTCTAAATACAAGTCGGAATTTCTGGCGAATATGTCCCACGAGTTACGGACACCGCTAAATAGCCTGCTAATTTTAGCAAGGCTGCTAGCAGATAACTCCCTTAACAACTTGACCGACAAACAGGTAGAGTACAGCCGGACTATCTATTCGGCTGGGACTGATTTGCTGGAATTAATCAATGACATTCTAGATTTGGCAAAAATTGAGTCGGGTACTATGTCGCTTGATATTGAGCAAATTGCTCTTGCCGATTTGGAGACATCTTTAGAGCAGACTTTCCGGCAAGTTGCCCACAATAAGGAACTCAGCTTTACTATTGAACGAGATGAAAAATTACCACCGACAATTTATAACGACTCCAAACGTCTACAACAAGTGCTGAAAAATCTCCTAGCTAACGCCTTTAAGTTTACAGAACAAGGAGGCGTGAAGTTACAAATTGGCATAGCAACGAAGGCAGACGAAGTTGATAATCCCATGATTGCTTTTGCAGTTAGCGACACGGGTATAGGCATTCCAGAGGAGAAGCAAAAGATTATTTTTGAGGCATTTCAGCAGGCAGATGGCACAACCAGCCGCAAGTACGGGGGAACAGGCTTGGGCTTGTCCATTAGCCGCGAACTGTCTCAACTGTTGGGCGGGAGAATTGAAATAGTCAGCCAAGCAGGGCAGGGAAGCACCTTCACCCTCTACTTGCCGAGGCGACATGAAGTGAAGGGTAAAAATACTCTCACTCCATCACCTTCTGGCCCAATCAACTCTATGCGTGCGGCATCGCTCATAAAAGAAGTGCCAATAGTCGAAAACAGACCCACAACTGTAGACATCTCTTCATCGCCGAAACTCCTTCCCAGTTTACCCAACGATATCCCAGATGACCGAGAAATCATTCAACCGGGCGATCGCATTTTGCTAATTATCGAGGATGATGATAAATTTGCCCGCATTTTACTAGATATGGCCCGTGAGCAGGGCTTTAAAACCATTGTTGCTTTACAGAGCAAACAAGGTTTAGCACTAGCGCAACAGTTTAAGCCCGATGCAATTATGCTAGATATCCACATGCCAGAGATGGATGGGTGGACGGTGCTAGATCGTCTGAAACATAAGCCAGACACCAGACACATACCAGTACATATACTTTCTGTTGATGAAAGACAGCAACGGGGATTACAACTAGGAGCGATTACCTATCTCCAAAAACCCGTTTCTCCAGAAGCGCTAACTCAGGTATTAACAGAGATTAAAGGCTTTATTGAGCGTCAGGTAAAAAATCTTCTCATCGTAGAAGATGACCCCGTACAAGCCCAAAGTATTATCGAACTGATCGGTAATGGCGATGTTCATAGTACAGCAGTGGGTACAGGGGCAGAAGCCCTCTCGATTTTGCGATCGCATCACTTTGATTGTATGGTACTCGATCTTGGCCTGCCCGATATGAGCGGCTTTACACTAATTGAGCAAATAAAGCAAGAACCCAGGCTTTTAAAACTGCCGATCATTGTTTACACCGGCAAAGAACTCAGCCGCCAAGAAGAAACGCAACTACGGGGACTAGCAGAGACAATTATCATTAAAAATGTGCGATCGCCAGAGCGGTTATTAGATGAAACTGCCTTGTTTTTGCATCGAGTGCAAGCCAATTTGCCTCCACCAAAGCGGCAAATGCTAGAACAACTACACCAAAATGATCCGGTGCTGGCGAATCGGACAATTTTGATTGTAGATGATGACCTCCGAAATATTTTTGCCCTCACCAGCTTTTTAGAAAGCTATCAAATGCAAGTGCTATTTGCCGAAAATGGCAGAGATGGCATAGAGAGGCTGCAAACTAATCCTGAGATTAATATAGTTTTGATGGACATTATGATGCCGGAAATGGATGGTTACGAAACCACCCGCGCCATCCGTCAGCAACAACAGTTTCGCTCATTACCAATAATTGCTTTAACTGCTAAAGCCATGCCGGGCGATCGCGAAAAGTGCATCGAAGCTGGAGCGTCTGACTACATTACCAAGCCTGTAGATACAGAGCAGTTGCTTTCACTGCTCCGGGTTTGGCTGTATCGGTAAGGATAAATCAATTAAAAAATGGGGCGTTGCTGAATCATGGGATGATTTCACCTAATTTGGAACGAATTTTCAATGATTTCAACCGCCAATTCATCCCGCATTTATGCAACGCCAAAAATGGTATTACCATTAATTGGTATATCAGTTGATGTAATTAGGAATGCACAACATCATAATCTAGGGACTTCCAAATAAAAAAATATCCCAAAACTGACGCAAAAATCTTCTCTATTTCTCCTATCTCTGTGTTCTCTGCGTCTCTGTGGTTCGTTCATTTGGATAATTTATTTCTTGGAAGTCCCCTATAGTAGATAGGTTGTAGCTTCCTTCAGCCTGTCCTTTTTCCTTTTGTGGCAAGCTTTTCGGTTCTGTAATCGCCGTCGAACTCACGTTGCTAAAAGCCCACACTGTACAAGTTCAAGAGTACAGTGTGGGCAATTTACGCTAATAAAACTAATGACAGTCTAGCGGAACATACTACTGACTGAAGTATCTTCATGAATCCGCCAGATAGTTTCTCCTAAAAGATTAGCTACTGACAGCACCACTAGTTGGGGAAAACGATTGTTTTCTGGTATGGGAATTGTATTGGTGACAATCACTTCCTCAAATAAGCCACTGGACAAACGCTCCATCGCTGGTGGAGAGAACACTGCATGAGTTGCACAGGCGTATACTTGACGCGCTCCTTCTTCACGCAGTAATCGCGCTCCTTCTGCTATCGTGCCTCCAGTGTCGATCATGTCATCCACTAAAACTGCCGTTTTGCCTTTAACATCGCCGATGATATTTAACACTTCGGCAACATTATGTGCCTGACGACGTTTGTCAATAATCGCAAGTGGGGCATCATTCAGTTTTTTGGCAAATGCTCTGGCTCGCGCTACACCGCCAACATCAGGGGAAACAACCACAAGGTCGGGCAGTTCTTTGCTTGCTAGATAATCCAGCAATACTGGCGAACCGTAAACATGGTCAAAGGGGATATCGAAATAGCCTTGAATTTGAGCCGAGTGCAAATCCATTGCTAGAACGCGGTTGGCACCTGCTTCGGTAATCAGGTTAGCAACTAGCTTGGCGGTTATTGACTCTCTTCCTGCGGTTTTGCGATCGGCACGGGCATAGCCATAGTAGGGAATTACTGCCGTTACCTGTCGCGCAGAAGCTCGACGACAGGCATCAACCATAATCAATAATTCCATTAAATGATCGTTCACGGGTTGACAACATGGCTGGATTAAATAGACATCACAACCCCGAATCGATTCTTGGATTTGGACGTAAAGTTCTCCATCGGCAAATCTTTTGCGAATCATTGGCCCCAAGTCCATGCCCACATAACGAGCAACCTCTTGAGACAGTTGTATATTGGCAGAGCCAGAAAACAGCCGCAGGCGATGATTATCACTCAGTCCTGTTGCAGATGGTTGCACTTTGAAAGTTGCAGAACTGAGCACAGCAGATCCTCTATGTGCATTCATAGCAATATTATCATTAAAGATTTAATAGGTTTAACCGAGAAATCGCCTAAAAAAACATTTGTGAGTTTTATTGAATATTCCATACAAAATTTAAACATTTTTTCATAAAATTATCATTCGCTAACTGTCTAATTTTTTTTGCAAGCAAACTATTGATAGCTTAACGGACATTTAGTCCATCCACTAGGTCTATAGTTCAAATTTTTGGATTGAGGTAAACATTGGTGTGGTAGGTTTTTCTAACTACCTCATTCATAGCTAACACTAAAGCATTACAACTTAAGTGATAGTGAAGCTTGTTCTCATACAGTATAGCACCTTCGACTAAGTACTACAATAGTAGCTTATTATTCCATGCCTTACGCATTGACAAAAACAGCACTTACATAAGTTAGAACATGATAACAGTGGACACAAGGTATTGACGCACAATGAGATTTTTAGATAAAGATTGGATAAATTTTAAATAAAAACTTAATAAAAACATTCTTTATAATAAAAAAACATTACTCAACAAGAGTAATACCATCTAGGCAAAGATTTGTAAGTATTTTTACTAAAATAAATTTTAATTAAATGCTAGAAAAATTGTTCAATCTAAATTCTTCTGAGGTATAAAAGTGGGAAAGACTAATGGACTCTCGACGTAATTCAGTAGCAGAAAAATCTTTAACTGCATAGGCCGTGTTGCAGATCGCCTATAATCTGCGACTGAAACGGATGGTGATTTTGGATATTGGAGCGATCGCTAGTCTACCGCACCCGCCCCAATGGTGGAAAAAAGTTGCTGGTATAGCAAGGGACTAGAGACTGGGTGAAAAGTCTTTTTGTGTCTAAGTTTTATCATCTGTTGATGTCCTAATCACCAAGGCTGTTGCTATACTTCAATGATTTCTATCAGAAAGATGACTACCGCTCTGTAATCCAGTACATTATAAAAAATCGTCCCTCTTCTACAAAATCAGTAATTTTATTTGGCCATCCCAGATTATTTAGATACTACGGTGACTTTCTAAGCCTGAATGGATGCAATTTTGGGAATGAGTTAAGGAAGGGGATTAATGATAAAAATTTTGCAGGAAAAATTGAAACTTTAACAAATCGTGCGGATACGGTTTTGATAATAGTTAATCGTGAACATTTATTTCCCAAAGGATTGATTCAAAAAGAGATGAGCAATTTGTATAATCTGGATTCTCAAGTTAATTTTGCATATTTTAAAATCTCTCGTTTTATCAAGAAGTAAATTGAATTGAGGATTGGGGGCTGTTAAATAAACTACAAAATAATCTAGCTCTGGTGAGGTTTCCCCATTCGGTATAGTAGAATATTGCCGCAGGTAACTGTCTGTCGCCTCTTGGACTTAAATCTTTGTGGGTGACTTCCTCCTCAGTTGCTACTACACTCAATCATTGGATCATGCAACCACCCCTTACAGTTGGCACTGTCTTGCAAAACCGTTATCGCATAATCCAAATTCTCGGACAAGGAGGATTTGGTAGAACCTATCTGGCAGAAGACCAGAGGCGCTTTAACGAACTTTGTGCGATCAAGGAATTGATTTCAACAGCAACGGAGCCTTTGGCTTGGGAGAAGGCACAAGAGCTTTTTCACCGAGAAGCTGCCATTTTATATCAAATTGAATACCCACAAGTCCCGAAATTTCGGGAAAGGTTTGAGCAAGACCAACGTTTATTTTTGGTGGAGGACTACGTTGCAGGTCAAACTTACCAAGCTCTGCTGGCTGAACGTCAAGCTATGGGTCAAACCTTCACAGAGGCTGAAGTATTGCAGTTGATAAAGTTGTTGCTGCCTGTTTTAGAGCATATTCACAGTCGAGGGATTATTCACCGAGATATCTCGCCAGAAAATATTATTTTGCGAGATAGTGACGCTAAACCTGTGTTAATTGACTTTGGAGTGGTAAAAGAACTGGCAACTCGTTTACGATCGCCAGAGAGCGCAATGCCAGAAACCACTGTCGGAAAATTAGGCTACTCTCCTAGTGAACAAATGCAAACAGGGGGAGCTTATCCTAGTAGTGATTTGTATGCATTAGCAGTAACAGCGATTGTTTTGCTGACTGGTAAAGAACCAAGGGATCTATTTGACGAAAACCAACTAACTTGGAATTGGCAACGGTGGGTAACAGTTAATCCGCGATTTGCTATGGTGTTGAATCGAATGTTGAATCATATACCGAGCGATCGCTATCAAAGTGCTGCTAGCGTATCTCAAGCACTACAATCTTTAGAGCAGCAAGTTAGTCTTCCGGCCTTGAATACGTCTAACTTGCAAACAATCGCTGTTGGCCGCCGTCCTGACTCAGTACCACCAGCAGCTTTGCCCAAGAAACAACCCGATCCTGTGATTCCACCAAGTTCCACTAGCTCAGTCTTGGATAATCCGTTAGCGATCGCAGCAATTGGCACTGCTGTAGTAATCGTAGCCGGATTTGGTTCTTGGGCACTGGTAAGTTCTATCCGCAGTCAATCAAAACCATCACCAACACAGACGCTTCCACAAAATTTTCCTTCACCAGTTATTTCTGGTGGTACTACATTCACATCCACACCCACCCCCGAACAACCTATTGTATCTAGTAGGCGGCTCAATCTTAAAGCATCTAACCCAACCACGGTTACAGATACTCTCAAAACAAATCAAATCATCCGATATACTTTTTTTGGGCAGAAAGGTGACAATTTAACTGCGTTTATTGACCCAGGAAGCAGCGTTTTGTTAACAGTCTTCAGTCCCAATCAACAACCAATTGATCAAAATGTTGAACAAGTAGCATCATATAAAGGCACATTGCTGGTTACTGGTAGATATACTATTGAGTTAACACTGGTTCCAGGAGTTGCCGAAAGCAATTACAGCCTGACTGTTGCATTAGAAACACTAGCAAAACCAATACCTACACAAACATCTACCCCAATTCCAACAGAAATACCTGCCCCAGTTTATACACAAACACCTACCCCAATTCCGACAGAAAGACCCTTCCCAATACCTACACAAATACCTAACCCAGTTCCAACAGAGATACCCACCCCAGCTTTTACACAAACACCTTTCCCAATTCCGACAGAGACACCTACGCCAATTCCGACCACTGGTGAAACGCCAAGTTTTCCGCCAGTTGATGGAACACAACCATTTTCTGGCCAAAGAAATTAATGTTAAACACACTACTGATTACTGGAACTGATACCGAAGCTGGTAAAACTGTTTTAACAACAGCCTTAGCAGCCTATTGGCAAAAATATTATCCGCAGCGTAGCTTGGGAATCATGAAACCGATTCAATCGGGGATTGGCGATCGCGAATGGTATCAAAAGCTATTTACACTAGAACAATCTTTAGAAGAAATTACACCTTTGTACTTTCGAGCGCCTCTTGCCCCTCCCATCGCAGCAGCACGAGAAAATCGCCAAGTAGATTTAGCAGTAGTTTGGCAAGCTTTATCTAAATTGCGATCGCAACGTGATTTTGTGCTTATAGAAGCCTTGGGTGGGTTAGGTTCGCCTATAACTGAGGAATTAACCGTAGCCGATTTAGCCGGAGAATGGCGTTTACCAACGGTATTGGTAGTGCCAGTGAGATTAGGTGCAATTGCTCAAGCAGTGGCGAACGTAGCATTAGCTAGACAAGCACGGATCAATCTTAAAGGCATTGTACTGAACTGTGTACAAAGACGAACTGATGCAGAAATAGCCGATTGGACACCACCCCAATTGATTCAATCACTCACGAACATACCAGTTTTAGGCTGCTTACCAAATTTAGATAGCCTGACTGATTTAGATAAACTTGCTCAAGTAGCATCAGATTTAGATTTGGAAATGCTGACATTTTAAATGTCATTCAAGTGGCATATCTTAGTCATAGAAACGTCATTGGCATAAGTTAATTTATCGGTGTTTGATTAAAAGTAAATTATTTACGCCTGACATCATGATGCTTTCTTTTGCGGTGGCAAGTGCAATCTGTGGCAAAGGTAGTGAAGTGAATCTAGACTTTGCTAACCTTAGCTGGATTGACGTGATTATTTTAGGCATCGTTCAGGGAATTACAGAACTATTACCAATTAGCAGTACTGCTCATTTGCGGATAGTGCCAACTCTACTGGGACTCAAAGATCCGGGGTCTGCTTTTTCAGCAGCCATGCAATTAGCTAGTTTGACTGCTGTTTTAGTCTATTTTTGGCAAGACTTAAAAAAATTAACAGGAGAGACAGTTAGAGCAATTAGCGGACAAGATTATCAATCTAGTTCTTTGCAACTGATGTTAGGTTTATTGGTAGGAACCTTGCCCATTGCTGTGGCTGGTGTCCTACTCAAACCAATTCTTAACGCCTGCAACTCACCGATGCGAGGGTTAGTAGTTATTGGTGTAGCTTCAATTATTATGTCAGGATTGTTGGCGATCGCAGAAAAACGGGGAGGACGCGATCGCACTTTCGACAAACTCACCCTCTGGGATGGCATTTGGGTAGGAGTTGCTCAAGCTTTTGCCCTCATACCTGGCGTTTCTCGCTCTGGTTCCACCCTCACTGCTGGGTTATTTTTGGGCATGGAACGGGAGACATCAGCCCGATTTTCTTTTTTGTTGGGCTTACCAGCCGTGATTTTGGCGGGTGCTGTAGAACTCCATACTCTTAGCAAAGCAGGACTGAGTGCAGCTGGTTGGTTGACTTTATTGGTAGGCTTAATCTCTGCCAGCATTTCCGCTTTTCTAGCAATTTGGGGACTCCTAAGCTACCTAGAAAAACACAGTACCTTGATTTTTATTTTCTACCGCTTGGCGATGGGTGTATTTTTGATAGTTGCGGTGATGGCTGGTTGGTTGCAGAATTGATTTTAACTAATACTATGGTTAAAACTCTATCCTTTTATGGATAGAGTTTTCTGAATTCTGTATTCTGACTCCTGTTTTATCTTTAAGTGAAATTGGTATAACGATATGGACATAAACCCCATCGACCTGGTTGAAGATGAAAACGATGAACCCGAAACCCCAGCTAACCGCGAAAAACGCAAAAGTCGTCTAAATAGTGCTGTTGCAATTGCAGTTGCATTGCTCGCAACCTTTATAGGCATCTGCAAAGTTAAAGACGATAATCTGGTTCAGGCAATGCAGCAAGCTCAAGCAAATAAAATTGACGATTGGGCGTTATACCAGGCTCGTAATATTCGTGAAGAAATAGCCAAATCAAATGTGGTGCAACTGAAATTGCAATCTGTTTCTCAACCTTCTGCTGTGAGGGCTGACTATGAAAAACAGATTGCCGCTTATCAACTAATTGCTGATAAAGAAGACCAGAAAAAGCAGGAACAGAAGCTAGCCGCCGAAAAAGATCAAACAACCTATGACCAGCTTAATTACCATGATGACCAGTTTGATTTAGCTGATGCCTCCTTATCGATCTCAGTTTCGCTATTTGCCATTACATCTTTATCTCAGAAAAAATGGTTGTTCTACGCCGCCTTAGTTCCAACTATATTTGGCTTGGTTATGGGGTTATCAGGATTATTGAACTGGCAACTACACCCCGATGCTTTGACCAAATTACTATCCGAAAATTTCTTAGAAAAACCATCCGAAAACAAAATAGTGCTTTCCACTCGGACTTTTTCAAATTCCAAAGTGTTTTAACTTGTGGTCTACGTAACTGATTATTAGTATAGGCGTAGCCCAACCTAAGCATTGCTTTTCAAAGAAAAACTTTTTGGTTTACTGATTAAGAAGATTCTATGCTGATTAGACATCTAGTAGAAATTAAATAGGCGTTACCCAAAATCCTTGTAGAGACGTAGCACTGCTACGTCTCTACATTCTTTTTTGGAGATGTCTATTCTTCCCATTCCCTACGATAAACTGGGAAAATAAGCTTGCCTTAGCTGTACTTAAACTAGTTTGTCATAATGGTTTCTACCTTTCCCAATTCCTCTTCTGTTGATTTATCTCGCATCCGACTTTCGATTCGTTCATTGCAACCACAATTGGTAGAGTGGCGGCGGCGATTGCATCAACAACCAGAGTTGGGTTTTCAAGAAAAACTGACGGCTGAGTTTGTCTCACAAAAACTCCAAGAATGGGGAATTGACCACCAAACTGGCATTGCCCAAACTGGCATTGTTGCCACCATCAAAGGTAACCAACCCCCCACTCCCCAAGTTTTAGCGATTCGGGCAGATATGGATGCATTGCCAATCCAAGAACTCAACGAAGTGCCCTATAAATCGCAGCATGATGGAGTGATGCACGCTTGTGGACATGATGGACATACTGCGATCGCATTAGGTACAGCTTACTATCTCCAGCAACATCGCCAAGACTTTTCCGGTACAGTAAAAATTATCTTTCAGCCAGCCGAAGAATCACCAGGAGGCGCAAAGCCGATGATTGAAGCTGGAGTGCTGAAAAATCCTGATGTTGACGCGATTATTGGTTTGCATTTGTGGAATAATTTGCCCTTGGGAACAGTGGGTGTCCGTGCTGGGGCATTGATGGCAGCTGTGGAGTCTTTTAATTGCACAATTTTAGGCAAAGGTGGACACGGCGCACTACCCCATCAAACAGTGGATTCTGTTGTAGTTGCTGCCCAAATTGTAAATGCCTTGCAGACCATTGTCGCCCGGAATGTTAATCCCCTTGATTCAGCAGTGGTGACAGTGGGCGAACTTCATGCTGGAACTAAGGGAAATGTGATTGCTGATACAGCGAGAATGAGCGCCACTGTTAGGTATTTTAATCCTAGTTTGAAAGGCTTTTTCAACCAGCGTGTCGAGCAGATTATTGCTGGAATTTGTCAAAGTCATGGTGCGAGTTATGACTTAGAATACTGGTCACTTTATCCACCAGTGATTAATGATATGAAGATGGCAGAATTGGTGCGAACTGTAGCAGAACAAGTGGTAGAAACCCCGTTGGGTATTGTGCCAGAATGTCAAACTATGGCTGCTGAAGATATGTCATTCTTCTTGCAAGAGGTTCCAGGTTGCTATTTCTTTTTAGGTTCTGCGAATCCAGAGAAAGATTTGGCGTATCCACATCATCATCCTCGGTTTGATTTTGACGAAACGGCGTTGGGAATGGGTGTGGAAATATTTGTTAGATGCGTGGAGAAGTTTTTTAGTTGAGTGGGTGTAAATTAGATGTTTTTAATCAAGTTAAATTTACTTGAATTTTTATGAATGCAAAATCAACCAATTGAAAAAACAGCAGATATAACGTTTTTTGTGAGTTATGGTGGTTGGCGTTGCAAAATAAGCTCATGCAGAGGCGCAGAGAGAAAGATTGAGGCCTTCTGGCTACTGCTGAACTAGCTATTGGAGTCGCAAAAGCAACTAATGCGACTTGAAAACCAACTTTTGGTGTCGCAAAAGCAACTAATGCGACTTGAAAACCAACTTTTGGTGTCGCAAAAGCAACTAATGTGACTTGAAAACCAACTTTTGGTGTCGCAAAAGCAACTAATGCGACTTGAAAACTAACTTTTGGTGTCGCAAAAGCAACTAATGCGACTTGAAAACTAACTTTTGGTGTCGCAAAAGCAACTAATGCGACTCTAAAACTAACTTTTGGTGTCGCAAAAGCAACTAATGCGACTCTAAAACTAACTTTTGCGTAAGTCTAGCCTATTACCTATTTTGTGGTTTAGCTGAAGATGATAGCGTTTTATGACGCGATCGCAGAAGTTGTGTTATAAAAACGGGCAAAGTCTTACAAAATACGAAAATCTTTACTATGAAGCTTTTTCGGTAAATGCGTAATTTCTACACCAATGGCATCAAATGCTACTGTAAGCAATCAAGCTTTAGCGTTTAATCATCGGTAATCTTAAAAAATTAAAAAAATTATGTTAAGTATCCCTATTAACCTAAATTTACCTCGTACACCTCGTATAGTAACTTCTTTACCTGGGCCTCGCGCTCAAGCAATTGTACAACGCGATCGCGCCGTAACTTCTCCTTCTTACACCCGTGATTACCCATTAGTTGTATCTCGCGGTCAAGGGTGCATGATAGAAGATGTGGATGGCAATGTATTTCTGGATATGACCGCAGGTATTGCCGTTACCGCTACCGGACACGCCCACCCGGAAGTCGTTAAAGCAATTCAAGAACAATCCGAATGTCTGCTGCACATGTCAGGGACAGATTTTTATTATGAGCCAATGGTGGAACTAGCGGAACAATTGGCGATTCGCGCCCCTTTTCCCCAGCCACAGAGTAATACTGGGTTTCCCGCAAAGGTATTTTTCACCAATTCCGGGGCAGAATCCAATGAAGGAGCCATCAAACTAGCTCGATATTACACCAAGCGATCGCTAATTGTAGCCTTCTTAGGCGCATTTCACGGACGCACTTATGGGGCAATGTCTCTAACTGGTTCTAAAGCAGTGCAGCGAGCTAATTTTGGGCCTTTAGTTCCTGGGGTGACTCATATCCCTTATGGCACTCACGCTAGCTTAGATTATTTAGAACAACAGTTATTTTGCACAATTTTACCACCGCAAGAAGTAGCCGCGATCGTAGTCGAAGCGATTCAGGGAGAAGGTGGGTATATTGTCCCCGAAGATGGTTTTTTAGAGCGGATTCGGGATATTTGCGATCGCCACGGTATTCTGATGGTAGTGGATGAAGTGCAAGCGGGAATGGGGCGGACTGGTCGCTTATTTGCGATCGAGCATTGGGGTGTGATGCCTGATATAATCACCACTGCTAAAGGTATTGCCAGTGGTTTGCCATTAGGAGCGATACTTGCCAGACCAGAGTTAATGACTTGGCCTCCTGGTTCTCACGCTACCACATTTGGCGGTAATCCCGTAGCTTGTGCTGCTGGTATTGCCACACTGCGACTGCTGGAAAGTGGTTTGATGAACAACGCCATTCAGATGGGTGAATTATTACAAGCTAGTCTTACCGAGTTGCATCAAAGATTCCCTAGTGTATCGCCGCCACGAGGTAAGGGATTGATGGTTGCGGTAGATTTATTGGATGAACAGGGTAATCTCGATCATAAACTGCGCGATCGCATTATCCAAGAAGCTTTTTTACGCGGTTTATTATTGCTAGGTTGCGGTAAAGCAGCAATTCGTTTCTGTCCGCCTCTAGTTATCGACAGCGACCAAATTCAAATAGCCCTTCAGATTATCAGCGAGATTTTAACTTCTTAAAAGATGACAAATGACAAATAAAATTGCCCTTAATTTATGGAAATTACTTTGGCAAGAATATAGTGCCAGAGTAAATCATGCCCGTACCTACGAGCAAATGATTACTGCTGCGGGTGGGACTGTTGCCAACGACCACATCGCCTTTCGGTCTTTGCGTTTATTAGTAGATAGTCCACAGGGTAAAATTAATCTGGGAATTGACTATCTTGGGCAGCTTGTAGAAGCTTTAGGTTACGTGGCAACTGGAGAGTATAATTTTGCTCAAACCCATTTGTACGCCCGTTATTATCGTCATCCACAGCAAGAGGAATTTAACTTACCCAAACTGTTTATTAGCGAGTTGATTGTCGATGAATTGCCTGTTAACATTGCCCAACTCATCTCTAAAACAGTATCTTTAATTCCATACGAACTAACTTCACCCCTTACTCTTCTACAAAAAGAGGAGAACATTGAAACCATCACCAAACAACTCCAGCAAGTTTTTACTCGCCCTTGGCTACCTCCTGTGCGTTCTGTTGTCGAGGAGGTGAATCAGATTACTCAGTATGGGGCTTGGGTATTGCTGCACGGTTATGCAGTCAACCACTTTACAGGCTACGTCAACGCCCAGAATACTCTAGAATATCCAGATATTGATATTACTGCTAGTGGATTGGCTAACCTGGGTGTACCGATGAAAGCAGAGATAGAGGGAAATGTTAATTGTGGTTTGCGGCAAACTGCAACTCAAGCAGTAACAGAAATGTTAACAGTGTTAGATGATAACAGTGGTGCAGAAATTCAAATCCCTTGGACTTACGCCTATTATGAAATTGCCCAGCGCTATCTAATAGAAGTGGAATCTGGAAAGCAGGTACTTTTCGATGCTTTTTTAGGAAGTAATGCCCAGCAATTATTTGAAATGACTCGTCTATCTAAATAGCTAAATAGCCTAGAGTTGTTCTGTAAAGGATTCAGTTTCAAGGTTCTAAGCTTGAAACATGAAACTTCAAACTTGGAACTCCATGTTTTGGGAAAACTATGCTTGCAAGATAAAATCTGATGCTGTAAGAGTTGGCGCACCAGTTAGAGTTGCAAATAAACCACCACTGCCAAAACCAGCCGCGCTGCCATTTTGATTGTAGAATAACTGTCCACTCACAGAATCGTAGACAATTTTCGCCGTGCTTGTGGCGGCTGAAGAAGTTATTTTAAAATCATTGGCGTTGCTAAAACCTGTTCCTGTAGTAGAAGCGATTGCATTAAAGGTAGTCTTATCTAAAATAATCTTGTCACCTTGGGAGTGGTTAAAGTCACTAATGGTATCTACACCAACAGCAGAAGAGGCAAAGGGAGCATTGGTATTGTAAAGGAAATTGTCAGCACCCGCACCACCGACAAGAGTATCATTACCAGCACCGCCGATGAGAATATCATTGCCAGCGTCACCTCGTAGCAAGTCATTGCCACTCAAGCCATTAATTTTATCGTTACCCCCTTGACCATTAATCACATCATTGGAGTTGTCAAAACCTGTGATGTTATTGTTTAAGTCATTGAAAAAGGTGACAGTGTCTTTGTTGAAAATGCTAGTTTGAGTGGAGTTGGCATCAATAACATCAAAGCTATCAGCAGTGCTAGTTTGTCCATCAAACAAAATATTGCCGAGTGCAGGTCTTAAAGAATTTGTTGCTGGCAGGTTATCCAGGTTTTCTAATTTAAAGTTTTGCAGAGTGACTTTGGTGGATGCCACATTTTCAAAAGTGACTTCTAAGTTGTTGCCTTTTTGAGTTAGTTGCAGATTTCGAGCAGTTAAGCCCGAACCGATAAATTGCAGTGTATCAACATTGGCAATTACAGCCGATGATGGGTTTGTGCCTTTACCCACGCCACTAAAATCGGTGATAATGTCATTGCGATCGCCAACGCGAAATACAAACTTATCTTCACCACCGTTGCCTGTCAGGGTTTCGTTAACAGTTATGTTGTTGCTAGGTATGCCAAAGAGGGTATCTGCACCAGGAGTTCCAGTCAGCTTACCAGGGGTGCCGCCACTGCCGATGTTCTTCCCCCCAAATATTACATCGCTTTGCCCAGCACCAGAGATGTCGTTGCGGGAGGCAAAAGGTGCCCCAATAATCACGTCGTCAATACCATCAGCGTTGATGTCCCCTGCATTGCTGACTGAGGTGCTTGTAGAGTTACCGGATCCAATGCCGTTAATTAAAAGGCCATTAGTGCCATTCAAATCAGAGAGGTTGAGGCTGCCGCTACTGCCGATGTTCTTCCCCCCAAATATTACATAGCTTTGCCCAGGAAAATCTTCGTAGTTGCGGTAGTCACCAGATGCCCCAATAATCAGGTCGTCAATGCCATCAGCGTTGATGTCCCCTGCATTGCTGACTGAGATGCCTGAATTGTCACCTGCTGCAATGCCGTTAATTATAAAGCCATTAGTGCCATTCAAATCAGAGAGGTTAAAGGTGCCGCCACTGCCGATGTTCTTCCCCCCAAACACTACATAGCTTTGCCCAGCAAGAGAGTTGCCGTTGGGGGAGGCATTTTCTGCCCCAATAATCAGGTCGTCAATGCCATCAGCGTTGATGTCCCCTGCATTGCTGACTGAGATGCCTGAATTGTCATTTGCTGCAATGCCGTTAATTAAAAAGCCATTAGTGCCATTCAAATCAGAGAGGTTGAGGCTGCCGCTACTGCCGATGTTCTTCCCCCCAAACACTACATAGCTTTGCCCAGCACGAAAGTTGCCGTTGGGGGAGGCATTTTCTGCCCCAATAATCAGGTCGTCAATGCCATCAGCGTTGATGTCCCCTGCATTGCTGACTGAGTAGCCTGAGAAGTCACGTTCTGCAATGCCGTTAATTAAAAAGCCATTAGTGCCATTCAAATCAGAGGCGTTGAGGCTGCCGCTACTGCCCAGATTCCTCCCCCCAAATACTACATAGCTTTGCCCAGCAAATTTTTTGCCGTTGGGGGAGGCACCAGATGCCCCAATAAT
>NZ_JBALBZ010000030.1:0-16262 GCF_036919495.1 Nostoc sp.
TCCCGTTCTAGGGCGTTGGAGTCCATAACGCAATCCGGAACGTCTTCGCCTTCGCGGAAAATGCCGGATTGTTTGAGGAGTGCGTCAACCAGGGTCGTTTTGCCGTGGTCAACGTGGGCGATAATGGCGACGTTGCGAATTGGGAGCGTCATAGAAGCTTTTGGTGAACTCTAGAGGGGGTTTATAAGATTTACATTTGAATGCTAGGCTGTTTTAACAGAATTGGGGATGATCGGCAAACTCTGTAAAGAACCTTTAACAATTCTAGCGTAATCGTCACAATTGCGGTGAGGTTTGTCAAGGCTGCATTGCGATCGCCTGAGTAAACTTCACTCTAAAAGGGGTTCGGAAATATTGAGACTTGATGCCGAAGTTTGCTTACCTTTAACCAGTCGTATTCATAAAGGAGAAGTGCGTGACTGGCTCAACTCCCTTCTCGATTTAAAAATCCGATAATTTCAACCGTTCTTTCAAAAAACTCGCAAAAGCCTATAGGTCGGATTTTGTTGAGTGTATGGTAGAAGTTTTGGAAGATTTAATTGAAGATCAATATCCTATCAATTCTCGTAACGAACCTTTACCTAGAAAGATTGAATTACCTCAAGTATGGTCATTTCACAAGCTATTGAAGGTATCTAAAGGCGCTTCGGGACAAATTAGATTAATGGATTTAGTCAATACAATTGATTGTGTAATCAAGCTTGTGTGGATTTATAGCCACGAGCAATTTGAAAAACGCCCTACTGAGGTGGATTTAAAAGGCGTTCTTAAAGAAATCTTAGATTATTAATATTTAACTTTTTAGATTTATCAATACGACGATAATCAAAATATTACTATAAAACTACTATTAAAATTTTATCTACCTAAGGATAGAATGCAGATTTAAATATTATCTATCTAAAAGTATAAAAACAGAAATTGTAACGAAAATTTTTGTTTCTCTACCCACAGTTGTGAGTGCGATCGCTCAAAAGAAAGATGGAATCTCCCTAACCTCTGTGTCAAGGTTATATCAAGTAAGAATTACGAACACTTTGCCGAGGAGAACACGGATGGTAGCTACTTTAGATGATACGAAACGCAATGCTATTGCTGTAAAATTGGCAAGTATCAAAGCACTTCAACAATTGGTTATCGAAAATGAGCGCTCGCTTTTAAGCCAAGGACTTGATTCCGAGATTGGCGATCGCATCCGCAATTTCCTTAACGATGACGAAAAAAATCTTGGCATTCTGGAAACTGTAATTGGTCAGTATGGCATTCAGGCTGAACCCAAAAAAAATGTTACAGAATTCATTGAAAAAGCTCGTGAATTGTTCAAAGGTTCTGAATTAAGCCTGTATGAAAAAGTATCTCAGCATGAATTGCTGAAACACCAACTCGTAATGAGTGGCTTGATAGTTCACAAGGCTGCTCAAAAAGTTGGTGCTGATGTTTTGTTAGCGATCGGGCCCTTGAATACCATTAACTTTGAGAACCGCGCTCATCAAGAACAACTCAAAGGTATCCTAGAAATTCTGGGTGTTCGTGAATTAACTGGACAAGATGCAGATCAAGGAATTTGGGCGCGTGTTCAAGACGCTATGGCTGCGGTAAGTGGTGTAGTAGGTAGTGCTGTTACCCAAACCAGCGACAAAAGCGATCTGAATATCCAAGATGTCATCCGCCTGGATCACAACAAGGTAAATACCCTATTTACCGAACTCTTACAAAGCGACAATCCACAGAAGATCCAAGAGTATTTCGGTCAAATTTACAAGGATTTAACTGCTCACGCTGAAGCTGAAGAGGAAGTAGTCTATCCAAGTGTACGCCCTTTCTACGGTCAAGATAACACTCAAGAACTTTTTGACGAACAAGCTCAACAGAAGCGCCTGTTAGAAGAAATTAAGGCTATCGATCCCTCTACCAGTCAATTCAAAGATAGAATCAAACAGTTGATGGACATTATTGGCGACCATATTCGTCAAGAAGAAAGCACAATGTTTGCTGCCATTCGTAACAACTTGAGCAGCGATCAAAGTGAGCAACTAGCTACTGAATTCAAAGCCGCTAAGACCCGAATTCAACAAAAACTGGGTGTTGTTAGCGAATCCAATGTGTAGGATGCTTTCGAGCTTTTTATAGCCGCTAAAAAAGGTTAGTTAAACAAAAACTCCCAGTGCTGATGTGCTGGGAGTTTTTGTTTAAAAATTTTGCTGACAGTATTTATAAGCGGTGTATGCCATAGTTACAACCCCGGTAATAATAGCAGATTCATCAACTTCAAATTGGGGATGGTGTAATGGGTGGTTAATGCTTCTTTCTTTATAGCCGACACCCAAGCGAAACATAGAACCGGGGACATGTTCCAAATACATAGAAAAATCTTCAGCACCAAGTGAGGGTTCGGGTAAGACTTGAACGCGATCGCTACTCCAAGCTTCTTCTGCGGCTGATTGTAACAATTGCGTTAGGGTATAATCATTTTGGACACTGGGTACACCCTGGCGATAATTGACTTGATATTTTGCCCCGTAGGTATGGCAAACATTAGATACAATGTTTTCAATCCAGTTAGGGAGATGGGCACGAGTTTCAGGATGGAGCGATCGCACCGTTCCCAATAACTGCACTTTATCAGCAATTATATTCGGCGCTCTGCCACCATTAATCTTACCTATGCTCAATACTACAGGGCGCAAGGGATTCTGCGTCCGGCTGATGGCTTGTTGCAGTGCAGTAATGACTTGGCAAGCAATCCAAATCGCATCAATCGCCTCATGGGGACGCGCCCCGTGCCCAGATTCTCCCATAATCAGAATCTCTAAATCATCGGCGGCGGCTGTCAATGCCCCATAACGCACGCCAATAGATCCTGCGGGGATAGAAGGGAAAACATGAATCCCTAATACAGCTGAAACATTTTCCATCGCCCCATCTTTCAGCATCCAACTTGCCCCTTGAGCAATTTCCTCGGCTGGCTGAAATAAAAATCGCACTTTCCCGCCTAACTCCTCTGCCACTTGGGACAGCACCATCGCTGTTCCTAACCCCACGGTGGTATGGACATCGTGACCACAAGCGTGCATAATACCATCTGCACGAGAGGCATATTCTAAATTAGTGCCCTCTTGAATTGGCAAGGCATCCATATCAGTGCGAATTGCTAATAAATGGTCATTTTCGCTAGTGCCTTGCAGTTCCCCAATAACGCCCGTTCTGCCAACTCCTTCTTGTACGTGCAGACCACTGGAAGATAAAACACCAGCCACAAAAGCTGCTGTTTGGTACTCTTGACCGCTGAGTTCTGGGTGAGAGTGGATGTGACGGCGAATTTCAATTAAGCGGGGCGCTAGTTTTGCTGCTAAGTCTTTAATATGGGTAAGCATCGATTCAATTAATCTACAGGCTTTTTTCCCATGATAAAGAACTGTTAACAAACAAAATGCTTTTGCTATACAAGGATAAGTCAAGGAAGAAGCAAAGGGGCAGGGGAGGATGAGGGAGATGAGGGAGAAATAATCAATGCCCCATGCCCAATGCCCCACTTTATTTTGAATAACAGGTTGTGCCTAAGGTATTTTCGGGTTTGAACTCGTTACATGTTCTAAGATTTTGATGCTCTAACGACCAGCCATAGGGCTTGTCGGAGGTAACGACACCATTAGCCATAGTTGTTAGTCGGAAGTTAGCCCCCCGAAAATTGGTAAACTGCAATTTAGCATCTTTTAAGTTTGCTGCTTCCAAATTAGCGCTGATTAAACCGGCATTAGACAGATCGGCATTTTCCAGAGATGCTGATTTCAAATTTGCACCTGTTAAAGAAGCACCAGTGAGATTGACCGAATTTAAAACCGCAGCTTCTAAATTTGCACCAGTAAGATCGGCATTGGTGAGATTAGCTTGAGATAATGTAGCACCACTCAAGTCAGCCCCTCGCAAATTTGCTCCAGTTAGATTCAGTTTAGTTAGGTCAGCACCACTCAAATTACATCTAGGACAGGCACTTGTTGCCTTCAGCTGATCTAAATCTAGCTGATTTGATGCAAGGGCTTGCTCTGCAAACCCAAAACAAGCTAACAGGGCAACAGTAGCAACAATCTTGAGTTTCATATTCTTTACAGATATCCGCAAAAATTACAAGTAACGCATATTGCGTATTGCCATAGTTACATATCTTTTTACAGATATCTACAAAAATGACAAGTGACGCATATTGCCTACTGTCATACTTACACATACTTCCTCCCCAAGGAAGAACAGGGATGAAGCATTGATTAAGAAGGTGTAAAAATACTATAAATTCTGATGGTAAGACTACTCAAACTGAAATATAGGCTATAGAATCAAGTCGTAAGGAACTATACCGAATCTCTTATAGACTACCACATATGTGATCCCCCTAGCTCGATGAAAAACACGACTAGGGGGATCTTGTTTTTGAGCATTGGATTAACAAGAAAAGCAGAGGGCAGAAGGGATTTCTAACCAATACGTCTGGTGTTACTGTAAGTTGGCTCATTTTTGACGGGTGTCGGGAAATGAGACTTCGAGCGCTGCTTGGAGTGTGTCTGATAGCGAGACTCTGGCATTCTTATAAGTTAAAGGATCGAGTTGCCCAACATCATTTCCAGGTTTGTCAGCCAGTTTGAAGAGTGCAGTTTGAGCCTAATTGATGAGTTGCTGTTGACCACAGATGGCAACTAATGTAATAACAGAGAGTAAAGAAGACTGTACAAAGATTTTAGTCCACTTGAGTGGATAGTAGCTCTAATTCGCTAAAATTTATTTTTGGGTGGGCGATGATACTAATCGATAATGCTGCAAAATCTCAGCTTTTGCGGTCTTTTATGTTATTATTTTTTAATCTGGAAATGGCTGTTGACCAAGGCAAGAAACTGTTAAATTTTCATTGCATTTACAGCCAATTGATTTATTTTGTTCTTGTTACTTTTCTAGTATAAATAGTTATCTTCAAAAAGAGTATCATATCGTACCAAAATCTTGATCTTGTATAGCAGTATTAAGTTGTCTGAAAAAGTTTAGACAAAATACCAGCATTCTAGAAAATTGATTGCTATATTAGATTAAATAACTATTCTGGCAAGGATTGAAAAGCTGTGCGGGATGATTTACAGGGCTTGGAAATTAGTCAGGATGAACTGCAAAAGCTGACTAATTTACCTGTCAATGATCAACTTTTAATCATTACAAATCCTCTAAAAAAATTAGTAAAAATATACATTCAAAAAATTAAAAGCTCGGAAGGAGCAACTGTAATTTTTATTGGTTTTGCTACATTTGTTTTTGCTTATCTTTTATTTGATATTTTTATAAAATTATTTGTATCATGGATAACAATTCCATCTTGGATTTTATTAATTATCTTAGGTGTTTGGATTGGCAGTTTTACGCAAAGCATATTATATTTAATTTGGAAAAGTAGAAATAAAATTGTCAAAATTAACATGACAAGTTCTCTGCAAATACTGTTAAATGATGTTGAAAGATATAATACTGTCATTAGAGCAATAGATATCAATGACCAAATAGAAGAGGCTGGTAATCCAGAAGTGCTTATAAAAGAAAGAGAGAGTGTTATTGAAGCGCTAAAACTCACCAAATCAGATTTAGTTCGCGCTTTGAAGACAGAAAGAATTTTGAGAGAAAATAAGAGTTTTATCCTTAGTAATACAGAGCTATTCGTCAACAATTTAGCAACTTTAACAGCCATGCAAGTAAATGAACAGGCTACTGAGCATGGAAGATTACTCAATGAAGCATTACAGATTGCATTAGATGTGCAACACGAAATGAAAAGATTACAGACTCAGCGCTAAGATAATTTGTAATTCGTAATGATCTTTATAGACAGGGGAACAGGGGGAAGTTCTTGCTGAGGGAAAGATATTTAAATCAACCTGCCACAGAGGTTTCAGAGCAAATAAATTTATTTTTGGATAATCTTTCCCACAGTTGCGATCGCCGGTCTAACATAAAGAATATCAAGAAAGCGATCGCTTATCGGCATGGACTGGAAAGAAGTCAGAGGCAACTGGGTAATCATTCCCCGAAATCCTATAGGTATCATCCATTTTTTAGGAGGTGCATTTGTCGCCACTGCACCGCACATCACTTATCGCTGGTTACTCGAACAATTGGCAAGTAAAGGTTATGTTGTAATTGCTACGCCTTTCGTCAATACCTTGGATCATACTGCGATCGCAAAATCTGCGCTGCTAAACTTTGACCGCACCCTCGAACGTTTACACGATTCTGGGGCATTACGCAAGCTTTACTACCCCATCTATGGCATTGGGCACAGTATGGGGTGTAAACTTCACTTGCTGATTGGTAGTCTCTTTAAAGTAGAACGCGCAGGCAATATTTTAATATCCTTCAACAACTACGCCGCCAAAGAAGCTATCCCCTTAGTAGAACAGTTCAATTCTACTTTTAAAATCGAGTTTACTCCCTCGCCATTGGAAACTAACCAGCTTGTCCAAGAGCGTTATGACATCAGGCGCAATTTATTAATAAAATTTAGCAATGACACCATTGACCAATCCGCAGCTTTAACCAAAATCTTGCAAGAACGCTTTGATCAGATGGTGACAACACAAACGTTACCAGGAACTCATACAACACCTCTAGGTCAAGACATTAAATGGCAAACTGGAACATCTTTTACCCCCTTTGATGCCTTAGGGCAATGGTTCAAACAAGAAGCATACCGCGACTTAAACCAGCTAAAAAATACTATCCTATTGTGGGTAAACCCTCTTGCACCTCCATAATGTTTTATGACTATTGAAAAGTCAAGAATTCGACAGAAAAATAGAAATGAGTTAGTAGTATTAATATACATATACTACTAACTCATTAGCCGATAAACTATTTTTATTTTCTATTTTTAGAGCAATAGCAATATTTTATTAATTAATATCTAATAAATTTTTTATGTTTCAAATATTAATAATTGATGATGATTATTCAATAAGAATACTTCTGAAAAGGATGCTGGAAAAGCAGGGTTATCAGATAGTTACTGCTAGTAGCGGTGAAGAAGGAATAGAAAAGGCATTGGCTTATCGTCCAGCACTAATTATTTGTGATTGGATCATGCCGGGGTTAACTGGTCTGGAAGTCTGCCAGCACATTAAGAAAGAGCCTAACTTTTCCACTACATTCTTTATTTTATTAACATCTTTAGATTCGGTTGCCGATTGCGTCAAAGGTCTAGATGCTGGCGCTGATGATTTTATTTCTAAACCTATCGAGCATAATGAATTACAAGCACGGGTAAGAGCGGGATTACGTCTGCATCAGTTGAGTAGAGATTTGCAGGCTCAAAAGTTGCTTTTAGAATCAGAAATGTCAGAAGCCGCAGAATATGTGCGATCGCTACTGCCTTTTGCCATGACTGAACCCTTCAATATAAATTTCCGATTCATTCCCTCGCGGCAACTTGGCGGTGACTGTTTCGATTACTATTGGCTTGATGATGATTATCTGGCAATTTACTTACTTGATACTGCCGGACATGGACTCAAAGCTACTCTTCCCTCTGTTTCAGTGCTAAATCTGCTACGTTCCCGTGCCCTCAAAAGCCTAAATTATTATCAACCTAGCGAGGTGTTGAAGGCTTTGAATGATACGTTTCAGATGAATTATCAAAATGACAAATACTTTACAATTTGGTATGGAGTTTACAACCGAACCAACGGCCAGTTAATTTATGCTAGTGCAGGTCATCCACCAGCAGTTTTAGTAACTGGCACGTCTCCAAGAAAATCTGAAGTTAAACTCTTGAAAACCCCCGGTATGCCAGTTGGGATGTTTCCAGAAGCAAAATATGTTGATGGATTTTGCAATATTGAAAAATTCAGTACTCTTTACATTTTTAGTGATGGTGCTTATGAAATCACTAAATCAGATGGCACACTTTGGAGTTTGGATGCTTTTATTCAGCTACTAGTTAGCTTACAAAATCCGGTTGATTGCCAGCTCGATCAGGTACTGAGTTATTTAATCGCTCTGAACTCCAAAGATGCTTTTGATGATGATTTATCTATCTTGCAAATTAAGTTTGATTAATTAAGTATTTGAGACTAAAACCTGATTAAATGCGTCTTGGCTAGGAAATATTTCAAATACTTTATCCATATTAGTCAGTTCAAATAAAATCCTGACTTGCTCATTAATTGAGCATAAAACAAGCTTACTATCTGCTGCCCGCAAGGTTTTAAAAGCTAATACCAAAGCCCCCAAACCGGAACTATCCATAAATGTTACATCTTGGAAATCAACTAACACAATTTTTGTACCCAATTTTAAAGTTTCAGTAATATTTTGTCGAAAATCTTGTGAAGTTGTGGCGTTTAAGTTCCCAGCGAGCTTAATAATTTTCACTTGTTCTATCATAATTATGTCATGCTGATTTGTGTAAATGATGCTTTGATTTTGTTATTATATACCGTTCATAGAAAATTAAAAATGCTTACAAGTAAAAATCATCCTTTGCTGCTGAATATTTATTGATAAGTGATACCAGAAGAATAAGTAAGGACAAACTATAAATATTTTTATCTTATTGTTAATCAAAAACTAATTTTTATTTAACTAAATATTGCCTGACTATTTACTAACAAATGACTAACTAAGAATAATGGATATACATCTTCTCTTTAGAGCCTAATATTCAACTACAAGTAAAAATTTAAGATTTACGGATAATTTGCTAAAGATTTTTGCAAAACTGAAATTTGTTCAATAAACATTATCAAAATAGCCTGCAAAGGCTGGCTTTGTTTATATAACCCAGACTTCCAGTCTGAGGAAATTAATGTGCAGCTTTGTATGATAGTAATTAGCATTTACATTTATTTATGTCTGATTACTTACATAATTGCAATAATTACTGTCTAGATTCAGAAACTTTAGCAAAAAAACTTGGTTTTAGCAGCAGTAGGGTTCAAATAAGCGGTTTTGTAGCTGAGGCAGGGAGGCCGCTAGCAGATTTTAGGCAGGGGGGAATTACGCCAACAAATATAAGGTTTTAAATAAGGGTATTAGAGGAAGGCGAAAATTTGCCTTCTAGCTCTCTCTAAGAGGACTTACTTTAGCTCGATAAAGCAGCTTTTCACCTTGAAGGTAGCCAGTGTAGCGCACCTTGACTAATTCTCCAGGTTGTGTAGTTCCCTCCATCAATTGGTGCAGTTGGGGATCATAAGGTAATTCTGCCCCTACGGGTGCGATCGCTTCTACCCCCCACGCCTCTAAAAGCTTTTCTAAAGGTTTTTGCACCAACGGTACTATTTTGACTGCTGCTAGCTGGGGATTCTCCTGCGCTTTCTGCGCTGCGGTTGGCCATTGCAATAATAAAGACTCCAGCAGTTGCAAACTCGACTGCTGGAGTTCTTGTAGTAATATTTCTCGCTGTTGTTCTAATTGAAGTTGCGATCGCTGGTACTCTTTTCTTAAATCTGCAATTTCTTCTAATAATTCCTGAGTGGGCGCTGCTTTCTCTTGTAACAACTCTACGGTTGAAAAAGTTGCGATTAATTCATTCAATGAGATTTGTAGCACTGGCGACAGCTTAAGCAATACATCTACCCGCATCTGCTCTAGCTTTCCTTGGCGTAACCGCAAAAGTTGATGCTTTGAGACACCAGCAGCGCGACTCAGCGCTTTGAAACTAGGAATCCCTGCCTGTTGCATTAAATCTTGCAATTTTTGGGAATTGGGCATTGGGAATTGAGAATTGGGCATCGGGAATTGGGGATTGGGGACTGGGGATTGGGTATTGGCAAAAAAAATTAAGTCTTTATTAGTTCCTAGTCCCCAGTCCCTAGTTCCTATTCTTCCAGTAAACTTCTCAACATCCAAGCTGTCTTTTCGTGTACTTGCATCCGTTGAGTTAATAAATCGGCCGTAGGTTCGTCGTTAACTTCCTCTACCACAGGGAAAATAGAGCGTGCAGTTCGGACTACGGCTTCTTGTCCTTCCACTAGTAAACCGATCATTTCCACAGCTTTTGGAACGCCGGGAGTTTCTGGAATCGAACTCAGTTTGGCATATTCGCTGTAGGTTCCCGGTGCAGGATAGCCAAGCGCTCTAATCCTCTCGGCAATTAAATCAACTGCTAAAGCTAATTCTGTATACTGTGTCTCAAACATCAAATGCAATGTTTGAAACATCGGCCCCGTTACATTCCAATGGAAGTTATGAGTTTTCAGATAAAGTGTATAAGTGTCAGCCAACAAGCGAGATAAACCCTCGGCAATTTTAGCCCTACTCGCCTCGTCAATGCCTATATTTACATTTTTGACTGTTACTTTCGATGACATAATTTTCTCCTAATTAGGTTATATGTAATTGGGGATTGGGAATTGGGCATGGGCAGAAGAGGCGGAGGGGCAGGGTGCAGAGGAGAGGAATTTTTCCCCTACCTACTCCCTACTCCCTACTCCCTACTCCCTACCCCCTACTCTCATTCTCTACGCCAAGTGCATCTTTAAAACGCTGCGGGGTGCTTTACGAACTCTGGCTAAAACGGTTTCTTTGCCTAAACGCTGGCAAGCCTCATACCGATGGCAACCAGAAAAGCCATAATATTGTCCATCTACTTCTAGGACATCTATAGGTTCTTGCTGCCCAATCTCCGCAATCGATTCCATTAAAGCTTGCACTTTATTTGGATCGTTTGCACGAGGCAATGGCCGTTTTATCTGATTTAATGGAATTTCTTGGACTCTAACCATAAAGAAGTTTATCCAACTAGTTCTGTTTTGTGTCTCTAAATAAATCATAGTCATTATGACTACGTTTTGCAACCACTTTGGGCAAAACTGCTAATGGTATCATTGGAGCACTCATGCGACAAAAAAACCGCACTACAAAGCAATCGGAAAATCAGCTCCAACACCGCATTAAGGGGCAGAAAACGATCGATTACTTGCGATCGCAAATCTTGGAGACGCTCTTGCTAGCTTGCTTTCCCGTAGGTGTACGCTATCAGGTAGCTATGAAATTTTCGCTTTGGCGTTTTTCCCACACTGTGTTGACCACATTTTGTCTATTGGGATTAACTGCTGCATCAGCGCCTGAGAGTAACATTCAGGGTATGGAACTGAAAATTGGGATTGTGCAGCGATTTGGCTCACAACCCACAGCCAAGCTGCAACTAGAACCGACAAAAGGCGATCGCTTAAAGCTAAAATTTCTTGCGGGCAACAAGCAGCAAACCTTGGTAACCAAGAATCCTGTAAAGCTGGAAACAGTCATGCAAGCTTTACCCCAGCCAACAGTTGAGGAAGTGGTAGTTTTAGGCACATACCGCACCTTTGAAAGTGCAGAAGACAGCGCTAATAAATGGCGTTCTCAAGGAATGGAAGTGGAAATAGCCCAGCCAGAACGCTGGCAGGTTTGGGCAAAACGAGATGTTTATAGCACTCCTTTACTGCGGCGGTTGCTATTGCAAAACATCCAAGCTTCTACAAAAGAAAAAGTATATCTTGATACTAAAGTTTTAAAACAAGTACCGCGAGTTAGTTGGGTGGTGGATGGTAAGCGCTATAGCCCAAATGATTTGGAAATTAGTACTGATAAAAACTTGATTCGGGTGAATAAAAGCGAAAAACAGGAGTTTGCTCGTCTTTATGCTGGGCGAATGAATTTGCAGCCAAATGCTTATGGCACATACACTTTAGTTAACCAAGTTCCTTTAGAAACTTATTTGCGTGGGGTTGTGCCTTACGAAATAGGCACAGATGCACCAACAGCTGCGCTAGAAGCCCAAGCAATTCTGGCTCGAACTTATGTTTTAAGAAATTTACGCAGGTTTGCAGCAGATAACTATCAGTTATGTGCTGATACTCACTGCCAAGTTTATTATGGGCTGAATGGAGCGGCCGCCAAAACAGACAAAGCGATCGCCTCAACCAGGGGTAAGGTAGTAACCTATAAAAACGAACTAGTAGATGCCCTTTATTCTTCCACTACTGGTGGCGTTACCGCCTCCTTCAGCGATGTCTGGAATGGTGACGATCGTCCCTATCTGCGCCCTGTACTGGATGCTGCAACTAACTTTTGGGACTTGTCTAAGCAGAGTTTAGCAGATGAAAAGAACTTCCAAAAATTTATTAATATCCAACAAGGATTTAATGAAAGCAAGTGGGATATGTTTCGTTGGCATAAGGAAACCCCTTTAAAGGATATTACCAAGGACTTGCAGAAATTTTTGCAGGTGAAAAACAGCCCCTATGCCAAATTTAAGACAATTCAGGCTATGGCAGTAGTGAAGCGAAGCCAGAGTGGGCGTATCCTTGAACTTGCCGTCAAAACTGATAACAGCACCTTTGTTCTCCACAAAGACGAAGTTCGTAGTGCCTTTGCTGCTCCTAGGAGTACGCTATTTTACATAGAACCCCTGAATAAAGGAAAACCCGATCTTTGGGGATACGCTTTTATTGGGGGTGGATTAGGACATGGAGTCGGCTTGAGTCAAACTGGCGCTCAAAATTTAGCTAAATTAGGTTGGTCAAGTCCAAAAATTCTCCAATTCTACTATCCTGGTACTCAGATTCAGATTTTCAGCAAAGAGACTAAACTTTAAGCTAATCGGAAAAGTCCATACTGAAAAAATCAAGCAGGAACACAAAATTTACTGTGTTCCTGCTCAACACGAAATTAGGCTTTTTGTCAAAGTCGCTTTATAGATATGGCATTGAGAGGGCATTGGCACTAGATACGGTGCTTCTATTTTTTCAACATTATTTACTCTTGCAAGAGATTTATTGTTGAGGGGCCTAACTCTTAGTAGAGTTCTTCTTCTTTGTGAGTTTCGATTGTCACGTCAGAGGTAGGGTAAGCAACACAAGTCAGTACATATCCAGCTTGTATTTGATCGTCATCTAAGAATGACTGGTCACCTTGATCAACAGTACCCGATACGAGTTTACCTGCACAGGTCGAGCAAGCACCAGCGCGGCAAGAGTAGGGCAGGTCAAAACCAGCTTCTTCGGCAGCGTCTAAAATATAGGTATCGTCGTCAACATCAATTGTTTCATTCAGCCCTTCAGCTTCGTTCTTTAGTGTCACTTTATAAGTTGGCATTGAGTAATCCTCTCTTTTGCAAACGGCAGTATAAGTTATCTTTAGGCAAAGGTCACGGCTGTTCTGTGGGATTAGCCGCTCGTTCAAATTTGCTTCAATTCTGATACTAAGAGAAAAATTAAACGATGTGACTGGAAATTGAACCCGATTAGTAATGAAATTTAGTTGCTTAATCCTGATAAGTTTTATTTATATTATTTCCGCCCCTAGTCAGGCTGTAATTAGAAAAAATTATATTAAGGGATAAAAAATATGAATAGGATTAATGCTACCTGTATTTTGTAGGACTTACCAAAAAAGGCAGAGGGCAGAAGGCAGGATGCAGAAGGAATGCTTTCTGTCTTCTGCCTTTTTGGTACATTTAAGTGCGTTAGCGTAGCCTCTCGTAGAAAAGCCTTGGCGTATCCCTACTCAAAAGTAAGCTAGGCATAGCGCAATACGTTTGGGTTAGGCATTTTCTTCTCTCTATTCCCTCTTTACCTCTGCGGTAGCCTGCGGCAAGCCGATGCAGCGTCTACGTTAAAAAATTTGACTTTGATAAAGAATTTTAGCCTTAACCCAAGCGTATTGAGGCATAACGGACACAACAGAAGACATTAACTGCACCATCGTCTTGATTATTTTGTGGTTATAGTTTTGAAAACATGCCCTAGTACGAATGTTGTAAAGTCTAAACTGGTGAAGTGATTTGATTCCTAATGAAGAGAGAATCTCACCACTAGAAGGGTGAAAGAATCAAAAACATAACTAGTGAGGATCATGTATAATTCAGAAGCAGCTTTGGAAAAAGCAAAAGTGCGTGTAGGTTTGGTAGGTACTGGGTATGCGGCAAAGTTTCGAGCTGAGGCATTGCTCCATAATGAGGGAATGCGATCGCAGTTAATTGCAGCTGTTGGTCATACCACAGAAACAACAGAAACCTTTGCCAAAGAGTACCAAATTGAAGCGTTGAGTTCTTGGCAAGAGCTAGTAGAGCGTGAAGATATAGATTTAGTGGTGATTTCTACTATTAATCGAGATCATGGTGCGATCGCTCGTGCAGCCCTGACTAACGGCAAACATGTGGTTGTAGAATATCCTTTGTCGTTGGATGTAGTCGAAGCAGAAGAACTGATTGCCTTAGCCAAAGCACAAAAAAAACTCCTGCACGTTGAACACCTAGAACTTTTGGGTGGTTTGCATCAAGCCTTGAAGCAAAACTTAGCCAAAATTGGTGAAGTTTTTTATGTTCGCTACAGCACCATCAATCCCCAAAATCCTGCACCCCGTAAATGGACTTATAACCACGAGTTGTTCGGTTTTCCCTTAATTGGTGCTTTGTCTCGCCTACATCGTCTCACAGATTTATTTGGTAAAGTATTTACAGTTAACTGTCACCAGCGATATTGGGAAATAGAACCGGAATATTACCAAACCTGTTTCTGCACTAGTGAACTATGCTTTGACAGTGGACTTTTAGCCCAAGTAGTCTATGGCAAAGGCGAAAGTATTTGGCAATCAGAACGCAAGTTTGAAGTTCACGGTGAAAAAGGTGGTCTAATTTTTGATGGTGACACCGGAATATTCATCCAGCCAGGGGAAACAACACCTATAGAGGTTGGCCCTCGCCGGGGTTTGTTCGCCAAAGACACGAGTATGGTTTTAGACCATCTTTTTGATGGCACTCCTTTGTACGTTACCCCAGAGGAGAGCTTGTATACCCTAAAGGTTGCTGAGGCTGCCCAAAGAGCAGCAAAAACAGGGTTAACTATGTTTATGAAAGATATCTAGATAAAAGTTAATGAAAACCGAACTAATTGTTATTTTATCCCAACGAGAATTAGACAAAATGCGTCAAGCGGGGCGTTTAGCAGCTAAACTTCTCCAGCATCTCGAACCGTTCGTGAAGCCAGGAGTTAGCACTCTTGAACTAAATGATGAAGCGGAACGTTGGACGCAAGCGCATGGAGCAAAAAGCGCACCCCTTGGCTATAAAGGCTATCCTAAATCAATTTGCACTAGTGTAAATGAGGTAATTTGTCACGGCATTCCCAATGCCAAGCAAATTCTCAAAGAAGGTGACATTATTAATATTGATGTGACGCCGATTGTTGAAGGTTATCACGGCGATACATCTAAGACATTCTTTGTTGGTACACCTTCGGCAAAAACGAGAAAGCTGGTAGAGGTGACAGAAGAGTGTTTGCGCTTGGGTATTGCTGAAGTGAAACCTGGGGGACGCATTGGCGACATTGGTGCAGCTATTCAAGAGTATGCTGAAGGAGAAGGCTTTTCTGTAGTGCGAGATTTCGTTGGACACGGCATCAGTAACATTTTTCACACTGCGCCGGATGTTCCCCACTATGGTACACGCGGTAAGGGCAAGCGCCTCAGACCAGGGATGGTTTTTACTATTGAGCCAATGATTAATGAAGGTACTTACGAAGTCGAAGTTCTGGGCGATAAATGGACTGCTGTCACGCGCGATCGCAAACTTTCTGCTCAATGTGAGCATACACTAGCTGTAACTGAAGATGGCGTTGAAATCCTCACCCTACCTGAAGGCGAGAATTATTGGGCTATATAATAACACAATATGAAAAATTCCTTTTCTTTGGGAGGAACCAAAGCCAGTAGTCTAAGGCGGCAGCCCATCAGTAGAGCTAGTTAGAATAATTACGAGTTAATCGACGGAGAACCGATCGACTTTGAAGCAACTGGACTTCATGAACTAGGTAGCTGGGTTAATTAATCGTAAGCTCATGGCTTATCCAAACAACTTGCGATCGCAATTTATCAACAAGTTAAAAATATAGCCTAGTTTACCGCCGTAGGCATCGCCTGTAATAATACTAAATGGCTTTCACTTGATATCATCGCAGAGACGCTTGTCGCTCTCATTCAAATTCGGGCTATTCTTCAAATAATCATGCAGCCAATTGCAACCCCGCACCAGCAATCGGTCTAAATTCTGCACAGGCCACAACCGCGCTGTGTTGTCATCTGATGCCGTGGCGATGGTTTTGCCGTCCGGGCTGAAACTCACACTATTGACACTGCCTTGATGCCCTTTGAATTCTTGTAGCAGTTGCCCGTTGAGCGTCCACAACCGCGCTGTGTTGTCATCTGATGCCGTGGCGATGGTTTTGCCGTCCGGGCTGAAACTCACACTATTGACACTG
>NZ_JBALBZ010000031.1:0-3664 GCF_036919495.1 Nostoc sp.
TATCTAAATTTTAACCATTTTTTATATTAAATTGTAGTTGTTAAAATCTAATTAATTTTGATTCTCGCCATAAAAGTAGCGGAAGAACCGGAATTAGGAATTAGGCTTTTCGATCTGTACCGAGCTTTTTCAGAAATCAAACATTAGTCCTATACAAAGTTTTTTGACTTTTATCTAGTGACAGTAATAAAGCAGCGTTAAATAGCAATCCTGTGTCAATACTGCTCGCTTAAGCCTCTTTTGGGCATTATAGACAACGATATTTCGAGGGGTTCAGCCTACTTTCTTTCCTTAACCGAGCAGTATTGAATCCTGTGTAGGTTTTGCCTAAAAAATAAAATGTATCAGGGTTTGTGTGAAATAGTATGATTTATATACTTACAAAAAAAGAATTGTTTCAGAAACAAAAAAACTCATGATTAGCATCTTTAGATATCAGGTTAATCTAAACAATGCTATCTATCATGAGTTCCAAAAATGAGGTGCATGGTGCATACATCTGTATGCCCCTACAGAGGTTTATGACTTGCTATTAGCGATCGCTTCGTTTAAAACTAACTCTGGTTGTGGTGTCTCCTCTTCTTCTGGCAGACCGAAAATTGACCTGTACAACTTCACGTACTCTTTAGCAGATTGATACCAACTAAAGTCTTCACTCATGCCCCGCTTTTGTAGTTCTAGCCATTGCGGTTTGAAACGGAAGCCTTCCCAAGCCCGGATCATACAGGTGAAAAGGTCTAGCGCTTCATAGCGGTCAAAGCAATAACCGGTGCCTGCTGCATTTTCGGGGTCGTGATGGCTTACGGTATCAACTAATCCACCTGTGCGGCGGACAATAGGCACAGAACCATAACGTAAAGACATCATTTGGCTGATACCGCAAGGTTCAAAACGACTAGGCATTAAGAAAGCATCAGTACCAGCGTAAATGCGGCGAGACAGGGCATCGTTATACAGTAAGTAAGTTGCCATGCGTCCGGGAAAGCGGGATGCTAATTGCCACATCTGAGTTTCATAGTAGCGATCGCCTGTCCCTAACAGCACAAACTGTGCATCTGTATAGGAGAGGAAGCGATCGAGGATTTGTAATATCAAGTCAATGCCTTTTTGTTCCACTAATCGGGTCACAATCCCAATGAAAAAGGCTTTGGAGTTGACTTCTAACCCTAGTTCTTCTTGCAAAGCAATTTTGTTGGCCTTGCGTTTATCTAAAGTATCAGCAGTGAAGGTTTGAGTAATGTATTTGTCATTTTCTGGGTTATAAACTTCGGTATCAATACCGTTGATAATCCCAGATAATTTCCCGCTAATAAAGGAGAGCAAACCTTCTAACGTTTCACCATAAGTAGGTGTCTTGATTTGCTCTGCATAAGTGGGCGAAACTGTATTTACCTTATTGGCAAATTGCACCGCCGCCGCCATTGTGTTGTGTCCTTGCATATACCAAGGACACCAAGTAATTTTTTCTAAATACCAACGCCACGGCCCTTGATAAGCCAGATTATGGATGGTAAACACTGTGCTGATATCAGGATCTTGGTGCATCCACACGGGAATCATCCCCGTATGCCAATCGTGGCAATGGATAATTTCTGGCTTCCAGTAATTCCAGGCAAACTCGGCTGCACCATTAGCAAACAAAGTGAACCGCCAATCTTCATCTTCTCCAGAATAAATGCGGCGGGGCATGAAGGCGGGATGTCCAAATAAGTACAAGGGAACATCAGTACCAGGCAGAACGCTTTCGTATACTGCAAAGTGCTGGAACATGGCATCGCCCCACCAGATGGGTTCTTGGGGAATTTCCATTTTGTCTGGCAGGAAGCCATAGTAAGGCAAGAATATCCGTACATCATGCCCCATTTCTCTCAGAAATTTGGGTAATGCCCCAACAACATCACCCATTCCTCCTACTTTCGCAATGGGCGCTGCCTCTGCTGCAACAAATAGAATCCGCATGGTAATTTTTGCTTCCCTGATTCTGTCTATATTGTCAAATTAACTCTATGATCCCGACCAATGCGATTTGTCGCATCTGGCACATCTTTGATGCAATGGCGATCAATTCTTATCTAATCACATCGGCTTGCCCAATTGCTTAAGTACCGCGCCCAATCACCGCAAAAATTTCTGCTAAAATTTCTTGCGCTCCCTGTTGCCGCAACACTTGTGCTAGTTCTGTGCCTAGCGCTTCAGCATTATTGGCAATCCCTGTGACGGTATCTTTTACGAACTTTTGACCATCTACACTGGCGACTATCCCTGTTAAGGTCAAATTATCACCAGATATTTCTGTATTTACACCAATAGGTACTTGACAACCGCCCTCTAAAGAGCGTAGAAAAGACCGTTCGGCTAGACAGCGATCGCGTGTTTCGGGATGTTCGATCGCTTTGAGTAGAGATAGCACTTCACTATCATCAGCCCGGCATTCTATACCCAAGGCTCCTTGTCCTACAGCGTGAAGGGAGATTTCTTTGGGAAGAATTTGATGAACGCGATCGCCCATTCCCAATCTCTCTAACCCTGCTGCGGCCAAAATTAGGGCATCGTATTCGCCTGCATCCAGTTTTGCCAACCGTGTAATTAAGTTTCCCCGCACATCCTTAAAGGTAAAGTGGGGGAAGTGATGGCGTAACTGTGCTAACCGCCGTAGCGAAGATGTACCAATTACTGCGCCTTCTGGCAATGTATCAATTTGTTTATCTTTGTGCTTTTCATGCACCACTAATGCATCTGCTGGATTTTCCCGTTCAGTAATTGCTGCTAGCGTTAACCCTTCAGGTAAGTGAGTCGGCAGATCCTTAAGAGAATGAACGGCAAAGTCAATCTCTTGATTGAGCATTCCAACTTCAAGTTCTTTAGTAAAAAGTCCTTTATCGCCAATCTTAGCTAATGCTACATCCAAGATTTTATCGCCTTGGGTAGACATGGTGTGGACTTCAAAAGTGAGATCGGGAAAGGCTTTCTGGAGTTGCTCTTGTACCCAGTAGGTTTGAACCAGAGCAAGTTGGCTTTTGCGTGAACCAATCCGAATAGTGCGTGGAGGACTAGAAACAACTGAAGTCATAAAACAATATATCAAACGGCGATAAATTCACTCTCATCTAGACTACCGTAGTCAGGGACTCATACCAATTTTGGGGTTTGGATTTTGGATTTTGGATTACAATTCTTTACCTAAAGTTTGTTACAGGAATCTCCAACAATTCTATTTAGTACAGCATTATTACGGTATGAGCTACTATATTTATTACTCAAAGAGAATCAAAATACACGGTGCATCGATTGAAAACTGCTATAAACTGGATGTAGGACTTTCGGAGTAGCAGAAGTTATGAGTATTGCAAAATCTGCATCTCTAACCCTAGAGGAGTTTCTGAAGTTACCAGAAACAAAGCCTGCAAGCCTTTATATTGATGGTGAGATTATCCTAAAACCAATGCCGAAAACCCGCCACTCCCGACTTCAGGCTAAGTTGATTGATGGAATTAATGAAGTCACAGAAAAGAGGCAAATCGCTTATGCTTTTCCAGAGTTGCGTTGTACTTTTGGTGGTCGGTCAATTGTTCCTGGAGTTTAGACTAGGCAACAAGAAAAGACTCAGCAATGCTGAGTTGAAAAGAAACAGACTTCAGAGATGAAAATCTACACTACTAAGCAG
>NZ_JBALBZ010000032.1:0-106210 GCF_036919495.1 Nostoc sp.
TGGAGAATGGTGCTTGGTATGTTTAGCATTCAATTTAAGACGTTTGCAGGTTTTGCTAGGAAATGCTTCTGCCAGTTCTCCGACAACCTGCTAGATAACGCATATTTAATTTCTGGAGATGTCTACTAGTGACCCATTGGGGCTTTCGCTCCTGCACCGCCTTTGCCCAGGAATAATAACAGAGGTAATGAGCAAAGGAACCCTATCCCTACGGCTCGAAAGCAATCTGCGTAAGATAAAACAGCAGCTTGAATATCTACTGTTTGACTTAATAAGGCTAGTGCTTGTTGTTGGGCTGTTGCCGCATCCATGCCTTGGCTTTGGAGTGCCCCATTGAGCAAGTCGAGACGCTGATTGGTTTCTGGGTCATAAGGGCTAAGTTTTCCTAACAGGATTGCTCGATGAAAAGTCTCTCTTCGGTCAAGCAGCGTAGTAAGTAAGGCAATGCCAATACTGCCACCTAGTTGTCGAGTCAGGTTGTAGAAACCAGAACCGGCAGAAACATCTTGTTTGGGTAGCGGCCCTAAAACTGCCAAACTCAAAGGCAGAAACATCAACACAGTAAAAGCCCCACGCCATACCAATGGCCAAAATAGATCGTCTGTACCTGTTTGTGGGGTAATTGTCGCCAATTGAAACATGACTCCAGATGATCCGACAGCGCCCACTGCAATTAAAAATCGAGCATCAATTATACTAGACAGTTTGCCTAATAAAACCATGACGATCGCAGAGGCTAAAGCCCCAGGTGCTAATAATAATCCTGTTTGTGTTGCCGTAAATTGCAGCACACTCTGAGCAAATATTGGCACAGCAAAAAGTGCGCCATAAAGTCCCATACCCACCACTGCTGAAAGAACGCTTCCCGCAGCTAAAGAACGGTGACGCAAAACTCTCAAATCCACAGCCGGGTGATCTGTTTTCAGTTCTCGCCAAATAAATAACCCCAAGCCGATAATACCGGCGATCGCCAGAGTAACAATAAAACTAGAGGAAAACCAGTCATCTTGCTCCCCTTGTTCTAAAACAGTTTGTAAGCTACCCACAGCCACGATTAAAAATCCAATTCCCCACCAATCAACAGCTTGATTTTGGGTGTCCTTCCTGTCTTTATTCTTTGGCAAAAAGGCTAAAGACATCGCTACTGCGATGATCCCAAAGGGAATGTTAACAAAGAAAATCCAGCGCCAGCCTAAACCATCTACTAAGAATCCTCCCAAGGTTGGGCCAATTGCCGGGCCAGCAATTACACCTACACCAAAAACTGCTTGGGCCAAACCTTGTTCAGCTGGGGGAAAAGTCTCGAATAAAATCGCTTGGGCTTTCGCTAGCAACCCGCCACCGCATAAACCTTGGAGAATTCGGGCAACAATCAACATCGGTAGATTGAAGGACAGCCCACATAAAACGGAGGAAATCGTAAAACCAATCAGTGAGAAGATAAAGTAGGTTTTACGTCCAAAATAATCTCCCAACCATGCCGATAAGGGAATTAAGACGACGTTAGCGATCCCATATCCGCTAACTACCCAACCCACTTCACTGACAGTTGCACCCAAAGTCGCTTGGATATCGGTGAGAGCTACGTTAACAATACTAGTATCAATTACTTCTAAGATCGCACCAAGGGAAGCCGTGAAAGCGATCGCCCACTTCAATGGCCCGTGGACATAACCAAATTCGTCAAAACTAGAACTTTTAATATTGGTAGCCATTATTACATAAATAAGATTTGGAAAATGTCAAGCAATGCCTTGGTTGCAACACTGACGCTAAAGCTAAAATTAAATTTTGTATACATACGCTACGGTAGCGTATCATATTAAAACGGTCAAGGGAGAATTCAATGAAAAGTGGCAGAAATATTTATGCTAAGGATGGATGGTCACTGCTGCTGTTTTCATGCATGAGAATTGAGCTATAGGGCTTATTTGTTTCCTATAGGCTATGTTCTATGCCCAAAGCTAGAAGCAAATGGCCAAGAAGATATTGCTAGGGGATGATATTTTATGAGTAAGCAAATTAACAGCCCCTCTGGACGACCACGCAGCATCCACGCTGATCAGGCTATTGTGCAAGCGACTTTGGATGTACTTGCAGAGGTAGGATATGAAAGCATGAGTATAGAAGCGATCGCTTCTCGTGCTGGAGTTGGTAAAACGACTATCTATCGGCGTTACACTTCCAAAGAAGAACTAGTTGCAGACGCAATAGAAAGTTTGAGAGATGATTTAGCGATCCCCGATACTGGCAAGTTTTGGGGAGACATGGATATTTTGATAAATAATGCTGCTAAAAAAATAGATAGTCCCCTTGGTCGTCAGACACTCGCTTTGATAATTAGTACAGCGTCTAGCAATCCTCAGTTTGCAGAGGTTTACTGGACAAAATATACTAAACTCCGACGTGAAGCCTTTTCTAAAGTACTTGAGCGTGCCAAGTCTAGAGGCGAAATTCACAAGGATGCAGACGTAGACTTAATTATTGACCTTGTGAGCGGGTCACTATATTATGCACTGATACTCAAGCCCACAACCGAGCCAGTAGAAGCGTATATGCGCCGCACGATGAATCTTCTTATGAAGGGAATGGGGAGTAGGGAGTAGGGAGTGGGGGAAAATTATTATTCCTAACTCTTAACTTCCCATTCCCCATTCCCCATTCTCCACTCCCCACTCCCAACTTGTTGCTAAAATAACTTTCCATCATAGGTCATAAATGAGATGATGGAGAAATTAGAGAAAAAGGTAAACAATTGTTATTTTTCTCCTTCCGCTTCTGGTTGCAGGATGGCATTACAGTATTGAATGAGGGTTGTCAAGCGATCGCTAATCGTTTGAAGTCTCGTTTGTGCAGTAGATGCTTGCCGCGCTCCTTGCAAAAACATCACATCTATTGCCAACAAGCGCAGTTGCTTGCTCATTTCGGTTTGATAAGATTGCACTCGCCAGTTTTCATCAGCCAAAGGTACAATCTGCTCTCCAAAGAATTGCTGCAACGAGGCTACACGCTGCCGCAGTTCTGGTACAACAATTTGGGTAGTTGCGGCATCGGAACCTAATTGCTCTAGCAAGGTTACGAGTGCCAAATATTTCTCACGGTTTAAAGACATCCGGTGCTAGTTAAGATAGTATTAATGTCAAGTAATTTTTCTTCTACAATAAACTTTCTTAAACACTTATCAGCACTAAAAGCCTCAAATCAGGATTTGGGGCTTTGTTTGCCATCAATGGATTTTCTTTATGATCCTTGAAACTCAAATTGGATGACTACTCTCGGCAATTGGAAAATCATCCTTACACTGGTTTTTTACCCGTCTCTGGGCGACAGCATCTTCTTAGGTTGATGCTGCCAGTTTTATTTATCATTCACTTAATCTACCGATCCTATCCAAACCCAATTGTATGAGCAGCCTAGCTATAAATTCATCAGTTGATCTTGCTATTCCAGAATGGTTAAAAAAATGTTTGAAGGAGCCATCCACAAGTATCGGCACACCCGAAGATGACCGAAGGCATAGTGATGCAGTCTTAATTGGTCGCGCATTTGAATTTGCTTTCCAACTGCATCAAGGTCAACAGCGCAAATCGGGAGAACCATACATCGCTCATCCCATCGCTGTAGCCGACTTGCTGCATGATTTGGGAGGCAGTGCTGCTATGATAGCAGCTGGATTTCTTCATGATGTCGTTGAAGATACAGAAGTAACAAGTCAAGAAATAGAAGAACGCTTTGGCGCAGAAGTGCGGCAATTGGTTGAAGGTGTCACCAAGCTTTCTAAAATCAATTTCACCAGCAAAACCGAAAGTCAAGCCGAAAATTTCCGGCGAATGTTTTTGGCAATGGCCCAAGATATTCGGGTAATTGTGGTGAAATTGGCAGATCGTTTGCATAATATGCGAACCTTACAATACATGTCAGAGGCCAGCCGCCGCCGCAGTGCCCAGGAAACGCGAGATATTTTCGCACCTTTAGCCAATCGTTTGGGGATTTGGCGAATTAAATGGGAATTGGAAGATTTGGCTTTTAAGTATTTGGAACCGGAAGCTTTTCGCCAAATGCAAGAGCATGTTTCTGAAAAACGGACGGCGCGAGAAGAGAAATTGGCTAAAGCTACGAAAATGTTGCAAGAACGTTTGCAGCAAGCCGGAATCCGCTTTCAGGATATTAGCGGTCGTCCCAAGCACCTTTATAGCATTTACCAAAAAATGCACCGCCAGCAAAAAGAATTTCATGAAATTTATGATTTGGCAGCGCTGCGGATTATTGTTGAAAGCAATGAGGAATGCTATCGGGCGTTGGCGGTGGTTCATGATGCTTTTCGCCCAATTCCTGGGAGATTTAAGGACTACATTGGATTGCCAAAGCCTAACCGTTACCAGTCGTTGCATACTGGGGTGATTGGACTAACTGGCCGTCCTTTAGAGGTGCAAATTCGGACAGTCGAAATGCATCATATCGCCGAGTATGGGATTGCCGCCCATTGGAAGTACAAAGAAACTGGAGGTTCTAGTATTAGCCATTTGACAGGGACGGATGACAAGTTTACTTGGCTGCGCCAACTGCTCGAATGGCAAACTGATCTCAAGGATGCACAAGAATATCTTGATAGCATCAAAGATAATCTATTTGAAGATGATGTCTATGTCTTCACCCCTAAGGGAGATGTTGTTCCTTTAAGCCCCGGTTCTACTACTGTAGATTTTGCTTATCGGATTCATACGGAAGTAGGAAACCATTGTTCAGGGGCGCGGGTGAATGGGCGAATGGTATCTCTGTCAACGCGGCTACATAATGGCGATATTGTAGAAGTTCTCACCCAAAAGAACTGCCATCCGAGTTTAGATTGGTTGAACTTTGTCAGAAGTTCGGCGGCGAAATATCGGATAAAACAATGGTACAAGCGATCGCGCCGGGAAGAAAATGTTGCCCGTGGACGCGAATTGTTAGAAAAGGAACTCGGTAAAACTGGTTTTGATAGCTTGCTGAAGTCGGATGCAATGGAGACTGTCGCCCAAAAGTGTAACTACCACAGTGTGGAAGATTTACTCGCTGGTTTGGGTTATGGAGAAGTGACATTGAATTTGGTGCTAAATCGTTGGCGAGAAGTGGCGAAGGCACAACAACCAATTTCCACCGTGTCGCCATTTATCCCCAAAGAACCAACGACATCAAAAGCTTTGCGGGATGCACCTGTACCTATTTCCCGTGCCAGTGATTCGCCAATTATTGGGGTAGAGGGGTTGGTGTATTATTTAGCTGGGTGTTGTACCCCGATTCCTGGCGAACCAATTATTGGTGTGGTGACGCGAGGTAGGGGGATTTCGATTCATCGCCAAGGCTGCAATAATCTGGAAACTGTGGAGTATGAGCGCTTAGTACCAGTTAGATGGAACCCAGCCGCCGAAAATAGTGGTCGTCCGCACACGTATCCTGTAGATGTTCAAATTGAAGCCCTTGACCGCGTAGGGGTGCTAAAGGATATTTTGTCACGGTTGAGTGACCAAGGAATTAATGTCCGCCATGCTCAGGTTAAAACCTGTGCTGGTCAACCTGCATTGATGGACTTAGGAATAGATATACGCGATCGCTCACAATTAGAGCAAGTGTTTGTCCAAATTAAGAAAATGAGCGACATTTTGAATATCCGCCGCGTTGGTCAAATTGACGAGTAGGTGATTGGTAGGGTGCGTTACACTGCGTTAACGCACCAGTTTTAAGTTGGGATTTCATTTTAAAATTTCCTTGAAATAATCAGCCCCGATCGTAGGCGATGGTTTCTAATGGCAAAATTACTGTAAATGTAGATCCTTTTTCTAGCTGTGAATCTACTTTAATTTCACCATCCATTAACTGAACCAATCGAGAGACTATTGCTAAACCTAATCCTGTGCCATCAGTACTTTGCACTTGGGGAGCAGTTACTTCCCGAAAATAAGGATTGAAGATTTGTGCTTGAGCATCTAAAGAAATACCAATACCACTATCAGTAACAGAGATAGCCCACTGCTGTTGAGATACCGTCCAGCACTCCAAATGAATTGAACCAGATTCCGTGTAGCGAATTGCGTTACTCAGCAGATTTGTCAGAATTTGCTGAAGCCGAAGCGGATCTGTGATAACTTGACTTGGGGCGCGATCGCATTCAACAACTAAAGATAATTCTTTAGCACGCGCTAATGGCTCAATCATCTCTAAAATAAAGTTGATTAAACTACGCACATCGGTTAAAGTAGGCTGCAATTTCATCTGTCCGGCATCATAGCGCGAAATTTCCAGAGTATCGTTAATTAACCGCACAAGAATTCTACCACTCTTAAGAACTCGCTCAATACTTTCAAGATTTGCATAAGTATCTTTGAGTTCTGATTGTTGACGCTGCTGGCGCAGAAATAAGTCTGCGTAACCGATGATTGAAGTGAGAGGCGTTTTCAGTTCATGAGCCAAATGCGAAAGACTATCTTTATTTGCGCGAACCAAACGAGTTAGTTCTTGGTTAGTCAACCGCAATTGACTTTGGAGTTGTTTAAGCTCTTGTAATCGTCCTTGAGTATAACTGTTAAAGCAACGCGCGATCGCTTCATCAATTACTGTATCAATCAAGCGAACAGCCCTTAGCACCTCTTGTGCAGATCCCTGTAATAAATCTTCTTCTAAAAAGGAAAAAATCACAAACCGGAGTAAACGATATTCTCGCGCAATTTCCTCTGGTTCAAATCCCTGTTGGGCGCGGAGTGTACCGTGTTCTAAACTTGCATCTACTACTGTTTGCAAATCGCTCGTTTCAGATTCAGAAAGTACTGTTGCTAATGCTTTCAAAACGCGGGGTAAGCTATCCCGTACAGCTTTGAAAGTAAGTTCATTAGTAGCTTCAATTTGTTCATCTTGGTAAACCGCTTCTACCCATTGATCGAGAATGGCATCACTTTTTGCAATTAGAGTCTGACTAAAATCCATTTTTTGCCCAACCAAACACAGCGAAGGCTGTTCCAATATAAGTAGATTACTACGTTTAATGTCAAGTTTGCACCTGAGACAAGATAGAGGTAAGAAGCACACGCAAACCCAGCTACATCACTAATTAAACCACCACCCACTACTAACATCGGTTCTTTGCCGATTAAGCCAAAGTCAGAAAAAGCGTCAACAATTTTTTCAAAGGTTGCAAGGGTTTTAGTAGGCTCGGTAATCACAATGGGAACTACAGTTAAATCAATGTCATAGTGTCTAAAATATGATTTGATTTACTTACCGTATAACTTATTGACAATTATATATTTACAAATCTTAAAAAAGAGTTAAGTTGACTTTTTCGTTCCAAATCATGGGATTTCAGCCTAGAAGTAATAGATGACTTGCTAAAAAACATAAAATATGGTGGCGCTAAAAATTATGTCTAGCGGTGTTTGGTGGCTGGCTGTAAAAATTTTAGATTTTGGATGCTTAGATTAAGGATTTGCCTATCTCTAATCGATATTTATAGCATTAACAGCTTGATAGTAACAAAACAGTAATAAATAACATTATTTCCTTTGATCAGAATTAATATATAAACGCATTAGGTCTGTAAAGGAGGTTTTGCTAACTCACGCAAGGATTTTGGCTGAAAATTGCGCTAATTAAGCTTGTCTTGTGTTTTGATGCAATATTTCCACATCAGAAGTACCCGTGAAGGTACTATCCATCCTCCACAGACCTATCCAAAAATACAGAGTAGAAAATTTTTCACAAAACAAACCAAGGACACACGATTTGGATTCGTTTTTCTGCTCCTTTGTTTGTCAATATTTAATTTTAAAAGGAGACTATCTTGGATGGCTCGAAATAAAAAGAAATCAGCCGGGTTCAAGTCTGAGCATTCACTTAACTCTAGATGCCCTATTTGTTGTATTGTCCCACCCCATATCCTGGAAAATGTCGTTGTAAATGGCAACCCCCAGCAGCGTAGTTGGGCTTTTCATACATTAAATATTTCGGCACAGCTTCGTGGACGGAGAGATGTTATAGGTAATGTCTCATTTGCACCTTCTCCGGGTGAAAAGCGGCGCACTATCTACGATGCAAAATATGGACAGCAACTTCCTGGTACACTAGTGCGTGGTGAGGGAGATCCTCCCAGCAGTGATGAAGCAGTTAATGAAGCCTACGATGCTGCTGGTGCTACTTATGAATTGTTTTATGAGATATTTGATCGCAATTCCATCGACGACAAAGGACTACGCTTAGACTCCACCGTGCATTATGGGGAAAAATATGACAACGCCTTTTGGAACGGCGACCAAATGGTTTATGGTGATGGCGACGGAGAAATGTTTCAATGCTTCACCAAGTCAATAGATGTTATTGGGCATGAACTAGTTCATGGTATAACCCAGCATGAAGCGGGTTTACAGTATTATGGCGAACCTGGGGCACTGAATGAATCATTTTCTGATGTCTTCGGTTCTTTAGTGAAACAAAAGAGCAAAAATCAGACTGCACAAGAGGCAGATTGGCTCATTGGCGAAGGTCTTTTGATACCCACTGTTAAAGGTGTTGCCCTGCGATCGCTAAAAGCACCAGGAACAGCATACAATGACCCACTATTAGGTAAAGATCCGCAACCAGCCCATATAAAAGATAAATATACTGGTACTGATGATAACGGCGGGGTGCATATTAATTCAGGAATTCCTAACTATGCCTTTTATCTAGCGGCTGTTGAGATTGGTGGTTATGCTTGGGAAACAGTTGGCAAAATCTGGTATATTGCTTTACGCGATCGCTTGGATGCCAAAGCAGATTTTAAAAAAGCTGCCAACGTCACCATTCAAGTTGCAGGCGAAGTCTACGGTAATGACAGTGATGAGCAAAAAGCTGTGCAGAATGGTTGGCAAAAGGTAGGAGTTATTTAGAGTTGGGAGTTAGAAGTAGAAACGCGATTAATCGCGTTTGTACAGGCGTTAGGAGTTAAACTGGGATGTGATAAATATCATCTCCCACTCTTTGTATTTATCCCAACTAAATAACACAACGGAGAGCCAAAAATGCGAGTATCATTTGAACGCACAGGCGGCTTTGCTGGGATTACCAAGAAAACAACCGTTGATACGGACACTCTCGCGGCAAATGAAGCCAGCACACTTGTGCGACTAGTGGAAGTTGCTGATTTATTTAGGCTACCGGAACACATTACTTCGCCAAATCAAGAGAGCGATCGCTTTCAATATAAATTAACAGTAGAAGATAACGGCAAGCAGCATGCAGTGACTGTCAGTGAAGCAGCATTGCCAGGAACCTTAAGACCCCTAATTGAATGGCTACAAAACATAGCACAAAAAAGGTAATTTGCTAAATTAACAATTTAATTTTTGAAGGAAAATCCAGTCAACGCAATATAAAATTGAATACCTAAAGAGAAGCATATAACTAGGAGAATGCGAAGTCGTGGGCGAAGAAAATATAAATTTTAATTCCGCAGAAGAAAACCAAACTGATGACTTTTTGCATGTAGCATCTGTAAAAGAGGATTGGGGTGGAGATGGCAGAGGGCGCATGAATTTATCAGGAAGGCGCACAGCAATATCGAAAGAGTATGTACCTCGCCAGTACCAATTCTTTGATACTAATACTGTACTAGAAAAACAAGGGTGGCGAGTTAGTGGACTGCCAGAGAATGTAGTAATTGGAAGCCGTCGATTACTTACTTGGCATGACAGTGGTGCATCAACCTCAAGAGTTGTAATACCACGGCAGTTTGAAGCACCGTCTGGCTTCTTTACTTCTGATTTGGAGATTTTCGTGCTTAGAGGTGCAATCCAACTGGGAGAGTGGCAGTTAGGCAAGCATGGCTACTCTTTTATCCCCGCAGGAGTGAGAGTAGGCCCTTGGAAAGTGCTAGGTGATGAGGAAGCTGAAATCCTCTGGATGGAAAACGGCTCTCTCAAGTATAAATATGCACTAAACGATCATCCAGATGCTAGAGTGCGTGACTTCATCCCAGCATTGGACAGTAAGTTGTTACCTTGGGGCAAAGCAGATACAGTTCAGTTTGTGCAAGCAAATAAAAAGTGGCTAAGGAAGGATAGTAACGGGGGTGGAGTCTGGCTGCTTGCTATCTTGCCACATTATGATGGCAAGTCCCCAATGATTCAATGTTATAACGAGGAAGGGTATTGCCTAGCTGGATACTGTGATATTGGAGACCACCGATTTGTAAAAGATTATTTTGCTTATGGCCCTAGTTTTATCACCTCTCCTTGGCATAGAACAGATGATGGCGGTTTGTTCTTTGTCAGAGTTGATAGGGATTTATCACAAGTTGGAACAGTCCTGTCATATCCACACTAATTAACACATAGTTTGTAACCAGCAAGGTTTCTATGTGGACACTCTAGAATGCCTTTTTAAATAGCGCCCAATAGGTGAACCTATAACCTCTCCATTGTTGTAAATCAAATTTCCACGCAAAAAAGTACTTTTTACCTTTCCAGTTAACTCTACTCCTTCAAAAGGTGTATAACCTTGTTGTGACTCCGACTCAGCAGCACTAACCACAAAGGTTTGATTGGGGTCTATTAAAACCAAGTCAGCATCATAGCCAATAACAATATTGCCTTTTTCTAACAAACCAAAACGCCGGGATGGGTTCCAACACAACAACTTAGCCATGTGATTGTAAGACATCCCCCGCTTACTCCCTTCACTAAATACACCAGAAAGTAAATATTCTGTACCACCAAAACCAGACTTTGCTAACCAAATATTATTCGAGTCTTTAGCACTTCTTTTTTGTTCAGCAGAACAGCAAGCGTGGTCGCTAACTATCCAATCTACTTGATTGTTGAGTACTGCTTGCCATAAGTATTCCACATCGGCACGGGGACGAATAGGAGGGTTGACTTTTGCCCAAATTGTATTGGGAGTATCGACATCTAATAACAAATGTCCGATGGTAACTTCTCGCCGAAAATTGATATGAGGAAAAGCAGTTTGCATAGTCAAAGCTGCTTCCATTGCCTTACGCGAACTCAGGTGCAACAAATTGATATTTGCACAGTTAGTCTCATGCGCCAAATAAGAAGCAATGCAAATTGCTAAACCTTCGGAATGAGGTGGACGTGCTGCACTGTAAGCGTGTAATCCACTAAGACTAGAATCGTTTTCAACTATTTTAGTGTAGGCGTTGAGAATTTCTGCAACTTCGCAATGCAAACTCAAGCTAATACTATCTCGCGCTTCTGGATGCTTTTCCATCAAGCGAGTTAGACCACGCATAATAAATTCAAAATGGGCGAAATCGTAGCGTTCCTCTTTATTAATCATCAAAAAGAGGTTTTGCTGGTCTGACAAACCATGCAACCCATAACCGCCATAAAACATGAAGATTTTAAACGAAGAAACACCGTATTCTTCAAACAATAAAGGTATTTCGTCGATATGCTGGCTAGCTATAGGTGCGATGTGATAGCTGTAATCTACAAAAAAATTACCTGCGGATAACGCCAATACCTCTGGAAAAAAATCGCGGTAAGAGCCGCCTTTGTTGAGATAATACTGCCCTGTACGGATGTAATTTAGGCTGGTAGTTACGCCTCCCATTGCGGCTGCTTTGGTTTCAGTTACAGCATCTTTGTCTAGAGGTTGATAGATACCGATGTGCATGTGGGCATCCACGACCCCAGGAAAGCCTAGTAAGTTTTTGCCATCAAATACCTCTTTAGCTGTGTCTGGGCTAATATTAGGGGCAATCTGAGCAAATTTTCCATCCTTAATGCCTAAATCAAGTAGTTCGATTGCATCCTGATGGGGACGAACTACCCGCACATTTTTGATAATTTTATCTAATACGGGAGTTTCAGACACAGTAGACCTCACACTAAAATGAGTTTAGTCAGGAATTCCAACATCGAATCGGGACGAAGACCAAATCTCATTATTATATAACGGTTTTTTATGAAATCATCTTCAGGAGCAAAGACAATGGAAAGTTTTAATGAGTATCATATAGACCCAAAAGAATTTATTTTTCTCAAAAGTTTTGAAGATAACTGGCAAGTGATTAGAGATGAGTTTACACATTTTATCAAGAATGCATCTGATGACGACTTAAAGTTAACTTATGATATTTTGGGGCCTAAAAGTCAAACGATTAAAACCAAGGGTGATGCAAAATACAGTGCTTTTGGGATTTTATTTCAAGGTATGTTTATTGAAAAATATATTCAGGCGCATCAAATACAATATCCTGATTATGGCCCAGATGATGCATCGCAAAAAGCACTTATATTAAGAGAGAAATATTTACCAAATTTGGCTAAAGTAATAGAAAAAGTCAACTTTAACGATGATGGAATCATCAGAAATGTGTATTTTGGAACATTCCATCCCGGCTTGGATATCAAGCTACATGTAAACTATAATCCTCACATGAATCGTGGCTATCTTGGATTAATCGTACCAGAGGGAGATGTGGCTATGAAAATATGCCATGAGCAACTTTATTGGCATGAAGGAAAATTCCTAGTTTTAGATCATAGTTATCCACATTGTCCACATAATTACACTAATTATGATAGAACTGTCTTGGTTGTAGACTTTTTTAAACCGGATAAACCTAGAGATGAAGTTATCCGATTTGAAAAAGAGCAAGTTACACAACGGATGCAAGATAATCCTTACAGCTTAGGTGTTTTTGGTAAAAGCGATAAAGCTAAAGAAGAGGATTTTATCAAGTATGGTTTAGCTCATCAATTAGAGTGGGATAAAGCTTTATAAGCTTAGAATGTATAGATGGTTGATGGTGCGTTAGCTGAAAACATAATGCACCCTACATTGATATTTTTTAAATTAATATAGGTAAATGAACGCAAAAACTTACAAAAAGTTAATAGCAAAGCAACTTAATCACGATTTTAAATCTGCCATTGAAATTGTCGAAGTTCCTATTTCTAAACCTGCGTATAATGAACTTTTAATTCAAAACAAATTTGCTGGCGTTAACGGTGGCTTTGACACCTTAGTTTGTCGTGGTGATGTTCCTTATGTTAACTTGATTCCTCCCTTTGATTTGGGTGTGGAAGCAGTGGGAAAAGTTGTTGCTGTAGGTGAAAATGTTAAAGATTTTCAAATAGATGATGCTGTGATAACTACGGCGCGTGGTGGCGGTTATCGAGAATATCAGCTTGTCGATGCAAACTTAGCAGTAAAGGTGCGGGAAGCAACGCCAGAGGTGCTAACGCTAATACCTACAGGTGTATCAGCTTTGGTTGCATTGGAACAAGTGGGAGAAATGAAAAGTAATGAAGTGGTTCTAGTGACAGCAGCAGCAGGAGGAACCGGTCATATTGCGGTGCAATTGGCAAAATTAGCCGGGAATCATGTCATTGGTACTTGTAGTTCTGAAGCTAAGGCAGATTTATTAAGGGAATTAGGGTGCGATCGCATTATCAACTATCGCACAGAAAACCTCAATCAAGTCCTCAAGCAAGAATACCCTAATGGCATTAATCTAATTTTTGAGTGTGTAGGTAAAGCAATATTTGATACTTGCGTTGAAAACTTGGCAGTGCGAGGACGTTTAGTAGTGGTTGGTTTTATCTCCGAATACGCAAATAATATAGAACAAATTACACAACCACGTATTTATCACCAGCTATTTTGGAAAGCTGCTTCTGTGAGAGCCTTTCTTATGCCTCATTATAAAGAATATATGGCAGAGGTACGCGATCGCCTTTTAAACCTGTTCTACACAGATAAACTTAAAGTTGCCGTTGACCCAACACAGTTTCAAGGCATAGAATCAATACCCGAAGCTGTAGAATATCTTCTCAGTGGCCAGAATTGTGGCAAAGTAGTGGTGAGGTTTTAAGTAACACGGTATTAGTTTATATCCAGTCGGGGGTGAAAATGACGCAAGATTCAGAAAATACTTTAAAAGTTGCTCAACAGGCATTTGAGAATCTGACGCATGGTATGGCAACAGGAAACTGGGAACCGTTGTTAGATATGCTTACAGAAGATTTTACCCTTTGGTTTCCAATGGCAAAGTTCCACGGTTTGAATGTGGGAAAAGAGCGAGCTAGAGAATTTTTCCAGTACGTTTCTGAATCATTCAGTCCTGGTTTGAACCTGACTAGTCTAGACTGTGTTACGAGCAATGAAACAACAGCTGTCTTTGAGTTTCGAGATGAGGGGCTTTTGTTCGGACAGCCTTACAAAAATCGGGTAGCAGTTTCTTTTGATGTGCGTGGAGACAAAATTTGCAGCTATAGGGAATACTTTGGCAGTGATGGTAAATCATATTAAATAATTCGTAATTACGAATTATTTAATTAATACACTCTTCTTAGTTAGTCTCAGGGTTGAGTTCGCTGATTTCTCGGCATTTAGCCTCTGCGGCTTGATATGCTGCCAAGTACTCTTGACCACCTAACATGACATCACCGTAATATTCATAAGGTGGATCGCCATAGATTGGCAATGGATCATCTTCTGGATAATCTTCTTTGGATTCTTCAATGATGGCTTTCAGTTTTTTAACGGTCAGCCTTTGTGCTGCAAAATACCAAAGTTCTTGAGGATTTTTGTTTAGGTGGGGTAATGTAGGATCGACAATACGGACATCGGAAGCGTCGCCTATCTCAATCCAACCGTGTTCAATCGGTCTGTATGGTTTCCCCGCAAAAGCTAAAAATCCCTGAATATATCTTGCTCCCTCAGTGGATAATGCTGCTTTATAAGCATTATCAAACGGAGTGCTAGCTCTGCTGTTTATACTTTCAGCAATTTTGATTGACAGCGTTTCATCCAATAGTTTGTTCATCAATAGCAAGGATTAGAGCAGCCGTAAAAACATATTACCATTTTTAATTTGGTGGCTCCTATTCAGGAGGGGTCTGAATCCCCAACTGAGGCGAACCTTCTGCCTTCTTTAACCATCAAATCATGGGGTTGTGGGGGGATCAAGTTTTATGCGAAGTGTCTTGGAACAACAGGGGCTTCCCCAACAAACCTGCCCAGCAGGCATATTAGTAAAAACACTACTACGAGCGCCAATCACAGTATTAGCGCCGATTTGCACTCCCGGCCCAATGAAACAATCTGCTGCTACCCATGCACCATTCTCAATGGTGATACTCGCTGTTTTCAATCCAAAGGCAGGGTCTTGGATATCATGACTACCAGTACAGAGGTAACTTTTTTGCGAAATTACGCAGTGTTCACCGATGCGGATCTGATCGAGGCTATATAAAACTACGTTATCTCCAATCCAACTGTGGTTGCCAATGGTAACTTTCCAAGGGTAGGTGAAGCGGGCGGTGGGTCGAATTAATACGCCTTTACCGATACAAGCGCCAAATAGTCTTAGCAAAGCACAACGCAGAATATTTAACGGTTGAGGAGTCAGGGGAAAGGCGATCGCTTGCACAAGCCACCATAATAAAATATACCAACCTGGACGCCCCCGATCAAACCAGGATTGGTCATATTTGCGTAAATCTACGAAAGGTTGGTCATTACTCATTTAGTTAGGAGTCAGGAATTATGAGTTAGGAATTACAAGTTAGCAGTTAGGAGTCAATGGTCAATAGCTCTCCCTCTGCTCCCCTGCTCCCTTGCTCACCTGCTCCTTCTTTGGAGGTAGTTGCAGTATTTAAGTGACCACCACAGTTGCGTAATTCGTAGAGTTTGACGCCAATTTGATATTCATATTGACTCAGTAAGCGTGCATAGATATATCCGGCTTTGCCATCCAAAAAACCGCGTTGAATAATATAAAATAAAATAAATCGTAAAATGGGTTTAAATGGCAGGTGTACCCAGACTTTTTTCAAAAAGCGCTTGCGTTGCACTGCATCACCAAATAGATTTGCGTCAATAGTGCCGCTATCATCTTTACCTGTGAGAATATTAAGATAAACGCTTGCTTCCCAGTTAGAATAGCGGTTATGTCGTTCTAACCAGTGATACAGGTCGCGGAAGTCCTCGTGAAGCATATCATTTTTGAGATACCCAACTTTGCCCTGCAAAATCACATGTTCGTGAACTTCGTTATCACCAGTATTGGGAATATCTTCTGTATGTAGGTTTTCGTAACGACCTTTTTTATGTTGAAATAAACGTAGATTCCAATCAGGATATTTACCGCCATAACGAATCCATTTTCCTAAGAAAAATACGCGGCGGTTGAGATAATAACCTGTATATTCCTTGTTTTGAATTGCTTGCTCAATTTCTTCCCAAAGTTCGGGGGTAATGCGCTCATCGCAATCTACAATTAGCACCCATTCGTTACGAAAAGGTAGATTGTCTAAAGACCAATTTTTCTTTTTGGGCCAGCGTCCATTGAAGTTGAATTGTACGACATTTACACCGTGACTGTTAGCAATTTCAATGCTGTTATCAGTACTTTGAGAATCTACTACAAATATCTCATCTGCTCTGCTGAGGCTAGCAAGGCAAGCAGGCAAGTTTGCTTGTTCGTTTTTTGCCGGAATTAATACAGAAACTAGTATTTTAGATGACATATATTTATGAGTTAGGAGTTAGAAGTAGAGACACGATTAATGGCGTCTGTACAGGAGTTAGGAGTTAGAGTGGACTTGATTATGATTGCGGATTGTATTCTTAAGAGAAAAGCATTCTGAAGTCTGAATTCTTTGTTATTTCTTATTTGATCTGGATAAAAGACCTTGAATAGCAGCATTTAAGTAACCAATCTGACCGTAAGCATATACAAGTTTGTCAAACCGTTCTGCTGGATCAGAAAAATATTGCAATGCCTTATACAAGCCGCGCACAAACCGTTCGCTACCTCGCTGTAATTGAGCAATTCCAGCTTTACCAACGAGTTGTTCTCGATAGCATTCACTGATACCCTGCCACCAGCCCCGGTTTAAAAACCAGGAGCGTTGGAGGCGTTCTGGAGCAACATTGTGAGCAACCAGCGCTTCGGGAAGATAAGCGACTTGCCAATTACGCTGTAGGGCAAATTCGGTCATTTGCAGTTCTTCATTTGATAATAAATTTTTTCCCACTCGACCGAGATGGGGATCAAAACCGCCAATTTCTTCTAGGAAACTGCGGCGGATGGAGTAATTTAAGCCTCTGGGTGTTGAGCCAGGTTGCTCAATATAGATGATACTGTCACCCAAATCGTATGCACCCAGATTTGCCGCTAATCCTGGAGATAGCCACCGTGGTTGTTGAATTCCTGGAGGCCAGATAAGAGTGACTTTGCCACCTGCGATCGCTAGTTTAGAATTATTGTAATAGGCAAAATATAAAACTTGTAGCCAGCCCTTGCTAGCAACGGCATCGTCATCGAGATAAGCAAGAATATCACCACTAGCTACTTTTGCACCCGTGTTGCGGGCGACAGATAAACCAATGGTAGGTTCAAATACATACTTCAGGCGCGGATTGTGGGCCCTTTGTTCTACAACCTCACGAGTGCGATCGCTAGATCCATTATCAACTACTACAATTTCAAAGTCAGCAGCAAAATCCTGCGCTAAAAGACTATCAATTGCAGGCCCTAAATAGGTATCTCGATTGTGGGTACAGATAATGGCAGAGATTTGGGTGTCTGGCATAGTTTTTATTTTGGATTTGAGATTTGGGATTTTAGATAAAAATCTTAAATCCAAGGCACACCTGCTGAGAGTTAATCTAAACTAAAAATTACCGACCCACCAACCGAGTTTCTTCGGAAATAATCTTTAAAATTTTACGTTTGTTGAATATGACCGTGTAAAACTACAAGTGTTTGGGCCAGTTGACTCAGGCGGGTTTCCAAAGATTGCTTGCGTCCTAACAGTTGACGTAACTTTTGGTAACGCGCGATCGCCATGCTAACATTGGGAATCTGATCTGCTGGACATGGGCGCGACCAGACTTTACCAGTATCGTCTATACCACAGAGGCGGTAGCCAGTAATAGATGATTGATAAGATACTTTCCCACCAGTAGCGCAAATTTCTTCTACGTAGTTCATCAGGCGATCAACTTCTGCATGGCGCAGTGTTGCAGTTCCTCCTGCTTCTGGTTCCTTAGGATTGGATTCTAACCAGCCATTGACAATTGGTCCTTCTAAGTAAATATCCTGAATTTGCTTCAAAATATTTTGTAGTTCTATTTGCCACCCGGCGACAGTTTCCTGAATTTCTTGCAATAAATTCATCGCCAATCCTGGATTCGCTCCGTGGCGATGGCTACTAAAGCTCGGAGTTTTCAACTTGGGTAGGCTGGGTGTTTTGCTACCATCCTCTTGTGCTTGAAAGGTCTGCACAGACTCATGGTGAGGAAAGAAATCTTGTTCAGCAGGATAATCTCTCTCAGCCTCAACTGTTTGTTCTTCCTGAGAGGATGGAGTTTGTGTACTTTCTGTGGGTTCGTTGGCTCTGATACTGATTCTAAAGGAGAAAGGCCGTTTTGTCGTCGAATCACCAGTTTCGGCGGCAGAGGCAGTGCCGCGATTACCTAAATCATGTAGAGTTGCTTCTATGCGTTTTAAGCCTGCGTTCATAAAGACATCCTAAGGTTTGCTGTCCCCGATGGTGTTGGATAATTAAAAATGGGGTTGTTGGGATTTTCGGCTTTTGCCAGTTGTGACATCAATGATGCTGGTGCTAATTTTATCTCTTAAAAGTTATTTGAAACTAAAAATTTTGCCGATGAAGTAAAAAACTGCGGTAAGAAATTGCAACATTAGGCATATTGTTAAAATACTTAGGAAAGAACTTTGGGTAAAATCATTTTAGTAACAGGGCCAGCACGATCTGGTAAAAGTGAATGGGCGGAAACTCTGGCTATGCAGTCAGGAAAAGCTGTTGTTTACGTAGCAACAGCCACCGATAACCCAGATGACGAAGAATGGCATCAACGCATTTTAGAACATCAACAACGTCGTCCCCAAGACTGGCTAACTTTATCTGTACCTGTGGAACTGTCTGCTACCCTTGCCGATGCCAAACCTTATACCTGTGTTTTAGTTGATTCTTTAGGAACTTGGGTTGCTAATCTTTTAGAAGAGGACGAATCTAGCTGGGAAAACATCGTTGCAGAGTTGTTAGAGACAGTGGATCTGGTTGCTGCTGATATGCTGTTTGTAGCAGAAGAGGTAGGTTGGGGTGTGATACCAGCTTATCCCCTTGGAAGGACGTTCCGCGATCGCCTGGGTTCTTTAGTGCGCCAGCTAGGTGTACTTAGCAATACTGTTTATTTAGTTACAGGTGGCCATGTTCTCAATCTGAGCAGGCTTGGTTACCCATTGCCAAATAGAGGAGAAGGAGAAGTCAGAAGTCAAGATTCTTAACTATTGATTCAAATTAATCCAAAATCTAAAATCTAAAATCTAAAATTGTAATATGGCAACCAAACAAGAAGTTAGAGGATACCTTGCCTACTGGTTTCAGTTGGGTAAGAAAGTGATTACGAGCAACGGTAAGGCAAGCTTTTTGCCCCAAGACGCTCTCTACGAGACGCTGCGCGAACGCGGACTCGCTATCGCTCCGCTATCGGTGCTAAATGGCGATCGCTATAGTGAAGAATTTGAAGAGTGCTGGCAAAAAATTCTCTCACCGGAATCGGGTGATTGTTACCTAGAAGGTACACACGAAACCATTGCTGAACTGTTGACACCAGCTTGGGAAATGCTACCTTGCAGCCGTTGCAGTATGCCAGTAGCCGCGCGAAACGTCGGAATGCCAGCGTTGTTATGCCCTTGCAATGATTTACCTAGCTGGCCTAATACCGAATTACCAGCACCGCGAGAGCCAATAAAGACTCAAGATCAACTTAAAACAATTCGCGATCGGCTTGTAGATAATATTGCATAAACAAACAACCAATTTGTAAATCTGACAAGTTTTTTTTATTCTTCGATTATTTTAATTTTTCCTGTAGTGGTTTTTAGTCGCACCACAGGATTTTGGCATGGGTTTTTTAGTAATTGCGATCGCTCGATCTAGGGCGTGTTTTCAAACTCTAACCACAACAGACTAGAGGCGATCGGAATCATGGCTGTATAATTTGCAGCTGTTTCGTGCCAAGTATCTAAAGGATTGAATAAAAAAACATCAGCAAACCTATCAGGAATTTGGGAAATTTTTTGGTTGTTTACCAACAACGTATATTTCAAAAATTAGTCCTATATTTGGTAAATGCGATTGCCCCCTTCTAGTTTCGCTTGTTCGAGAGCTTTTTCTGCTGTTTGAATTAACTGCTCTGTGGATGATTCTGGATTGGGAATAATACTTGTTAACCCTAAGCTAAGAGTGAATTCGTCACTATTATAAGTAGCATCAACAGTGACAAGAGCTTTGGCCGCAGACAAAATCGCCTCTGCTACATCAAAAGCTGCTTCGCCTTGAGTATTTGGCAAAATCATGGCGAACTCTTCACTAGCGTAGCGGGCTATCAAATCCGCTCCCCGCCTTTTGCACTTGCCTATAGTGTCAGCAATTTGCCGTAAGTATTCATCTTGGATATCGCTGTTAAAAACAGAAATGTTACACAAAATTAAAGATAGAGATAATTCATATTTTTGCAATCGGTTCCATTCGCGTTGTAGGTATTCATCAAAGTAGGAACGGTTGGCAATTTTAGTTAAAATATCTACAGTAGCAAGGCGTTGCAACCCTCTAGTTGCTGCTTCCATCTGTACTGTCAAGTGGCATTCTCGTTGGATTTTTTGTTGAAGTTCTTCTATTGCTTGTCGAGATGTCAGTAAGCGATTGACTCGTTGAGTTAGTATCTTCCAATCGATTGGTTTTGTGATGTAGTCTGTTGCGCCTGCTTCAAAAGCTCGGTCAACAGACTCTTGGTCGTCGAGAACAGTAATCATTAAAATCGGGGGACAATTATCACCTAGAAGCTTTTGCATTTGAGTACAACAACTAAAGCCATCCAAGTCTGGCATCATCGCATCTAGTAAAACTATATCTGGTTGCTGCTGTTGACAAATATCTAAACAATCTCGTCCATTGGAGGCTTCGGTAACGCGATATCCTTCCTTTTCCATAGCTCGACGCAGCACCAGTCGCAAAACTCTTTCATCATCCACAACCAGAATTGCAGGTGAGTTGTTCTCAAAGTCGGTATTAATCATTTTTATTTTTAGGATGTTGCAATTGCAAAGTAGCTTCTACTCGTTGATACTCGGTTTCAACTTGTAAAACCAGAGTAGAAGCACTGACTGTATTATCAGCACGAGCCATTGTTTCTAGTTCTTCGCACAGTTGAGCCAGAGGCATAGCACCAACAGTCACACTCAACGACCTCAAAGCATGAGCAGCACTTCGTAGTGCAGGAGCATCTCTTCTGGCAATTGCATTACCAATTGCTAGCAGCCTTTGGGGCGCATCTTCTAAATAACCATCTATGAACTCTGCTAAAATCTCAACAGCATCATCGCCTGTTATCTCTATTAAAGCTTGAAATATTTCGCTGTCGATCGCTGGTGCTAGAATTACATCTGAATTGATTTTTGGTTGAGAAATTTCCTCGTTTTTATCGACAACAGCCATCACTTGTGGATCCAATGGCTGTAAAATTCTATAGTTGTTGAAAGCTTGAATGAGAGCCTCGACTCGGATAGGTTTGCTAATGTAGTCATTCATTCCAGCATTGAGGCACTCTTCTTTATCGCCTTGCATGGCGTGGGCGGTCATGGCAATAATCCAAGGTCGGGTGGAATGCGGCCATTCCTGACAGATGTGACGAGTTGCTTCCAGTCCATCCATTTCTGGCATTTGCACATCCATGAAAACTAAATCATAGGATTGCTGGCGCAAAGCTGACAGTGCCTCTAGTCCATTACTAGCAACATCGGCGCGATAGCCCAGCCGTTCTAAGATTTGGAGAGCTACCTTTTGGTTTAAAGAAATATCTTCCACCAAGAGAATGCGTAATGGCAGTTGTTGGCTGAACTTTGAATCAAATATTAATGGAAGTGATTGTGTAGGTAGTAGAGAAATTCCTTGGCCGTATAAGATTTGGATGAAAACATTGTAAAGATGCGATCGCTTAATTGGTTTATTAAGAGTAGCAGCAAAATCTGATTTTTCTTCCAGTTCTTTGTTTGTTGATTTTTCAACATTTCTGAGCATAACCAAGGGCAGTTCTTGACAGTTGGGCAAGGAGTGAATAGTTCTTGCCAGAATTAAACCGTCCATATTTGGCATCTGCATATCTAAAACGGCAATATCAAATTCCTCTCCTGAATTTATCAATTCCAAAGCTTGCAAACCGGACTCAGCAGAGTGAACAATCATGCCCCAATTTGAGGTTTGGAGGCTGATAAATTGTCGATTAGTAGCATTGTCATCGACCACTAGCAGGCGTTTTCCGGTTAAATTTGTTTGAACAACCTCAAGGTCAAGGGTTTCTGAACTAGAAGCCGACTCAGCCACAAGGGTGAAATAAAATGTAGAGCCAACTCCTATAAAACTCTCAACCCAGATGGTGCCACCCATCATTTCAGATAAGCGTTTGCTGATGACTAAACCCAATCCAGTACCGCCATATTGGCGATTCATAGATGCATCAACCTGGCTAAAAGGCTTAAATAGCCGCTCCAGTCGTTCTTCAGGAATACCAATGCCTGTATCCTTGATGGCAAATTCAATTTCGTAGTAGTCAGGACTAATTTCTTGTTTCACCATCACAGAAATTACAACTTCCCCAACCTTGGTGAATTTAACTGCATTTCCAATTAAATTCACTAAAATTTGTTGGACTCGTGTCACATCTCCCACAATTGTGCTTGGGGTTTGGGGGTCAATTAGGTAGGCTAAATCTAAGTTTTTGGCTCCGGCTTGAGCAGCAAGGAGGTCGAGAGCTTCTTCTATGCAATGACGCAGATTGAAAGGGTGTTCTTCTAAATCTAATTTACCGGACTCAATTTTGGAGAAGTCTAAAATATCATTGATGATAGTCAGCAAGGCATCACTGCTACTGCGGATAATTTCCAAAAAGTTGTGTTGTTGAGGCGTGAGTTCCATATCTAGTAGCAGTCCAGTCATGCCGATAACGGCATTCATGGGAGTACGAATTTCGTGGCTCATCATCGCCAAAAACTCACTTTTAGCACGATTTGCAGCTTCTGCTTCACGTTTTGCCTGTTTCAGGGCCCAGTTGTTCCAAGTGAGTTCTTCGAGTCGTTGACTTTCTTGCTCTAGCAAGTCTGCGTGTGCTACGGCAATACCCAGTTGCGCTGCAACTGCTGACAATAACTCAATTTCTTCTGGAGTCCACTCGCGAAAATGGCTGCACTGGTGTATTCCAATGATTCCATTGGGTTTTCCTTGATAGGAGGTGCGGATTACTAGCTGGGACTTGAGGTCAATCTGCCGCGAGATTGCTTCAGTGGCTTGGAGTAAAGCATCAAGGTAGACATTTGGAGAAGCGATCGCTTCATCCTGTAATATGATTTTTTCAGCAAAAGGATTGCCAACCATCGGAATCTCCAATTCCAGCATCGAATTGCAACTGGGAACAACGTACTCTGCTACTATGGGGATTTGTGGTATGGGGTCGCTCACATAAGAGTGGATTAGACAGCGATCTACTTTAAATGCTTTTCCAATTTGAATAGCAGCCGTGGCAAAGATTTTTTTGGTGTCGAGGCTTTGACGGATTTCCTGAGTGATTTCTTCGAGCAACATTATGCGTTGCAATTGCTTTTGCATTGCTTGTTGGCGCTCAGTAATATCAATGGCAATTCCTCCTACTAAACAGCCTTGAAGTTGACTAGAAATCGGAAATTTAAAAACCAAAACATCTCGAATTGTACCGTCAACACATGGTGCAGATTCAACTGCTTCTAGAACTTGATTAGTTTCAGCAACTCTTTGAATGTTTTCTAGAGATTGCTGGGCAAATTGCGGCGCATAAATGTCAAATACAGTTTTGCCAATCGGTTCTCGTGTAGGTAATTGAAACATCCGCAGGTATGCTTCACTTACGTAGACAAACATTCCCTGAGTATCAGTAATCCAGGCAGGTGTCGGGCTGTAATTCATGAATAACTGGAAACGTTCTTCACTTTCACGTAGCAGAGCTTCCGTGCGTTTGCGTTCGGTAATGTCCTTTGCTAGTTGGTAGTTTGCCGCTTCTAGTTGGCAGTTTGCCGCTTCTAGTTGGGCAGGACTGGGTAAAGCTAATACCTGGGGTATTAATGGCACAAGTTGTATAGCCGTCACTATAGAGATAAAAGCAGTGATAGCCTTGAGTAATCCTGACAGCCAATAAACAGGATACCAAAGCGTCCACACATCTACAAAATGGGTTGTGCCGCAAGCAACGATGAATGTGCCAAACATCAGGAATATCCAGCCAAAAGGCATATCTTTCCGTTTGCGGACAAAATAAACCAACATGAGTGGAATTGAATAATAAGCAAGTCCAGTCAACACATCTGAAAGCAGATGTAACCATACCAATCCTGGTTTCCAGAGGTAGCAATGTCCGTGGGGAATAAAGTTGTTAGTAGAGAAAAGACTATTTAAAAATTCCATGAGCAATTGTTTGTAGTGAACGATATTAGTCTGCCCGATGAATTGTTGCTAAGGATTGTTCTAGCAAGGCATAAGGGTTGGTGGACATGGGGGATAATAATTCAAAATTCAAAATTAATCCACAAGATTAAACTTGTTCACTGCTGAGATAAGCGATATTTATGCTGATTAACCACTGATTGCCTTCTAAAAATATAAATATTTTTTTAGTAATACTTACTTTTAATTAATTTAAAATATGAACAGCAACAGTAAAATTACGTAAAAATTTTTGTGTGAATATTTGTAATTGAATAAAGAAAAATCCACCCTCAGTTATCTACCTCCGACTAAGTAAGTGGGCGGAGAAAATACCATATATGTAAAGCAATGTTAAGAAGAAAGATTATTGTTTAATTTGAAACCTTCTGTACTGTAACTATTTCGTTTTCCTCTGGCTTATACCCCATCAATAACTGTATGAGGTTTATCCACTTTCACCCCAAGTCATAATTTTATACTTTTTATCTGCACATCTGCGTGAAGCATCTAATGTGTAGCTTCCCACGCTATTAACTGGCAGATAACTTATTCTTAGGTGGGATATTACGTCGGCGCAATTTAGGAGATTTAGCCAATTTCCAGACCGAATAATATTGATCGCTATAAACAATATCTGTCTTTAAGTTATAATTTTTTTCTATTGTTTCGCGCCAACTATCTGAAGGATTGAGTAAAAATACATCAGCAAACCCATCAGGTATTTTAGGGATTTGTTGGTTGTTTACCAACAAAAACCGCACTTTTAGTTCCAAAAGATAGCTTAGAGAAAAAACATTCCCATAATTATTGCCCAAAGCATCACTAACCAAAAGTGGACTACTCGTCTGATTGATGATTTGGGCAACTTCTGGATTGCTATAACTTATACCCTTATTCCACCAAGTTTCTGCCTGGGAACTCACCTTAGAAGAAATCAGTCCACAAATAATCACCAATGCTATAATTATCTGCCAAATGCTCCGGCGTGACACGCTTTCATTATATATTTGCGTAGCTAGTAGATAAGCAACAGTTACTTGGATTCCTAAATAAGATGGCATGAAATATGGTTCGGTAGATAATTGTATGCCACCAGAACTTGATAGTATTAAAGGTAGTGCTGGCACTACAATCAATGCGATCAGAAAAAACCAGACTTTATAGTTAGTCGTTAGACAAAGAAAACAAATTGAATATCCTACTATAATTAAAAATATTGTTGTAATTAAAGAGTTAAAAGGATTATCTTGCCTAAGGTCTATATCAAAAAAAATCCGGCTTAACTGCATCAACAAAAATTTAAATATAGGCATCGTAAATGCCTGATTTTTAGTTTTATCTGCTGAAATCAAAAACTGAAAAAAGTCACCCATCACAATTGTTATCCAAGGCATAAAAGCTAAAAAACCTACCAGAGATACTAATAGATAAGTTCTAACAGTTTCAGTCAACTTAAATTTGGCAGCGATCATTACATAAATTCCATGAGCAAGTGCTACAAATGCACTCCAAAGACATGTATAAAGGCTGATAGCTAAAGTTACTGCATAAATGCTCCAAATAGCGAATAAATCTGGCCGTTTTTGTTCTTTTAATGGCTCATCTTTATCTTGTGATTCTAGCCGTATTGCTCGTAACAGAGACGCACTAGATAGTAATATAGTGACTAACCAGAGAATATATTCTTGTGCTTCTTGGGCATAAACTAGTTGAATTGGAGAAATTGCTATGAGTGCGATCGCTACACCAGGAACCGATAATGGCACATTAAATAATTCTCGGCATAGCCAATAAACACAAGGAAAAACCAGCAAACTGATGCAGGCAGATAAACTTCTAATCGCCATCACCGAATTACCAAATAGCTTCATCCACAATCTGGCTATTATGTAATAAAGCGGTGGATGGTAAGGATCTTCTTTTGCCAAATTCATGATTGTGTCATTTAAGCTTTTTTGTTGATTTGCACCTTGAAACTGGGCAAAGCTTTCTCTAGTAATGACACGATTATTAAAAATTTGTTGTTTTACTTCAGTTGTTCTGTAACCAGAAATCCGCAATGAAGTATAAGTTTCATCATACGAGTAAATTTTGCTATCAAGGTTAAAATAGCGAAACAATATACCCATCGTCAATAAGAAAATAATTAAAAATCGCAACCAACTCGGAGCAACTTTGAGATGGTGCATAAGTGGGTTTCCTAAAAAGTTTTCTCAAATCATCTAATTAAGCGTACTAGATAAGGTGTCGCAGCTACCTCCGTCCTAGACATTGCCAAGATTTCAAGCAAAGCCTATTTGTTAAACATCGCCAACCGTACTTTTATTTGATTGGGAACATTGGCAATCAACACCTCTTCTTTATTAATTACGAAAAGAATTGGACAAGGTTGTATCAAATCTCGCAAAACTGGACTTAGTTTTAAAACCGAGATGTCAATGAAGTGTAAAATACGCTAAGTGTAGTCGCATCTGTGGTAACCCAACTCCACACCTACGTGCATTGAGCGATCGCTTTGCAGGTTATAGTTCTCAATTCTCCTACGTTGTCAAAAGGGCATTGCTTAAGGTTGAACGAAGGATTGTTGTTCCTTGCCTCCAATCTAGGACAGTATGTAGAAGGGGCGATGCCTATGCCAGTTGGTATTATTAACTGATCAGAATATGAGGTAGCACTTTAAAGTAGCTGTATCAGCAGATTGATAATACTCCCTTGGCAAGAAGATAAACCTTGCTTTTAAGCTATCGGAGGCAAAAATCGCACAGATGGATATTTTTTCTCACGTCCGTTGGATAACACGGCAGCAGTGACATTAATCGTGACAAACCCTCAGTGGTAAGGGTTTTTTGAAAGGATTTGGATAACGCCATCTGGCAAACTCTGCAACATTAGATATAGTTAAAAAATCAATAGTCTTAAACTGCCGATCAATAGCTGGGATACTGCATATTTTAGCTCCAATATTTAAGTAGGCTTGCAAAATTTTAGGTATTTCAACATTGAAAGAATCTGGACATTTATGAGGTAGTTTTAGACAAAATTGTGAATTTGGAGAAACCAAAATACTTGGATGCATCAAGCCATTTTGCTGAAAATAGTCATAAGTGCAAGTAGCTTCTGAAGGGCATTGTGTTAGTAATGATGCACAACCAAAGAAATATTGATTTCTACTCCAGATGAGATAATTTGCCAATCCTTCCCAGAGTAGTAAAAGTGCCTGAATATTGCGGTATTCTTTAGCTATACATGCACGTCCAACTTCAACTGATGCCTGAAGCACAGAATTGGGAATTGCATTAAGATTAAATATATCGGCAGCATCAAAGCCTAATTTTTGAGAAGCCATTGCATAGGTTTGCATCCGATAAGTTCCAATGGTTTTACCCGTTTGTTTGGAGATCATGATTAAATGATGGCAAACCGTATCAAACTTATCTATATCCATCTGGGTAAAGTTAGAAGCAGAATATCCCAAGCCTAGTTCAAGATTAAAAACTTCAAAGCGTAACCGAAAAATTGATTCTAATTCTTCTTCAGTTGACGCTAGCCGTAGGGTATATTTTTCAGTTTGAAGGACGGGAAAATCTTCAAGAGTGAGAGGAGGATTCAGTGGGTAATTGATGTTGCGTCCAGAAACTTCCATCTATCTTCCTACTTAGATTTGCGAAAATATTTTACTAGGATTTAGGCTATATACAAATAGCTCACATTATGCATTAATGTGTCGAAGTCTGATTGAGACGGTTTTTGATAAAAGAACCTCTAGAGAGCTTTTTTACTCTCTTGAATTAGGGGTAGAGTGCTTTTATTATGGAGATTAATTCCTAAAAAATCTGGCAATAAGATACAAAATTTTCTTTTGATATAGGCTATAAATCAATCCGGTTCAGTAATTTATTGAACTCACGTTAAATTAAAGTGAAACAGTAAGCATAAGTCAAAATCAAGGCAAAAGCCCCCGGATAAATCCAGGGGCTTGGATAATTCTGGTTGCGATCGCTCCGGTAAATGCACTCTAAAATACTTAATTAATTACGGTGATTATTGCTGTAGTGAACCCTTGTACCAGCCCAAAGTAACTTCTCCCGCAGGGTTTGATAGTAGGAATTGTTCTCGCGCAAAATAATAAATTTAGCCCGACAATCTGCCATCCGCACATCAACGCGGTGTCCTGGCCAAATTGAAGTCCCCAAAACTCCATCTGTCCACAGCTTGGTACTCAAATCGTAATCCCCCAAAGGCCAAATACTCACCACAGAACCAGGAGGTAAAACGAGGGGACGACTAGAAAGGCTCATTGCACAAATGGGAGTGATGGTAATCGCCTCCATACCATCATGCATAATTGGCCCATTAGCAGAAACAGTGTAACCTGTAGAACCTGTGGGGGTGGAAATAATCAACCCGTCCCCGACATACTGATCGACTACCTCACCGTCAATTTCCATTTCCAGAATTGAAGTAATCATCCGATCTGCGGAGGCGGGTTTAACACAAAACTCATTCAGAGCCAGATAATGCTCACTAACTGGTTCTAAATTAGACCCGTGACCCTCATACACAGCAGCTTGTAACATCATCCGTCGTTGGATAGCATAGCGATCCTCAAACAGGCGATCCCAAACTTTCTCAGTATCCTGAAACTCTTCCACCGACTCAGTTAAAAACCCCAGATGACCTCCCACATTCACTCCCAGAATCGGGATGCCCGCCGGGGCTAAATGTCTGGCACCAGTTAAAACAGTACCATCGCCACCGAGTACCAAGGCGAGATCGATTGGTTGAGCCGCCGAAGCCAAAAAGACAGGATAGGGGTTGTCTTTCGGCCCGCTAGGCCCCATCAACACCTGGCACTCGCGGCTTTCTAGTTGTTTAGCACAGATTTCTGCCCATTGTTTACTCCGGGCATCCCGCGCTTTATAAGCAATGATTACCTGCTTGAGTTGCACGCACAATTACCACTTCAGGAGATTAAACTGCTCCATATCGACGGTATCGCGGTTGCGATAAATGGCAAGCACGATCGCTAAACCCACCGCCGCCTCGGCTGCGGCCACGGTAATCACAAATACTGTGAAAACCTGACCCTTAATTAATGTTGAGTCGAGGAAGTTGGAAAATGCCATTAAATTCAGATTAACAGCGTTGAGCAGTAACTCAATTGACATCAGCACCCGCACAGCGTTGCGGCTGGTAATTAAACCGTAGATGCCGATACAGAATAAAGCTGCTGCTAGTAATAGAAAGTACTGGAGTTGCATGAATCTGAATATCCCTCCTGAAAAATCTGGCTATTTATCTACGACTCAGGTCGTAAATATTACTCTTTTGTTTCGCTGGTTGTTGATACTAGTTCTCTGGGGCGTTCTTGCAAAGTCAAAACAGTTTGCCCCAGTTTGGATGGTGTCAACAGGTCTGGCAAATACTCGCGACGTGCCAAAATAATTGCTCCTACCATTGCTATCAGCAGCAAAATGGAAGCTAGTTCAAAAGGCAGTAAAAAGTCAGTGAAGAAATGTTCTCCAATTAAAACTATAGAACTTTCGCCACCCGCCACAGGAGCAGCTGAGTAAGCCCAAGGAGTAGCCAGCACCATCGTACTTAAAAGACCGAACAATCCCACACTGACTAGACCTGTTAGTACTTTTCGCACCCAAGAGTTGGGAAATGCTACAAAATCCTCCCGCTTGTTCACCAACATAATGGCAAACAAAATCAACACGTTAACCGCCCCAACGTAAATCAGTATTTGTGCAGCTGCAACAAAATCAGCATTTAGCAACAGGTAGATTCCCGCTATGCTGATGAACACACCCCCCAGCAAAAAGGCAGAATAGACGATGTTGGAGAACAGCACCACACCTATGGCCGCCCCAATCATCATCACGCCTAGTATGCCAAGCGATACAAACTGTACTCCTTCCGCTAGATTCACTGTTTTTTGTCCTTAGTCAATCAATTTTGGATTTTGGATTTTAGATTTTAGATTTTTGTTTCAATCCAAAATCACAAATCACAAATTTGGATGGTCATTGGTCATTGGTCATTGGTCAAATAACAATGGACAAATGACATTTATTTTTCTGTTTGTTCTACGAGGTCTTCTGGACGCGCACCAGGACGCGGTGCATCTGCGGGCAGTCCATGTGGTTCGAGGACGCCCTTGGGTAGGTAAACTAGTTCACGCAGTGGTGTAACCATTGGATCATCTGTTACCTTGTAGGGCAGACGACCTAGTGCTACGTTGTCATAGTTCAATTCATGGCGATCGTAAGTGGCAAGCTCATACTCTTCTGTCATAGATAGACAGTTAGTCGGGCAAAATTCCACACAATTACCGCAAAAGATACAAACTCCAAAGTCAATGCTGTAGTGGTTGAGTTTTTTCTTTTTGCTGGCTTTATCGAATTCCCAATCTACTACAGGCAGGTTAATTGGACAAACGCGAACACAGACTTCGCAGGCAATGCACTTATCAAATTCAAAGTGAATTCTACCGCGAAACCGTTCGCCAGGAATCAGTTTCTCGTAAGGGTACTGTACGGTAATCGGACGCCGCCGCATGTGATCGAAGGTGACAGAAAGCCCCTGACCAATGTAACGCGCAGCTTGTACTGTTTCTTTGGCGTAATCACCAACTTGTTTCAGGAACTTTAGCATTGTGTATCAATCTCTCCTTTTAAGCTATCAGCGTTATTTTTCCTTTGTCCTTTGTCCTTGGTCATTAGTCATTTGTACTAATGACTAATGACTAATGACTAACCACCGAAGGCGAAGGGAAAGGCTAGTTTCAGGGCGGCGGTTAATAGGAGATTAACCAAGCCAACTGGCAACAAAAACTTCCATCCTAAATCTAACAGTTGGTCAATCCTTACCCGTGGCACTGTCCAGCGCAACAGGATGGCGACAAACACTAGTAAATAGGCTTTGAACACGGTCATCGTAATCCCCAAAGCAGCAGTTACTATCTGGAACACGGGGTTTAGTTCACTGACTCCCAGCCAACCAGCGATGAGGTTGAGGGGAATGGGAAAGTCCCAACCACCCAGGTAAAGAATTGCTACTAGTAAGGAAGAAAGAATCAAGTTAACGTAAGAACCCAGGTAGAAAAGACCGAATTTCATACCTGAGTATTCAGTCTGATAGCCTGCGACGATTTCTTCTTCCGCTTCAGGTAAGTCAAAGGGTAATCGTTCGCATTCAGCTAAGGCGGCTATCCAAAAGATCAAGAAACCGATTGGTTGTCGCCAAATATTCCAGCCCAGAATACCGTAGCCAGACTGTTGATTGACAATATCAACAGTGTCGAGGCTGTTAGACATCATAGCGATCGCTAACACCGCCAGCGACAAAGGAATTTCATAACTAATAGATTGCGCTGCTGCCCGCAACCCCCCTAAGAGAGAGTATTTATTATTAGATGCGTAGCCAGCCATTAACAAACCAATGGGTTGAATGCTTGACAAAGCAATCCACAAGAATACGCCCATGCCCACATTGCTAATTACGATGTTCTGCCCAAAGGGGACGATCAGGAATGACAGAAACACTGGAATTACAACAATAATTGGCCCAAGGGTAAACAGCCAGGGGTCAGATTTGGCTGGTACTATATCTTCTTTAAATACCAACTTCAAACCATCCGCTACAGGTACCAGCAACCCAAAAGGCCCCTGATATTCTGGCCCAATTCGCTGCTGTGCGGCGGCGGAAATTTTTCGTTCTAGCCAAGTAGCAACTAATACCCCCACTGTTGCCCCAATCAGCATCAGTATCATTGGCAGTGGCATCCAAATCGCTTTGGCTGTTCCTGCTGGTAAACCTAAATCCCGGAGGGATTGAATAAAAGTTCCTTGGAGGTCAATTCCTGAGTTCATGTTTCCACTCTTTAAGACATCGAGTCATAGTGAATTACAACTATTAGTTGAATTAATACCTGTAAATTCACGCATTTTTAATTTTTGCCCAGATGACGCTTGATTGAAGATTTGTTGCTAATGCCCATGCCTAGTATATCGTTGGATGGTTTTAGCCCTCTGAAGCGAGATGAGAACTTCTACTTATGGTTGGCATTGAGATTGCTATTGAGGAGATGCGGGAGATGAGGGAGATGAGCAAGCAGGGGAAGATAAGGGAGAAGAGTTTTCCCCCTGCCCCCTGCCCATTTACCGTTGGTCAATGGGGGTATAAGTAACTTCGTGCCGACCGTTGTAAACCTGGGTAGGACGGAAAATCCGGTTTTCTGCTAGTTGTTCTTTCCAGTGGGCTAACCAACCGGCAACGCGAGCGATCGCAAATATTGGCGTAAACAAGTCTGTAGGAATTCCCATTTTCCTATACACCAAACCGGAGTAAAAGTCAATATTGGGATAAATCCCTTTGCTACCGAGTTTTTCCTCTACCACGCGTTCCATTTCTAGGGCAATGTCATAGAACTTGTCATGCCCAAACTTTTCAAACAGCTGCTCTGCTAGTCCCTGTAAAATTATGGCTCTTGGGTCTTTCACTTTATACACACGATGTCCAAAGCCCATAATCTTAGATTTAGTTTCCAGACAATGGTCTATATAGGGACGGACATTTTCCACTGAGCCAATTTTTTCCAACATCTGAATTACTTCTTCATTGGCTCCACCATGCAGGGGCCCTCCCAAAGTTCCCACAGCACTAGCAACCACAGCGTAAGGATCAGTCAAGGTGGAAGCTGTCACCCTAGCACTGAAAGTAGAAGCATTCATTGTATGCTCGACCTGAAGTATCAAGCAGATATCAAAAACTCGCGCCATCAGAGGATCGGGTTCTTTCTCATCGAGCATGTATAGAAAGTTGGCGGAGTAGTCTAAGTCATCACGGGGACGTATCGGGTCATTGCCTTTTCGCATCAGTTGGAAAGCAGCTACCATCGTGGGAATGGTAGCTATCAGGCGCACCACTGAATCCCGAATGTAGGCAGGATTATGTAAATCCCGGAGCGAATAAAACAAGCCTAAAGCAGCAGCAGAGGCTTGCAGCGCATCCATTGGGTGACCGCTTTCTGGAAAGCATTTCATCATGTCCCGAATGCGGTATTTTATCCGCCGGTGGTAACGAACTTCATGCTCAAATGCTTTCAATTCTTCCTTGCTTGGCAGTTCGCCCCAGATTAAGAGATAAGCAGTTTCTATGAATGTACTTTTTTCTGCTAGTTCTTCAATCCGGATGCCACGATATTCTAGTATTCCCTTTTGCCCATCAACATAGCTGATACTTGATTGGGCGGCGGGAATGCCTTCTAAACCAGGCTTGTATTCGCACACCATCATGGCACCACCATTCGCTTTGTGAAATATCTGATCAAGCTAACTTACCAGAAATTATTATCGCCATAACAGTAGCCCTTCTAACAACAATTGGAAATGTTGAAAAACTGTTATAGCAGGTACTTGGGTGGTGTCAACCAAAACATCTGACTCCGACCCAGAGGAGAACCTGTTTCTGGTAGTTTTATCCCAATCATACCTGCTTTTTTCAAGACTAAGCTTCCTTTGACTTCCCCCCATAGGAGAATTTCTGCCCAATTGGTCAAATCAGGCTCGTGTCCAACCAGCGCCAGTTGGGTATTTTGGGAATAATTTCTTGGCTCTAACCAGTCTTTTAGCCAACTAGAAATTTGACCATCGGGTGCGAGGTGGCTAGATTGCTCTAATTTGGAGCTTAGTTTTTCTGCTATAAGAATATCAGCCGTTTGGCGGGCCCGCACTAAGGGGCTGGTAAGAATCAAATCAAAGCTTAATCCCAATTTAACAAGTTTCTGGGCAACTTTCTCAGTTTTTTGCCGTCCTTCTTTGGTAAGGCTGCGCTCCTCATCCTTGATGTCTAATCCCTTGTCTTCGGCGATGCCATGACGAATTAAATATAGTTCCATACTTTGAGTTCTGTTACTATAGCGGGGCGTAGCCCGTGCTTAGTTAGGATTTACGTCTGCTGTCAATTAACCTATCCTAATCTTAATCATTATTACGTATTCGTTGCTCTGCCATCTGTCCGGTGCAACGCGGCGTTAGGTGTTCTAACGTGTTACGGTTATGGCAACAGGTTTAAACCTTAGAGATTGGTGTTGGTTTACACTTCAGCTAAATAAAGCTAGGAGGATGAGCGATCGCTTTCATCTGTTGAAATAACTTGTTCGGACTGTGATTCCGTTTCATAAATCAGTGGATACAGGGAAAGTCTATCTCTAATATCTCGAGCTAACTGATCAAATGTTATGCAAATTACTTTGCGTGAGTCTACTAAAACTTTATTTAAACGCCATTTTAATCTAGCTTTATCAATAGGAGATATGAAAGCATCTCTGCCTATAACAAGAATGCCGTAAAATTCTATATTTTCACTTCCAAAAATAGAACGAGCTAAAGAAGTATTCTTAAAATCATCAATTTTCCAAAACCAATCAATTATTTGGCTGAATCCATGTTCAAATCTGGGCGACCAGTCTAATGTACTTCTTCCCTTATCTACAAATATACTGTCTTCAGTAGCATCTTCAAATTCAATAAAACAATATGTGTTATTTATAGAATCACCAACAACTAAATCAGCACGAAAATCACCATAAAAGGTGAATTCATGTTTAATTTGGTTGAACCTAATAATCTGAGGAACGTACATTCCAATAAATGCTGATAAATGTAGCCTCTGTTTAAAGAATGGAAGTATATCCTTATTCTCTTTTAATTCCGTATTATTCTTAAGCAAGTTTTCAAATTCCTCAAGCTCACATAGACACTCTTTAAGGTCTAGAGTAAAAGAATCTAGACCTTTCATGTTTTAGCCTCTTTTAATGAGCCATATAATATATTAATACGGTCGGAATTAACTATATCAACAATAGTTACTTCTTCAGGTTTAAATTTAAAAATAATTCTATATTTCCCTTGTCGTGCAATGAAATAATTTGGAATTGAACTCAAATTAGCAATTTGAAGTACTGAACAATCAGGAAAATTTTCCAAACAATTAATAGCATTAATAATTGTTTCTTGCTCTTTAGTTTGTAAAGCATCAAGTGCTATTTGTGCTTTATCGAGTAAAACTACTTGGTTTTTATTTAACTGCTGGTTATTTGATTCAACAGTTATAGAAGAGTCATAAGACTCATCAGTTAAATGTTGTAGATCATTAAAATATTTTTCTAAACCTTTTTCTTGGAAAGACCTTTTAATATTTAAGAGTATTTCCTCCTTTTTTTCTGTGTCAATGTTCACTAATTCTGAAGCAACGATCTCATTAAAAGTTTGATAATCTTTTGCCTCTAAAGCAAATATCTCATTAAAAATTTGATCATATTTTGCCAATCTTTTCTTCAGCACGGCTAATTTTTCGGTTATCCCACTTTCATTTATCCATTCCCTTAGCAATTCACGAACCAACTTATCAAAATCATGCAAAACTTGCGGATTTAGCTTTTCAATGTATCCGTGAGCAAGACGATTACGAACTTCAAAACAAGCTTGAGCAAGGTCAAATTGAGAAATTGATAACTCTCCTAAAGAGTACAGATGCTTTAGTAATCCTATAAATGGGAAACGTTCAATAGGAATTAACACATCGATTGCTCGCTTTCTTAAAATCCCCTCAAAAATACTCCAGAGAAAAAGAAAAGCAGGCTCAATTTCATCATTCTCAATAAGCCTATGCGCTTGGAAAAAACGATCAGTTAGCTCTTGCCATGAAGGAAGTTGTTCGGATGTTCCAGGTAATGACTTAGCTTCTATGTCTTCAAGCGTGACCAATAAAAAACGCCAGTCTTGATGTTTACTCACTTCTTCTGCTAAAGCTTGTAAACGATCAACCGACAGACGGTTGAGGCTGTTTTTTACTTCAATTACCAAACCTGAGCCGTCTTTAATAGCAATCATCTCTGGCTGGTAGTTACCCAAATAGAATGGTAATTCATCTGCTTTGGGTTTAAGTAAAACACGAAATCCTTGACTTTCGTACTTATCTGCCAGAGATTTTATCTTTTCATCATGTAAATTTTTAGTATTGTTAATCATAAGTATTTTTCCAATGGTTGAGATTCACTCACTTTTACATAAACACACTCTTTACCTGTGATGACAGCACGCTGTAATAAGGAAGGTAGACTTATAATATCAATCGGATCAGACATAAACCGACGATGACTATCTACATCTGATACTAAACTATCATCTTCAAAAACTAAGTCTACAAGTGCATCCTGAATTGGTTTGATAATATTATCGATGTCAGCCGGAAACTCATCACAAAGATAAACTAGCGTCAGTTGTAGATCGCCGTCTTTAATGGGACTGTTATCTTTCCAAACCTTTTGGGCTTCAACGCGCACAAAATTCTTCCATGCCTGAAGATTTTCTCTTTTCTTTGTCTGTAACGAAACAGGTCGTCTGGGAATGAGAAATTCAAAAGGTATTATTCGCATTCCAAGTGCATATTTTGATAATTAGTTAACAAACTTACAGCAGTTTTCACAACTGACTCCTGAACATATTGGATATATCTATACTTATACAAAAATTCTACATGGTTATTTGTCGGCGTTAGGATAAAAGTCTAAGTCTAAAATCTCATCGACAGCAAAGGGACAAGCGATCGCAAAGTTATCTTCTGATAAACTTGTTTCCACCATTGCCTCTCGCCGCGCTCTTTGATAAGTAGTATTAATCCACTCGGCATCATTTAAAAAACGCCGCAAGCTAGGACTTTCTTGCAGCAATTCATCCAAATTCAATCGCTCACGGGTAATGGTGACTTGCCAACTGTGACTACGACGTTCTGGTTGATACTTCCACTTCAACAAATGCGACAACACCAACCGCAACGCACTTTGCAATGCCCGTTGTTGGCTTTTACCCAAGTCCACCACTTCCTCAACTAAATGTTCTAAATCTAGGGTGTCCCACTGATGCGATTGCAAAAGCTCTGCTGTCTGCTCTACCCAAGCATAAAAATCTTGCTCATACAGAGTTTGTAAGATTTGGAATTTTATAGACTTCATGGCGCTCCTTCTTCACAAATAAATAGGTAGGCGCAAGTTAACTTTGATTTAGTTCAGCATTCGTCATAAAATCCAAATTCCCGACTTTTATCAAAAATCGGGAAGGGATGCTATCTGAACAAACACTTTGACTGCTGCATTAGTCAGGAGTTCTCAGCGTCTCCTTGAGTTCCCTCTACTCCGACTGAATCGGGTTGTCTCTGGGATTAACTAATCTCAGCAGTTTTTGCTTAATCTGATTGTCGAATACTTCCCATTTCATTTTCGCATAGGCGGAATTTTCGTTGCTGCCAGACAAAAAGCCCATTGGAATTTCAAAGCCGCCTGCGCTTGTCCTTCCACCGCCGAAAAAGCGCCCTGCACTATCTTGTCCAAAGGCTTCTTTGATGAATTCATCAGGATCAAGGGTGAGTTTGCTAGTTCTCAGGGAGCCAATGACTATTTCTAGTTCTTCGTCTTCATCGTGAACAATGCCGTAAACTACGGCGGTGTGAACGTTTTCTTCGGTGACGAGAAAATCAGCCGCTTGGGGGATGGCGTCACGGTCTTCGTAGCGTAGGTAACCAACACCAGCGATGGAAAAGTTATTTTGGACGATGCGATTTTTTAGCGATCGCTCGATCACATCCATTACCCGCTTGGAACGATTCGCCTGTAAAATGGCGTTTAGCAGTTGAGCGTCATAAAATCGGCTTAAATACGCAGCTGCCATAAAGTCTTCTTCTTGCGCTTGCATCAGCCGATTTGTATCCGATCGCAAACCGTGCATTAAGGCAGTAGCGCATTTGACGTGTTGATTTATGCTGCTATCTAATGCCAATAATCCCGTTTGCAGGTATTGGGTAAAAATTGTTGCCGTCGCTCTGACATAAGGACGGATATCCTCAAACTCTGATTGCAGATCGCCTTGGATACTGTGATGGTCGATGAGGACTACTAGGGGAATTCTAGCTTGCTGCATTGCTGACAGTAGCTGTGAAGTGGTTCCCTGGTTATCAATTAATACAAAACCTTGATAACATGACAAATCCTTGGTTTTCAAGGTTTGCGGTGTCCAGCGTTGGATAGGTAAATTAGTCAACCTTACCAAGGCAATATTTTCTTGATGACTTAATGCACCAGCATAAATGATTTCACATTTAATATCATATTGCTGGGCAATTAACTGATAAGCCCAGGCACAGGAAAGGGCATCAGGATCGGGAAAATCTTGCAGAATTATGAGCTGGCGATCGTGTCGGTGTGCCAGAAGGGTTCTTTGCAGTTCTTCTGACTTTTGTTGTGCCAGGGAATTACCACGGTTATTAAGATATATAGCTCCATCGCCTACCGATGGCGGTAATGACGGAGTTTTAAATGAAACTTCCACTGGCGTTTTCTCTATTTCAGGTTCCTCTGGGTTTGGCTCTGTGGTCGATGACAAACTCTCAAACTGAGTAACGGGAGAATTCAAGTACATAGGGAACTTTTTTAAAGTGTGAGGCTCCTTTAATTCAGAAATACTACAATCAGCAATTCACTGAATTCAGCCACATTATTTTGATCTTCGCAAAAATCTCAGAACATTGCACTATACATCTGAGTATATTTTTGTCAGTCACAGCAGCGCTCAACAATGGCCAATAATGAAGTAAATTCCACCTTAGACCTATAGGTGCTGGAAACAAAAAAGTTTAGTATATAGGGCTTTATGTGACAGCATAAATCTGTTTGAGGAGCTTTTTTTGTCTTTCTAAATTTAATGAGTGGGATTTTAATCTGACTTAGGGTATAATTTCTATCTTAAACTTTAGGTCTACTCCTTGATATTTTAAATAGTCCTATGCTCAATACTCTCATTCTTGTGAGTATTGAGCAATTAACAATTATTTTTATTGAACAATGCGTGTTTTTTATCCCCTTTGAAAATTCAGATAATTTAGAGCGAAGTCTAGTACCGCAAGGCGGAAGTTAAAAGTCAAAACGTCAAAAAACTATAATTTTGGGCTTTCTGGCTGTAATGAAATAGTACGTTTATTTCCGCCAACCTGTACTAGTGCAAGAAGACATAACCTAGGGAGCAAGCCCCATACATAAATCTAGAGGCTTGAGCGTTGAGGCATTGCGCCTCCTGTTTGAAGACGCAATCGCTTTCGTTGCAATTAATATAGCCACCAATTTTTCAACAATTGATAACTAAAGCAACGGCGATATTTTTTCTTTCTCCTTTGCTCCTCTACTTTTTTGCTCAAAGACCTATAACATACTTTTGCCACTCTGTATGCAGTCCACTCTTAAGATGTTTGCTGACCTCGAAATAGAGGCTGCTATAAGGTTGGCGAGGAGGATGACGTAAAGGCATGTGAGCTTCATTGGGAGTTCGACTGCCTTTCTTGACATTGCAACGCACACAAGCAGTCACAATGTTCTCCCAGCTATCGCCCCCGCCGCGCGATCGCGGTATTACATGGTCTAGGGTCAACTCATCCCCTGTATAACCACAGTATTGACACGCATGACCGTCACGGTGCAATATATTTCGGCGAGTCAGAGGAATTTCTTTATAAGGAACACGCACGTAATGACGCAACCTAATCACGGTCGGCAATGGAAAATCCGAGTATAGGAATTTCCCATTGTGTTCCACGCGTTCTGCTTTGCCCTTAATTAAAAGAACCACAGCACGACGCCAACTCGTTATATTGAGAGGTTCGTAAGAGGCGTTTAAGACTAAAACCTTCCCCATTTATCTGCGCTCAGGGTATTAGCTTTACATAAATGTTAACACAAATACATCCTACTAGGGAGATGAGAATAAATTATACTTTCGGGATAATTCGGCAATTAAGTTATGGTTATGAGTTAGAAGTTGAGAAGTGAGGAGCATCTCTGGCTTTGCTCGCCACTGATAATTCTTAATTTTTACTTTACTACCGCAACATCTTGTATCAATTCCAATATGAAGGTTACACTTCCTATTTAATCTGATCTTGCTTTAGTAAGCGTGTATAGATAATTTTGAAGTTTAGCCGTGGTGGGATAGGAGTCAGTACAAATGTTAAGTCGCAAACAAATCTCTGGTGTAGTTCCTAATCAGCAGTGCGACACCTATGAGTGGTTTTCGCAACGAGCCTGGATAGAAATTGACTTAAAGGCGTTGTCGTACAATGTAAACCAATTGGTACAGTTTTTATCACCGCGTACTGAGTTAATGGCAGTAGTAAAAGCTGATGCTTATGGACATGGAGCGGTAACAGTCGCCCAAACTGTAATCGAATCGGGAGCTAGTTGGCTGGGAGTCGCTACAGTTCCAGAAGCAATTCAATTGCGAGAAGGGGGGATTGAAGCGCCCATTTTGATTTTAGGGGCAACTCATACACCAGAGCAGATTCATGCGATCGCACATTGGAAACTTCAGCCCACACTCTGTAGCCCTAAACAAGCTTTAGTATTTTCCGACACTCTAGAATCCATGAATCATGGTTCTCCAGTGCCCGTACACATCAAATTAGATACGGGAATGTCTAGGTTAGGAACTAATTGGCAGCAAGCTGGTGAATTTGTGCAATTAGTGCAGCGCTTACCACATCTATCTATTGCCAGTATTTATTCTCATTTGGCAACAGCAGATGATCCTGATACTACGGCAATGGAAGAACAGCATAGACGATTTGAGGAAGCGATCGCTCAAATCAGAGCAATGGGAATTGAGCCACCCTGCTTGCATTTGGCAAACTCTGCGGCTGCACTGACAGATACAGCACTGCACTACGACATTGTGCGAGTAGGTTTAGCCGTTTACGGACTCTACCCAGCAACCCATTTACAAAATGCGATCGATCTCAAGCCGGTTTTGCAACTTAAGGCAAGAGTCACCCAAGTTAAAACAATTGCCGCAGGAACAGCTGTTAGTTACGGGCATAAATTTATTGCCCCGCGTGAACTTTGCCTCGCCGTCGTCGGAATTGGCTATGCTGACGGTGTGCCTCGTAATCTTTCCAACAAAATGCAGGTGTTAATTCGCGGTCAGCGAGTTTTGCAAATCGGGGCAATTACAATGGATCAGTTGATGCTAGATGTGAGTGCTATACCCAATATCCAAGAAGGGGAAGTAGTCACTTTGCTAGGGAAACAGGGAAAAGAAAAAATTTCAGCAGACGATTGGGCAGAACAACTAAACACTATTTCTTGGGAAATTCTTTGTGGGTTTAAGCATCGTCTGCCTCGTGTTGCGGTTATGTAATTGAGCATGGAGAAGGAGAAGAGGCAGAGGGGCAGGGAGCAGGGAGCAGAGGGGAAAGAGGTAATTATTTTATTCTCCCCCTTGCCCCTAGCAATAAATAGTTCTTTATCTACCCCTGCTTTCCCTACTCCCTATTCCCAAAAATAATTTCTTATGGTATGATAGTAAACTGATGCGGATGTGGCGGAATTGGCAGACGCGCTAGATTTAGGTTCTAGTTCCGAAAGGAGTGAAGGTTCAAGTCCTTTCATCCGCACTATTAATAAATTGAATTGCCTTATGTAGGCTGGTACTTAAACTTGAGTTAAAACTTCAGGGGTAATTACCAGCCTCTTTAAATATTGCCTAAATAGGATTTACACATCAGAAATCCTGCCCTTAAAAAGCTTGTCATTCCAGATTTCTGTTCAAATAAATATAAAAAACGTGGATTTAATAACCTACTGTTTTCGTAGGTAGTGACGTGGAAAGCTTAAAATAGTGCGTTAGATGTAGATGTAGGTTGGGTTGAGCAACGCGAAACCCAACATTGATCGGAGTGTTGGGTTTCGTTCCTCAACCCAACCTACAATTATTTTTGCAATTGTTGACACGCCAGTAGAGTACGTTACGTCCCTAACGCACCATTTCGAGTGCTTGCGGTGCGTTAAGCTGTCGCTACAAAAGATAAGTTTTGTATTCTGTTGTATCTACGTTTGTAAGTGTGAATATTAAAAGATCAATTTATTATTATCAATAAACCAGTATTATTACTGTGGTCAAGTTGAAGTTACTCGACGCAAAGTAGCTTCATATACTGCTTACCTAATCAAGACTAAATAGAACTTCAGTGTAAATACAGAAGTTCAAATATATCACTATCGACAAAATCAGTATTATTCCTGTGGTCAGATTGGGGTTACTCAATGGAAAGTGGCTTCATCTAGTCTTGACATTTTTATGTCTTATTGCCCAAAAAGTCTGTAAATCTCAGTAACAGAAAGTAAATTAATAATAATTTACGATTTTACTGAGATTTGATTATTTGAAAATAACGCTGTTTTCGTTGAGTTTCACCACAAAATCTAGAGATAAGCTAATGTACTTGAAAATACAAAATTTTGATGCTTTTTACTTGATTTAAATTGTGGAATAACTCTGTACGAATTTAGCTTACACGTATCGAATTTAGCTGAAGTAAAAGCAAAATGAGCACAACTCCTATAGGTAGCTACAGGTTGTTCCAGAAACTACATCCGCTATCTCTGTTGGCACAATTAACCAGTCGGCGTGCTACAGGGTGCTTAAATATATTTACTGGAATAGTTTCTTGGTCAATTTATCTAGAGGACGGTAAACTTACTTATGCCTCCTATTCAGATAAACTGTTTGAGCGGCTTGACAGTCACTTGCGGCGCTTGAGCCAGCAAATTCCTGCTCTTAACAGCGCCGCTCGTGTGCAGATGCGGCTGATGTTTGAGACAAAGAATGAACATCAATCAATACCAAATGCAGATTACCAAGCTATTTGTTGGTTAGTAAATCAGGACTATATCACCTCTGTACAAGCAGCGAGCCTGATAGACGAATTAGCAAAGGAAGTACTGGAATCATTTCTATGTTTAAAAGAAGGTAGCTATGAATTCAGCCCAGAAAGCTCTTTGGATGAATTACCAAAGTTCTGTCGCCTGGATTTGCGGTTACTTGTTGAACATTGTCAAAAGCAATTACGAAATCGGCAAAATATCCAGTCATCTATTCCGGCTGGTGGGGGTTCCCAAGTTTTGTCTAAAATACAACCGTCTCAAGTTCAGGCACAACTGAAAATAAAAATTGGGCAAAAGTTACCGATACCAATCAATTTTGATATTGCTGAAAATAATAAAAATACTCAGCTACCTACTGGTAAAAAACTATATACAATTGCCTGCATTGACGACAGCCAAACAGTTTTGAATTCCATTAAACACTTTTTGGATGAAAACACATTTACAGTTGTGATGATCAACGATCCTGTGAAGGCTTTAATGCAAATTCTTCGGAGTAAACCCGACCTGATATTGCTAGATGTTGAGATGCCAAGTTTAGATGGCTACGAACTATGTTCATTATTACGTAAACATTCAGCTTTTAAACATACGCCTATTATTATGGTGACTGGTAGAACAGGATTTATCGACAGGGCAAAGGCGAAATTAGTTAGATCATCAGGATATTTGACTAAGCCTTTTACACAATCAGAATTGCTAAAAATGGTTTTTAAACATCTTGGTTAATTTAGGAGTCAGAATTCAGAATTCAGAAGTCAGGAGTTAGAAGAAATGAGACAGCCAGCGAAGAGATTTCAAGATTTGATAGTTTGCCAGAAAGTACATCAATTTATTTTATTAGTGTACCCATTTACTGCTAACTTTCCTAAATCAGAAATATATGGGCTTACCTCTCAATTTATACGAGCAGTAATTTCTATACCAGCAAATATAGCGGTTCGCGGAGCGTTTAGCCCATTCTGACTCCTGAATTCTAATAATAAATGCTAATATATTTAATTTATTTTTTAGGAGATTTAATAGTGAGTCTGACTTTACTTGGCACAATTCTGATTGTAGAAGATTCTCCCAGCGAATTAGAATTAATGAGCCATTATCTGAAAGAAAGTGGTTACACCGTAATTAAAGCAAGTGGTGCAAAAGAAGGTTTAGAAAAAGCTGTGTTAGAAAAACCAGATGCGATTGTTACTGATGTAGTAATGCCAGAAATGAGCGGATTTGAATTGTGTCGTTATCTCAGAAGAAATCCGATTACTGCCAAAGTGCCAATTGTAATTTGTAGTTCCAAAAATCAAGAAATTGACCGTTTATGGGCAATGAGACAGGGTGCAGATGCTTACATAACTAAACCTTACACCCGCGAACTTCTGCTACGTACTATTAAATCAGTGGTAATTTGAATCAATGACTAGTATAAACATTACACTTCCTTCAAAAGAAACCCAAAATAATTTAGCAGATGCTTATCTGAAGTTTCAGCTAAATCAACAGACTACTGCTGTTTTATCAATGAAACATACGCAAGAAGCTATTATTGTACCGATTGAATCTGTAACCTCAATGCCTAATATGCCCACCTGTATATTAGGATTAATGAATTGGCGGAGTCGGATAATTTGGGTTGTTGATTTGCCAAGAATGCTTAATTTAGAATCCCTAGATTATCGCCTGCGACAATACAGTGCTATTGTTATCCAAGTGGAATCATTAGTATTAGGTTTAGTGGTGCAAGAAATAAAAGGTACGACTAAGTTCATCCCTGATGATATTCATTCTCCTATTGGACAAGTGGCATCCAGTTTAGTTCCTTATTTATGTGGGTGCATTGTGCAACAAGAAGAAATATTACTGGTATTAGATGCTCAGGCAATTGTGCAATCTACTATTCTCCGCAGTGATTAGAGTGTATTACTAAAAAGGATTTTTAGTGTTCTTATTCACATAGTTAGGAGAATTACTTTTATGTTTAATAAAACCAATACGAATCAAGGTAGTAGCGCTCAAAATCGAGCATCACTGATTTCATCCCAAAAAATAAATGGTAGTGCCATAAAGCTACCAGCTAAGGCTACTAGTGAAACGGCTAATAATTCTTTACTAAATCAGGCTATTGCCTCTTTTACAAAATTCGGATTGGCTAAGAAAGCGACTATTTTAGCGATCGCAATCGGTACAATACCAGTATTGGGCATCGGTGCGATCGCTTTTAGCTTTGCCAACAAATCAATTACTAAGCAAATTACCCAGTCTCAACAAGCTGAAGCTATTGGCTTAAGTGATAAAGTTAACCGTTTCATGTCGGGACGGTACGGTGATATTCAGGTAATATCAAGTTTACTTTTTTTGACAAGTCCCCAGGCTAGTGTAAGCATCACCACTCAAGATAAACAAGCAATCTTAGATGGAGTTATCAAAGCCTACAAAGCTTATGACAGCGTTGCTGTTTTTAATCGCCAAGGTAAGTTGATTGTCCAATCCACAGGCGAACCCCTAGACAACCAAAAAGACCGTACCTACTTTCAAGAGGCTTTACAAAAAGATACTCCTATTATCAGTAAACCTGAAGCAGCAAAAAATACTGGAGTGGTGAGTATTTATATAGCTGCACCTGTGAAAGAGATAAGGACAGGCCAAACCATTGGTGTAGTAAGAGCGCGGATGCCCGTAAAATCTTTAGAAGAAGTCATCAAAAACTACGTAGCCAATGGACAACAATACCATTTGCTCGATGCTTCGGGAACAGTTTTCTTGAGTCCACAAAAGGAATTATTAGGCAAACAGGCAAAGGCAGAGTATTCTAATTTACCTAAACTGGTAGCAGCCAATAAGGTAGATAGTTTTATAGAAGTTCCCAAAACTGGCAAAAAAGAAGAACTAGTCAGCTACATACCAGCCACTAAGTTAGATGGTTTACCAGATTTAAACTGGCAAGTACTTTTATCTACAGACACAGCAATTGTATTTGAGCCGCAAAGACAATTGTTGTGGATTATAACCATTGGCACAGCAGTTACAGCATTGATTGTAGCTGCGATCGCATCTCGGTTAGCTAAACTTACTACACAGCCAATTTTAAATGCGACTGCGGCATTAGCAAAGCTTGGTCAAGGTAAATTTAATACCCGTCTGGAAATCGAAAGAGAAGACGAATTAGGGGTATTGAGTGCAAATATCAACCAGATGGCCGAACAATTGCAGGTCTTAGTTAAAGAACAAGAACTAGACGTTGAAGGGGCAAAACTACTAACAGATATTACCCTGCGAATTCGGAAAATTCTCAAAACTGAAGATATTTATCAAGCAGCAGTAAAAGAAGTTCAGCGATCGCTAAAAACAGACCGGGTAATCATTTATAGTTTAAATCAAAATACTGGGAATGGCGTTATCGTTGCTGAATCGGTAACTGATAATTGGCCAAAAATGCTCGGAGTGAAAATTGACGATCCTTATTTTCGGCAACGTTATCTAGAAACCGATCAGTACGGACAGGTGCAAGCAATTGCAAACATTCATCAAGACCAAAGCTTGAAAAATGCCGTCGGTTACGTCCAACTTTTGGAAAAATTTGCTGTCAAAGGTAATTTGATCGTACCAATTCTTGCCGAAGGACAGCTTTTATCCTTATTAATTGCTCATCAGTGCGAAACTCCTCGTGTTTGGCAACAGCCGGAAATTGACTTGTTTCAACAGATAGCAACTCAAATCGGCTATGCCTTAGAACAAGCCAAGTTATTAGAAGAGATACAATCTAGTAATGTTACAGTAATCGGTTCTGGCGACGAACTGCATCAACAAGAAACACTGCAACAGCAACTTTTACAACTACTCAATGAGGTAGAAGGTGCAGCCAGAGGCGATTTGACAGTACGCGCAGACGTAACGGCTGGAGAAATAGGCACTGTTGCCGACTTTTTCAACTCCATTGTCGAAAGCCTCCGAGATATTGTTACCCAAGTTCAAGAAGCTGCCACCCACGTTAATACTGCCATTGGCTCTAACGAAGGAGCTATCCGGCATTTAGCAGAGGAAGCACTCACCCAAGCGGCTGAAATCAACCGTACCCTCAATGCTGTTGACCAAATGACCCTATCTATGAAAGGTGTAGCCGAAAGTGCCGAAAAAGCTGCTTTCGTTGCCAATCATGCGGCTCACACCGCTACTAAGAGTGGACACGCGATGGATTTAACAGTACAAAACATCCTGTCTTTGCGGAAAACGGTGGGTGAAACAGCTAAGAAAGTGAAACGTTTGGGAGAATCTTCGCAACAAATTTCTCGCGTGGTTTCGTTGATTAACCAAATCGCTATTCAAACTAACTTACTTGCCATTAACGCCGGTATTGAAGCAGCGCGCGCGGGTGAAGAAGGTCAAGGTTTTGCCGTAGTGGCTGAAGAAGTTGGCGAACTAGCAGTTAGGAGTGCCGCAGCAACCCAAGAAATTGAACAAATTGTTGAAAACATTCAACGAGAAACCAGTGAAGTGGTACAGGCGATGGAAATAGGCACTACCCAAGTTGTAGAAGGAACTCGAATTGTGGAGGAAGCTAAACAAAGTCTGAGTGAAATTTTGGATGTATCGCGTGAAATTGACTCTTTAGTGCAGTCGATTTCTACTGCAACTGCATCTCAGGTTGAAACATCACAAAGTGTTAGCCAATTGATGAAAGATATCGCTGCTGTATCACAACGCACCAGCGATTCTTCGCGCCAAGTTTCCGAATCTCTGCAACAAACTGTAGAGATTTCCCATCAGTTACAAGAGACTGTCGAGGCTTTCAAAGTTAGTTAAGTTTGTCATTTGTCATTTGTCATTTGTCCTTTGCTATTTGCTAGTGATCAATGACGAATGACTTTTGTTATTTGTCGGTTGTCATTTGTCTTTTGTCCTTTTATCAATGACTAATGACTAATGACCAATGATTAATGACTAATGACCAATGGCCAATGACTAAGGACAAAAACTATGTTACAAGACAAAGAACTAGAAATCCAGATGCAGTTTCTGGAAGAAGCAATTGATTACTTAAATACCTTAGAAGGGGTATTACTAGAAATCGATACCAGTAACCGCATCGATTTGGATAAAATCAATGCTGCACTCCGGGCTGCTCATTCTATCAAAGGTGGCGCGGGGATGATGGGATTTAAATCGCTAAGTGATTTAGCGCATCGTCTGGAAGATTCCTTTAAAGTTTTAAAAACTAAAAAAAATTCTCTCGAAATTGATACTCAGTTGCAAAGTTTATTGCTATCTGGAGTTGACTGGCTGCGTCAGATTGTAGAATTGCTTGCAGAAGGAAATGTTGTGGAAGATCAGTGGTTAGCAACCTTTTGTTATCCAATTTTTGACGAGTTGCACGATCGCTTGGGTGACCCCACCCCTGAAGATGCCTCAACCATGCTATCCCCAGAAGATGGCCAAGACGTTATCCCCTTGCTATTTGGCACAGAAGTAGAAGAGTGTTTGCAACGCCTAGAGTCTATATTGGCAGATAGCGAACAGCCCGGATTGCATGAAGAAGTTGTGATCATGGCTGCTGAATTAGGTGGTTTAGGTGAAATGCTCCAGTTGGCAGCTTTTACCAAGCTTTGTGAGTCAGTAACTCAGCAATTGGAAACTGTTAGTAATTCGGGCATTCCCGAAATTGCCCGGTTAGCATTGCAAGCATGGCGCCGATCGCAAGCTTTGGTGCTGACAAATCAATTAGATAACTTACCTACAGAACTTGACTTCAATAGTAGTTATACGCCATCTCAGCCACTATTACCAGCAGAAGTAAAACCACATATTGCCACAGACACAGAAGTAGTGTCAACATCTGTTTGGCAACCAGAAAACATTAAAGAAAATTGGACTAATCATGAAGCAATTGCTGCTAGTTTTACATTTTTAGATGTAGAATTTGCCGATGATGCTAATGCTGTCAATGTTACAGAGCATAACACAATATTTTCTAAAGAAAATAATCCTCCAGATGCCAGATATGGCGAAGGAAAGGCAGAGCCAAATGGCGTTGTTAAAGAGCGGGAAACTCATGAAAATAGCGTCCGAGTTCCCAGTAAACAACTAGAGCAAATTAATGATTTATTTGGCGAACTGATTGTTCAGCGAAATGGGTTAAACTCGCAACTAGAAAGATTACGCAAACTCGTTCGGAACTTAAACCAGCGAGTCCAAGTTCTCGACCGCGAAAACCAGGAATTACGTATTGCTTATGACAAAATTTCCACTCAAGCTGGGGTGCAGGTGCAAGTTGAAGATAGCCAACAAGCACAAGATATAGAGAGAGAATTTGATACTTTAGAAATGGATTGCTATAACGATTTAAACCTGCGATCGCAGGAAGTTATGGAAATCATTGTTCAGGTACAAGAAGTAACAACTGACGTTCAACTCAGTGTAGATGATACAGACCAAATTGCTCGGAAAATAAATAAAACATCCAAACAGTTACAAACAAAGCTAAATCACATCCGAATGCGGCCTCTGTCTGATTTGATTGAACGTTTTCCTAGAGCCTTGCGCGATTTAAATGTAGAATATGGGAAAAATGTCCAGTTAAAAATTGAAGGTGGCAACACTTTAATTGAACGCAGCATTTTAGAAGCATTAAACGAACCTTTAATGCATCTTTTAAGAAACGCTTTCGATCATGGTATCGAAGACTCTAGCACCCGCCGCCTTTTGGGTAAACCAGAACAAGGATTGATTGAAATTACAGCTAGTCACCGCAGCAATCGTACCCTGATTACTATCCGTGATGATGGTTGGGGCATTTCTTTGGAGAAAATTCGCACCCGCGCTCTAGCTATGGGATTGGATGCTTCTTTACTCGCTAATGCTAGTGATGAAGAACTGTTATCACTAATTTTTGAACCAGGTTTTACCACCTCCGAGCAAGTTACAGCATTATCCGGTCGCGGTGTCGGTATGGATGTAGTTCGTAACAACCTCAAACTGATTCGAGGAGATGTGAAAGTTGATACGGAACCAGGAGTTGGTACTACCTTCACCTTATCACTACCATTTACCCTTTCCGTGGCGCGAGTTCTGCTGGTAGAAATCAACAAAATGCTATTGGCATTTCCCACAGATGTCATTTCAGAAATATCCTTACTCCAAGACGAGCGAGTTTTTCAAATGGCAGGTAGCGAAGTCCTAAATTGGCAAGGAAACATGTTGCCACTAATTCGCTTGACTCGTTATTTAGAGTTTAATTGCCTGCGCTACGATCGCTCAGAGTTAGAAACTCCGGCAGCAATTAATGCTAACAGCGTCTTAGTAGTCAAAGGTAATAATCAGCCGGTAGCAATCCAAATAGACCGTTGCTGGGGTGAACAAGAAGTTGCTATTCGCCAAGTGGAGGGAAATATACCTTTACCTGAAGGCTTTAGCAACTGCACAATTCTTGGTGATGGTCGAGTAGTGCCACTAGTTAATGTCAATGAGTTGCTGTATTGGATTGCTACAAATCGGCAGACTCCCAAAGGTACTCAATTACCATCAGCAAGGTTAAAGACACCATTTTTAATATTTGATGAAAACAAAGTATCAGCAGCCTCTATTAAGCAGAAAGGTACAGTTTTGATTGTAGATGACTCAATTAATGTTCGCCGCTTTTTAGCACTGACTCTTGAAAAAGGAGGGTATCAAGTAGAGCAAGCTAAAGACGGTCAAGATGCCTTAGAAAAACTTCATAGTGGATTGAAAGTAGAGGCGGTTATTTGTGATATTGAAATGCCTCGCCTTGATGGCTATGGCTTTTTAGGTAAAATAAATTCAAATGTTGATACAAAAAATATTCCAGTTGCAATGCTGACTTCTCGTAGTAGTAATAAACATCGGCAATTAGCTATGCAATTGGGTGCTAGGGCTTACTTTTCTAAACCTTATAACGAGCAAGAGTTATTGCAAACGCTGGAGGAAATAATTTGTACTGTAGCAGAAAAGGGCGCGTCTAATTGAACATGAATTCGACGGTTAAAAAAAGACAAAAAGCTTGCTAGATACCCTCGATTGACATTTTACCCAAAAGATTTGCCTGCACTGCCTTGTGCCGTTTTTTAGTTCCGTCGAACTCATGTTAAATAAAGATTTGGGGTGCTTACGTGATGATTTTGACATTAATGATGGATTGAGGTTGGCATAATGAAAAGCAGAGACTACAGAAATGACTAGAGCTTCATCTTTGCCACCGATGCGAAGTTTGGCGAAAATCCTCTTTACAAGAATTTGAGCAATTTTGCAGTAACGTTACAAAAAAAGTTTCCGTGGGAACTACAGCTTGTCCATTCGTTACCAACACAGAAGCTTTCTTTATGAATAAAGTTATTGTCTCTACCACAGCTTGTCCGTTCGTTACCAACACAAATTGTTTCGTTACGAATGCTTATCCGTTGGTAACGAAAACTTATGCGATCGTTAAGAACACAACTTGTTTTGTTCAGAACGCTTGTCCGTTCGTTAAGAACACAACTTGTTTCGTTCAGAACGCTTATACGATCATTAACAACGCTTAAATAAAACTTATCAATTAAGTTGTTTCGTTAAGAACGCTTATCTATTTGTGGCAAATGCTTATGCTATCGTTACCACAGCCTAAAAGCATCCTCTAAAACGATCGCAAATAACGATTTCTACGATAGGCTACGCCTACGCGCAATTTTGCTTCTGCCAATTTTTGGCACTATATTATCATGATTGTGGAAGCGCGATCAGTCAGCTTCGGGTACTTTAGATTGGCTCACACAACTGCTGCACAAGTTTCAGAGGTTTTTTATGAACAAGAGAGTAACAGTTGTATTTGACGGGGGTGTTTTGCGCCCAGATGTCCCTTTAGATTTAGCACCTAACACGCGTTATGTAATTACAATTCAAGAGTTGAAAGAAACATTATCATCCGGGGATGCTTGGGATGTCCTGGAAGCGATGGCGGGAACTATTGACGCACCAGAGGATTGGTCTAGCGAACACGATCATTATTTGTATGGTACACCGAAGAAGGCAACTCCAGACAATCCATGAGTGATGAGCGCTTATTTTTGGATACGGTATTTATCCAGGCTTTGTTGAATAAACGTGACCAGTACCATCCTCAAGCTAAAGCATTTCTGCCAAGAGTACGAGCAGCAACATCTGTTTGGGTTACAGAAGCAATATTGGTAGAGGTTGGTAATGCTTTAGGTGCTGTCAATCGTCCAGGTACGGTGCAATTTATCCAGCAGTGTTATAAGACAGCAAATTTACAGGTAGTAACGGTAGATACATCATTGCTTGCCCGTGCGTTACAACTTTATAACGAACGTCCTGATAAAACTTGGGGTTTGACTGACTGCATTTCTTTTACAGTGATGTGGGAAAAAAGTTTGACTGATGCGGTAACTGCTGATTTGCATTTTGTGCAAGCTGGTTTTCGGGCATTGTTGCGAGAGTAATTGATGAAAAGATACTTTTAAAATCCTGATATATTCATTACTACTCATGCATAAAGCCCAAAAAAGTGCGATCGCCATGCTTCATTAAATGTAAAATCGTCAATTTATAGATTTATGTATTTTGCTCTAAAACAATAGCAGGTAACGATTTTTACGATGGGCTACGCCTACGCGCAATTTTGCCGCATATTGAACCATTTATAGCAATAAAGGTAAGATTTCACAGGCTTCTGAAAATTATTCAATTAGATTTTGAATTTCTGAGTTATCAAAACCCGCTTTGCAAATTAAATTTAAACATTATGATATATCTATGTAATTATACAATTAACTTTTTTATTTTTTGAAAATTAATACGAGGAGTTTTAGGTGACAAAAAACAATATAAAAAAGGCTGTCGCTCAAGCTATTTTCACAGCCGTTGCTCTAGACTGGGTAACAATGCAAGTGGAATCAGCACAAGCTGCTACCTTTGTAGTTAACAATCTCAATGACAGTGGCGTTGGCTCGTTGCGAGACACCATCAACATTGCAAATAACAATGACGTAGTAAATTTCTTACTGGAAAGTCATCCCAGTACAATTAGCCTAACAAGTGGGCCACTTACGATCGCAAAAAACCTCACTATTAATGGCCCAGGTGCTAACTTACTTACCATCAGTAGCAATAATTACTTCTCCGTGTTTGACATTAACGCCGCCGATGTTAAATTTTCTGGGCTAGCGATCGCTGGTAATTTCAATGCTTACAATTCTAGTAACCTAGCCTTTATCAATAGTACTGTTAGCGGCGACAATTTTAAGATAGATAGTAACTTAAGACTTATCAATAGCACTATCAGCAGCAACAATATTGAGATTAATGGTAATGATGTGACGCTCACCGATCATAGTCAACTAGTTAGCAGCAATCGTACTGAGATTAATGCTAGTCAAGTGAGTATTGAAGGCGATAGTAACATCGGGACTCCCAATTACACCATCAACAGCAGCCCTGTAAATATCTCTACTGGTACGCTGGATATTAACGGTGGTAGCAATAATTCAGGAGCAGCAGGCAATCTAATAGTTACAGCTAGTGATATAACTATTACAAGTGATGTTTTACCGACAAGAGTACCCGAACCAAGCGCGATCGCTGCTGGTAGCAATCATTCAGGAGCAGGAGGCGAAATAACTATTACAGCCACTACTCTTATATTGAACCCCGGTGCTTTTATATCGAAACCAATACCCGAACCAAGTGCGATCGCTTCTGGTAGCAATCATTCAGGAAGAGGAGGTAACATAACTCTTATAACCCCTGACCTTGTTATATTGAAACCAGTACGCAAACCAAGTGCGATCGCTGATGATAGCAATAATTCAAGACTAGGAGGTAACATAACTATCTCAGCCCCTAATGGTTTTATTATATCCAAACCAGTACCCGAACCAAGTGCGATCGCTGGTAGTATACTTGCTGGTAGTCTGGCTTGGCTGGTGAAGAGAAAGCAAGCAGCATTTCACAAGGCAAAGACATAATTACATATTAAAATAAATCCGCAAACAGTTTAAATACAAAGCCCGCTCAGGCTTATGTCTGCGCGGGCTTTGTATTTTATGGGCAATTAGTCAGACATAATACAATGTCCCTGAAACTAAAATCCTTTCAGGAACCTGTATTAAGCCTCAACTTTTACACCTTTCCAAAATGCTACATAACCCTCAATATTCTTAGCTTTCTCCTTGGCGCTGGGATAATACCAAGCAGCATCTTTATTGATTTGCCCATCAATTTCAATACTGTAGTAGCTAGCGACACCTTTCCAAGGACAAGTAGTGTGGGTATTACTGTCTGTGAAATACTCCTTGTTAATGGTGTCAGCAGGGAAATAATGGTTGTTTTCCACAACTACGGTATTATCGCTCTCGGCTAAAACTGCGCCATTCCAAATTGCTTTTGGCATAAGTGAATTTGCAAATAAACTATACACTTAACATTTTGACACGATCAGCTTATTTTATCTTCCTTAACGGCTAACTGATAAGCTAATCGTCATTCATTTTTCCAGACTGATTCGCTTGTAGTAAGGGCTTCAGCCCTGGTGTTATGCAACTTAAATGCTCATTAGCTTACCAGTCATCCGAGCTTCAAGCAAATGGTCAGTAAGCTTTATAGATTATTTTGCAATGCCAGTATTAATTGGCATCACTTTTGTTTATCAAATTAAAAATTAAAAGTATTTGCTTCATTCATGAAGATTTCCTAGCATATTGGTATGGAAAATTAATTAGCAAAAAATTTGAATTTCAGTTTATAGCTGAAAGTAAAAATATGTATAAAAGGATTAATTTTATGCCTAAAATCACTAGCCTTCATACAGTTAAAAATAAAGAAAGTGGTGCATCAATGAACACATCTGCCAACTCTGACATTTTATCTAGCTATTCCAAGAAGATAAATTATCTGCAATCCTTTGATACTGCTTTTATTGCATATCAAATGATGGGTTTGAGTAATTTTGATTAAAAAATAATTTAGAAGATAGTGACTTAATATCAAGAGCCTAAAATTGCTAAAAAATAGGATTTTGTTACTAGGTAAAACTAATAAACCTAGCTTAATTGAGGAGAAATTGATGAAAATTATCAATTTGATAAATTCTGCACTTATTGTTGCTTGTATTGCTTTTGTACCTGCAATTGTTGATGCTCAAACAGTTAATAACAGCAACAGTATCGGACAAATTAACAGAAATTCGCTCAATACCAGCTATCTTCAACCTTTCAATATTGCCTTTCTAGCTTATCAAGGTGCTTTCAAAGAGCAGGGTATTCCCAGTGCAGGTACTTTGATATATGAATTTCAAATAGGAAAGCTGACAGCGAAAGATGTGGTTCAGGCTGCTATCAAGGCTAACAAGTTACCAACACAAGTTTTGAACGATCAAGGTTATGTTAATGCGGTCGAGTCGCAGTTCACATCAATGATCAATGGTAATGATACAGGTAGCTAAGGGACTTCCAACTAAAAAAATATCCTATCGCATTTAGGGCACGGAGCAGGGAGCAGGGAGCAGGGAGCAGGGGGAGGAACAGTCGTGTTGAGTCCAGAGATTAGGATAATTTATTTTTTGGAGTTCCCTAAGTACAGATAAAAAACTCCACGCCACTTGCGGGATGGAGTTTTTAGTCAGGGAGAGAGTAATCAAATTCACGTATCCAACTCGATCATCTCATTGGGCAAAATCACTGCGTCGGCAATTTTGGGTGTGTAGTCGAGTACTTTGCTACGACTCCAGAAATTTCTGGGTTGTAAAGTCTTAAATAATTCCAATAGTTGCCAAATACTTGCCGCACATAATTTTTGGTTTCATCAAAGGGAATTTGTTCAACAAACTCATCTGGATCTTGTGTAGTTTGAGTTTGCAGCCATTTCGAGACATTACCGGGGCCAGCATTGTAACTGGCGATCGCTAACAGTGAGTTATTATTATATTGATCGTGGGTATGACCCAAATACCATGTACCCAGCATGATGTTATCGTTGGGATTTTCTAGGTTTATGGTTTTGATATCCACCTTAATTTGTGGAGCGATCCATTTAGCTGTACTCGGCAGTACCTGCATTAAGCCAGTAGCATCAGCGACGGATTTGATTTTTGGCTCAAAGCGTGATTCTTGACGCATCAGAGCAGTTACTAGCAGAGGATTAAGTTTACGCTCAATAGACCACTTTTCAATTTCCCGCAGATAGGGAAATGGATAACGCGCTTGCCAGTAGGTGATTTGTTTACTCAGAGCCTGATATTGAGTAACTTCTGCTGGTATTTCCCGGTCTTCCAATTTAGAAATTTTATCAATTCCGATGAGATTATCTCCCTTTGCCAGTCGGATCAACCCTTCAGTAAATTGCTCTGCTACAGTTGGCTGAAGTTTATTCTGAAATTCTGTCTGCCATTGTAACCAGGCATCGCGGTCTTGACCCAGCAGATACAATTCTTTGAAAGTCTCAGAACCAGCAGGCGGTACTGGATGCTGGGGTGTTATTACTTCTGGGTTCATGACGCGCACGTTATCAAAGTTGCCAACATTCAGCCCCAGCATCGTTGCGGCTCTCCATGCATAGTATGAGTATGGAAACTGGCTAATCACATACTTATAAGCAGTTTGAGATTCCTGCTGTTTGCCTAGTGAAGCTGCCCATTTCCCTACCCAAAAGCCTGCTCTTGGAGCCAAAATACTGTTGGGGTTGTTGTTGACAATTGGTTCTGCCCATTGCCAAGCACCGACGTAATCTTTAGCGTTGGCTTTACCTTGGGCGATTTTCCAACGATACTCTGCCGCTTCGTCAGAATTGCCGTATTTGGCTATGAGTAATTGCCACGCCTGGCTAGCTGACTTTTGATTATTGAGGGCTTGGAGAGTTTTGGCTTTTTGTACCAGTGCAGTACTAGCTTGTTTGGGAAATTTACTAATTACCTGCTCAAGATAAGGTAAGCCGTCTTTAGGTGTTTTTGCGGTTTCTGCTAATCGTAGTAGTGCAGTTCCAGCTTCTTCGCTATTGGGAAATTGCTGTACTAGTTGTTTATAGGTAGCGATCGCTTTTTCTTTATCTTTGCCCCCTACCTGTAACCCCCGTGCGGTACGGTAGAGGTTACGCGATGTTTTCGGTGCATTGACATAAGCATTTGCGGCTTTGAGAAATTGACTATTTTCCCAATAGCTTGTACCAATGAGTTCCCAGTCTTCGGGTTTGAGGGTAGGCTGTTTTACTAACTGATCCAAAACACCCACTATGCCAGGTTGGTCATAAGCATATTTAGCCAAAATCAATTGTAATTGTGGCTGATTGGGATTTGCTTGCAAACGTTTACGAATAATTTCCCAAGTCAGAGGGTTGGAAGGAAATTGAGCGATCGCTATTTCCTGTTGCTTCGGTTGGGCAATCAGATATAGTGCTTTGACTGTGGCCGCTTCTTTGGGATACAGTTTCAGCACATTTTGTCTGAGATCCGAGGCTTTGCCGTCCTCGCCCAGAATAGCCTGTGCCTGCGCCTGTTTCAGCAGAATATATGGCGCGAGAATAGGATAGTCTCTATCTAGCCCGTCTAGTAAAACCAGGGCTTTTTTCGCTTGGGTTCTTTCAATGTAATCACTCGCCAAAAGATAACGAGCGCGATTTCGGTCTGGCGATCGCGACTGTCCGGCAATCTCTGCTAGTTTTGCCGCCCGTTCTGGTAGAGATTGTGATACCAGTGGAAAGACGGTTGATTGAGCAATGCTACCTTCTGATGTTTGCTCTGCTTTATTCTGACTCAGTTTGAGCCATTGCCCCAGAGACTTGCCAATCTGAGGTGCTGATACCATTGCCCCAGCTAAAAAGGCAAACAGTGCCGCACCCGCTATTATCGAAATTTGCTTTTTCTGTAGTTTCTTCAGCATGAATACCCGCTGAAAAGTTCCGATGAATTTCTTGAAACTTTAACACTCTTAACCATCAGTGTTACCAATTTTTAATTTTAGATTTTTAATTTTATGTAGAAAAATACTAATTTTCAATCCTACGGTTGGTAGTAATGAGTAAACAGCACATATTAAATATTATTACATCTATCTTGGGTATATCTATTTTTAAAAGCGGTGGTCATTTGCTTACCACATCGGAGTGAAGCGATCGCCGATATAGCAAATGCGTAAGCGTAGCCAGCACTTCTCTACGAGAGGCTGCGCCAACGGCCAGGTCAGTGACCACCGTAGGTATTGCCGAAATTCTCTAAATTGTTCTTACTCAAGCAATCCTCTTAGCTTTTAGAGGAATCTCAATCACAAACTTTGTGCCTTTTCCCAGTGTGGAGTTACACGAAAGATTACCGCCATGCTTCTGGGTCACAATTTGATAGCTCATAAACAAACCCAAACCAGTGCCTTTGCCAACGGGCTTGGTAGTGAAGAAAGGATCAAATAGTTTAGAGCGAATCTCTTTTGAAATGCCCGTTCCATTGTCAGAAATCATAATCATCACTTGGTTTGTATCGATTTGACGAGTCTGAATCCAGATGGTATTGGGGTTGGCTGAAATGTCTTGGAACGAACGCCCCTGATTAGATTCTTCTAATGCATCAATAGCATTGCTCAAAAGATTCATAAACACTTGATTAAGGGAGCCAGCATCACATTCAATCAGTGGTAACTGACCATACTCTTTAATAACTTGGATCTGTGGGCGGTCGGCTGTCGCTTGCAATCGATTTTGCAAAATCACCAAGGTACTATCAATCCCTTGATGAATGTCTACTGCTTTTAATCCTGTTTCATTCAAGCGCGAGAAGTTCCGCAGCGATAACACAATAGTAGAGATGCGCTCGGTACCAATTTGCATGGACTGAAGAATCTTGGTCATATCTTCCCGTAAAAAGTCCAGTTCAAGTTTATCCAACTCTGCGTGCAGGGCTTGAGGTGGATTTGGATATTGCTGTTGGTAAATTTGCAATGCTCTCAACAAGCTTTGGAAATATTCAGAAAGATAAGTCAAGTTGCCATTAATGAAACTAACCGGGTTATTGATTTCATGGGCAACCCCTGCCACCATCTGTCCCAATGCAGACATTTTTTCACTGTGAAGCATCTGCAATTGAGTCCGTTTCAATGTTTGTAGGGTTTGCTGAAGAGTCGTATTCTTTTGATTCAATTCTTCAGTTCTCTGCTGAACTCGAACTTCTAGAGTTTCATTGGTTCTGGCTAATTCGGCAAAAGCTAGACGCAGCTTGGTTTCTGCTTGTGTTCGTTCTGCGATCGTTGCTGTTAGCACAAGAATAGTGAGTGTAATCACGCCAATAAACGATTGCAGTTGCATCAAAGATTGGTTGAGATCCGCAGTCACAAAACCACCTCTGCCATTGACGGTTGCGATCACTGCGATCGCAGCTACAATAAAAGTTAACAGCGTTGCACCCGGTTGACCCAGGCGAAAGGCAGACCAGATCAACATCGGAATCAACATATACTCCAGGTGATATCCTTCACCAAAAGCAACTTTACTGATGAGAATGACCAATCCCATCAGGATAACTGACTCTACGATTAACCAGAATTTTAAAGGGTGTGAGTTTACTCTTGAGTGTCGAAGATGAGGGAGATTTTCAGAATCCTCTGATGTTGAACTGAGGGATAACCATTGCCAGATTGGATGTCGGTTTTTTTGAATGAATTGCCCCCAACTAAGCAGAATCGGGCTGACGATAAAAATTCCCGAAACATTAGAAATCCACCAGGTTAACCAGACTGTCCCATACACTGTCCAGGGAACTTTACCACTTAACGCCAAGCAAGCCACTCCAACAGTTGCATTGATGATCGGCCCCACCATGCCGGTTAAGATCAAAAATTTGAACACATCGGTGACACGTTCTAAGGGATAGCGAAGGTTGGTAGTTTTCCGCAGCAGGAAGGCACCCAACAGAGTCCCCAGGGTTGTTCCGATCGCAATTAAGAGAATTGGCAGCGTTGAAATAACCAGGGATAAGAAACTTGTTGGATCTCGAAACGCCCAGAAGTTGGCAAGAAATGAACCCAGAAAAACACCGTACCCGATCCAGTTACCAAACAACAGAACAGCCCCAACAGCAATTCCATCTGGGGGCCAAACTGGAGTCACATTTTGGGGTGTGGATGCAAGGTGGCGTGAAATTTCAGCCATTCCATAATAGGCGATCGCTAAAACAACGGTGCCTCCTATTTGCCTTAGCCCATGAGGGAATATAGGGGATTTTTGTTGAATCATCTGTTTAATCGCTGCTTGATATCAACGTTGCTTATCTTTACATAGAATGCCCTTTTCCCTTAAAGTTGGAACAAAAAGCAGTCATAAAAGTAGTTTACAAAAACCATTAAAACAACCAGTTTGTCAAGCTGGTATTCAGAAAAACGTGGGTTGTGGTTTCGCCACTTTCGGATTTATACCCTGATGCTTAACCGTGGTGGAAAAGCTGTCCGCAGTCCCCTAGATTAGAGATAATATTTCTATCATCAGTAATTCTTTACCATCCATGACTCAAGCCATACCCAAGCTAATAACCTTTGAAGAATTTGTTGATTGGCTACCCGAAAATCGACGAGTCCGCTACGAACTACATAAAGGAGAAATTGTTGAAATGGTGCATATCAAATAAGTAAGTTTCGAGATAGCGATGCCTGCGGCAACCCCTCCGGGGAACGCATTATTTCCCAAACTTTTCCTGAATTGAATCTCACCCCAAACCAGATTTTTCAAGCTGCTGTGGTGTAGTCTTTAAGCCTTATCGTTTTGCTAATTCTGGAGTCCGTCCCTTCAAGCCAATCATCAACTTCAGCATAAACACTTTTAATACAGGGACTCGCTGCAAAAACCATAAACCCAGACGACGCACCAATACCACAGGTAAGAAGTTATTAGAAAACATCCGATCTAACAAATCGGTGAAACCTAAAATCGTCAGGTTTTCCAGCTTGCGCCAGCGTTCATAACCTTTGAGAATTTGAATGTCACCAATATCTTTACCCGCTTGGTGCGCTGTTTGGATTACTTGCGCTAAAGCTGCTGCATCCCGAATTCCCAAATTTAAACCTTGTCCGCCCACAGGATGGCAATTGTGCGCCGCATCACCAATTAATGCCAGTCGGGGGAGAACATAGCGATCGCTTTGCATGAGTTGTACCTGGAATACAAAGCGATCGCCTAGTAATTCCAATTTTCCCATCTGATCGCCATAGCGACGGGTAAGTTCTGCCAAAAATTGCTGATCATCTAAGGCACATAAAGCTTTTGCTTCTTCGTGGGGGGCTGTCCACACAATGCGGCAACGGTTCCCCGTTAAAGGTAAAATTGCAAAGGGCCCACTAGACCAAAATCTTTCATAAGCGGTGTTATTGTGCGGTTTTTCTGGTTTGACAAATGCCACGATGCAAGACTGCCAATATTTCCAGCCAGAGGTTTTGATACCAGCAGCTTGACGAATTGGCGATCGCGCCCCATCTGCTGCTATTAGTAATTTGCTGCGAACTGAGTATGACTGATCGGCAACTTTAATATCTATCACTACTATATCTTTCTGGTATTGCGTATTTACCACTTCAGCCGGACATAGATAAGTCACGTTTGCACAATCTTGGACAAACTCTTGCAAAGGCTGCAATAGCGCTTGGTGTTCCGCCACATAACCCAATGCTGTATCTATATCATTTGTGGTAAATTCCACCACATTGGGATAATCGGCATCAGAAAGACGAACTCGGCAATATTTGGCTATTTGAGGCAACATTTTGTCCCAAACTCCAATTCCTTGGTAAATTAGCGACGAAAGCTGATGAACTGCATAAGCTTGCCCTTTAGCTACGGCTGCTGATGCCACTTTCGCTTCAATCAGCAAGACACTCAAGCCAGAATTTTTTAAAGCAGAGGCTAGAGTTAACCCAATAATCCCACCACCGACAATTACCAAATCATATTCATATCCCCGCAAGTCTGGTGGTGTAGGTTGAGGGGAAATTTGCTCAAGCTGCGTTATGGTCATTGTTAAGTTAAGTTACAGCATCTTAACTCTTATTTTGACGCGATCGCGCCCTCATGAGCAAGTTAATGAAAAAACCCTGCTGATTGATAGGGATTTCAGCAGGGTTAAATAATACAATTATACTTTCGGAGAAACCAACACTAAACTTTATTACAAAGCTACTAGAAACTTTTAGAACTAATAGTAACTATTTATTTAGTTTTAGGAGCTACGTTTTTTGCATGATGTCTATGATGCTTATGGTGATGAACTTTAGCACCTTTTACGCGAGCAGTATGGACAACTGCTTGAGCTTGAGATGCAAAAATGGTTACAGGTGCAGCAAAGACTAGAGCCAAAAGTAAAGCTTTAGCGAACTTATTCACTTGAAAATCCTTATCAGTTAATCAACAATCCAACTATCCAATAGGCGTATGTCATAAGTTTGTAATTGATATGAATCTTTCATGTCTATTTTTATATCCGCAAAATATAAGACTTAGGCGGAATACTTGCTAGCATTTCCAATTACAATGTAATATTTCGGACAAGTCTAATGAAGTGTAATTTGGCAATGATGGCTGTGTGAATTTTGATTAAGAAATGCTCTGAGCCATCAATTCTTCTGCTACGTCAAAGTTAGCTGTGACATTTTGCACATCATCCAAGCCTTCGAGAGTATCAATTAACTTGAAAAGCGATCGCGCCTGATCTGGCTCGGTAACTTCTACACTATTACTAGGAATCCAGCGCAATTCGGCATCAGTTACCTTAAAGCCTTGATTTTTGAGTGTCTGGCTAAGGGTTTCTAAATTGCCAATGTCAGTCAATACCTCAGCCATCTCATCTTCAGTCATCTCATAAGACTCAGCACCGCCTTCGAGAGATGCTTCTAAAAGCTGTTCTTCATCAACCACACCCTGCACTACACAAACGCCTTTTTGGTCAAACATCCAGCTAACGCAACCTACTTCACCAAGATTGCCACCATTTTTACTAAAGGCTACACGCAAGTCAGCAGCAGTACGATTGCGATTATCTGTGAGCGCTTCGATTAAAATTGCTACACCACCGGGGCCGTAACCTTCGTAGCGGATAGCTTCAAAGGTAGCATTATCACCGCCAGAAGTGCCTGCACCTTTAGCGATCGCTCGTTCAATATTATCATTAGGGATACTCGCTGCCTTTGCCTTATCAATTGCCGTGCGAAGTTGAAAATTCAGCGCCGGATCTGGTACGCCACTTCTAGCCGCAACTATAATCGCCCGCGATAACTGAGTAAAGGTTTTTCCTCTTTTTGCATCTACTACCGCTTTTTGGCGCTTAATATTTGCCCATTTACTATGTCCTGCCATAATCTGAAATTATCAAAACTCTATTCAAGACTAAGATATAAACGCTTGCAATAACCACAACTTTAGATAATTGTGCAAGGCTAGATCGGAGTGGCAAAGTTATCGTCAAAGCAGCAACGTTTGGATTTGATTTTTAAGTGATTAAAGCGCGATCGCATGATTACTGATAATTTCAGTTTAACCTCACCCTGTCTTGGCGGATATCCCCCTGCTTAGTAAGGTTAGGGTGTATACACAAGCCTTGCCCCGGCCATATCTTTATGAATAAATCTCGTTTATTAATAAATCTCACACTGCGTTTCTATCCCGCCTCAGAATGAATTCCGAGTCTCATAGCCCAATTTCACTCAAGTGGACTCAATGACTAATTAAGTCCACTCAAGTGGACTTGAGCTATCAGCCCTGAACTAAAGTTCAGGGCGGGATGTGGGTGAATGTGACAGTTTCACTCTAAGAAAAGTGTGCGTACACCGTAGCCTTACTAAGGAGAGGGACAGGTTTTGCTACGCAAAACCAGGGTGAGGTTTTTTGTTTAAATCACAAATGGTTCAAGTTCGCGGTTATACCACTCATCTTCAAACCGTTCAGTAATCAACGGTCTGATGATAAACTTGGGCGGGCTACCATCCAGAACATCAATCCGCACACATGAATAAGGCAGACGGTTCTGGAAATTGTAATCATGACGGCCCACAAAAAGCGTTGAATCGGCAACTTTTCGAGTAGGTTTACCTGCAATTTCCGTAAAAGTCTCCATCAATTCAGTCCCCTCTTGCCGTTGATAACGGGGACGATGACCACTACCACCAGAGATAATGCAGTTAATGTGAGAGTCAGCAAATCCGGTATCAGTTGTGCAAAGATGCTCTAAACAGTGAGCATGACCGTTTAAAATCAAATCGACTATGGGACGTTCTTTAATTAGAGTACCAAGAGTTTCTGCTACTTGTTCAAACACCCAGCGCAAACGGTGACGAACCGCCAAGGTTTGTGCCTGATTCCACTTGGTAGCTTCTGTGACATAGGGAGGATGGTGGAAAAAGATTACACGTCCGCGCACTTCGGAGGTGTTCCAAGATTCGATGAGTCTGCTACGCAACCATTCGAGTTGTTCAAAATCTATCGCAGGCATTTTATGAGATGCCAATTGTTTCTCAATATCGATTTTGATTTCATTAATTTGGTCTAATTTGGCACTAAGATCATCAAGTTGTTCCGCTTCAGTGGGTTTATCCGGATTGAGACGATCGCATATTCCCAAAATCTGCAATTCTTCTCGATCGATTTCCTGGCGACGCTTTTCTAATTCCCGGCGATAAATTTCTCCCTCTTGAGTTGCAGGTAAGGGTGATGGTGTATTAAAGGTATTAGAATCCAGTGCAAAAAAATCAATCCCGCCATAACGAAAGGTGTAATAGCGATTGGGTAAGCGGGTAAACTGTCCAGGTTCGTAACGTAAACAGCGCCCTGTATCGGTTTTAGCAGTATAGTGTCGATCTAAATGACGTTCTAACTCTGGGGAAGACATCGCCCCTGTATAGTCCATAAATGCCCGTGCATAAGCATTACCTTGATACGATCCATGCCAGCCAATCTCAATATCTTTGTAGCGGAACAGGCGACGTAATGAAGATGTTGTTCCAGTAAATAAACGGTACATCAACGGCACATCGTAGTAATCATGATTACCTGGTACTGGCAAGAATGGCAGATTAAACACCATGCGATCATAAGGAATGTCTTTCGGGTTCTCGCCACCTACAAGGAATTCCCGGTAAGGCTCAATAAAGTTTGTTGAATAATACTCTTGGGAACCTACCACATAAATTACATCGCCTGTGTGCAACACAAAACTGCAATCATCGCGGTGAGTAAGCATTAGTTCAGCAACTTTTCGTTGGGGGTGTTGCCGATAATGCGATTGGGTGCCAGAATCACCGATAACCATAAAGGAAAATTCTGGACTATCTTCTCTCTGATCGTCAATAACTATGCTGGTTTGATCGATTCCCCGTTGTACAAAACTTGGATGCATCCACCGCACCCGTTCCTTCATCTTTTGAATTTTTACAGGAATCGGTGGATCGGAAATCAATTTCATGGCTGATAACTCTTGAATGCCTAATGCACATGCCGATTGTAACGAAATATTTAATTGTCATTAGTCATTTGTGAATAACCAATACCAATTCCCAACTTTTAAGGCAAATTTTCTCGCAGTAATGCTCGAAAGCCTGCTTGTTGAAAATGCTCATCAGCAGTCAGGGCTTCAGTGATTCCGCTATATTGCATGACAATAAAAGATACGCAATCCCCAAATCCCCATTCTTTCTCTGTTTGTTCTCGATATAGCTCAAAAGCACGTTCGTAGAGTTCTTGGGAAAGGGGAACAATTTCTACTTTGGAGTCTGCTACTAGAGAATTTAATAATATGATTGCCGCTTGACGATAAGGTTGTTGGGATAAGGCATTGCCAATTTCTAACATTACCGCCTGTGTTGTCACCAAACGAGTTTCTGCTGCTTGTAACATTTTAGCCAGATGTAAGGCTCGGTCATGCAAGCGATCGCTCGGTGCAGATAAGGCAATAGCAAATGATGTATCAAGAAAGACTTCAGAATGCATGGAAAGTTTACTTACCGGATAAATATTTATCTATATTGGTACACCAATCCGGTGGCCCATCTAAATTAAGCGATCGCGCCGTTAGCAGAAATGAGATTGTTTCATGTTCGCTTGGCGGTAAAATTTCAATACTGATTCGCACACGGGTATTGATTGGCAGTGCGATCGGTTCAGCCGGATAGAACACTTTGCCATTAAAGACTGCTGTGATTTTTTCTACCATTGTTTGCAAAAAATGCTTTTAGTCTATCCTAAGCTGGTTGTAGCAATACAGGTAGAGTAAACGACGCAATAACTAGTGAAGATACTTATAGCTGTCTTACGAATTATATCGATTTTTCAAAATTGTCTAACCACCAACTGAAGTAATCACAACGCGTGCTAAATATGCCTGAAATACCCAAATTCCATGTAGTACTTATGTAGAATGTGGTGTAAGTACTATAAGCGATCGCACTTCACGGGATAACCTGATGCGTTGCATTTTTCGATGAGACTCAAAATCTGGGGTGGATATGTGGCAGGATGATTTTATAACCTACGCATTGACAATAAAGACAAAAAATGCATAAAAAACAAGCGATCGCTGATCAGTAGAGGCGTGAAAAGCAGATAATCAAGTTTTACGCAGTCAAACCAGGGTCAATACAGTTCAGATAAGATTAAAACACTTGTAGAGACGGCGATTTATCGCGTCTCAAAACCCACGATTTTGTACAAGTAGCCCTTAACCCAAGCGTATTGAAACCAGGGTGAGGTCTTTTAGGGACAAAAGGGAAAAAATTTTCTGTTTTTTTCCGAATTCTTAGCAATAAATTGTTGTAAGTATTTTATACAGAAATAACGTATATAGGCTGTAAATAAATCAGCTTTTTGGAGATAGGCAGAGCTTACATCCTAATAGATCGTACTTTTACTACTTTGATGAGAAACTCCTCACTTAGTAAAAATAATTCAAACCAGATGATAAATATTATTCTATATATCCTATAATTTTCGTAATTACGGTATGCATCTAGAAATACCGTAGATTTAGGGGTGTATTCTGATGACCAAGTTGCAACAACTAACACAATTAAGTAAATTTCTAAGTGAGGGTATACAGGCTTATGCTATGAAAGCTTTGCAGACTCTACAACTCTCATATCAACACACAATTAGGAGTTGGTTAAATAGACACACTGTGCAAAGCTTTGTGAGTCTGTTTCTCATAGGTGCTTTTTTGAGTATAGCAGTTGCCTCCTGCTCTGGAAGCAATTCAGCTAGCAAAAATGATGTTAAGCTAAAACTTATTTCTTTCTCTGTCACCAAAGCAGCTCATGACCAGATAATCCCCAAATTTGTCCAAAAGTGGAAGCAAGAACATAACCAGAATGTCACCTTTGAGCAAAGTTATGGTGGTTCTGGCGCTCAAGCGGCTGCTGTCATTGCCGGTTCGCAAGAAGCAGACATAGTACATTTGGCACTTCCCCTGGATGTCAACAAAATTCAGCAAGCGGGTTTGATTAAATCAGGTTGGGAAATCAAAGCTCCCAGAAGTGGTATTGTTAGTAGATCGGTTGCTGCGATCGTCACTCGCGAAGGCAATCCAAAAGGTATCAATACTTGGGCAGACTTGGCAAAAGATGGCGTGAAAGTGATTGCGGCTAACCCAAAAACTTCTGGTATTGCTATTTGGGAATTCTTAGCTTTTTGGGGTTCGGTGAGTCTAACGGGAGGCGACGAAGCCACAGCATTAAATTATGTCACTAAAGTTTATAAAAACACCCCTATTCTGACAAAAGATGCCCGTGAAGCAAGCGAGTTCTTTTTCCAAAAAGGTCAGGGAGATGTTTTAATTAACTACGAAAATGAGGTAATTTTGGCGGGTAAGAATGGGGCTAAGTTGCCTTATGTTGTACCCCAAGTTAATATTTCCATTGATAATCCTGTAGCAATAGTAGATAAAAACGTTGATAAGCACGGTACAAGAGAAGTTGCACAAGCCTTTGTTGATTTTCTTTACTCAACAGAAGCTCAACGGGAATTTGCCAAATTACAATATCGTCCTGTTAACCCCACCGTTACGCAAGAAGTAGCATTACAACATCCGCCAATTAAAACTTTATTCACATCTCAAGATTTAGGTGGCTGGGATATTATCCAGAAAAAGTTTTTTAGAGATGGAGCAATTTTTGACAAAGTGCAAGCTGCAAATAAAGCATAATATCTATTTTTTTATGCAGCATTATCTACTTACAGATAGCCAAGCATAAGCAATTCACAGTCATTTTATTTAAATTGATAATTTATGAGCTTTCGTAACAGATTTAAGGATAGCTTTTTCCTGATGTTGTTAATGATTGTTGCTAGCAGTATCACTGCTTGTAGCAGTAATGAAGAAAAGAAAAGTCAGGTGAGTATTGATGGTGCAGCTGTAGGTTTTCCCATTTCTTTAGCAGTTGCAGAAGAATACGGTAAAGTAAAACCTGAAGCTAAAGTAAGCGTTGCCTCAAGTGGCACTGGTGGTGGTTTCAGTAAATTTTGTAATGGCGATATTGATATAGCTGGTGCTTCTCGCACCATTAGAGATGAAGAAATCAAAAAATGTAAAAGTAAGAATATTGAATTTGTCGAGTTGCCTGTAGCTTTAGATGGCATCGCCGTGATTGCCAACCGTAAAAATAACTTTGCCAAATGTCTAACTATTAAAGAATTGGGTAAGATTTGGGGCGGCAAATCAGACGGCAAAATATTGGCATGGAATCAAGTTAATCCCAAGTTTCCTAACGAAAAGCTGAAGCTGTATGCTCCATCTTCTGATACGGGAACATTCGATTATATGACTCAAGCGGTGACTGGCAAAGCCAAGAATGGCCGTACAGACTACACTGCTACCCAGAATCAAAACCTTCTCGTCCAAGGAGTATCAGGTGATGTATCAGCCTTGGGTTATGTAGGGATATCTTACTACATTCAAAATCAAGACAAACTGAATTTAGTTGCTGTAGAAAGCCTTACAGGAAAGTGTGAAAAACCAGTTCCGGTGGATAATGTAATTAAAAATATCTATACACCTTTGTCTCGTCCTCTCTTCATCTATGTCAGCAAAAAATCTTTAGATACTAAACCAGCAGTAAAAGAATTTGTAGATTTTTATCTAGAAAATTCTTGGAAGTGGGTAGATAGTGTTGGTTATGTAGCATTACCTGATGAAGCTTACGTCAAAGTCAAACAAAAATTTGCGACTGGTGAAACTGGGACAAAGTTTAAAAAAGCAAAACCAGGTGAACCGATCACAAACTTTATTTAATTTAAGTCTTAGGTATTGTAGTTTAGTTTTAGTCAGAAGTTAATTGTTTATGCAGAATACTAATTCTCAAGACGCTCCTTATCTACAATCTAGAGAATCACTGGAGAAAAATGCATCGGAAGATATTTCCGAAAAGATTATTGCGGTGATTTTATTTGCTTGTGCTTTAGTCTCGGTTTTGACTACTTTTGGTATTGTCGTAATTATTTTTCAGGAGACATTCAGTTTTTTCCAAGAAGTTTCCTTTGCCCAATTCTTTCTTGATACTAAATGGACACCTTTATTTGCCAATAAACATTTTGGTGTTTGGCCCCTGATTAATGGTACTTTCTTGACTACAGCTATTGCAATGGCAGTTGCGATTCCTTTAGGTTTATCTTCTGCGATTTATTTAAGTGAGTATGCTCAACCCAAAGTAGCAGCTATTTTACGTCCGGCAGTGGAACTTTTGGCGGGAGTACCTACAGTAGTATATGGTTACTTTGCCCTGTTATTCCTAACACCATTGCTGCGAAATATTATCCCTCTGGAAATATTCAACGCTTTGAGTGCGGGGTTAATGATGGGGGTAATGATTACTCCTACTGTTGGTTCTATCAGCTTAGATGCCATCCGAGCAGTTCCACGTTCTTTGCGAGAAGGATCTTATGCTTTAGGTATCACTAAACTGGAAACCATTTTTAAAGTAGTTCTACCAGCCGCACTTTCTGGAATCATAGCCTCGATTATTTTGGGTATTTCTCGAGCTGTGGGTGAAACAATGACTGTTCTCATCGCCGCCGGACAGCAACCAAGACTAACTATTAACTTTGCAGAATCTGTAGAAACAATGACAGCCTACATGGCACAAATTTCTGGTGGAGATAGTCCGCGTGGTAGTCTCAATTTCAAGACATTATATGCTGTAGGCGCTGTTCTATTTATACTTACCCTTGCTTTGAATATTGTTAGTTACTGGATTGCTAATCGCTTTAAAGAAAAATACGACTAAAATAGATATGGCTACAAGTTATCAACAAGATGATTCTCTAGATTCTGCGGCAGAATTTACCGATAATGTTCAAAATAGGGAGACATTAGGGAAAGTATTTGAAGTACTTTTTTTGTTAGGATTGCTGATTGGTTTATTTATCCTAGCGTTGCTACTTTTTGATATTTTTAAAGATGGATTAGGCAGATTTTTGTCACCCGGCTTTCTCACGGAAACTCCTTCTCGTTTTCCTGACCAAGGTGGTATCCGACCTGCAATTATCAGCAGCATTCTTTTAGGGCTGGTTGTGATTTTCGTCACTGTTCCTATTGGTGTCGGAGCAGCTTTATATCTAGAAGAGTATGCACCTAAAGCTTGGTGGACAGCAATTATTGAGATTAATATCAGCAATCTGGCTGGTGTACCTTCTATTGTCTATGGATTGCTGGGTTTAGGGGTTTTCAATTATTTGCTTGGGTTTGGCCCCGCTTTGATTTCTGGTGCATTGACTTTATCTTTGTTGTCTTTACCAGTAATTATTGTCACTTCTAGAGAAGCAATTCGCGCTGTCCCAGATTCGTTGAGAAATGCTTCTTACGGATTAGGTGTCACAAAATGGCGAACTATCAGCAGTCATGTCATACCCTATGCTGTTCCCGGTATTTTGACGGGGGTGATTATCTCTGTATCCCGCGCTATTGGTGATGCAGCCTCTCTGATTGTTGTAGGTGCTGTGGGTTTTCTCACCTTTAACCCTGGTTTGTTTCAGAGGTTTATGGCATTACCCATTCAGATTTACAGTTATATAACTCGTCCTGAACCGGGTTTTGCTAGTGCAGCAGCAGCCACAATTATTGCGTTGTTAACCTTGATTTTAGTTTTAAATGGTGTAGCAATTTATATTCGGCAACGCTTCTCAATAAATTAGGTAATTAAATATCTAATTGGATATATTCACAGATATTAGGAGTTTAACCAAATGACCTATAGCAGCAATAATAGAAGTCAATCAGATAGTGCCACAATTGACCAAGATAATAGTGTTTTCAATGTTGAAGGTGTGAAAGTCTTCTATGCAGGATTTCTGGCACTTTTAGATGTCTATATAAAGATTCCTGATAAACAAATTATTGCTTTTATTGGGCCTTCAGGATGTGGTAAAAGTACCTTACTGCGTTGCTTCAATCGGATGAATGATTTAATCCCTGGAGCTAAAGTTGAGGGTAGACTAAATTACCGCGATCGCAATATTTACGATCCTAAGATAAATTCTGTAAAATTACGCCGCCAAATCGGAATGGTTTTTCAAAGACCGAATCCTTTCCCCAAGTCAATATACGAAAATATTTCCTTTGGGCCGCGTGCTAACGGTTATAAAGGTAACATCGATGAATTGGTGGAAGATTCTCTCAGACGCGCTGCTATCTGGGATGAAGTAAAGGACAAACTTAAAGAGAAGGGTACTGCATTATCTGGCGGACAACAGCAACGACTTTGCATTGCGCGTGCGATCGCCATGAAGCCAGATGTATTATTAATGGATGAACCATGTTCTGCTCTCGACCCAATTTCTAGCCGCCAAGTAGAAGAACTCTGCTTAGAACTCAAGGAGCAATACACCATTATTATGGTGACTCACAATATGCAGCAAGCTTCTAGAGTCGCAGATTTTACGGCTTTCTTCAATACAGAAATTGACGAGCATGGTAAACGTCGCGGAAAATTAGTTGAGTTTAATCCTACAGCCCAGATGTTCAGTTCTCCTCAAACTAAAGAAGCTGAGGATTATATCAGTGGACGCTTCGGCTAAAGAGCTTGTCCTAAGTATTTAGGATAATAGACAACCTTGTACAATAAGGTAAAACTTTGTACAGGGTTTTGTTTTGTGATACCAGACTCACTAAAATAGCGATCGCACTACAGACTCTTGTGCGCCAGGTAAACCTACACCTTGGATTGTTACTTCATCCCATACGGCTGTGGGAAGTAATATTCGCTGATAAAGTTGGGGTAAAAGTTCCAGTTGCGCGATAATTGCCAAGGAAATGAGGGGGCTGCTATCGGCAACGATGACAGAGTTAATCATCGCGCAATTCGTCGGCGATTTGGTCATCATCTAAGTTGATAACAGGGATTTGCAAACGTCCTAGTTCGTACATGAACTGCGGTTTGTTCATGCTGCAAAAGGCGGCGGCTTTACCAAGCGATAATCTGCGTAGCTCAAATAGTTTCACTGCGAGCAAAAATGTGAGTTCTGCTTCTAACGCTTGGGGTGATTTACCGGAGGTAATAAGTAAGTCATCGGGATAATGAAGGGATAGGATGTGCATGATTCACTTCTGTGTTCCTGATTCCTAATTCTGTCTTGATTATGGCTTACACCAGTCCAACTAGCATAGCGAAGCGATCGCACCCAGTAGTGACTCAACAACAACTCGACGACTGGCTAAATCACGATTAAATCGCTTATCGAAGAATGATGATCTGATGTTGCTTTGCATTAGCTTAATTCTGGAAAATATGCTGAGGCTTAATAGTCCGAAATTGAAGTAATATTTCAGTTTAGTACTTATACTGTGTATTATGTTTAAGCTTTTGTCCTTGGCTTTAGTTACAGCTACCATTCTAGTAGCATCAATCAATAATCCCAGTAATACTTTAGCTCGAACTTGTGCCTCTAAGTGTGGGTCGCACCCAATTCAGTTTACACCTGGGCAACACATCCGGGTTGAAGTTATAAATAGTACACCTAACTTAATCAAAATTCAAAAACCCTCTGGGACTGATGCAATATCCTTGAGTCCAGGGCAGAAATTAAATCTAGAACAAATAGAGGGTACAGAACCAAATACATCTCTGATATTTTGGAGCGAAAAGAGTTTGTCATTACAAGCAATTGTCTCCAAACCTAACTTTGGCACATTGCGCCTGGAACTCCGTCCGACTTTGCGCTCTCCTGGCGATCGCTCGTTATATATTATGGATGATGGTAGAATCAACGTGTTTTAGACAGCAAATAATGTTATTAGTTATGAGTTAAGAAACAACTTTTAATTAAAAACAGACGCGATTAATCGCGTCTCTTCTTCTAACTCCTAACTTGTATTGTGCTAGAACGACCTGTATCTGAACTCTCAAAACCTCACCGACGCTTACCCGATCAGCGCTGGCAAATTTATCCACAAAAACCAGAATTTGCCCAAAATCTGGCAGCTTTGACAAACATTTCACCCATTGTCAGCCAGTTGTTGATTAATCGGGGTATGGAAACACCAGAACAGGTACAAGCATTTTTAAATCCAGAGTCTTTAGTTTTGCCTTCGCCGTTAGAAGATTTCCCAGATTTGGCGATTAGTTTGGAGTTATTGCAAAATGCGATCGCTTCTCAAACAAAAATTGCTATTTGTGGTGATTACGATGCTGATGGGATGACCAGCACTGCTCTACTTTTGCGTAGCCTCCGCACTTTAGGCGCACAAGTAGATTATGCTATTCCCAGCCGGATGCACGAAGGTTACGGTATCAATAAACGCATAGTTGAAGAATTTCACAGCGAAGGTGTGGGATTAATTCTCACTGTAGATAATGGCATCTCTGCGTTTGAACCAGTTGCTAGAGCTAGAGAACTTGGTGTTGCAGTTATTATCACCGATCACCACGATATCCCCCAAAAATTACCCCCAGCTAACGCTATCCTCAACCCCAAACTAATAGCAGAATCTTCACCTTATCGGGGTGTTGCTGGTGTTGGTGTTGCCTATATTTTGGCAGTGTCTCTTGCACAACAGCTAGGGGAAACTAAGGGCTTGATCCAGCCGATGCTAGCACTATTTACACTGGGAACGATCGCAGATTTAGCCCCCTTAACTGGCGTAAATCGCCGTTGGGTAAAACGCGGTTTACAGCATTTACCCAAATCCAACTTAGCTGGTGTACAGGCGTTAATTCAGGTAGGCGGCGTACAGGCGAGGGGAGATGAGGGAGCAGGGGGAGCAGGGGGAGCAGGGGGAGCAGGGGGAGCAGGGGAGCAGGGGAGCAGGGGAGCAGAGGAGAAAATTTCTAATCCAAAATCCAAAATTCAAAATCCAAAATCGCTGAAGCCTGAAGATATCGGTTTTCGCTTGGGGCCACGAATTAATGCTATTGGTCGGATTGGTAATCCCCAAACTGTGATTGAATTGCTGACTACAGATGATATGGGAGTGGCGCTGGAAAGAGCAATGCAGTGCGAACAAATCAACGCTTCTCGCCAGGAGATGTGTCAGCAAATTGAACAAGAAGCGATCGCTTATGTGGAGACGGAATTTGTTGCATCTCTACAAAAAGACCGTGTATTAATTGTTGTTCAACCCAATTGGCATCATGGCGTTATTGGGATTGTCGCCTCCCGCTTAGTAGAACGCTACGGCGTTCCCGTGTTCATCGGGACTTATGAGGATGAGGGACATATACGCGGTTCAGCACGCTCAATTCCAGAGTTTCATGTGTTTGAAGCTTTGGAATATTGTCAAGATTTACTAGGAAAATTTGGCGGACACAAAGCAGCCGGGGGATTCTCTCTACCAGCAGAGAATTTACAGATGGTGCGATCGCGTTTGATTGAGTTTGCTAACCAGTGTCTTGAACCCCAGCATCTCAAGCCTCTGCTCAAAATTGATGCTGAAGTCAACCTAAATCATCTCAATCAACAGCTTTATCAACAGCTTAATGCTCTGCACCCCTGCGGTATGGACAACCCCGATCCAGTTTTCTGGACACCTAATGTTCAAGTGGTTGAGCAAAAAATCGTCGGTAAGGGTCACATTAAGCTGACAATTGCCCAAACTATTGATAATCAGGAGTATAAAATTAAAGCGATCGCTTGGCGTTGGGGCGACTATTTCCGCTTACCACCGCGAGTGGATGTCGCTTACAAACTACGAGAAAATTACTTTAACGGTAACACCAGCATCGAGCTAGAGTTAATCGGTGTCAGACTGCCAGTTCAGCTTCAAAAATTTTTTGCTTCGCCACCTACCCTGTCAAGCACCACTTTTGAATACAACCAACGACACTATACTTGTGGTTTCTATAAAAACGGTATTGAAGCAGAATTAAGAATTAAAAACTCTGAAGGCAAAGTCTTGGCCATGCAGCCAGGACATATAATCGGTTTACTGGGCACTAATCGTCAAAATGCCAAAGAGGTTGATATCTCTCAGCCACAGTATGACAGTATTATCCAAGCTGCCCTTCAGGCGTTATCGGTATTGAGTGCTGAGTTATGAGTTACAAGTTATGAGTTATGAATTCTTAATTAACTTCTCATTCTTAACTTTTAACTGTTAACCCCTTAGTCAGCACTCAGAACTCTTATAAGTTGCCGTTGCGAAATGCCAGCAAAAAGATTACCACTGGCCCAGCAATCACAATTAGCGCCACGGACAGCAATTGGAAAATAACTTCCCAATTGATACTGGTAAAAGCGTTAAACAAGTCAGATACAGCGTCAAACATTTTTCCTTTTCTCCTCCCAATTGTCTTAAAAAATTCAATAACTTAATTACAAAACCCGCAATCGATCATATCTGGCCATGGCCTGTTAGATTTAATTTACTTAACAAAATTATAAGAAAAGATATAAAAACGTAAAATAGGGGGACTAGGGATTGGGAAAATTTTTCTCAATCCCCAGTCCCCAATACCTAATCCTCAATCCCCAGTCCCTAATTCAAAATGGCAACTTGGCAATGTGTAAAACAATGTGGAGCCTGCTGCAATCTCGATCCAGCAGAGCGTCCAGATTTGGATGAGTATCTCTCACCACCAGAACTAGAACTCTACCTAAGCATGGTAGGCGAAGGGGGATGGTGCGTTAACTTCGACCATACTACGCGAGAATGTCGCATCTACCAGAATCGTCCGCGCTTCTGCCGTGTGGAATCAGAAGTGTTTCAAGATATGTATGGGGTTGAACCAGAAGAAGTCAACGATTTTGCTATTGACTGCTGTTACCAACAAATAGAGGGAGTATATGGCGATCGCAGTCTGGAAATACTACGCTTTAATCAAGCTGTTGGGCTGTGAACTCCCTACTGCTCGTTTTAGTATCTAGAATTGCAATTTATTACAACAATCTGAGAATATGATAGAAATATGAAAAGAACCTCGCAACAAAACTATTGCCTGTGAAACTTGATTCTGCTCCTTTGGACATTTCTGGCATATCTCAGACTGAGATCGAGCTAGAACTGAAAGACAGCAATGATTTTAACTTAACTCCTGCGATCGCCCAACCAGTTGAGCCTGTAGTTGCCGATAGTCCTCAGAAGCAGCAATCAGCAGTAGTAATTTTTGGTACGACTTTTGTAACCATTTTTCTAGCAGAAATTGGAGATAAAACTCAGCTATCCACCCTATTAATGAGCGCACAATCTCATTTGCCGTGGGTGGTATTTATCGGATCTGCGGCTGCACTGATAACCACCAGCTTATTAGGTGTGCTTTTAGGTAGTTGGATAGCCACCCGACTCAGCCCAAAAACTGTAGAAAAATCAGCAGGCGTGATGTTGTTGGTGATTTCCCTAATGCTCTTTTGGGATGTATTTACTAGTCATTAGTCATTTGTCATTCTTCCCCTGCTTCCCCACTCCCCCTTAATAATATGGATTGGCATCTTTTAGGACTGAGTTTTATTACAGTTTTTTTATCAGAATTGGGTGACAAAAGTCAGCTAGCGGCGATCGCCCTTTCAGGCCGTTGTAATTCTCCGCGTGCAGTATTTTTTGGCGCAGCAGGCGCATTGCTGTTGACAAGTCTGTTGGGAGCATTAGCAGGAGGTGCAGTAGCAGAATTATTACCTACACGCGTTTTAAAAGCGATCGCTGCTGTAGGATTTGCCATCCTTGCTGCACGCCTGCTGTTATTTAACAATGAACCATCGACGGATTCTGAACAAACACCTTAAAGAAGAATTCAGAATTTAGAATCCAGGAATCAGAATTACTCTTTGTGGAGGATTGGAACCCGCCAAGGTTTTAACCAGTAATTCTCTACGAGACGCTGCGCGTAGCTTGCTTCGACGTTCGCAAAGCAAGGGCTACGAGAAGCTCAGTAAGCATCAGACTCGAATTCATCCTCAATTCTGACTCCTGAGTTCTGAATTCTTCTTTACAAAGTTTCCCAACCGGTTCCTTTGTAGCCGTATTGAAAAATTTCTGGATGCAAGATTTCTGCCAAAATTTCTAGAGAATCTACCAGTCGTGGCCCTGGACGATTGAAGTAAGAATTGCCATCAGTAATATATACCCTACCAGCTTTGGTAGCGTGCAGTTTTTCCCAGTCTGAATGTTGAGTTAATAAATTGGCTTCTTGGCGAGTGCGATTTAAATCAAAGCCACAAGGCATAAAAACAATTACATCAGGATCGGTTGTTAATAGTGTTTCCCACGGCAAGATAGAAGAAGGCTGACCTGTAGCGCAAAATAGAGAATGTCCTCCTGCTAAGTTAACTAATTCAGGAATCCAATTGGCGGCTACCATCAAAGGATCAGTCCACTCAATACAGGCGACAGTAGGCTGTTCATTTAACGAAAGTCCCTGGATTTTATGCTGACAAATTTTGACGCGAGCTTCTAAGTTTTCTATGACTTTTACAGAGTCTACGCCAAAGGTGTTACCAACTCGCTCAATGTCAGCCCAAATATCCTGGAGAAGATTGGGTTGTAAAGAAATAATCTGCGGTTTACTGTCAATGAGTGTAGCAACCGCCTTTTCAACATCGTGTAAGCTGACAGCACAAACATCACACTGGTCTTGAGTGAGAATGTGGGTAGGCTGTAATTTCTCTAAAACATCTGTTTTGATTTGGTAAATACTAAGAGCAGATTGCAATAAATTGCTCACTTGATCGTGAATTTGGCTGCTAGAGGCATTGGAGTTTAAGCGTGCTTCGGTACAAATAGGGCGATTGAGGATTTCTGGAGGGTAATCGCATTCGTGCGATCGCCCCACAATAGCATCAACCAAGCCTAGTGTCGCTAATATCTCTGTCCCACCGGGAATCAGGGAAACAATTTTCACATTACTATCCGTCATTCGCTCCACCTCCACAAAACCTGCTATTACTTAAATTTTCGCAAAATTTGAGCCATTAGGCATCTTTCTCTAGGAGAATTAAGCTTGTTTTGGTAGTCAACACTCAGCAATAAATTAAACTCAGTGTTCGGTATTCGGAAGAGTCTAGGACTTACGCATTGACAGAAAAGCCTAAATGACAGATAGACCTTTCAAGGCTTTTAGCTAGATTTTTCAATTATCTTTTTGCGATCGCAATTAACAAAGGATGCTTTGTAAAAGCCTGAAACAATCTATTTAGGTTAATACACAAGATGATTCATTTGTACAGTGCGTAAGTCCTAGAGTCTTTCTTAGCCCTCAGTCCCTAAACCCAAATTCAAAATACTATACTACTTGATATAAAACTAATGATTTATGAAAAAGCTCGGTACAGATCGAAAAGCCTAATTCCTTATTCCCTACTCCCTACTCCCCACTCCTTGCCCACGTAGACAATTTAAAACATCAAATACGATTTCTATAGTAGAATTACTTGATAATGAAATTCTTTGAAATGCTAATTATCCCCTAGCAAAAATTACTGGCATGAAGTAATAGAAGCAATGAGCAAAATTTAGTTTAAAACTTGTTATCCAAAATCATAAATTTTAATTAAAAAAAATATATATTCCGGTTATGAAAAACCAGAACACGTAGTTGTAGTTATACACAGACATTTCTACTTTTTCCATAAAGCTGCAAGGCAAAATTGTTTCTTCTTGAGGTCAACTAATGCAGGTGGTGTCAGCTAGAGATATTACAGAACGCAATCAGTCCCAAAAGGCTTTGCAAATCAAAGAAAATCATCGACGAAAACAAAGCCAGACGCTGGTGCAGCTGGCAAGAAGCAAGACATTTCAGCAAGGTGATCTCAATGCAGCCTTAAAAGAAATCACAGAGGCTGCTGCTCGGACGCTTTTAGTAAAGCGGGTTGGTGTATGGTTATACAATCAAGAACTTTCAAAAATTGAATGCATTGATTTATATAATGTAAACACCAAGCAGCATAGCTTTGGTAACTCGCTTTCAGAAAAAAATTATCCAGCTTATTTCCAAGCTTTAGAAAAAGAACGTACCATTGCCGCAGATGATGCCATAAACGATACAAGAACCCAAGAATTATCCGAGTCCTATCTTTCAGTTTGGGGCATTACATCCCTGCTGAATGCACCAATTTGGTTAGAGGGTCGTTTGATAGGCGTAGTGTGTCATGAACACATAGGCGAAAGTCGCAAATGGACTTTAGAGGAAGAGACTTTTGCTGGCTCCATTGCAGATTTCGTGACGCTGGCTATAGAAGCGAAAGAGCGAAACTTCGCACAAAAAGCATTGCGACAGAGTGAAGCGCAATTTCGGGCGATTTTTGAGCGTTCTTCTATCGGTATTGGACTTATAAATATGAAAGCGCAGATAGTCGATATGAATCTGGCACTGTGCGAGATTTTAGGATATAGCCGAGAAGAGCTATACGGCAAGCGCTTTACAGATTACATTTGCACGAAAAGGGGGGATTTAAAACTTTACAAACAACTGATGTCAGGAATTCACACAGACTTAAAGAGAACTTCGAGAGTAGGTTTCCAACCCTCCAAATATCAGGAACAGTTTGTCGAAAAACATCGGATTGAGATGAAGAGACGTTGCCTGCATCAAAATGGTAGCTTAGTTTGGACTCATATCTGTGTTTCTGTTATACCAGCCAGCAATGGTGAACCTGAGTTTTTTTTAGCGATGATTGAGGACATTACTGAACGTAAGGAAACAGAATTGAAACTTCATGCCTCTCAGGAAGCAGCAGAAGCTGCTAATCGGGCAAAAAGTGAATTTTTAGCAACCATGAGTCATGAGTTGCGGACACCTCTGAATGCAATTATGGGTTTGTCGCAGTTGTTACAACAAGAAATAGTTGGCTCTCTCAATGAAAAGCAGAACGAATATGTAAGTTGTATATATAGTAGTGGTGAACATCTCCTGGCACTGATTAACGATATCCTTGATTTATCTAAGGTAGAAGCAGACAAAGAGGAACTGTTATTCTCACCTTTGCCAGTGTCAGATTTATGTAATTATGCTATGTGGACAGTGCGCGATCGCGCCTCAGAAAAGGGATTACAACTCACCTGTAAAATTGACGTAGAAGAGGATATTTGTATTGGTGATGAGCGGCGCATTAAGCAAATGCTACTCAACCTGCTCACCAATGCCATTAAATTTACCCCAGCCGGTCAGGTATCGCTGGTAGTAAAAAAAGTACCGCAAGGAATAACTTTTACAGTTTCAGATACTGGAATTGGTATAGACTCAAATCAATTTCCATTTCTATTTGAACCGTTTAAACAACTTGATAGTCGGTTAAATCGACAGTATGAAGGCACTGGCTTAGGTTTAGCTTTAACACGCAAATTAGCGCGTTTGCATGGTGGAGATGTGACTGTTAAATCGATTTTAGGAGAAGGTAGTCAGTTCACTCTATTTCTACCAAATCCAGTGGAGATGCAAACAGAACAAGATAAAGGACAGCAAGAGACAACAGCAATATCCTCTCCAACTCCCCCAAATCAAATCATTTTACTTGTGGAAGAAGAAGAAAATACTGCCATATTATTGCAAGATTATCTCCAGACAATTGGCTATCAAGTTAAGTGGATAGACAGCGTAAATAACTTTTTACAACAAGTGCGAAACCTCCAGCCAAATTTAATTTTGTTGGATGTCCAGCTAATAAGTGATGCTAGTGGCTGGGATTTGCTAAATGTTCTCAAACAAGAGCCTTATTTCTCAGATTTGCAGGTAGTGATGATGGGCTTTAGCGAACCTCCTGAAGAGAAGCTTTCTATTCTGCAAGCTGGTGCTAACGACTATCTTATCAAACCAATTCGAGTAGTTCAATTAGAGTCAATATTGACACGATATTTGAATTCTAGCGATTTTCAGATTAACAAAACATCAATTTAGACTGGAGCGATGCATATAGCAGTCCTATTTGCTTCATAAAAAATCATTGCCTAATAGAGAATAGGTGCGTTACGCTGTCGCTTTAACACACCCTACTAGATAATTTATTTTTTAGAAGTCCCTAAAATCTAAAAATTAAACTTTGCTCAACCACTCATTCTCCTCTGGGTCTTTAAACAGTGAAGTACTGAGATAGCGTTCACCGAAACTGGGCTGTATCATCACGATTAGGCGACCTGCATTTTCTGGCCGTTGTGCTACTTGAATAGCAGCATACAACGCAGCACCAGTAGAAATCCCCGATAGCAATCCTTCTTCTTTTGCGAGACGACGGCTGTAAGCGATCGCCTCCTCATCCGCTACCTGAATCACCTCATCCACCAGTTCTGCACGGTAAATTGCTGGGACAAATCCCGCGCCAATACCTTGAATTTTGTGAGGCCCTGATTTACCGCCTGCTAATACTGGGCTGTTGCTTGGTTCAACTGCGATCGCTTGAAAACTCGGCTTCCGTTTTTTAATAACTTCTGCAACTCCAGTAATCGTCCCACCAGTACCCACTCCCGCCACGAGAATATCTACCTCTCCATCGGTATCATTCCAAATTTCTTCTGCCGTGGTTTCGGCGTGAACTTTTGGGTTGGCGGGGTTGCGGAACTGCTGCAACATATAAGCATTGGGCGTTTTAGCTACAATCTCTTCTGCATGAGCGATCGCTCCTCGCATCCCTTCTACCCCTGGCGTTAACTCTAGTTGAGCGCCATAAGCTTTGAGCATTAATCGTCTTTCGTGGCTCATTGTGTCAGGCATCGTTAGAATGAGATGGTAACCCTTGGCGGCTGCTACCATCGCCAGCGCAATTCCTGTATTTCCAGAAGTCGGCTCTACTAAAACGGTTTTTCCAGGGTGAATTAAGCCTGCTTCTTCTGCCGCTTCCACCATACTCGCACCAATCCTGTCTTTGACAGAAGATGCTGGATTCATGCTTTCTAGCTTCACCACAATCCGAGCAACCGCTCCTGAACCTTGGGGAATCTTATTTAATTGAACTAAAGGAGTTCGTCCGATTAACTCTGTGATATCTTTGGCTATCCGCATGTCAGTACTCCTTGGTGACTAAATATAATACATTGGACTTTGCTGGGCGCGAGTTTCCCTTTCCTGGCACAAGTCTTGGAGTGTATAACGACCCAAAACTTCAATTGAGGCAGCGTTAGCTTGCTCCCAAACTTCATAAACCAGAGTCTTTTCCAGAGTCAAAGAGTCAGAGGTATCTTTCTCTTTTCGCTCGCCTTCTACCAAAGTGACAATTTCAAGTATTGTAATCTGCCAAGGTTCACGAGCTAAAACGAAACCTCCTTTAGAGCCGCGTTGACTCTGCACCACACCAGTACGCCGGAGGTTGGTCAAAATTTGTTCCAGATAGCGTTCAGGTATAGGTTGCTTGGCAGTGATCTCGCTCATGGTTAGAGGAAGCTTTTTCCCGTGGTGGCTTGCCAGTTCTAAGAGTGCCAGCAGTGCGTATTCCACTTTGGAAGACAGATCCAAGAGAGCGTAGTTTTGGCTATTCAAGACTGTACTCAACATACTACGGTGAATTGGGGGACTTATCGCAGTTTATGCGAAATTAATTTTTCTCAAAGTGTGGAATGTGATAGCATCCCACTTAACTACCCGCAAAAACACTCTATCCTATCGACTTACCGTAGATTATTATCCTACAAAATTCCCATAAATAACCTGATCTTTTTGTGGGAATTATCCTGAGTTTCTGTTTTCAGAGCCTCACCCACCAACAAAAATCCTAACAGAGTATGCTAATAACTGATTTGCGAACCATTTTTGAGCGTGACCCAGCAGCCCGTAACTTGCTAGAAGTATTGTTCTGTTACCCTGGACTCCAAGCTTTAGTATTTCATCGATTAGCACACTGGCTGTATAAAATTGGAATTCCCTTTATACCAAGGTTCATCTCCCATATTAGTAGGTTTTTAACCGGAATTGAAATTCATCCTGGGGCATTAATTGGCCAGGGAGTGTTTATAGACCACGGGATGGGAGTAGTGATTGGCGAGACTGCGATCGTGGGCGATCATGCCTTGATTTATCAAGGTGTCACCCTTGGCGGGACTGGCAAAGAAAGCGGCAAACGCCATCCAACTTTAGGTTCTCATGTAGTTGTGGGAGCGGGTGCAAAGGTATTGGGAAATATTCAAATTGGCGATCGCGTCCGTATTGGAGCAGGTTCTGTGGTGCTACGAGATGTCCCCAGTAACACTACTGTAGTGGGGATTCCAGGGCGCGTGACTCGTCAGAACAACTCGTCTACTAATGTTCTGGATCATGATAAAGTGCGCGACGTAGAAGCTGAAGTCATCCGTGCTTTATTTGAACGCGTCAAGGCTCTAGAGAAACAGTTCGAGGAGTTGCAACAATCAAGTTTGTCCCCAACTGAGCTTGACGACGAACCAACCGCCAACCCTAAGAACAATAATTCTGATGGGATAATTGAAGATTTTCTTGATGGTGCGGGAATTTAATTTTGGGCATGGGGCATGGGGCATGGGGCATAGGGCATTAGTTATTAATTACTCTCCTCTGCTCCCCCTGCTCCCTCATCTCCCTCATCTCCCTCATTCCCCACTCCCCTCTTTAAAATATTCATAGCCTCTTAGAACCTGATATAAATATAATACTACGGTTAACTTATCGGAGAATAGTCTTATATAGTATGGTAGCTTTGTACACAAGCTTATCTAGCTCAAGTAATAATACTAAAGAAATTTTTGCCCGTAGGTCATTTCTACCAGAGCATCAAAACGGGCTTTGGAAGATTGAAACGGGTTTTATCAGGACTTTTACCTATCTGGAAGATGGTACAACCGTTGCTCTGGGATTGTGGGGCCCTGGAGATGTCGTTGGTAAAGCTTTGTCAAAATTAGATCCTTACCAAATGGAATGCCTAACTAAAGTAGAGGCGACGGTCTTACCTTTAGAGGAATGGACTCAACTAACAGAAACTCTACTTACCCATATCCACCAGGCTCAAGAATTAATGGTTATTCGTAGCCATAAAAAAGTCGAAACCATGCTGATCAAGCTGTTGGCATGGTTATCCAAAAAGTTTGGTTCGGAAGTTGAAAAAGGACGTTTAATAGATATGCGTCTAACTCACGAAGACTTGGCGGAAATGCTTGGTTCAACTCGTGTGACTATCACTCGTATTCTTGGGCAGTTTGAGCAAGAGGGCCTGATTGCTCGTCTTTCCTTGCATCGAATTGTACTGCGAGAAGAAGAAATTTGGTACTACGAAATTTAGATTATTTCAGCAAAACCAGCCATCGCCGTCAGCATTCGGCTTACCCACAATTCTCAAATTCAGGGATTCTAGGTAAGCCAGACCGTTAGAGATTTGTGGCACTGTTCCCCGCAATTCAATGTCAAAATATCCTTCTTGATCTGTATTTGGTTGTAGTAGGGCTTTGGTAATATTAACTACCAATCCGTAAGTAGAAATTAACTGCGAAATCACAGGCGCTTGCAGATAGCATTTAGGAATATATATCCGCAGACGAATCTGGGTGACTTGCCTTTTTGTGGAAACTGAAGAAACCAGTGATAATCTGCTTTGAGAATTGGTTTGACGGTTATTTAATGCTGCCATTGGATAGTGACTATTTTGTGAATTAGCGTAGGCGTAGCCCGTCGTAGACATCGCTATAAACGCTAGATAAATCCAGCCAAATTGGTAGCCCCAGTTTTTCTAAATAACTCAGGCTAGAGTAGAGTTGCTTTGTTCTCCCCCACAAATCCAAATCAAACCAGCCGTCATCTTCGGTATCGGGTTGGAGTCTAGCACTAGTGATATTGACTGTTAGTCCATAACGAGAAACTAACTCGGAAATCACTGGTTCTTCGTAATAAGATTTTAAAACGCACACTTGCAAGCGCAATCGACTGGTTTGACCGAGAGAAATCCATTGCTGGAATTGTTCTTGCCATTGATTTTTTAGCCATGCAGAGTCTTTGGGACTTATGCTAGCTGGATGTGGGAAAGTTAAAGAGTGTTGGTTGGGTTGAATTTGGGTAGCGATCGCTAATTCCACCAAATTCACTCCCAATCCTTGCAAGTAAGATAGGCTATTTGTCAGTTTTAGGGGATTTCCCGAAAGTTCCAAGTCAAACCAGCCATCGCTGTCATTGTCTGATGTCAAGGATGCAGCTTTGATATTGACGGTTAAACCATAACGAGACACCAGCCGGGAAATTACAGGTTGCCTGTGATACCTCTGAGGCACGAGAATTCGACTGTGGACTGAAGCGGGTTCTACAGATTTATTCTGAGACATCAGATTAATTCCCAATAGCGATACCTATGGTGGTCACTGAGCGCAAGCGCAGCCCACACTTCAGCTGTGCCTAAGCAATCTTTGGCTTCGACAGAGAATCTTGCTGATGCCCTGCCTGGTTGGATGTCAGCCTTATAGAGACTTTCATCTTTTTGGCTTTTATTTAACTACGCTAACTCTATCGATTTAATGCATTTAATTGTTATGTAAAGGAGAATCCCACAAAGATCGCAAAAAAACAATGGGTAAATTCACGTAAATTATCCTCACTTTATGTAGAGCAACTTGAGGTTAAAGCGGTAGTACATAAATTTGACATATCAACTACATAAAATTGACATCAATTAAATTAAACCTTTTGGAAAAAGCAGCAGTCTAAATTTATAAATCAGTTAAATTACTGAATTATCAACTCACAAAGAATTTAACTGACTTAATCCCAGATAGTTGAACAAAGGAAAACTAGTTATGAAACGGATGCTTGCAGGTATATTAGTTGCTTTACCACTGTTCATTACTGCTATGCCAAAACAGGCGTCAGCATTAGTAATCAATCTTGGTGGGCATCATCATCAAAGATGGATTCCTGGGCATTGGGAGAGGATACATCACCGCAGGGTATGGATTCGCGGTCATTATCAACGTTAGTAATAAATTTAGCTAAATTCACAATCACCTCTATCCAATAATTCTTTTATTTAGATAGAGGTAGTGAATTAGCATAGTTTAAATTAAGGTAATTTTGCTAGATAAATAAGTTGCTAGTAAGAACTTTAGTCCTGATCTTAACTACTGAAGCGACTTAAAGCACCTGGCGGGCGATTTCCAATCGCCGAGGCAAGTAAGAAATTAGACTTTTAAAACAACCTCTTACCAATCAGTTGCTTTAGTGTCATCCCAGACTTCCAATTCCAAGTCGTGGAGATAGGTTAACCCACTCTGAATTTGTGCATCTGTTCCTTGTAATTCAAGGTCAAACCAACCATCACCGACAGCATTTGCTCCCAAAATCGCTGCGGTGATATTCACAGTCAGTCCACAATCAGATACCAGGCGAGAAATTACAGGTTCCTGGTGATAGTCTTTGGGAATTCTTAGTCGAATCCGTTTGTTGGTAAGTGTATTGTCAGTAGCCATATCTGAATTATTTCAATCCCTTATAGGGATTGGTACATAACTACTGTTAACCCTAACGGTAATTTCCTGATAGGTACTAAGTAGATCGTACCATGTCCCATGATTTGCTTGTATCCTATTCAAAGGATAACTATAATCTCTGGATTTTTCTATTCAACATCTTTAATGCTGGTTTTTCGTTCTAAAATCTCTTTCAGTACTAAGGTTACTACTGCTAGCAACGCTAACAGTACAGCCGCAGAGAAGGCAGCTTCGGTTTCATATTGTTTGTAAGCGTCTTCTACAAATAGTGGTAAGCTCTGGGTTTGGTCAGCAATGTTGCCAGATACCACCGAAACCGCCCCGAATTCACCCATTGCTCTGGCATTGGTCAAAATTAAACCGTAGAGTAAGCCCCAACGGATACTGGGTAAAGTGACACGCCAAAATATCTGCCAATCTTTTGCACCTAGAGTTCTAGCAGCTTCTTCTTGATCCTTACCAAATTCCTCTAAAATAGGAATCACTTCCCGCGCCACAAAGGGCATACTCACGAAGGCTGTAGCCAGCACCATACCTGGAAAGGCAAAGATTATTTTGATATCATGAGCCTGGAGCCAAGGGCCAAACCACCCATTACGTCCGTAAAGTAGCACAATCATCAATCCTGCGACTACGGGTGAGATGGAAAAGGGCAGGTCAATAATGCTCAAAACTACGGCGCGTCCGGGAAATTTATGACGAGCGATCGCCCAAGCTGCACATAAACCAAATACCGTATTTAAAGGTAGAGAAATCACAGCCAGCAATAGCGTTAGCCAAGCTGCATGGAGAAAAGCTGGCCGCGTCAGGTTGGATAAAAACGGCCCAGTTCCTTTGCTGAAAGCTTGGACAAAAACGTTAATTGCCGGAATATATTGAACTAAGGCTAAATAGGCGATCGCTATCCCAATTAAAACTATTGGTACCCAACTCTTCTGCTCTTGAGGTTTGGCCGTATGTGTATCAGATGCAGATGAGTGAAAACTTGGCTTATCTACTGTCATATCGCCTTGCCCATGCTTGTAAGAAATTAATTGCCAATAGCAATACCAACGAAATTGATAGTAAAACTATGCCAATTACTGTTGCACCAGAATAGTCATACTGCTCTAGGCGTTGGAAAATCAACACAGGTGCGATCAAATCTTGATAGGGCGTATTGGAAGAGATAATCACAGTCGAACCATATTCCCCAACTGCACGGGAGAAACCCAAGGCAACACCAGTTAAAATTGTCGGAAATAAGGGTGGCAAAATCACTTTCCAAAATGTTTGCCATTGAGAAGCACCCAGACACCAAGAGGCTTCTTCAATTTCATGTTCCATTTCCTGAAGCACGGGTTGCACAGTTCTCACAATAAAAGGTAGTGAGATAAATATCATTGCCACCGCAACTCCCGTGCGGGTAAAAGATACCTTAATTCCCAGTGGTGCTAGTAGCGAACCTATCCAACCATTATCACTATAAACAGTTGCCAGTGTTAACCCTGCTACCGAAGTTGGTAGTGCAAAGGGTAAATCCACTGTGGCGTCAATCAAGCGTTTGAAGGGAAAGTCGTAGCGAACCAAAACCCAGGCAATTAAAGTACCAAATACGCCATTAAGCAGGGCAGCAAAGATTGCTGTAAAAAAAGTAACGTTGTATGTTGCTAATGCTACATCACTGGTTGCGATCGCCCAAAATCTCGCTGGAGGTTCCGTACTCGCTTTCAGGAACATGGCAATTATGGGGATAAACAACATCACTGTCAGGTATCCTATAGTGATTCGCCAAGTCCAGGGAACCCGCCCCAATTTCTTCCAGAACGGTGTTTTGCGTTCAACTTCCAGAGACGGAGATACAGTTGTCATAGTCAAAAATTCAAAATCTAAAATTCACAAGAAGTTTTGGCGTTGCTGATTGGGATATGAAAAATAATTTTGCGTCATTTTAAAATCTTTGTAGAGACGTTGCATTGCAACGTCTTTACATCCACCTTCATAACTCGATTTAGCAACACCGAAGTTTTTTGTTAGTGATTAGGTAGTTTTTTCTACTCACCACCCACGATTGACTAATGACTAATTACTTTTTCTTGGCTTGAATTTGGTCAAAAATAGCTCCATCTGCGAAGAACTTCTTATTGATTCCATCCCAACCGCCGAAGTCTGCAACTGTACCTAAAGTTTTCACCTTAGGAAATTTGTCTGCAACTTCTTTACTTAAGGTCAAAGTATCATCCACTGGTCGGAATCCCAATCTTGCAAACTCCTGTTGAGCCTCTGGAGTATATAGATATTTGACAAAACCTTCGGCAACTTCACGCGTACCGTGCTTATCAACATTTTTATCTACTACTGCGATGGGATTATCGATAGATATATTGACATCAGGAATAATCGCAGTCAACTTTTCACCCTTTTGTTCTGCCAAGATAATTTCATTTTCATAGTTAATCAGGGCATCACCTTGACCCTGCTTGAAAAAGGCATCAGTAGCTTCACGGGCATCCTTAGTTAGCAAGGGCACATTTTTGTAGACTTTGCTAACAAACTCAGTCGCTTTCGCATCATCTCCACCAGTTTTAATCACTGAATTCCAAAGAGCTAAGAAATTCCAGCGAGCAACTCCTGATGTTTTAGGATCAGCAGTAATTAGTTTGATACCGTCTTTAGACAAATCTTGCCAAGTCTTGATGCCTTTAGGATTTCCTGGACGGGTAACTAATGCTGCCACCGATTTGGAGACAATACCATTATTAGGAACTTCTTTTTCCCATCCTGGTTGAATTAATCCAGCCTTCTCAATCTTTGAGGTGTCTCCAGCTAGTGCCAAGTGAACAACATCTGCTTCCAAACCATCGATAACGGCACGAGTTTGGGAACCAGATCCGCCATAGCTTTGTTTGAAGACGACAGTTTGGTTATGATCTTTCTTCCACTGTTCGACAAATTTAGGAATAATTGCTTCGTGAGCCGCTTTAGTAACTGCAAAGGACACAAGAGTTAGTTCAACATTATCCTTGGTTGCAGCAACAGGACTGGCAGCAGGGGTTTCAGAGGAAGGATTACTTGCTGTTCCACCAGAGCAGGCAGCAAGGGCCACACTCAAAACAGTCCCTACTAAAAAGAGTGATACAAAGCCTTTAAGCGAATTTAGTCTGAACCGATACGTTCTATGTTCAGCGATCGCTTGTAACCTTTTCAGTGGGCGTTGCCACAAACTCATTCTATTTCCTCCGCTAAATCTACAAATAATTGATGGGAATACAGTTATATAGTGCTTATCATACTGGATAATTATATGTATCTAGTTGCAAACACCAACAAACCTCACATTCTTTATCAAGAACATGGTGATTCTACCAGTTCTGTGAGGAATTAGAAATGTTTTTACTTTAAAGTATCAAGTTGTCATCACACTTTGCTACCTGATGTAAGTAAAACAGCGTAAATAATTAAAGGTTTGTAGTAAAGACTTCAATTCTTCTTTTATGACTAAAGTCCTTACTACAAAATCAATTACAATACTTTTACATTACTTAACATAGTTCTATTTATTCGCACCGACTTACGACTTACTTATCAAGCCACTTGCTAAGGAATAGCGAATTTTTGCTAAAACAAGGAATGCGCCGATGATTGAGCCTAAAAGCGTTAGGAAAATCATTATTGGCAAGCGACTGTGGTAGATGAATATGAAAAGTACGAAAAACAAAACCCATCTAGAAAGTATCTAAATGGGAAAATTTTCTGGTTAATTTTTGAATTAGCCAACACGATCAAATTTTTAACTGAGTGCATATTTCAGAGGTAGTCCATCCTGAAAAACAAGTAATTCTCCCGGTTGGATTTGTGTCCAAACTTCGTTGTCAGTCAGGGGTGTGGTAGCAATGACAGCGACGCGATCGCGTTCTGTAGTCACCTCTCGGAAATCTACGGTCATGTCTTGGTCAATTAAATGGGCAGCTGCAAAGGGCGCTTGGCGAACAATGTAGCTGAGTTTGGTTGAACAATAAGCAAAAAAGTGGACTCCATCTGATAATAAGTAATTAAATATACCCAGTTTTGCAATTACAGCCGTAATTTTTTGTAGCACAGGGTACAGTTCCTTTATCTCAGGCTTACCCTGAGGAAAGTGCGATCGCAATGTTTCTAGCATCATACAGAATGCTTTTTCACTATCTGTATCACCTACAGCTTGATAAAAGCCTAAATTTTCTGGGTCAAAATTTGGCAAATTACCATTGTGGGCAAACACCCAATACTGACCCCACAATTCTCTACGGAAAGGATGGCAGTTGTGTAAGGCAACTTCACCCTGAGTAGCTTTGCGGATATGGGCTATGACATGGGTTGAGTGGATGGGATAACTCCGCACAAACTCTGCGACAGGAGAAGCAACAGAAGGTTGGGCATCTAAAAACATTCGACATCCCTTTCCTTCAAAGAAAGCAATGCCCCAACCATCGCGATGATCATCCGTTTTTCCTCCTCGTGCAGAAAACCCTTCAAAAGAAAAGCAAATATCCGTTGGAACATTGCAATTCATTCCGAGCAATTGACACATGGATGTTGTCGCTCTCAATTTTTGACTAAGGCCTCAGGATCAAGATACTTCAGAATGTTGTCTTGATTCTGGAGCGATCGCTTCAATCTTAGAATTGAAAGCTGAGATATTCCAAATGATCCCTAAAAATAAAGAATCTGCTTCAAGTGAGCAATATGACACTATGCCAAAAGATGGTATTGGCGGATATCTGGTGCAGCAGCCACTAAAGCTTCTAGTTTGGCTGCTCCCGCTTGGAAATGGGGCGAATCTAGATGAGCATTTAGGGCTTCATGAGAAGTCCACTCTTCTACAACAGTAAAGTCTGTTGAGTCGTATTGGTTTTGCAAAAGTTCATACTTTATCGCACCTGCTTCCTGACGGGTTGGCTCAATAAGTTCCAACAGTACAGCTTTTAGTTCTTCTACTTTATTAGGCAAAGCAATAATACGGGCAACAACACGAATAGTTTGGTTAGTCATTTGTTATTTGTCATTGGTAAAATAAAATACTTAAAGCTTCTTTTGCTTACCTAACGGCAGGCTAACACCAACCGGAAGAGGAATGGAAGCGGGGTTTTAAGAATAAGTCGCACATGGCGTGAATTACGACTTACGAATTATCTTAAAACATTTGCTGTAAATATTGCTCATAGCCTAATTCTTCTAGTTTTGTTTGCTTTGCAATTACTGATTCACATAGGGTTTGGCGATATTGCTGCACTCTTTTTAGCAATTCTGGTTGATGAGTTGCGAGGATTTGTACTGCTAGAAGTCCGGCATTTTTGGCATTACCGATCGCTACTGTTGCCACAGGAATACCCGCAGGCATTTGTAAAATAGAATACAAAGAATCCACACCTTGTAAGTTACGAGTGGGTATAGGAACACCAATAACAGGAAGTGGAGTTAAAGATGCTACCATTCCCGGCAGATGGGCAGCACCACCGGCACCAGCAATAATTACCTTAATACCGCGTTGGTGTGCAAGTTGAGCATATTGCACCATGCGTTCTGGGGTACGATGAGCAGAAACGATCGCCACTTCGCTTTCAACACCAAATTCTTCACAAACTGCGATCGCGTCTTTCATAGTGGGCAAATCGGAATCGCTGCCCATGATAATACCAACTAAGGGAGTCATAATAATTCAAAATTCAAAATTCAAAATTCAAAATTATTTGAGCTAGCTTATGGAAGCTAGGTAATGCCGATCATCATCTCATTTATTGGCGTTGTTTGAATTGATTTATTGATATTGGTTGCATCTAAAATCAGATTTAGCTATCTTCTCGTCAGTGTGATGACCCAAGCAACACAAAATCCTGTAGATATTATTAATGCTAGAGTGCCTGGTTACAAAGATTTGCAGATGCTCTTGGTTAACCAAGAAGGCATAATTGAGGAAATCTTGCCAATGGGTACGGTAGGGATGCACAGATGTACATCCCTACTAGATGTAGCAGGTGACTGGATTTCTCTAGGCGGAGTTGATTTGCAAATTAACGGTGCGTTGGGTTTGGCATTTCCCGAATTGACGCCTGAAAATGCTCATATACTCCAAAAGATCTCACAATTTTTGTGGGATGTTGGGGTAGATGGATTTTTACCAACACTTGTAACAACTTCAGTCGAAAATATTCAGCGATCGCTTGCTATTATGGCTGAGGTTATCCCCACTCAAAAAGCTGGTGCCAAGATTCTGGGAGTACATCTAGAAGGCCCATTTTTGAATTTCCAAAAGCGCGGCGCACACCCACCAGAGTACTTGTTACCCTTAACAATTGATCGGGTAAAGCGGGTTTTGGGTAATTATGCTCATATTGTGAAAGTTATCACCTTAGCGCCAGAGTTAGATTTAACTGGTGAAGTAATTCCATATTTGCGTTCTCTAGGAATTACTGTCAGTTTAGGACATTCTCAAGCAACAGAGGCCCAAGCGCAACGTGCCTTTGAGGAAGGTGCAACGATGGTAACTCATGCTTTCAACGCGATGCCAGCATTACATCACCGCGAACCAGGATTATTAGGGGCAGCAATTATCCATCCTGATGTAATGTGTGGTTTTATTGCTGATGGTGAACACGTTTCGCCTACGATGCTGCAAATTTTACTTCGCGCTAGCTATCAAGAAAAAGGGCTATTCCTCGTCAGCGATGCCCTTTCACCTTTGGGGCTACCCAATGGCGTATATCCTTGGGATACTCGGCAAATTGAAGTTAAAAACGGTACTGCACGACTGCCAGATGGCACTTTATCAGGGACGACTTTACCTTTGTTGGTGGGAGTGCAGAATTTAGTGAAGTGGGGAATTTGTGACGTAGAAAGTGCAATTTTACTAGCTACTAATGCACCTAGAAAAGCGATTGGTTTTGCAGGAATTGTTAAGAGTCAACCCGCTAATTTATTACGCTGGCATTGGGATGAGACTACAAAAGAATTAACTTGGCGACGTGTTCTTACCGCAGAGATGGTGAAAAAGGCAGGAGATTGGAATTTATCTGTTGCTCTTAACCCCATCTAATATCATGTCCGTATAATTATAGGACTTACGCAAAAAGGCAGTGAAAACCTTGATTTACAGTAGGGTAAATTCATGAATTGCCCCTACAGCCTGTACTTTTGCATAAGCCCTATTTAATTACGAATTACGAATTACGAATTACGAATTACGAATTAGTAATTATTATACAGGGTTAGGTTGGGTTCGACTTTGAAGTAGCTGGATAATAGCAGCTTTTTCTAAGATTCCAACTAGGACACCATTCTTACGAATTACGGGAAGCACAGATAGCTTTTGTTGTTCGAGTAGCTGCATGACTTCCAGCAGAGGTTGATCCGATTGGACTGTGGTAGATTCGGTAATTGGTCGCATGACTTCTTTTACTTGAGTTTCTGACCACAGTGCTGTTGGGATGGTTCGTAAATTATCAACTGCAATCGCACCTACTAATTGTCCATCATCATCAGTCACTAAGAACCGATGCCAGTTTTGCCCACTTATGACTCGCTCATCGGCAAACTCTCTCAGGGTAAGATTAGCAGATACAATCGGGCTATCATGAGTTACAGCATCTTCAGCAGTCAAACCTGTGAGTTTTTCTTGCACTCTGGCAAATTGAGCCGAATTACCAGCATTTTGCAACAAGAAAAAGCCAACTAACAAATTCCAGAAGTTACCGGCACTGCCAAATAATATTAGGGGAAGTACACCTGAAAGAATTGCTACCCAACCAAAGATTTGCCCAACTCGACTAGCAAAGGTCACACCTTTATAAGCATTGCCTGTGATTTTCCAAACAATGGCTTTGAGTATATTCCCGCCATCTAAGGGTAAGCCAGGAATCAGGTTAAACAGCGCTAATGCCAAGTTAACAGAAGCTAAAACACCAAGAATTGCAGCTAACGGCCCTGATGCAGTAGTAGTAACACCAATTATTGTAAGGATACCGCACAGTAGGAAACTAACTATTGGCCCTGCGATCGCTACCCAAAAAGCTTCACCTGGGGTTTTCGATTCTTTTTCTAAGCTAGCTAAACCGCCAAATATAAACAGCGTGATAGATTTGACATCAATTCCCTGACGAATTGCAACAAAACTGTGGCCTAATTCATGGGCGAGGACAGAGGCAAATAACATCAGCGCACTCATCAATCCCAGTAGCAAAGCTAATCCCGCAGACAATTGCGGAAATTGTGCCCCCAGTCCACTGCTATAGCTCCAAGTTACTAAACCTAGAACTAAAAACCATGACGGATGGATATAGAAGGGAATTCCGAAGAGATTACCAACGCGAATTGTGCCATTCATGTCGTTCACCTTTGATTTCATCTGCGAGAAGTTTGCTTTCTTCCTTCTCAATGTCTTTAGTGTAACGAAAGGTTAAGAGATTTTAATCTTGATGGCGGTAGTGGTGTCCGTCCGTAAAGGTGTGGTTATAGTTCGTGCAACATTTGCTCCAAAAGATGGAATAGTACAAGCAACAGCAACACTGAGGTCGTTTAATCTAAATGTAAATCCTCTCAAAGATTATGCCCCGGTACAGCAGACGTTCACTTTCACGGGGCAACGTATAAAACCGTAACTTCTCAATAAATTTGGGGAAGCTGTCTGTGACTCATCAAATGGCAGAGAAACAGACTGTGCTGGAGAAAATTCTGCAACTTCGAGTTTTTAAGTTGTCGTTGTGGAAGACAACAACGACAACTTAAAAGCGTCCTGGTTCTTCATACTCTTTTGTTGGCGAAGGTATTGAGAAAAGCAAGTATACTCCCAAGTAACTCTCACTACTTCTTGATCGCTACATCAGGCTGGCGACTCCACTCATTCCAGGAGCCATCGTAATTCCGAACATTCAGATAGCCCAATAAATACTTTAAGACAAACCAGATATATCCAGAACCCCACCGATAGTACACTATCAAAATTCAAGTGAAACGCTATCAGGGGGGTATTTTCTGGCTTAGGCATCCACTTGTGCTGCAATTGTCTCCACCTGCTGAGAAATTTTCTGCAACATTGGGGCAATTACATCAGCAGGAACAGGACGACTGAAGTAGTAACCTTGACCTTCGTCACATCCTTGCATTTTCAGGTATTCAAGCTGTTCTTGGGTTTCCACACCCTCTGCGGTGATACTCAACCGGAGGCTCTTTGCGAGGGCAATTATAGCATTGGTGACGGCGGCGCTATCAGGATTGGACATCACATCGTGCACAAATGACTGATCAATCTTCAGTATATTCACAGGAAAGCGCTTCAAGTAGCTCAGGGAGGAATAACCGGTGCCGAAGTCGTCTAGAGCCAACAATATACCCAGTTCTCCTAATTGTTTTAAGGTTTTAATCGATCGCTCAATGTTACCCATCAAGAAGCTTTCTGTTACTTCCAGTTCGAGATCAGATGCTTGGAGTTCAGTCTCCTCAATAATTTGGTTGATCACCTCAACCAGATACGGTTGTTCAAACTGTCGAGCTGACAGATTCACAGACATCCTAATTGGGGTAAATCCAGCAAGCTGCCAAGCACGATTTTGAGCGCAAGCAGTTCGTAAGACCCATTCACCAATTGGTACGATCGCACCATTGGCTTCTGCAATCGGAATAAACTTTGCTGGAGAAATCATACCTAAAGTAGGATGCTGCCAGCGAATCAACGCTTCCACAGCTGTAATTTGTCCGCTATGTAAATCAATCAGAGGTTGATAATAAACCAGCATTTCGTTGCGCTCAAGCGCTCCATGTAATTCATTTTCTAATGTCAGTCGTTCCTGCAACTGAGCATTAATTTCCGGTGAATAGAATTGGTATTGGTTACGCCCTTGCTGCTTTGCTTGATAAAGCGCTATATGAGACTGTTGCAAAAGTTGATCTACGCTATTGCGATCATTTAGGTCATTAATTGTGATCCCAATGCTGGAGGTGATATGAATCAAGTTATCCCCAACAGAAAAAGGTTTGCTCAGGGTACTTAACAGTACCTGAGATAGCTTAATCACACTTTCAAAAGAATGAATCTCCATTCGGACAAAAGCAAATTCATCTCCGCTCAAATGGGCAAGAAAATCTGTTTGTGCCATACAGGCTGATAACCTCTGGGCAACTGCTCTTAATAACAAATTTATTGCCTCATGCTCCAACCCATGACTTATCCCAGTGAAATCATCAATACTTAGCAAAAAGACAGCTACAAGACGCTGATTATTTTCAGGTTTGGATAGAATTTCACGGAGGCGATTGCAGAATAAATCACGATTAGGCAATCCAGTCAGGTCATCATAATTAGTGATGTAGTGAATTAACTCATCTAATTTGTGAAGCGTTTGTGAAGTATCTGCCATCAACGTACCCGCTTCATCAGCAAATTCTGTGGGCAATTCAGGTAGGGTTTTGGTATTCAAATAATTTTGCAATGTAGCAGATGTCAAAATGACCGGTTTGAGGAGATGGTTTAGCGCATAGAGGGTGGCGGCCGTACCCGCTAACGTCGCCAACAGAGCAATAGTCATAACTCGCGCCGCCATCTCAAAAGAATAGGAGTTTGAGATGACGAAACTCAATAGTAAGGTCAAAAGTGGTACGTGAGTGCCCAAAAATGCCACTAACATAATTTTAGCGGTGTAACTTTTTTTGAGCCATCCAAAATGAGCCAGGAACGAGTAGAGATAGAGATTGTGATTGAGTTTCATAAATAATGTTTGATTGGAAAGCGAATTAGTTCCGAGCTATTCTGGCAAGTATTTTTAGTTTGCAATGTTAGTGGAATCAGCTCTTGTGGAACTCAACTCTGATAGGGTTACATATTATGCTTCCCAATTTAGTTTTATACTTAATATCTATAACCATAAAGTTTCTGTAAAACTTATTTCATAATTAATTTCATAATGAAAACTAAAGTGTATTGATTATTACACTGTCAGTATTAATTGAGTTAATTATAAATATTGATAAGTTTAAGATGAGTACCAATGAAGGACAAAAATACGCTGTTCAGGATGTCGCACTCGAAGGTACTTATAATCTCTTCCTGGGTGAAAGTGAGCAATATAGCTCTGCAACAGAAACCTTTGAGTCTTCATTTTAGGTTTTTCATAATGCTTTTCCTAATGGCTTCCTTTGGGAATTAACAGAAGTCCTTTCGGGGTCACCTAATGTTACTTTTAAGTGGCGGCATTGGGGAACATTTAATGGTTACTATAAAGACTATGTACCCACAGGAGAAATAATAGAAATCGGAGGAATTAGTATTGCTCGCGTGAGTGATGATTTGAAGATTGAATCCTTGGAACATTATTTTGATAATAATGTCTTTCTTCAAAAATTAACCGCAGGGGGTTGTCCCTTCCATTCCCAAAAGTAGTAGCCTTGACGGCTAGAAGTCGTACTAGCTTGACTACACGAGACAAAATCGCCTCCGCAGATTAGCAAAGCTTTGATTTTGTATTAGTCCACGGAGGTGGACGAAAGTTTGTGTAGTAGCGGCTTCTAGTCGCCTAATACTTATTCCAGTTTATTGCCAGAAAAGAGGCGATTTGTAACTTGCTTTAACACCTTTAATGCAGTTAATGAACCTCGAATCAGTCGAGTCGCAGCAAAGGGTTGTCGAAGCATTCCCATCGCTAAAGGCAAAGGATTTAGGGAGCCATCAGAGTTAATTGCTGGTGTGAGATCGGGGATATCGTGCTGACAATCGTCGCTGACTACTCGCAGCATTGCCACTGTAACTCCAGCCGCATTGAAAAACTCTAGGGCGGTAAATCCTTCCATATCAACAACATCAGCAGCCATCTCACCTAAACGGCGTTTTTCGACAGCAGACCAAATTAGGCGATCGCTTGTCAGTGACTTGACTAAATTTGGTGGAGAGGGGGAAGAGACGCGATTAATCACGTCTGTACTGAGTGCTGAGTGTAATTGTGCTGTAAAAGTGCGATCGCACTCTAGCCGCTTCCCTTGATAAACACAATCTTCATACAGGACAATATCACCAACTGTATAGCGATCGCTCAAGCTGCCACAGATACCCATAATCAGCACTCTGGATTTTGGTGCTAAAAATTTTCCTTGTTCTAGGTATTTAAGTAAAGGCTTCATCCCAACAGGTATAGCTACTACCGTTGGGATAGAACCAGCAACGCCGCTTAATCCGCGACAGACAGCTTTATATTCTGCTCCCTGAGGTACCAAAATTGTGTTAATGGGCAAAAAATTAGGCATTAGCCCTATGCTCAACAGAACCAAGTTTCATCTTTGAAGTTTCCTTTTGTATTAAAGATTAGGTCATATCTGAGTGACAATAAGTAATATTGCTGTTTAGTAGTAACCAAAACTCGCAAACCGAAGGTGATTGCTGTAGCATGACTAAATAATTGTGTCACCCACACGATAATTTTCCAAGATGGTAAAGCTTCATAACTCCAAATCCGCACGAGAAGTCTTCAATATTTCTAAATTGGCGATTCAATTTTCGTGGCTGACAGTGAGTTTTTGGATTGCCGTAACAGTAGCTGGTGTTCTGGCTTTCAGTTCCCTCAAGTATGCCTTGTTTCCAGATATTACATTTCCAGTGGTGGTTGTGAATGCTACAGCCCCCCTGACAACTGCCCTGGATACAGAGGCAAAGCTCACTAAACCCCTGGAAGAACGCCTCCGCTCCCTAGAAGGACTGGAGAATATTCGCTCATCCACTTATCCTAGTCAAACAGCCGTTGCCCTTTCTTTCGCCGTTGGGACGAATTTAGAAACATCGACCAAAAAAGTTGAAACTGCCCTCAAGCAGTTGACTCTACCTCAAGGAGCGACTTCTAAAATTATTCCCCTGAATTTAAATGAGTCAGCCGCCATTAGTTATGCCATTGAGAGTCCCACACGGAATCTTACAGATTTGACAAAGTTGGCGAAAGACGAGATTGTAAGTGCGATCGCTAAACTGCCAGGAGTGCTAAAAGTCTCACTGTTGGGTGGTGCTACTGCAACCCTTCCTCAAAATCCATTGAATGCGAGTGCAGCTATCCCCCAAGCAGGGGCAACATTAGTCCGGTTCAACGGGCAAGATGCGCTCGCATTTCAGGTAATCAAACGTGGTAGCGCTAACACCTTGGAAGTGGTGAGTCGAGTTGAAAAAGAAGTCCAAAGGCTACGGTCTAGTCTGAAGGATGTCAAACTCACTTTAGCTGCCACTCAAGCAGAATATATTCGTCGAGCCACACAGTCAACAATTGATGCGCTGATGGAAGCAGTCTTGTTGTCAATAGTGGTAATTTTCCCTTTTCTATGGAATTGGCGAGCCACCCTAATTTCTGCCTTGGCGATTCCTACCTCTTTGTTGGCGACGTTTATCGTCATGGCGATTTTCGGCTTTAACCTGGAAACAATTACCCTGCTGGCTTTAGCTTTGGTGATTGGTAGTATTGTTGATGATGCGATCGTTGATGTGGAAAACATCATGCGACACGTAGAAGATGGGGAAACTCCTCGTCAAGCAGCGCTTTTAGCTACAAATGAGATTGGGTTGACAGTCACCGCAGCCACTTTGACAGCAGTAGCAGTTTTTCTACCCATAGGTTTAATGGGTGGGGTAATCGGTCAGTTCTTCAAGCCTTTCGGCATCACTGTTTCAGCTGCAATGCTCGCTTCTATGCTAGTTGCTCGGACTTTATCTCCAGTTCTCGCTATCTACTGGCTGAAACCTAAATCCTCGCTCTCCCCGCGTCGAGAAGCAAAAATCTGGGTAGCCTTTACCCAATTTTACAGAAACTTGCTGAGTTGGTCTTTGAATCACCGCAAGATAGTTATCGGGTTAGCTGTACTTAGCTTCATCGCAGGTATAGCACTGATTCCACTAATTCCCAAAGGCTTTATTCCTAAACTCGATCGCGGCGAATTTAATATTGCTTATACGGCTCCTTTGCCGAGTATCCCTAGTGGAGCAGAGGGGCAGGGGGGCAGAGAAGCAGGGGAGCAGGGGATAAACCCCAATCCCCAATCCCCAATCCCCATTCCCAATCCTTTAAATGATTCTCTTGAGGTTGCAAAGAAACTAGAAGAGGTTGTAAGAAAATCACCAGCAGTTGAAACGGTATTTACCACTGTTGGTTCTCGTGAGGGTGAGCCGAACAAAGGCACACTCTATGTAAAGCTTAAAAAAGACCGCAAAATCACAACTGCCGAACTACAAGACCAATTCCGCTCCTCGTTACCTACTATTTCTGGGGTAACTACTAGTGTCGAAGATATTCAATTTGTCGATTCTGGCGGTCAAAAACCCCTCCAGATAGCTTTAAGCGGTAACGATCTCCAAGCCTTAAGCAAAGCAGTCAAAGCAATTAAAGAGAGAATTCAGAGACTACCGGGATTCGCTGATGTCACAGTCACAGGTGAAACGAATCCACAGGGTACAGTTTTTCAAATCGAGCGTCTGAATAATCAACGAGTAGCTTATGTGAGTGCTAATCTTGGCAAGGATTTATCCTTGGGTGATGCTACTGACAAAGTGGTAGCTGAAGCTAAGGCAGTGTTACCCCCTAATGTTTCTTTAAATTTAGGTGGAGACTCTGCTAGCCAAGGTAAGGTTTTTAGCAGTTTTGGCAGTACTCTAGCTTTATCTGCTCTTTGTATTGTCATCGTACTAATTTTACTGTTCAAAAGCTGGGTAGACCCTCTGGTGATCGGTGTCTCTTTGCCTTTAGCACTAGTGGGCGCAATGTTGGCATTACTAATCACCAAAAGCGACTTTGGCATGATCTCACTGATCGGCTTCGTCTTTTTGCTGGGGCTGGCAAATAAAAATGCCATTTTACTGGTAGATTACATCAATCAGTTACGCAACGCTGGCTTAGACCGCACCGAGGCAATCCTGAACACCGGACTAGTGCGCCTCAGACCAATTATGATGACCACTGCCTCCACTATTTTAGGGATGCTACCGATCGCATTAGGTTTTGGCGCTGGTTCGGAATTGCGATCGCCAATGGCTGTAGCGATCGCTGGTGGACTGGTGACTTCAACTATCCTCAGTTTGATAGTTGTGCCGGTAGTCTACGCAATTTTGGATGATTGGTTTCCCCGATTTCAGACGAGGGAGAGAAGTTGATGCAAGTTTTTGTCACCGGGGGTACGGGCTTTATTGGTGCCCACTTAGTACGGTTGTTGCTGCAACAGGGATATGATGTCAAAGCCCTAGTACGCTCAAGCAGCAATTTGGAGAATCTACGCGGTTTAGAGGTGGAAATTGTCAAAGGCGATTTGAACGATCCAAATCTCTGGCAACAGATGAGAGGTTGTCAATATCTATTTCATGTGGCAGCCCATTATTCCCTGTGGCAAACAGATCGGGAGTCACTTCACCATAACAATGTCCTGGGTACGCGCAATGTATTAGCAGCAGCCCGCAAAGCTGACATTGAACGCACCGTTTATACTAGTTCAGTAGCGGCAATTGGGGTAGGCTCATCTGGCCAAGTCGTCGATGAAACACATCAGAGTCCCTTAGAAAAGTTGGTGAGTGACTACAAAAAGTCTAAGTTTCTCGCTGAACAAGAAGCCATGCAAGCCGTTGCTAAAGGCCAGGAAGTAGTTATAGTCAATCCCAGCAGCCCAATTGGCCCATTGGATATCAAACCTACCCCGACAGGTGATATAATCCTACGGTTTTTAAGACGGCAAATGCCCTTTTACTTAGATACTGGTTTGAATTTTATCGACGTGCGGGATGTGGCATGGGGACATTTACTGGCTTTGCAACGGGGTAAATCAGGCGATCGCTATATCTTAGGTAATCAAAACCTCAGCCTCAAGGAACTGCTCGAACAACTCGCCGATATCACAGGTCTAAGCGCACCTCAACGAACAGTTCCCGCTTGGCTCCCTCTTAGTGTTGCCTGGGTTGATGAAAACATCCTCGCACCCTTGGGAAAATCGCCCTCAGTACCATTGGATGGCGTTCGGATGGCGAAACAACCTATGTATTACGATGCCGCCAAAGCTGTACGAGAGTTGGGTCTACCTCAATCTCCGTTAAAGGTGGCACTCAAGGATGCTGTGGATTGGTTTATTGCTCAGGGGTATGTCAACCTCTCTGGGAAATTCAAAATTCAAAATTCAAATTTCAAAATTAAAGACCCCACAGATAAATCTTGGGGTTAAGAACGTGGTGTTTTCATCAACAGAGGAGTAATAGAATGGCAGTTAATCTACAACAAGCTATGGATATTGGGAAGTATCTTGTTACCCAGCGTTTGAAAGGACGTAAACGCTTCCCCTTAGTATTGATGTTGGAACCTCTTTTTCGGTGTAATCTAGCCTGTACTGGTTGTGGTAAAATCCAACATCCAAAGGAAATTTTAAAGCAAAATCTTACCCCAGAACAGTGCTTTGCCGCAGTAGAAGAGTGTGGCGCACCGGTTGTTTCAATTCCGGGGGGAGAACCGCTTCTACATCCTCAGATTGATGAGATTGTTCAGGGATTAATTGAGCGCAAGAAATATATTTACTTGTGTACCAATGGCTTGTTGTTAGAAAAGAGCTTGGATAAGTTTCAACCTTCTCCTTACCTGACTTTTAGTGTCCATTTAGATGGGATGCGGGAGTTGCACGATCAGTGTGTCGATCGCAAAGGTGTTTTTGATATTGCTGTCAAAGCCATTCGTGCCGCTAAAGCTAAAGGCTTTCGTGTCACCACTAACACTACTATCTTTGAGGGTACTGAACCCAAAGATATGCAAGAGTTCTTCGACTTTCTGGAAACGCTAAATACTGACGGGATGATGATTTCTCCCGGTTACAGTTACGAGTGGGCACCAGATCAGGATCATTTTCTCCACCGAGAACAAACACGCACCCTCTTCCGGCAAATTCTGGCTCCCTACAAAGCTGGTGAAAAAAACTGGAACTTCAATCACAATCCACTGTTCTTAGATTTTCTCACTGGTGAAAAGGACTACGAATGCACACCTTGGGGTAGCCCTAGTTATAGCGTTCTTGGCTGGCAAAAACCTTGCTATCTGCTAAACGAAGGTTATTACTCTACCTTCAAGGAATTACTCGCACAAACAGACTGGAGTCAATACGGCCAGAAGAGTGGTAATCCCAAATGTGCCGATTGCATGGTTCACTGCGGCTACGAACCCACTGCCGCAATGGATGCAATGCAACCGCAAAATATGGCGCGTGCCCTTGGCAGTGTGTTTGGCAGGGGCTAGTAATTTATGTCATTAATTTTGATGGGTAAAAAAGTTTGTAGTAAGGACTAAAGTCCTAGATTTTTAAGGCTTACTACGAACCCCTCAGAAATAATACGATAGACCACTAGCTTGACAGACTACTAGTAAAGCAGGCGCGGAAAAAACATACTATTTCAAATGGCGCAAGAAGCTCGGAATACTATTATGCGTGACTTTTGACTTCCGCCTTGCGCTACTAGCCCTAAAGCACACAAGCCCTTTCTCTTTCAACACAAAACTTAATTATTTACTGATTTTAACTAAACATCCTCTTAGACATTGCTCTGGGAGCGTTTGGACTTCGTTTTAAAAATCTAATTGATGAAGGATGCTTGATTATTATTAACAAAACCTATGAATCGCCTCTACCCTTTGGTAGATTTAACATTGACAAGAAATTTTTTTATACAATACGTAGATTATACGGTCAATGCCCCAGGTAGTTTTAATTAACCCACAAATTCCTCCTAATACAGGTAATATTGCCCGTACTTGTGCTGCTACGGGTACAGAGTTGCATTTGGTGGGGCCTTTGGGATTTGAAATTAGCGATCGCTACCTCAAAAGAGCAGGATTGGATTACTGGCCTTACGTCAAACTGCACTATCATGAATCGCTAGAAGCCTTTAAAACCTTACATCAGCAGCGTGGAGGCAGATGCTTGGGTTTTAGTGTCGGTGGAAATTGTAATTACGTCAGTTTTCAGTTTCAACCAGATGATTGGTTGCTGTTTGGTAGTGAAACTACCGGCTTACCACCAGCAATTTTGTCAGATTGTGATGCTACTCTGTATATTCCCATGAGCCAACCGGGGGTTCGCAGCTTGAATCTTTCAGTGAGTGTAGCAATTAGCTTATTTGAAACCCGTCGTCAGCTAGGCTATTTACAATAGGTCTTTACCTTCATTGTTATAAGTAAACATACTTATAAAATTTCTAGGTATCCATTAGACGAACGATTTGTGGCAGTCAAAGTTTTCTTGATTACTGCAATAATATGTAAAACAAGATACCTAAAATTGGTTCTTTTCCGAAATTGTAGTGGAAGATACTTACAAGGATAGGAAGGTTATTATAAGAAATTTGTATATAAAACTTGGGATATTGCCAAATTTGAATGATAGATTTTGATGAATCTGAAGCATCCTAAATTGGGGGTAAAAAGAGTTAAAATCAGTCACATTAAACATTTGAGCCATTTTAGTTCGATCAACCTTAGAAAGTAGCCTCAAAGTAGCCAATAGATCATACGGTTGTTTTTTAGGGAATAATCAACGTAAAGTCTCGTGTTAAGAAGACTGATTGGGTAGAAATATCTTGAAGATATCTACAGTGGGGGGCATCACTTTTCCAGAAGTCGCAGCAATTTAATTCTCGGCAGCGACTATGGGCTTGGCAAATAGTTTGTCCAGTCCCCGCGATTGACGCAAGACAATGGCGGACAATGGTAAAAAGTAAAACGTCCTAAGTGGTGTGAGGAAGTGGTGTGAGGAGTGGTTCGGACAAGTAAACATAGCAAAATTTAAGTTTTGCTAATACGTGTGAACTTGTTTAAATCAGAGAAGCAGGTTAATCTTGCGTAAGCATCTCTGGTGAATGTGATCTTGATCTATCATTCGTTGTGATCTAAATCATTTACTAGTATCCAACTGAAAAATCAAGGTCAGTTAAGCGCTAGTGATCATTAGGAGGTCGTCTTTGAAACGAGCATTGAAAAAGAGAGTGAAAGCTGTGTTGAACAATAACCCCAGCAGCGATGATGCCCCGGTAGAACTGCTAAATGTGATAAATCCAAAAGTTAACCGCCGGGTGCGGACAAAAGCCGCCATGATTGGCTTGGCAATCTCTATGGGAGCAACCAGCCTTTTGGTGACTCGACAAAGCGATCAAGCCCAAGCAGCAGTGCCTGTAGGTAGCCAAAAGGC
>NZ_JBALBZ010000033.1:0-8425 GCF_036919495.1 Nostoc sp.
TCTTATTGACAAAACTAGACCTATCTTTTTCTACCATAAATTGCTGCTTTCTTTATCTCATAAGCTTTTTAGCCTATTTTGTCGCCCCGTCAGAACCTGCTCGATAGCTGCGGCGATCGCCTCATCAGGCTTTTTCGGGTTAATTTTCTGCAAAGCACTATAAAGGCGCTGATACAAGTCGCAACCCACAATTAAGATGCGTTGACCCTTTTCCGCCATAGAGGCGAGGGTATTTTGGGAGGTAGTAGATTTACCGATACCACCTTTACCGTAGAAAGCAATTTGTCTAATTTTTCCGTCGGACATGATGATTAATCCTGTAATTGTTTGTTTGCTGGATCTGTCGGTTTATGAGGCAATTGTGCTGTAATTTTACAGCAGTGACCTTATATAGAACGTCGTTGGAGGTGCTCGTTCTACAGCAAAAAGAGTCCGAAGAAAGAACATATTCAAGTTGTGGTCAGTTTTCGTTGGTCATTAGTCATTGTTTTTTCTGACTAATGGCTAGAGCAATAAGACATCACTCAAGGAATATTGCAAGTATTACCATCCGCTCACTCAAATGATTTCTCTAGCGGTAGTAATACCAATTGGAAAAAAGAAAGCTACAGATTCCAAGCCGGAAACTCAAATTGAAATCCGAATTACGAATTGAGCATTATCAGTTGTTGTAATCACAAAGAAGGTTGCTCATACCTAAAGAGTGGTTGCAGTAGGATTTAAATTTACGCCAAGTTTTCCCTAAACCACACAACCAACCATTGCAATCCACTCTAAACAGTCGCTACAACTTCCCCGATTTTGCTGATATCGTAACCGCCGAGAATTTCAAATTGGGAGTGAACCATCCGATGTCCCAAAGTACTGAGTAACTGCTGTACTGATGCTTCTTCTAAATATTCCTTGAGAATCACCAAATCATATCGTGACTGATGTAAAGGGATAAATCCCAGCCCAAAAGCGGTAGCTATAGATGCCGTACTCATCCCAGCATCGGCAACTCCTCCGACTACAGCTTGGGCAACATCTTGGTGACTTTTGAGTATATTGTCAAAGCCCTGAACAGCATCGAACGGTATCTGTTCGTTTTTGAGTGTTTGTTCCAAAAGCATCCGACTACCAGAACCTATTTCGCGGTTAACAATAGTCGCTCCCCCAGCAACTAAGTCACTAACTGTTCTAATTCCCATTGGGTTCCCTGACTTTAATAAAAGTCCCTCCTCCCAGACACCAAGGGTAATCAGAACTGCTTCCCTCCCAGCCAAAACATCTCGAACAAAGGGAGTATTATACTCACCAGTTTCAGGATCATACAGATGCATCCCAGCAATGTGCGCCTCACCTCTGCATAAACTGTGCAATGCAGCCATGCTATTGGCGAAGTTATATTGGACTCGCAGTTGGGGATGCCAGCGTTCGGTGGCTCTTGCTGCGTGCTCCACTCTCAAATCTCAAATCTCAAGCAAACTTATCCTAGTTGTGGTTAGACTTGTTGTCGATTGTCACTCAAGAACAATAATCTAGTAAACCTGATTTTTCTGCAATATTCAATCTGCAAAAAATTAGGAGTACCAATCTTCACCGCAGCTTCGTTATTTTTGAAGCTTGCCAAAACCTTATGAATCAACCATGCTTACATCCAGATGATTTACCTTCACCCCAAACAATCAAGCTGAGTGAAATACTATTCAGACAGCTTGAAGAAGCAACGAAAAAAAGCTTTTTCCTAGCGTGCAATCGCATGACACGTATTTTGTTATCGAGTTGTCATTGGTATTTCCAAATCAATAGTGGCGTTTTGACGTTGATCTTGATTTGTAATAATATGGAAAGCTATCGCAATATCATGAAAGCTGTTCCCCAATTTGCCGACCACTTAAAACAGTTTGCCAATAGAGCTAAAATTACTGTCAGTTCTCCAGTTGACAAAGGTATACCGTGGGTACTCAGCATAGATAATGTCTTACCTTAAGGAGACTTACCTAGTACCTGATAGATAAACTAGAATTTCTTCTAGGAAAATCATCATTTCATTTGCATCAATCATCAAATAGACTGCTGGTGTGTTGCGTGACTCTACACTCCAAATTAATAGCGGTCTCTGATGTCATTCACCAATACTATAAGCGCTCTTTTATGTCTCTGGTGAGAAAAAAATGCTCTTATTTCCTTAGATTCTTTAAATTCCTTGAAGGCTATCAACAATGCAGGCACTCTTGTGTCGAAAATATTGGGAAACAATAAAATAATTCACGGTGGCAGAATTTTTAAAGCCATCACGTTTCACCTTCTTGAAACGCTAACTCCAACGAAAATGGTAGGCATCCAGGATCGACAGCCGCCCACTCATTGGCTTCTGCAATTAGAGTTTTGTTACCTGAATCGAGATAAAATTGCATTTTGGCACTCTGCTTGTATAATAATATCTGAAAAACTTAATAGACTCATCCTTAATATAAACATCATGGGATAATCAAAAAGATACTGAAAGTTAGGTGCATCAAGAATGACCAGTCCTTTGACAAGAATCGAATCACATCCCCACGAATCTAAACGATTAATTGGAATTAATTATGACCAGTTTTTAGCATTGGTAGCTTTGGCAGAGCAAAGGCATATAGAGAAACAGGCAGAAATTGAAAAAAATCAAACTCGTATTATTGCTAAGGGAGGTGGACGCAAACCAGAGATTTCACCCAAAGAAGGAATATGCTTATGTCTAGTTTACCTCAGACAAAAACCAATTTTTGAGGTTTTAGGTTTACTCTTTGACATTTCCAAAACTAAAGCAAATGATGCCTTTAATTATTGGGTAGATATCTTGAGAGAAATTTTACCAGCATCTCAAATAGAGGAAGTTGAATCAGACAGTCAGAAATATCAAGAATTACAGCGAATACTGTCCGAATACGAATTAATCGTCGATAGTTGTCCTTGAATGCTTTCAAACACCCATTTCCTCGTCGGCTAAGATAGCGATCGCCTATTGAATCCAAATTCCTAAAACCCATTCACTGTAAGCATTTACGATTTGCGGATGAGTCTATTAAAATAGCAGTAGACATCGAACGCAAAATTCTTGCAGGTGGTGGCGTTCGCCATTACGAATGTGAACAAGAGTTACTCAAAGACGGTAGCAGACAACGAGATATTTGGGGTGTGGATTGGTCTGTTTTCACTCAGGAAATCGTGTTTGAGTCAATCATCAACATTCGCCCAAGCCAGAATAACCGTAGTATGATAATACAGTCTAACTAAATTCGAGAACAAGTTAGCCAAATTACCAAGCAATTGCTAGGAGGATTGTAATGCCTAACTGGAGTGCAATTGAAGCGAGTTTTTTACGTCAACCCCACGTGCAACAATTAGGAGAATTAGCAGCTAGTTTAGCACGCCTTAACTCTTGGTCACAAAAGAGTGCAATTCGTGAATTAGTTCCAATATTGTTGTCAGAAAGTTTCTTGTACGTGTCTTTAATACAACAGAAAAGTGAAATAAATAATGTTGAATTAAATCAACTCCAAGACTTATTACAAAACTGGATCAATGTTTGGGACAAATCAATGGAAATTACAGATATTGCATCTGTTGCATCTACTTGGTCACAGCGAGTATTGGAGATGTCGGGTTTGCTAGCTTCTGAATCTATGAGTGCATAGTCTTAAGTAATGCGCTTGACCACTGCGATCAGCTACGCTGGGCGGTTACGCCATCGCTCCTTGGTAAATACTGCTGTATCAAGAGTCGGCAGTCGCCTCATCATCAGCGGTAGAGTATTTGGAGGTATAGCAATAAAATAATTATTTTTGCTTGGTAATTAATTATATTTTGCTACGGAATTATGAGAATACTACACAGCAATTTGCTCCCAGCTATAATTCTCCTCAAGAATATCTATTTCATCTTGAGATAGTATTTTAGGTTGCATTTGGTGGAGATAATGCAGCAGAATTTTGACATCCTCATTATTAAACTTATAATACTCAGCTAAACCTCTGATGGGATAATTAAAGCCCTGATGGGGGTGTTTGAAATACAGTTCAATATTCCCTCTATGCTCCCAAATTCCTAATACTTTAATAGCAACACTCGAATAATGAGCAAGTAAATCAATTTTTACTTCTGCTACTCGCTTGACAACGGATCTTTGGGTTACTCCTATCTTGTACAAAATGCCAATATTAGTTTCAATCTCTAAAAAATACAGACTAAATCATTCCCAAATAAAGATTGTTGATTTCTCATACATCCATTTCCTTATCAACAATAAAGTTGATTTTGATCACAGATGCAATCGTCGTCAACCGCTATGCTTCCCCACCCTACTAAGAGTTGTTCGCGTAGCGTCTCGCAGAGAGGGTGGGGACTGCCACGTGTAGTTCCATTTTTTATTCCTGAACCACCAACTCTTGCAGTAAGGCATCATTTATCCTTTGTGCCTCTTTTCCAATACTTTCCTTAATGTCAAAAGCCTGCTGCACCACAGCTTGAACTGACTCTGGCAATGATTCAAATTTTTCCGAATTGAGTATAACGATGCGGCAACCTGGGTAAGGCATAAAATCAGTAAAGGGTTCCATTCCCGATGTAATCAGAGTTTTGCTAAGTTGCGCGATGGGATGATGAGGCTTTTGGTTGTCCTCACTGCGGTTGATTTCTGATGCCATGTAATCGCAAAACCAACTCAAAGTGTCAATATCTTTCTGCAATGCTGTCAAAATCCCTGTTACTACTTGTTGGTTGAGGTTGACAGATAGATAATCAAAGCTGCTGTCTAAGGCTTCTGGGTGTCGCTTGTGGCAATAACGCACCGCAGATTCAATAAGTTTATCGATTTTAGTAGGTTGAGATTGCCCAAATCTCTTTGCACACATGGCACTGCCTCAAAATTTACGTGCTGGAAGACGCGATTTTAACAGAATTAGTGGGGCGATGAGCAGGAACTGGGAGTACATTTATTATCGTTGATTACTTAAGTAAACCGCACCTAAGTGCGATCGCTTGCAGACGCGATCATTGTCTAGCAAAATTCTGACGAATAGCAATCAGACTGGTGTGTGTAACAACCGACCATTATTAGACGTGCATAACGAACGCTTGCTAAAAGTTGTCTCTTGAATTGGCAGAGGTATTTGACCATTACGATAAGAAGACTTGATTTTGGATGATTTTCCATGATAATCTACGTATACCTCTTAAAATACTGTTTCTCGATAGCCTTATCGCAAAATAGTATATTGTATTTTTTATAAAGTCATAGTTGGCAGAAGTAATTCCAAAACTGTCTTGAGAGAAAACTTATGGTCATTACACAAAGACGTAAACTTGGACGTTCAGAACTAGAAGTATCGCCACTATCTTTTGGTGGCAACGTGTTTGGCTGGACTATTGATGAAAATAGTTCATTTGAGATTTTAGATCACTTTATAGCGGCTGGAGGTAATTTTATTGACACAGCTGATGTTTATTCCAAATGGGTTGCGGGAAATATTGGTGGAGAGTCTGAGACAATTTTAGGAAAATGGCTCAAGCAGCGTGGTCATCGTGACCAAGTGGTGATTGCAACTAAAGTTGGCAACGATATGGGTGTTAAAGGTAAAGGGCTTTCTCGTAAACACATTCAACAAGCTGTTGAAGACTCGTTGCAAAGGTTACAAACTGATTATATTGATCTATATCAATCGCATATCGACGATGAAAACACTCCACTTGAAGAAACCCTTGAAACCTACGCAGAATTGATTCGTCAGGGAAAAGTACGTGCGATTGGTGCTTCCAACTATAGTGCAGAGCGTTTATTACAGGCATTAGAAATTAGCCGTCAGCATGGTTCTCTTCGCTACGAAAGCCTTCAGCCCCGTTATAACTTGTATGACCGAGATGGTTATGAGCAGGATTTACAACAAATTTCTCAAGAACAGGAAATTGGTGTGATTAGCTATTCTTCTCTGTGCAGCGGCTTTCTCTCTGGTAAATATCGCTCAGAAGAAGATTTGTCTATTAGTCTCCGTGGTAGTTCTGTAAAAAGATATTTAAACCCTCGTGGTTTGCGAATTTTAAAGGCAATTGATCAGGTGGCAAAGACTTATAATTCTACTCCCACCCAAGTTTCTCTGGCATGGCTGATTGCTAATCCTACCATTACCGCACCTATTGTTAGTGCAACAAAGGTTGAGCAACTCAACGATATCATCAAAGCTGTCAATCTTCATCTCGACCAAGATGCTATTGACCTTCTTAATCAAGCCAGTTCCTCAAACAGCTAGTACCGCTACCTTGTCAGTCAATAGTCAACAGTTATTCCCCCCAAGAATTTAATTATAGTCATGGTGCTGATTTATCCACTCCTGCACAGTCTTCTGGTTGAGTCGATGGGGGATATTATTCCCCGCACCTCTCAGTTAAATCTGGGCGTGCGACTTTCACCGCACCCAGCTTCCGATGTTCTTAGCTTGCGCTTTTGCTCATGTGTTTGTAATCGTGGCAACTCTCATGAATTGCTTCAAGGTTATTTTTCTTCCAGTTGGCGTGATTTCCGTCGATGTGGTGCAAATGTACCTTTTCTTCATCAATGAACTTCAGACCGCAAGAAGCACATCTATGGTTTTGCTTCTTAAGAGCAATAGATGTTTCACCGTCGTAGAGCTTACTTTTACGTTCGCTCCAGTAGGCTATATTTCCGTCATAGGGGGATTTTATTCCTTGAACCATGACGTGTTTATTTTCGGAGTAAGGAACCTTTGGGAATGCCTTTTTTATTAGCTCCTGACATGAGTGGCGTGTTTGCTTGGTTTCCTTGTTGAATACCGTGTAGGCTCTTTTTTCAATGTGATATAACGAGTTTCTAGACCCGTCCATCTTGCAGAACTTATGGTAATTTCTCCAACCTCTAACTACTGGGGCTAATTTCTCAGCCTTTGTGGTAGCACCATAATTCGAGTTGTTGACGACGTGTTTTACTTTCTTACGGAACGCTTTAAAGTTATCCACTGATGGGATACTTCTAAACTTTCCGTTTTTCTGGACTTTAAAATGCCATCCGAGGAAATCAAACCCATCTGTCGCGGCGGTGACTTTGGTTTTCTTTTGGCTTACATTCATTCCGCGTTTGCGGAGGAACTCGCTGATTCTTTCAAGTATCTCTGTCGCATCATCTTCGGGTCGGAGTATAATAACCATGTCATCCGCGTATCGGATTGATGGCTCGGCAATTCGTTCTGCCGATGTTTTGGGTGTAATCCTTTTACCATCTCTGTATTGAGAGTGGTATCTGTGTATACTCTCAATTCCGTTGAGTGCAATATTTGCTAGTAATGGGCTGACCACTCCCCCTTGGGGTGTACCCTGTTCGGGGAATTCTGGGTTAACTCCTGTCTTGAGGCATCGGAAGATACCGAGTTTTAAGCCTTTTGGGGCAATGAGTTCGTCCATTATTGCTGAGTGATTAATCCTATCGAAGCATTTTTCGATATCGAGTTCTATAACTCGTTTCTCTATTCCATTGACTCTGGAGTTGAGGTTGTTGTAGATGTATATTTGTGCATCATGAGCAGAGCGCCCTGTTCTAAACCCGTAACTCCTGGAATGGAAAGTGGCTTCGTGTGCTGGTTCGAGTGCATATTTTGCTAGGCATTGCCAAGCTCTGTCCGCGATGGTAGGTATCTTGAGCATTCTGGTTGTCCCGTCCTTTTTAGGGATGGGGATTTCCCGTAGTCCTTGGTGCTTCCAATTTCCACTATTCATTTTCAGTAGTTCTTCAAGGTTGAAGCGTTCTTCAAATGAAAGGGATTTCTTACCATCAACTCCAGCCGTCTTTTTACCAGCATTTAGCTGAGATACAAGTCTAATTGCAAGAAATCGAGCCGAGGTGGATTTTAGAATAAGCTTTTGGAGTGACCTAGCTTTCCGCTTGTCTCCAACTTGAATAGCTTTGTACACGCGCTTTTGGAGGCGGAAAAGATTTCGGCGGAATTTCTTCCACGGTAGGGCTTTCCAAGATTCACTAGTTTTATAACTGTGTCTAATCATTTTCTCTTCTCTAGTTTGTGTATTCTGAACACCTCGCAACAATTACGTTGCGTCCTACCCGAATCAAAGGAATTCCGTATCCCGTCTTACCTACCTGGGGTTCGACTTCCCCAAGACCTTTGACTCGTTTTTATTCGTTCCCTCGGAGAGATTGATTGTTCCGTTAGGTGTGGTCAATTCAACCACTGGATTCCTTGGACTCTTACCGCTATTAGATAAAGATGCGGCGGGAGTTAATTCTCCAGTGGAGTCAGGGGTTTTGTGTTGCGCCCTGCTCTTGGGTAGGTTGTTTTTATAGACCCGGTTGTCGGGTAAGGTTCGAGAGTCACCTCTCTCTCCTCCCCTAAGAACCGGACATGAGACTTTCGCACTCATCCGGCTCAAGCCTTACTTCAAA
>NZ_JBALBZ010000034.1:0-21195 GCF_036919495.1 Nostoc sp.
CTTCGGGGGTCATGCCTATGGTTTAAGTAAGTATTGTGTTCTCCCCATACTACACTCATGAATCAGTATTTCTGCAAAAATGGGATGCTCCCGTTACCAGTATCCACCTAGAGCGGGAACTGAAAGATAAGCTCAAACATGACTAATCTGCTCGCTTCTGCTCTGCCAAATTTGCGAGAGTACAATTAATCTGACTACTTAACAAGTACCTAATTGTTAAGTTTAGTAAATCTCATAAATTACAGGATTGATTTTATGAATCCTCAACTAATTTTCTCATGATTTGAAAAATACTTAACACAGATAATTACTGTTATTAATTTCCGCAATACCTTCTGAGCACGCCACTTTTTATAGAAGTACAACTAAATAGCGATCGCGCTGTGCCAGTTGCGTAAGTCCTCTGTGGGATGGAGAGTACACTGTTGGCTTGCAGCACCTGAAGTCTTTGAACTACCTGTCCCATGAATGTCAACAGATGCAAGAGATTAGCGAACGCATTAGTAGAATATATTCTGACTCATTGGAGGAGACAATCAAAAATTTGCTACAGTCGTTGGCAAAAGTGACTCGTTTTTATTTAACTGCTCTGGAGGAGAAACTCTTGAGTTTGGTAGAGGAAGAGTATGAAGTTACCGATTAAACTTTACAAACTACTTGCCAAACGTCCAGTTGCAGAGAATTTATTTCAAGTCGGCGAAGCTGTCCAAGGCACCTGCTCCCTTTTTGTGTTGTCTTTATCGACTTTGAATCTAGAACTGCTGCACTTGGTTGTTGCTCTCATCCTAATTGTTCGCATACTTGTTGATATAAATGTCATTGACAACTTTCGTGCAAGCAGCATTGAATTCCGTTATCTGGCAGCATTCTTGCCTAGTTGTGGCTAATTAATTATGTATACAAGTTACGGAATGTTTATTCTGGCAAATTCTTGGGAAATATTAGATTTGTAAACTTCTTTTAAAGATTTTAACTTGACGCTATGACACTGGCAGCAATCCCCTACTCGAATCCATTGCCGCATCTCCCTGGTTATGCCATCGTTGAGCAACTCTATGCAGGTTCTCAGACAATAGTTTATCGAGCAGTACAAAAGTCAAGTCAGCGTCCAGTGGTGATTAAACTATTACAGCAAGACTACCCTACCTTTAGCGAATTATTACAGTTTCGTAACCAGTATACAATTACCAAAAATCTCAACATTCCTGGCATAGCCCACCCCTACAGCCTAGAAGCCTACGGTAACAGCTATGCCTTGGTGATGGAAGACTTTGGCGGCATTTCCCTACGGGATTATACCCAAAATCATTCCCTGTCTTTACGGGAAATCTTAGAAATAGCCCGACAAATTGCCAATATTCTCCATGATATCTGCCAGCATCGAGTCATCCACAAAGATATTAAACCCGCCAACATTCTGATTCATCCAGAATCGCAACAAGTCAAGCTAATTGACTTCAGCATTGCCTCTCTCCTCCCCCGCGAAACCCAGGAAATCCAAAATCCTAATGTCTTGGAAGGAACCCTTGCCTATCTTTCCCCAGAGCAAACCGGACGAATGAATCGCGGCATTGATTACCGCAGTGATTTCTATGCTTTAGGGGTGACATTGTACGAACTTTTGACTGGACAATTACCCTTTGAGTCCAATGAACCGATGGAGTTATTACACTGTCATTTAGCCAAGCTCCCACTCGCTCCACACAGCATTAATCCAGAAATTCCCGCGATCGTTTCAGAGATAGTATTGAAGTTGATGGCGAAAAATGCCGAAGATCGGTATCAGAGTGCCTTGGGTTTGAAGCATGACTTAGAATGCTGTCTCAATCAATGGAAAGCAACAGGTAGAATAGAAACCTTTGTCTTGGGACAACGGGATGTGTGCGATCGCTTCATGATCCCTGAAAAACTCTATGGGCGAGAAACAGAAGTTGCAACCTTGCTCAAAGCTTTTGAGCGCGTCGCTAATGGCAGTTCAGAAATGATGCTAGTAGCAGGATTTTCCGGGATTGGCAAAACTGCGGCGATCAATGAAGTCCATAAACCAATTGTGAGACAACGCGGTTACTTCATCAAAGGCAAGTACGATCAGTTCCAGCGTAATATTCCGTTTAGTGCCTTTATGCAAGCCTTTCGTGATTTGATGGCACAACTGCTGAGTGAAAGTAATGTCCAATTGGCGGAGTGGAAGGCGAAAATTTTGGCGGCCGTGGGTGAAAACGGACAAGCGATCGTTGATGTGATTCCTGAACTAGAGCGAATTATCGGTCAACAGCCCCCAGTCCCAGAACTATCTGGTAGTGCTGTCCAAAATCGTTTCAATTTGCTCTTTCAGAAATTTATCCAGGTTTTCACTACCCTTGAGCATCCTCTGGTAATGTTTCTAGATGACTTGCAATGGGCAGATTCGGCTTCTTTGAACTTACTGCAATTATTGATGAGTGAAGCCAGTTCTGGATATTTACTCATTCTGGGTGCCTATCGAGATAATGAAGTTTTTCCGGCTCATCCCTTGATGCTGACGCTGGAACAGATTCAGCAAGCCGAAGCTATCGTCAATACGATTACCCTGGAACCCTTGGTGGAAATAACGGTGAATCAGTTGGTGGCAGACACCTTAAGTTGTCCCCAGGAACTGGCTCAACCCCTGACACAATTGGTATACCAGAAAACCCAAGGGAATCCCTTTTTTACAACCCAGTTTCTCAAAGCACTGCACGAAGAGGGTTGGATTCAGTTCCAGCCAGAACTGGGTTACTGGCAATGTGACTTAGCTTCGGTGCGGCAGTTAGCATTGACCGATGGAGTGGTAGAGTTTATGGCATTGCAGTTGCAGAAACTTCCGGTGGACACACAGGAGGTTTTGAAACTGGCGGCTTGTATTGGCAACCAATTTGATTTGAAGACCTTGGCAAGGGTCTCTGAAACATCACTTGTTAATATGGCGAGCAATCTATGGACGGCGTTACAAGAAGGGCTAATTCTCCCCATTAGTGAAACCTACAAGTTCTTCCAATCAAATAACTCAGACAACATTGATCGCGGTGGTGAGATTGTCGTTCCTTATAAATTCTTGCACGATCGCGTTCAACAAGCTGCCTATAGTCTGATTCCAGAAGATCAAAAACAGTCTACCCATTTCAAAATTGGGCAACAACTGTGGGCAAATACGCCTGAAGCAGAACGGGAAGGGAAAATTTTTGAAATTGTCAATCAATTAAATTACGGTCTGAGATTGACGACTCAAAACACTTCTCCCGGATTGTTGAATGCACAAAATGGTGATGAAATCTCCAGGCTGCAAGAATTGGATCGAGTTCAACGCAATGAACTGGCTCAACTTAACCTGCAAGCAGGACAAAAAGCCAAGGCAGCAACTGCCTATGAAACGGCAAGTAAATACTTCACAGCAGGGCTGGCAGCGCTTTCAGAAAACGGTTGGGAAGATCATTATGACCTGACCCTTGCTCTTCATACAGAAGCGGCTGAAATTGAGTACCTAACTGCCCATTTCGAGCAGGCAGAACAGCTTTCAGAAATTGTTCTTCAGCACGCCCAGGATTTGCTACAAAAGGTGAAGATGTATGAAATCAAAATCTATTTCTACATTGCTCAGAATCAAATGCTGGCAGCGATCGACATTTGTCTACAAGTGCTGGAGTTTTTGGGGGAACCCCTGTTTAAAGAACCTCCATTGGAGTTAGCAATCGAGGATTTAATGAACCTGCCAGAGATGCTCGATCCGCACAAATTAGCAGCCATGCGAATTGCGATCGCAATGGTCACTCCCAGCCTGAACGCTAAACCAGATATGTTACCACTGATTGCTTACACACTAGTGAACCTATCGATTCAATTTGGTAACTCGGCATTTTCGGCATTTGGTTACACCTTTTATGGTCTGGTTTTATGTGGTAGCCCAACCGGAATTGAAAAGGGCTATCGGTTTGGACAGTTAGGATTAAAATTGCTAGAGCGCTTCAACGACAGGAAATTATATGCAAAAGTAATTAACATTTTTGATGTGTTTGTACGGCACTGGCGGGAACCCGTTCGCAAAACGATCGCTCCCCTACGTGAAGCTATTCAGGTTGGATTAGAAGTGGGTGATGTAGAGTATGCCTGCTACAATGCCACCTCCTACTGTAACTATCTTTTCTTCGTTGGTGAAACACTGGAGCAGGTGAATCAGCAACAGCAAAAATACATCGATCTGTTGTTGAAATTCAAACAAGAGTATCAAATTTACTTCGGGCAGATTTGTCGTCAGCTCGTGTTGAATTTGATGGGAGCAGCAGAAGATCCTCTAATACTCGTTGGGGAGAGTTTCGACGAACGGAAAATGCTGCCGATTTTAATTGAAACTCAAAACGGAACTCTTCTATTCCTACTTCATCTGGCAAAGACGATTCTTTTGCTCATCTTTCAGGACTATCAGCAGGCACTCATCCATGCTAAAGAAGCCGAAAAATATCGGGGAAACATGGTTGGCTTCTTGCAATTTGCCGAACATAATTTCTACTACTCCCTCGCTCTCCTGGCTACCTGTTCAAATGGCAATGAGGCAGAGCAACAATGGGCACTAGAAAAAGTTGCAGAAAACCAGAAATTGATGAGTCAGTGGGCGTTCCACGCTCCCGCCAATCATCAACACAAATACGATTTAGTTGAAGCAGAGCGGGCAAAAGTTTTGGGTCATTTAGACGCAATGACCTACTATGAAAAAGCCATTCGGGGGGCAAAAGAAAACGGCTATATCCAAGAAGAAGCACTCAGCAATGAGCTGGCTGCTAAATTCTACCTTGCTTGCGGTAAAGAGAAGGTGGCCGCAGACTATATCCAAGAAGCCTATTACTGCTATGCCCATTGGGGTGCAAAGGCGAAAGTCACCCATTTAGAACAACAATATCCGCAACTATTAATAGCCATTCTCCAACCGACTAATCTTGCCATCACATCTGGGCTAACCATCGCCTCAACTTTTATGAGAAGTGTAACTAAAAGCTCTACCAACCAAAATTTATACTTAGATTTGCAAGCGGTAATGAAAGCCGCACAAGCCATTTCTCAAGAAATTGAATTAGAGAAACTGTTGGCAACCTTAATGCAGATTACGATCGCCAATGCTGGCGCACAAATCGGTCATTTAGTTCTTCGCCAAGATGAACAATGGTTAGTTGTAGCTCAAGCCGATCGAGAACTGGTAAAAACTTTAAAAATTCCCCTGGAGCAATACTCAGAAATTCCCCAAAGTTTGATTTATGCAGTAGCAAGAACTCAAGAGACGGCTGTGTTTGAAGACTTGAGTACAACAATGCAATTTGCCAGCGATCGCTACATTATCACTCACCAACCCAAATCTGTTTTATGTACTCCCATTAGTCGCCAAGGAAAACTCAGCGGTATTTTGTACTTAGAAAACAACTTAACTTTAGGCGCTTTTACCAGCGATCGCATCGAGATTCTCCAACTCCTAACAAGCCAAGCGGCTATCTCTGTAGAAAATGCCCGTCTGTATCAACAAACCGAAAACTATTCTTACACCTTAGAAGCAGAGGTAGAACATAAAACCCAAGCTCTCAACCAAAAAGCCCAAGATTTAGAGCAGACCTTGAAAAAATTGCAGCAAACTCAAGGACAATTAATTCATAGCGAAAAAATGTCATCCCTCGGTCAATTGGTAGCTGGTATTGCTCACGAAATTAACAATCCAGTTAATTTTATTAAGGGTAATCTCATCCATACGGAAAATTATGTCGCAGACATGATGAGTTTGCTGATGCTTTATGAGCAAGAATATCCCCAACCTAGCCGAGCTATTCAAGATAAACAAGAAGAAATTGACCTCAATTTTCTGTTTGAAGATGCCAATCAAATCTTAGAATCTATGAAAGTTGGTAGCGATCGCATCAGCAAAATTGTCCAGAGTTTACGCAACTTTGTTCGCTTAGATGAAGCTGAAATCAAAGCTGTAGATTTACACAGTGGTATTGAAAGCACACTATTAATTTTGCAACATCGCTTACAAGCTTCTGAAAATCAACCCGAAGTGCGCGTCATTAAGGAGTATGGCAATCTACCTTTGGTGACTTGCTATCCTAGCCAGTTGAATCAAGTCTTCCTGAATCTTATTAACAATGCCATTGATGCGATTCGAGATAATCCCCAAAGCAGCCAACACCCAGAAATTCGGATTCGGACTGGAGTGATAGATCGTGAATGGTTACGAATTGCGATCGCCAATACAGATAGTACGATTCCTGTAAGTCTGCAAGAGCGGATTTTTGAACCGTTTTTTACCACAAAGCCCGTTGGTCGTGGTCAAGGTTTAGGGTTATTTGTTAGCTACTCTATTATCCAACAACATCGCGGTACTTTAACTGTGCGTTCTCAACCCACTGAGGGAACTGAATTTGAGATCGTTCTTCCTATCTATTGAACAATTACAGCGTTTTTCAGGTAAATGAAGTACACACGTAGGGGCACAGCACTGCTGTGCCCTTCAGATCATCTGTACCTCACACCTGTTGCAATCTGCTGTAATTCTTACGAAATGCCCACTCTGCTTTCATTCCTCTAAACTCATACCAAGTAGAAACTTTTCATTGTGACTAGCCAGTTTAAGTATTTGCAAATAAAATAGTAGTATTAAAATTTACTATTCATTGTGAAAAATTCTACTGAAAGTTCTCAACAAGACCTCCGTTTACCCAAGATAGAAGTAGACCAGCTGCTTCTGGAATGGCAAGAAAATCCAGCAGTTTACGTAAATGATATATGCATCCATCAGTTGTTTGAATATCAAGTAGAAAAAACACCTGAGCAAATTGCGGTCATTTTTGAAGACAAACAAGTTTCTTATCAAGAACTTAACCAGCGAGCTAATCAACTAGCGCATTATCTACAGACCCTGAATGTTCAACCTGAGGTTCTAGTTGGCATTTGCCTGGAGCGATCGCTAGAAATGATTGTTGGACTATTAGCCATCCTCAAAGCAGGTGGAGCTTATGTCCCCTTAGATCCAGCCTATCCCTCAGAGCGCCTAGCTTTAATGCTAGAGGACTCACAATTATCGATACTGCTGACACAACAAAATTTACTTTCAAAGCTTCCAGAGCATCAGGGCCATATAGTTTGTCTAGATAGTGATAGGGAGGTAATTACTCAACAAAACCAAGAAAATCTTACCAGCATAGTTACAGATAAAAACCTGTCTTATGTCATTTACACCTCCGGTTCGACTGGTAAACCGAAAGGGGTAGCTATTGAACATCACAGCACAGTCGCTCTGTTGCATTGGGCAAGAGAAGTTTTTACAACAGAGGATCTAGCTGGAGTGCTGGCCGCAACATCTATTTGCTTCGATCTCTCAGTTTTTGAAATATTTGTTCCCCTTAGTTGGGGTGGTAAGGTGATTTTGGCAGAGAATGCCTTGTATCTACCTACCTTACTTGCCGCACAAGAAGTCACTCTAATCAATACAGTGCCATCTGCGATCGCAGAGTTACTGAGAATTCAAGGTATACCCGCTTCTGTTCGCATCGTTAACTTAGCAGGTGAACCTTTGCAAAATCGTTTGGTGCAGCAGATATATACGTTGGATAATATTCAAAAAGTCTTTAATCTATACGGTCCTACGGAAGATACGACCTATTCCACATTTGCCTTAGTGAAGAAAGGTGACAGCATCGTGACCATTGGCCGTGCGATCGCCAACACATACTGTCTTCTGTTGGACGAACAAATGCAGATAGTACCTAGAGGTGTTTCTGGAGAAGTATACATTGGCGGCGAGGGACTAGCTAGAGGCTATCTCAACCGTCCAGAACTGACAGATCAACGATTCATCCCCAACCCATTCATTAGTGAGCTTGGTGGAGATACCAAGCAAATGGTCAAAAAACAACGCCTCTACAAAACAGGCGACTTAGCTCGTTACTTACCAGACGGCAACATTGAGTATATTGGGCGCATTGACCAACAAGTAAAGATTCGCGGCTTCCGGATTGAGCTAGGAGAAATTGAAACTGCACTGTGGCAACATCCTGATGTGCAAGAAGTTGTAGTGATTGCTAAAGAATTTTCCCCTAGTGAGCAACGCATAATAGCTTACGTAGTTCTCAAGCCTGAATCATCAGACACGAATATTGGTGATTTACGCCGTTTTCTCAAACAGAAATTGCCCGACTACATGATCCCTTCTCGCTTTGTGCAATTGAGTGCTTTACCCTTAACAGCTAACGGAAAAGTCGATCGTAAGGCGCTCCCAGTACCCGTTCAAACTTTGAATGCAAATGAGAAGTTTGTTGCTCCCCGGACTCCTATCGAGGAACGAGTAGCAGAAATTTGGTCTAATGTATTGGGTCTAAAAAACATTGGCGTTCATGACAATTTCTTCGCGTTGGGAGGACATTCCTTACTAGCCTTTCAGATCCTCTGCCGTATCCGCGATATCTTTCAAGTTGAGTTGCCAATGCGGCATTTCTTTGAAGCGTCCACCATCTCTGAAATAGCTGACAGCATTATACAAGCACAACAGGAAGACACAGGATATTCTGTGCCAATACAATCCATTGGGCGCGATGGCGATTTACCGCTTTCCTTTGGGCAAGAACGATTGTGGTTTCTTGACCAGTTAGTACCCAATCATGCTTTTTACAATGTTCCCGAAGCCTTTCGCCTCAGAGGTGTACTCAACGCCACAATATTAGAACAGAGTTTGAATGAAATTATCAACCGCCATGAAATCCTACGAACTACCTATTCCACTTGGAACGCACAACCCATACAGGTCATCCACTCAACTTTTCCCATCAAACTCTTAGTTGTGAATCTCCAAGGACTGTCTCCAGACGATCGTGAATTTCAAGTCCGCCAGCTCATTCTAGAAGAAGCCCAACGTCCTTTCGATTTAGTTCAAGGATCATTGCTGCGAACAACATTGCTGCAATTAAGTTCAGAGGAACATATATTCCTCCTCAACCTACACCATATTCTTTGTGATGATTGGTCTTTAAGTGTTTTGTTCGAGGAACTGTCAGTCCTCTATCAAGCTTTCTCCACTGGCAACCCCTCTCCTCTTCCTGACTTAGCTATTCAGTATGCTGACTTTGCAGTTTGGCAACGCCAGTGGCTGCAAGGTGAAATTTTAAATAATAAGCTTGCTTATTGGCAGCAACATTTGAGCGGCAGTCTACCTATCTTAGAATTGCCTACCGATTATCCACGACCATTAGAGCCAACATATCAGGGGGCGCGTCAATCGGTCGTTATCCCCAAATCTCTAACCGATGCCCTCAATGTTCTCTCGCGCCAAGAAGGTACTACCTTGTTTATGACCTTGTTGGCAGCATTCCAGACACTCTTATTTCGCTACACAGGGCAAGAAGACATTTTAGTAGGTGCTCCTATTAGCAACCGCCACCGTTCTGAATTAGAAGGACTAATTGGGTTTTTGCTCAATACTTTGGTATTGCGAACCAACTTGTCCGGCTCCCCAAGTTTCCGGCAGTTGTTAGACCGAGTCCGGGAAGTAGCTTTATGGGGTTATACTTACCAAGACCTACCGTTTGAGAAGCTAGTTGATGCCCTACAGATTGAGCGGGACTTGAACCAAAATCCACTGATTTCAGTGATGTTTAATCTTCAGAATACCCCAAGACCGAAGCTGACTGTTCCCGGATTGACCATGAACCGTCTGGAAATTGATAACGGAACATCCAAGTTCGATCTATACCTCGAACTACGCGAGACAGCAGCAGGGATATCGGGCAACTTGGAATATAATACTGACCTATTTAAAGCTGAGACGATCGCTCTGATGGTGGAAAATTTTTCTACTCTATTACAGAGTATTGTCTTTAACCCAGACCAGACAATTTCCAACTTAACCCTGTTAACATTCCCTGGCGATCGGCAAACTAAGCGGATATACAACGGCAATATAGATATTCGCAGTCTACCAGAGCCTGAAATGGATAGAAGCAATTTAGAAGCAGCATTTGTCGCACCTCGTACTCCGATTGAGGAACAAATGGCTGAAATTTGGAGCCGAGTTCTGGCGATCGAAGAAGTTGGGATTCACGATAATTTCTTTGAGCTTGGCGGTAATTCCCTACTAGCATCTCGGTTGATTTTTTTTGTGAGAGAAACCTTTCAAGTAGATTTACCTCTAAAAAGCTTGTTTGAAAAATCCACTATAGAAGCGCTGACTCAGGTAATAGAGACAGTGCGTCGAGATGGCATTTCTGCTTTAACCAGTGCCATCGATCTAAAATCTGAGGTAGTACTCGATCCCGCCATCGATTCTCAAGGAAGGCCTGTTGTTCAGGTCGATGAATTGCGTCATGTTTTTCTCACAGGAGCTACAGGCTTTTTAGGGGCTTTTTTAATTGATGAACTCTTACATGAAACTCAAGCAAAAATATACTGCCTAGTGCGCTCCCCGAACGAGCATGAAGGGTTAAAAAAGATTCAACAAAACCTAGAAAAATATTCACTTCATCACCCAAATTTTAGCTCTCATGTGATTGCAATTCCGGGAGACATAGAACAGCCATACTTGGGTATTCCTAGCAAACAGTTTGAAAAACTGGCTCTGCAAATTGATGCTATTTATCACAGTGCTGCTCAAGTCAATTTTGCTAAACCATACTCTGTAATCAAGGAATCCAATGTTCTTGGAACTCAAGAAGTTCTCAGATTAGCTTGTATGGGCAAAATTAAACCAATGCATTATATTTCTACCATTGCTGTTTTTGGTGCGGTCAACCATTTTACAGGACAAAAAATAGTTTATGAAGATGACAACATCGAGTCTTTTAAAGACTATGTTGCCCTGGATATTGGCTATGCTCAAACCAAATGGGTAGCCGAAAATCTTGTATGGGTTGCCAAGTCTAGGGGAATACCTGTTAGCATCTACAGAACAGGATTTCTCATGGGACATAGCGGTACAGGTATTGCTCATACAAAAGATGCTTTTGTGCCGAGAGTTATTAAAGGATGCATACAGCTTGGTAGTTATCCTGAACTCATAGAGCAAAAAGAAGAATTGATTCCTGTGGATTACGCCAGCAGAGCAATTGTCCATTTATCCAAAAAGCAAGAATCTCTAGGAAAAGCTTTCCATATAGTACCCCCACTAGACCACAATATTGGACTCATCGAGCTTTTTGAGTTTATTTGTTCTTATGGTTATCAACTCAAGAAGTTACCATATATTCAGTGGAAAAATGAGCTAATTGCAAGTTTCAGGCACTCTCAGGAAAATGTTTTACATCCGCTTTTAGCGATGATGTCTGAAAAAGTTTATCAAAATTCTTTGACAATCATGGAGTTGTATCAAAATACAGTTGATTATGACTATCAGAATACCCTCAATGGATTGGCAGATTCTGCAATTGTTTGTCCACCAATGGATGTTAAACTCCTAGAGAAATACTTCTCATATTTCGTTAGTAGTGGTTTCTTAAATTCACCACCTTTAAGACGGGAGTAAATGTTCACGCTATAATTTTCAGCTTAACATTCCTTTATCTAACTCACTCAAAGGAACAAAAATTAGTCAGATTAACCCTTTTCTGTCATTCTCCGTAATTTCTATTTACGGAGAGTGATAATATGGTTCAGTTAAAGCTAGAAAGCGATTAGTTATGTGAAATTTCGGAACTTTTGCTTCACGACTAAACCCCAATATGGTTCAGTTAAGGATAAAACTCTTTATCAAAGTCAAATTTTTTAACGAACCGCAGAGGCACAGAGGGAACAGAGAGAAGAAAAAAATGCCTAACTGAACCGTATTGCACTAAACCCTGGAAAGAATTAGAACTTACGCATTGACAAATTAGACTGCCAGGACATAATCAGCAATTTTTGTAATTTTGGACTCTTGGAGTTGCTGCTTGGCTACTCCCCAATTTTTGTAAGGAGCGGCACATTGCAGTTCGACTTACCCAATTTCCAACCTTCACTGCAAATAATTCACATAACTCTACTATTGTTGCATCATAATTCTCTGCAACCAGTTCTCTTAACTCTAATTCAGCATTAGTGAGGTAACTAAACTGCGGTTTTCCTCGCTGTTTAGGTTGTAAATTCCCATCAGCTTGTTGTTTCTGTAATTTGTCAAGTTCTCTTTATACCAAATTAGATGAGCTTACCCTGCTAATTTAACTGTAAAAGGCTCCTAGTTTCTTCGCCTACGACACCATCGGGGGACAACCCTTTTGACTGTTGAAAAGCCTTTAGAGCTTGTTCTGTTGCTTGGTCAAATACCTGATTTGCTTGTTGTAATTGAATATCAGCTTTTCTAAGAGCTAATTGCAATTCGCCTACATCTTTTCCTTGTTGTAATGGACTTGTCAGCTTTAAAACTCTGGGATACTCCATGTTTGAGAATCCTTCAGCAGGAGAATTATAAATACAATCTAGAGTTTTGTCCCCTAAATCTCCATCTTCAGCAATCTGTTTATTTGGATTTGCCTTGTTCCACAGCTTTTGGAAAGCTTTGATTGAATTGGGGCGGATATCTCTAATTTGATTAGATGTGCAATCAAAGTGCATTGGATCTTTGTCGCCATAAGTCCATTTCCATCCATGACTGGTCATTAGAGATTTCACTTTTGCCCACTCTTCTATGTCTAAAGATGCACCCTTTTGATGGTCTGATTTTCCTGGATATCCTACCAGATTATTAATTAATCCCCTCTGCTTTTGGCTATAAAGCATTGCTTGGGCAATGACAGAACGATAGGCACTATTAATAGTCAAAGGTTGTGCGTAAGCTATCAATGCTGCTTTTAAGGCATTCCGTGCTGGAAGCTGGCAGTAAGGGAAAAGTCCTTCACCTCTGTTAATATTTAAGTCGGAAATACTGACTAATGAATTAGGAAGTAATTGATTTAATTGCCAAAACAACTGCAAATCTAATCCACGAACTGCGATTGTACTACCTACTATTATCTCTTTAACTAATACCATAATTATATTTTCGCTCCCTCTTGAGCTTTTTTAGCCTCAAGTAATATCTTAAGCTTTCTACATCTGGCATCATGTCTTTTCCAGAAATCCAGCTAAAATTACAAAAGAAAGGGCATAGGGGTATAGCTAATCAGACTTACCGAGATGCCAAAAGATAGTAGCAGAAGGCTATACATCCAAGCCTATGTAAGACAAAATTAATTATATAATTTTGACCTGAAATCCTTATCTAGTCAAGAACTCATGTGTAAATTTTTCTGTACAATTACTTACTAGAGCAGACATCTTTCGATACCTTCATTCATCATGCCCTTTATCAACACTTTGTAAAAAGTAACTGACTTGGAGCAAGGGCTTAAGGATGCTAGAGCAACGTGACGCGATCTCGTCACTGCTGTTGGATCTGGAGCTGATGCGCTGCAAGCTTTGGCTCAATCCATTCCCAATATCATCATCCGTGACATTGGGAGATTCATGAGATAATGCCATAACTGGCTAGACGCGATTGATATTTGTACACATTAGCTGAATCACACTAAAATAAATACTCGCTTCTAGATTATTAAGTAGAAAAATTGCAGCGCTTTTCATTTCCATAAACTACAAAACAGACGGTAAGAACACAGCATTGCTGTACCTTTACAGCCAACCTGTGTTCTATCCAATTAAAAACTGTTGTAACTTGTCACGAATCATATACAGCTATTGCATATTGATATCGGGGAATTGATCGGGAGAAATTATGGCAATTTATCTAGACTCGGCGATCGCATCTGAAGCTGAAGTTGTTAAACTTTGGGGATGGGTGAAAGGCATTACAACAAATCCCACGCTGTTGTCTCAAAGCGATACTCCACCAGAAACCACACTCAAAAAATTGGTTGCCTTGACGAATGGCCCGTTATACTATCAACTTGTGGCATCTGATAAAGCTGGGATGTTAGCTGAAGGTAGAAAAGCTTTCGAGATTATTGGTTCACAAACAATTTTGAAAATTCCCGCAACACCGTTAGGTTTTGAAGTGGTGGCGAGTCTATCGTCAGAAATTACCTGTTCGGTGACAGCGATTTACAGTGCAGCACAGGCAGCAGTAGCAAGGGAAGCAGGAGCTAAAATTGCCATAGCTTATGTAAATCGAGCTACACGGTTGTTAGGTGATGGTATTGCTTTGGTGCGAGATATGGCTATCGTACTCAAAGGCAGTGATATGGAAGTCTTGGCAGCTAGTATCAAATCTCCCGAAGAAGCAGCCGCCTCATTGCAAGCCGGGGCGGATCATTTAACTTTACCATTGCCAATGTTGCAAGCGATCGCAACTCACGAATTATCACAAAAAACTGTTGAAGAATTCGCTAAAGGAGGCATTGGCTTAAAATAATTCGTAATTCGTAATGACGCTTGAATACTCGCTAACGTAATTCGTAATTAAATATGAGTTTGTCAGATATTCCTAATCTTTGGGTTCCTTTAGCACTTTTAGGTTTGATTATTGTCGCTGCTGTATTTTTCAGCCGCAGCAGTTGATATTTAAAACATTACAGAAATTAAGTCCGACACGTTAATGGGCGTATCCTTTGGGCGAATCTGCATTTGCTGTTTTGGTTGTCGCTAATCCCCTTCGTCACTGGCTGGATGGGCGAGAATAACTTTGCCGCCATGCCAGTTGCCCTTTATGGTACGGTATTGTTGTTGTCTGCGTAGGCGTAGCCCCCCGAAGGCATCGCTACCCGCACCCTAATTTCTCATCATGGCAGCGATTCGACATTAGCGATCGCAGTAGGCCGAGATTTCAAAGGAAAAATATCGGTGGTATTATATGCAGTGGCAATTCCACTTGCCTTTGTAAACTCATGGCTTGCCTGTATAGTATACGTTCTGGTTGCAGTTATGTGGCTCATCCCCGACCGTCGCATTGAGAACACTCTCACTCCCTAAACGTATTTGTTCAATATGCCATTGCATCGGCTAGCAAAAACAAACTCCCTTTTCTTAGCATACATAGCTTTCAGCTTTGATGATGTACCTCATATCTGCTGGAAGTGCTGTAAGGAAAGCTTTGATCGTCTCACGCAATTCCACCATTTACACGGATGTTTTGCCCAGTGATCCACCTAGCTTCGTCGCTAGCGAGGAATGCTACTACGTCGGCGATTTCTTGCACATCTCCCAGTTTGCCAAACGCAGCCATTTGCGCTAACCGGTCTATCTGTTCTTGTGTTTTGCCTTCTCGAAACAGTTCTGTATCGGTGGGGCCAGGAGAAATAACATTAACTGCGATCGCTTTTGCACCCAATTCTTTAGCTAGTACCCGCGTGATTTGTTCAACAGCACCCTTGGTTCCGACATAGGCACTATAAGTTGGCAACATCATCGCCGTGGTTGATGAGGAAAAGTTGATAATCCGTCCTCCTTCTGCCATGTGTTGCGCGGCTTGTTGACAAGTAAAATAAGTGCCTTTGACGTTAATAGCAAAAATCGCGTCAAAATCTTCTTCACTCACCTGAGTAATCGGTTTATAGAAGGCAATTCCGGCGTTGTTAACCAAAATATCCACTTTACCGAAGCGCTCAAGTGTTTGCTCAAATAATCGTTGGATGTCGGGTACCTTGCTAACATCAGCTTGTACGGCAACTGCCTCTACTCCCAACTTTTCGATTTCTGCAACAACTTCTTGTGCTTTGCCTGCATTACCCGCATAGTTAACGACAATAGATGCGCCATTACCAGCTAATTTTAGTGCAATCGCTCGTCCAATTCCCCGCGATGCACCAGTGATAATTGCAACTTTCCCGGCTATTGATGCCATAGATTAATCTAGTTTATTTTGGTTCACTAAAGTGATTATCTACTGTTAAGGTACTGTAGCAAGGTTAAATTTAGCGATCGCTGTCATTAGTCATTAGTCATTAATATATTTTTTCCCTCCTCCCCTTGCTCCCTCTGCTCCCCCTGCCCCTCCTGCTCCCTAAATTTCTGGAACGATCGCAACACCATCCCTGAGATTAAGTAAACCTGAAATAATAACTTTATCTTCTGGCTGCAATCCTTCAATAACTTGGTAATTATTATCTTTAATTTCGCCTAGCTTCACTCGCTTTTGCCGAGCTACTTGTTGAGATACACCTTGGGGAGATGTTTCTGTTTCAACTACATAAACAAAAGTGTCTCCACCTACACGAGTCATTGCTGTTGTGGGGATTAAAATTCCGGGGCGCTGATTCCAGAATACTCTAGCCCTTACCAATTGATCTCCATGTAACTGACCGTTAGGGTTGTCAAAAAGGGCTTTTATCAGTATTCCTTGGGTTTCATTACTAGCAGTAGGTGCAATGAAAAATACTCGACTTCTACCAAGCTTTTGACCTTGTGTGTTCATAACCTCCACTGGCATTCCCTTACGCAATTGAGGCCCTTGCTGTAATGGCACAGAGATATTGACTTCTAAAGGTCGATTTTGCGCGATATTAACTAATTGTGTAGAAGTATTAACTAAATCACCTACTTTTACAGCGATTTTGCCAACCGTGCCACTAAAGGGAGCGCTAATTTTGTCGGACTGAATGTTCCCTTGTTGTGGAATAGTTACATTAGCTTGCTGCAAAGTTCTTTCAGCCTGCAATATGTTGGCTCGTTGTGCTTGAATTCTAGAATCAATTGCATCAAGATTAGTTTTAGCATTGGCGAGGCGATCGGCAAACTGATTGCGAGTCTGTCGAGACACGGCTCCTTCCTGGGCTAGGGCGACAAACTTTTCGTAATTCTGCTGGTAAAATTGTACATTCGCAACGTAGGATGGTCGTTGTGCTTGCAGAGATTTGAGTGTAGCGCGGGCATTTTCCAGTTGCACTAAAAATCCTTGAGGCGCAGCATTGCTTCCACTGACACCGACTTGTGAAGTAGGATCTACTTGCAGAATTGCCGCTCCTTGGGCGACTGGATCTCCCGATTTGACAAATACCTGAGTAACTTGGCCTTGAATCCTTGGCTGGAGTATGACTGAGCGCTGGGATTTTAAGCTAGCAATAAAATCTGAGCTTTCCTCAATAATGCCACTTTGTACTGTCGATATTTTGACTCTTACCCCTTGAGGTTGAGTATTAGCAGTTGAAGGTGCTGAATTTTGCGGAGTGAGCAAACGCCAAACTAGAGTTGCTCCGCCCCCTAACAATAGTAGTGCAGCTAAAACCCAAAGCCACCGCCGTTTTCCAGAAGGTGGCTCAAATGAGGTTTGTGGAGCTTTTTCTCCAAAATCGGTTTGAGGCTCAGGGGGTGTCATGGCTTATGAGGAACTTAAGGAACAAATTGACTAGAATTAAATCAATATTTCATCTGTTGATATAGAAATTACTGATTTGGCATGAGGTTTTGTGGCAAGTTATGTGTTATCCCATCCAAATATACAGTTTTGATGATTCTGTCTAAATCTACCCAAAGGTGAATCCGCTCTTTAAAACCTATGGAAATATGGCGTTGCACAACAGTGGGATGAATTGAAGTAATTAGGGGAAGCAGCGCGAGTGGCATACTCCAAAATCCCATGTCGTTGGTTGTGTAGGTCTTGGCGATCGCTGGAGACTCTTAAATAAGCTTTTACTGTCAAGGTAAGTTTAGTATTTCTTTAAGCCCTGGTATTTCTACTTAAATTCCTTTGATCGTTTATATCAATCCCAATACGGTTCGGATAAGACTCGATCCCTCCAACTCCCTTTAACAAGGGGCTAACAATGGCTTTATCTCCCCCTTTTTAAGGGGGACTAAGGGATCTTTAGACTATGCACCTTAACCTATCTGCATTTGTGCCAATCCTGACTTCGACAATTAATAGAGGCGATCGTCGCTTGATTTTATAGTGACTTGCTTGCTTATCAAAAGATGTGCCACCAATATCACTTATGTCAATTCCTCTTTACCTGAATCCTTACCTAAATACCAATTAAGAAACACTCTATTTTACTCAAACTTTACAACAAATGAATCAATGCACTATTAGTATAAGTATGTACTTAATTATCTACGTCCCAGAGTTTATGACTAAATCACTGACGCGGATATTACTGAACTGATGGTAAAAAAACGGTAAAGAAGCATTCGCTATTAAATATAGCGGTTCTCATTTCCATGAAGCACATTTTTAAACCTCACGCCCAATTCCTCTGGGATGTTTTGGAGAGTGGAGTGTTTGCACACTTCAAATACGGGGTGAGGTTATGACTGTGTTGCATCCTAGTGAGACTCGCTATAGAAGATTTCTTCTGCATAAAGCAAAAGCGGCTTAAGAATTTCCCAAGCTGTCCATTCTGCTTGCCTATATTTTGCTCTTGCTCACTAGTAAGGCAATAAATAAGCATGACAAATTTCCAACTTTAGCATTGTAAAAGGAAAAAGCAAGAATTGTATGAAAAAATACCTAAAATTTGTAAAGCTTTTTTTGTCCGTGGCTACTCCAGCGATCGCTAGTTCGATATTTGCAACCTTACCGAGCCAAGCTGCTACCATTGCATATTCTCAGTCAATATTCAACATAAATAACTTTAGTAGCAGCCCTTTAAGCGTTAAGACTCTGACTGATACTGTGGCTGAAACAATTAGCACAGATGGTCAAGTAACTGCTGATGCTAATGCTGAGGCTAAGTTTAATGTGGATACAAACAATGCCTCCAATTTATCTTTCAGCGAAGCTGAAGGTCAGGGTTATGGCTATACAGGGTCGGCGAAAAGCTTTGCTGCGATTATCGGTTATGATTTTACAGTAGACAAAGAGTTTTCTTTTGATTTCAGTGGCTTATTTAAGCTTAAAACATCCATTGATAATGCATTTACTGAAAGCGCAAATGCTTATGGATTGTTGTCATATCAGTTATACGACAGCGACAGTAATGAGCTTTTGGACTCTTTCAATATTTATGGAAATTTATCAACTCTAGGTAACAATGATGCCTTTGCATTTCAACCGAGTAGTAACATAACTTTTGATTTAAGTCAGACTTCTATTGATAAATCTTTTGGCGGAACACAGGAATATGCTTCGGCTAACTTTAAGGGTAAATATTCCCGTACTTTCGATGAGTTAACTCATTTAACCTTAGTAGAATCTAAAAATAATCAGGTGAATGTCTATTCTGTTCCAGAACCCTCAACAATTCTAGGTTCGCTGTTGAGTTGCACTATGCTTGGTGCTACCTCGATACGCAAGCGTAAAAGAGCTTCTTCGGCTGCGTTGTTGGTTAATAAGGATTTAAGGTCTGTTTAGTACATTTGCAGTAGGGGAACAGCTTAAGTTTTAGCGATCGTGGAAAATAATTTTTTTGTTTTCACGCACCACGTATTCTGCTTAGACCCCTTGAGAATCTCTTCGCCTTCAGGCAAGGAGATTCTTAAGACATCGAGCGCCTTACCCCTCTTGTGTCACTCTTTGAAAACTTTTGCCATTTCTGAATTCTAGAGCTTTTGTATACGAAGCGATGGCTTTGCCCGCCCCAGGCATCGCAAGATTTTTTCTAATAACATTGGCGTACTCCTACCGGGAAGCAAGCTAGCAAGAGCGTAGGCTGTTGTTAGCGTCTTTGAAGGAGTTAAGCTAACTTAATTGATTGCGAAATTTGCTAAGACTAATAGTTAATAACACAACAGCAATAATAAGCAATGTCACGGTCGATCGCATCCCGCACCGGGTCGTTTCCCGACCATTGGGTGGGCATAAACTGATTGGTGGCGTATAGTCGCTCAATATAGCTATTGCTAATGTTTGTGCGGTTAAAATCTTGCACGATAAAGGGAATATTTTTACTTTCTAACCGGATTGCGAACCCAAAAATTAGTAGTGTCATAAATGGCAGTATAAATGCCAACCCTAATGTCAGGCGATCGCGCTGAAACTGTACTAGTTCTTTGGTAAACTGAGCGAAAATCCGTTTCATAAATATAAAAAATTCTAGTGTTGCGATCGCTGTACTATACCGATGAAAGCGTCTTCTAGGGAAAAAGAAATGGGGCGGACGCGGGAAATGGTGATTTGAGCAGATTCTATCACCTTTAATAGTCGAGGAAGTTCTCGATCGGGGTCGTCAAGGACAATGTGTAAACTATCGGCAAAGATAGAGACACGCCAAGGTTTGAGGTGTTGTTTGAGTAAATCGGCAGCAGCTTGGTTTTGGTTGACGATCACCTCCATAAGTTGTCCTGGTTGACTGGCTTTAATCGAACTGGAAGAACCAGAGATGACGGTTTCTCCCGCAACCATAAAAATCATGCGATTACACTGTTCAGCTTCTTCAAGGTAGTGCGTGGTTACTAAAATAGCTGTCCCGTTGCGAGCAAAGTCATTAATCAGCTTCCAAAACTGGCGGCGTGCAAGCGGATCAACCCCTGATGTTGGCTCATCAAGGAATAGAATATCTGGTTCGTGCATTACCGAAGCACCAAAAGCAACTCGCTGCTTCCAACCACTACGGTTAACCTGTAGCTCTCCACTTTCCATTGCTGCTTTGTTGCCTTAGCTCTCGGAAATGGAAAAAATTGCGTTGCTAACCCCTGTTGCCGTAAATGGGTAACGAAGACGTTTTCTAATGTCGGGCTATTAGACTCAATATTAAAGGATGATAATTCTTGCTGTTGCAGCAGCTCATGCACCTGTGTATGACCTAAAGTCATATCCTTGACAAGAACATCAAGGCGATCGCCTTGATGTTTGCACATCTACAATGTTTGCTTGTGCTGTCTGTAATAATACTTGCTCGCTTAATTGCAGATTTGAGGTATGAACTTCTAGGCGATGTAAGGCTAAACTGTAGCGTAAAGCAGCAGGACTACCAATTTTTTGAATTTGACTTCATACATTAAAGCTACACGATGGCAGCGTTCCGCTTCATCTAAGTAAGGTGTAGCAACGACAATGGTCATACCTTCCGCCGATAGTTGCGCTAGCACATCCCAGAACTCTCGCCGTGAAACTGGGTCAACACCTGTGGTAGGTTCATCTAGTAACAAAACTTGGGGCTGTGAAATTAAAACACAGCAAAGTGCTAGTTTTGTTTCATACCGCCTGAGAGTTTTCCAGCCTGCCTCTGGGCAAACTGCTCTAAGTTCATCAAGCGTAGCAAGCGATCGCGATTTATTTTAGCTAGCAGGTTGTCGGAGAACCGCATTTAGTGACACAGTAAGATACCAATGCATCTCAATTCATGCCAAGAACTTTCAAAACGGTTGACTACGAAG
>NZ_JBALBZ010000035.1:0-27279 GCF_036919495.1 Nostoc sp.
AGGCAACTACAGTACGCGACGTATTAAATTTAACTCTAATTTCTCTGGTTAAATTTTCGTTACATAGTTATAAATTTTCCCGCCCACCTACTTAGAGACTTAGCACTGCTACGTCTCTGCATCCTGATTCATGCTTCAATTCAGCAATGCCCGAATTACGAATTGATCCTAAAAAACCCTAAAGAGGTAGATGAATGCAACTAGAAGATTATTTTGAGTTTATAGACCCAGATGACATCCGTATCAAAGGGCATCGCATTAGTATTGATAATGTGATTCAATATTACTTGCAAGGATATTCACCAGAGCAAATTATAGAGGAATTACCTTCCCTGAATTTGGAGAAAATTTATGCGACGCTTACCTACTACCTGCATAATCGTAGTGAAATAGATGCTTATATGTTGCGGCTAGCAAAGTGGCGAGAACAGCGTTATCAAGAATCATTAGCTAATCCTTCACCTTTGATGCAACGTTTAAGAGCATTAAAGGTGCAACGTGAGCAGGAGTCGCTAAACTCTTGGTGAACGTGTGCTTTCTCCTTGATGAAAATTTGTCGCCCAAGCTGAAGATATCTGTTTTGCGCCTCAATCCAGCAATAGATATTCTGCGCGTAAGCGATGCCGAAGCACCGCCATTAGGTACACTTGACCCAGATATTTTGCGCTAACTGGAATTATCCCAACGAATATTGGTTACAGATAACCGCAAAAGTATGCCCGAACATCTAGAAGAACACTGGAGAGATGGAGGACATATTTGGGGACTAGTTTGCTTGCGTTCCAGTGGGAACCTCAGTATTTGGGCAGAAACAATTTATTTGATTTGAGAAGCGACTGAGGTAGAAGAGTGGATTGATAGATTGGATTGGATTCCATTTTAAAAATTTGGCGTTGCTGAATTGAAACATGAATTTAGAAACCCACTTTTGGTAAGTGGACTCTTCAGCCAAGAATTCCACAGCTTGAAGTGAAAACGAGTAACACAGAAGTTTTCATAGCCGTGGGAGTGTCAAAGAATCTTCCTCATTTTCCACGGTTTATCCAAACGCCTCTGAGTCCAGCTGCTTTAGCTCCGTGATAATCTTCTACAACGCTATCGCCAATATGCCATGCTGCCTCTGGGGAACATTTATGTTTATCTAAAGCAATGGCAAAAATTTGAGGATCGGGTTTAGCTGCACGTACCTGCGTAGAAATAGTAACGGAGGTAAAAAACTCTCTCAATCCCAAACCTTGCAATACTGAGTAAATCCGAGAATCAAAATTGGACAGCACCCCCAAGCTAACTCCCAACCGCCGCCAGTTGATTAAAGCTGGTAAAACATCGGGATAGACAAACCAGGGTTCGGCAGTGCCAAAGTGGATGTAAAGTTCGCTAAAAAAAGCCGAAAAGTCAGAAAATTCCTTAAGAACTCCAGCACTTTCAAAAGTGTTCAGGCCAATTATCCGCCACCAATCAAACTCGCGCTGGGGAATATCTTGCAGTTCTGCATCTGGAAATATCGGCGGCGGCGCTGCTTTAAAGCTTTTGATGAAGGCTGTATTCAATATTTCGGCTGAAACTGTAACGCCAAATTCCTGGGCTATCTGACTATAAACTTCGCCCACACTACCTTTGACATCAAAGAGTGTACCCACAGCATCTAAAAAAATAACTTTCGGTTGTTCCATCAAAGTTTTAAAATTTTGAATGTTGAATGTTAGATTTTGGCTTGTTAAAGAGCTTCTGTGGGTAGAGTCTAGCATCTGCTAAGTAAGTTAGGGAAAATAAAGCAAATCATCGTAAATGCCTTGGTTCTTTACCAATGCCCAATGCTCAATGCCCAATTCCCAACCTTAAAGTTACTTAGAAAGTGTTTCTATGATCGGACGGACTAGCCAATTAAAACCAACTTTGAGTTGATGGTCTAAAGTTGGCAGTCTATATAAGTAAGCAGCACGGCGGGCGACGGATGCCAAGGGGCCATCTAGTTTCATTCCCAAACCAGTGAGAGTGGCGTTGTCTATTCCTAGTGCCATCATTTCTCCTAACTGTTGATAGCGGAAGGGAAGCAGGGGGCGATTGGTCAAACTTGCCCAGATATTCCAAGCAGTATAATCAGCTTGTTGAAAAGCTGCTTGTGCGGTGGCGGGGACTTGCTGTCCTTCAATATCATGACAGTCTGCTAAATCTCCCAAAGCAAAGATTTCTGGATGATCGAGGACTTGTAGATTAGATGTAGTACTGATTTGACCACGCTGGTTTTGCTTGAGAGGAAGAGATTTCACTACGGGCGCAACCCTAGTTCCCACAGTCCAAATTACTAAATCTACAGGAATCGTGTCTAACTGGTTTTTGTACTCTAGGGAGATAGAATTTTGCTCTATTGATTCTACTTTGGTTTCTAAATCAATAAACACGCCACGAGCTTCTATTGCTTTCTTTGCTGCTTCCCGGTTAAACTCTGGGGAAGTTCGCAAAATTTGGTCAGCAATTTCAACGATCCGAAAGCGTCCTTTTTCACCTAGTCTGTCGGCTAACTTACAGGCTAACTCTACACCACTGTAGCCAGCCCCAATAATTGCCACCCGAATTTTATCAGCATCCGATTCTTCTAAAAATCGCAGGCGTTCTTCCAAACGATAGACATCAGAGATTGTACGGAATGGGTAGGCGTAGGATGTTGCACCAGGTACTAAATCTAGTGGTGTCTCACCTCCTAGTGCCAACACTAAGCGATCGTAAGGGATTTCTGGCCCTTCATGTACATTTACCAGTTTCTGGTCGATATCAATTCCAGACACAATCCCTTGATAAAAACGCACCCCTGTGCCTTGTAAAAGTTCTTCAAACGGTGGGGCAATTTCCCAGGTTTGCAGTTCGCCAGTGAGTAATTCGTAAAGTAAAGGAGAGAATAGGAAGCGATCGCTTTGATCCACCAGAACAATTTCGGGTTTTTGCGTAGACTCCCAAGGTAACTGGCTTAAGCGCAAGGCTGTGTAGAGACCACCAAAGCCTCCGCCAAGGATACAAATTCTAGAAGTTTGTTGAGTCATCGTTTCTATCTATGGGACGGTCAATGCTAGCTGGGCAACTAACTTCAGTCTAGTAAGTTAAAGCGGACTTTTCAAAATCCCATAAAGTTTTTGAGACATTAGTCATTAGTCACGGTTATATAACTGGAGATTCGCTATAGTTAACGGTTAACAGGCAACGGCTAAAAGGAGTTAAAGAGATGGAAATTAAGCCAACTGACCCATCGCTAGCACTCATGGAAATTCCCCCTGGCTATCTCAACATTATGGGTTACGTTGATCAGTCAGAAGTTAATGGCCCTGGTTGTCGTGCAGTCATCTGGGTACAAGGTTGTCTGCGTGAGTGTCCTGGCTGCTTTAATACTAACTCTTGGTCTTTTGAAGCTAACCAATTGATTGCTGTTGATACCCTTGCCGAGAATATTCTCAGCAATCCCCACAACACGGGTGTAACGTTCTCTGGTGGAGAACCCTTTTGGCAAGCAACTGCACTAGCGTCTTTAGCTCGTAAAGTAAAAGCTGCTGGGTTAAATGTAATGTCTTTTACTGGGTTCACTCTCAAGCAACTACAGTCTCAATCAGCACCGCCAGGTTCCCAAGCTTTGTTAGAACAACTTGATATTTTGATTGACGGACCTTTTGTACAATCTCTGGCAATTAATTCTCCCAACTCTCCAGTTTCTTCTAGCAATCAACGGGTTCGTGTTTTAAACCCGGCTTTCCAAGACCAGATTACCTGGGCTAGCGATCAGATAGAAATCCACATTCTCAAGGATGGTGGCCGCATTGTTACTGGCTACCAAGGTGGTTTGGAATTGACGTAGTGATGTATTGTGGGCATTGGGAATAGAAAATTAAAACTTAAAAGTTGACCTTCTGAGGCTCGACGTTGACCTTCTGAGGCTCAACGTTCAACTTTTAACTCTCCTTCCCTTGTGGCCAATGTCCAATGCATCTGTGTTTGAGACAGATTATATTAAAAAAAATACATATCTAAATTTGACTAAACCATTTCAGACAATTTTTACTGAACACCGGGTACTTTGGGCTGTTTTACTCCTGAGTGCAGCACTGGTAGTAACGCTAGCGCTGTCGCTTTCTCAAGGAGCAGTAGCTTTAAGTATGTCGGAATTTTGGCAAGCCATACTCCGCGAAGGCGATCCGGTTAAACAGACAATTCTCTGGGATTTGCGTCTCCCACGCATTACTGCTGCTCTGATTGTCGGCGCAGCTTTGGGAATGTCAGGAGCATTACTGCAAGGGATGTTACGCAATAGTCTTGCTGATCCATTTATTTTGGGGATTTCAGCAGGTGCAGGATTAATTGTAATTCTGATGATTGTGTGGCAAATATTCCCGATCGCAATTCCTTTAGCAGCGTGGATGGGAGCAATTTTAACTTCTGCGATCGTTATTTTGCTCGGTCGTGCGGGGTCGGGAATTTCTGTTGAGCGGTTGATTTTAGGCGGAGTGGCGGTAAGTTCTTTATTAGGCGCTGTACAAAGTACGTTGCTGCTTTTAGCTGAAGATGGTCAAATTCAAATTGCGCTCAGTTGGTTGGTTGGTAGCCTTAACGGAAGGGGTTGGCAAGAAATTGCGACAGCTGGCCCTTACATCATCGTTGCATTGCTAGGAGGATGCTTGCTGGCGCGATCGGTAAATGTGCTGGCTTTGGGGGATGATTTGGCTGTGGGTTTGGGGGTTTCGTTGACGCGATCGCGCCTGTTAATTGGTGGTGTCGCCACTTTATTAGCCGCAGGTGCAGTTAGCATCAGTGGCTTGATTGGATTTATTGGTCTTGTTGTCCCTCACGGTGTTCGTCTCATTGTTGGTACAGATCATCGCTTTGTCTTGCCACTTTCCGCCCTTGCAGGTGCATGGTTACTTACTTTTGCAGATTTACTATCTAGACTAGGAGCAGTTGAACTACCAGTAGGCTCTGTCACTGCCTTGCTAGGTTCACCGCTATTTATCTGGTTACTTTATCGTCGTTCTGCTGGGTTTAATAAATTTTGAACTAATATCATGTCATGCTCGCTTAACCATAAAAATTGCTGGTGTATTCAATACAACAGCAACAAGCAGAATGATCAGTTTTGGTTTATTTACCTTATGTATTTTAACATAGATAAGGTCTTTTTTATTTGAGGCAATATCTAAATATAATGTCCGCTTAAAGAGTTATTTTTCTTGTTTCAAGATTTTACAGTTTCATTTTTAAATTAATTTATTTTTACTTGCTTGTAATTATACATTAAATTATTTTAAAATCAATAATTGTGACAAAAATTAATATTTGTTGTTTGCAAAATTAACTTTTGCAGCTTTCACATGTAAGGTAGCGAAAAGTGGATTTTTTAGTGGCATGTTTTAGTAAACTCAATGATACCTGAACCGCCTAACGCCTATCCCCCACTTGCATTTATGCCAATTACCCCCATGATTATTAAGCCGATGGAAATGAGTTTAATAAATGTGGCGGATTCACGAAACCAGATAATACCAATAATAGCAATTAAGACAGTTCCCAATCCAGCCCAGACAGAATAAGCCACACTCACTTCAAGTTTCTTGAGAGCAAAGGTCAAACAAGTAAAACAAAGCCCATAAAAGACCGCTATTAATATAGAAGGGCCTATTTTAGTAAATCCTTGCGATAACTTCATACAAGTTGTGCCTGAAACTTCAAAGAGGATTGCGGCGATAAGGTAAATCCAACTTGTTAACATATATATTATCAGCAGTTTGTGAGTAATCTCTTATTATCTTATCTCTGTGAAATAAAAAAGCTACAACAGAGTTATGATCATTATTCGCGTGAATCTACTAAAAATTTGTAGGATACGCTACGCATTGCAAGCTTTAAGAGGATGTTTGAAAGTTTCCACCCAATATATCGGAGGGATTAAGGGGGATAATAATTCGATTAAAATTACAACATACCACTTTTCAAACATCTTCTAAGAGGATATTTTAATAGTCTTCTTGTCAGTATTAAAATTTTTGGATTACCTAAAGTCACAGCGAAATACTTTTCCAATAACCTTTAATAGCAGGGGTGCGGGTCACAGTTCTAGCAACATTTTAAATAGAATTGCTATATTTTAAGTCTGCTTTTGCCGAACTTACCGAACCCCAATAGTTCAGTTTACCGTACATTTAAAGTAAAGAAATTCTTGGATCGGTAATCATCATTACTCAGGTGATAAAAACCGAATTTACCCTACTCTTATTTTTAAATACCATGAGAACAAAGAAAGGAATCAAATCCTTCAATCCTTAAACAGCAAATATACTGGTTATCCGAAGTAGAGATATGACATTAGTACGTTTGAACCCCTGGCAAGAATTTAACGTAATACAACGCCAAATCAATCGCTTATTTGATGAAGATACTTTGCCAACTGCATTTTTGGATAGAGGCTTATCCAGAGTTCCAGCTGCTGAGTTAAAAGAAACCGAAGATGCAATTTTTCTGTTGCTAGAACTTCCGGGGATTGAAGCTAAAGACTTAGATTTGCAAGTTACAGAAAAAGCTGTTTACCTGAGTGGTGAGCGGAAGTCTGAAGTAAAATCTGAAGATAAAGGTGCGATTAAAAGCGAATTCCACTATGGTAAATTCCAACGTGTAATTCCTTTACCTGCTCGGATTCAAAATACCAATGTTACAGCAAATTACAAAGATGGCATCTTGAACCTGACGCTACCCAAAGCTGAAGAAGAAAAGAATAAAGTTGTCAAAGTTAATCTAGCATGATCTGGCTAATTTCAGCTTTATATCTGCTAGCTATCTATTAAACTAAATTAAAAAACGCTCCCCTTTTGGAGAGCGCTTTTTAGTGTGAATTACTCAGCCTATATAGATTTATAGGAAAGTGCAAAATTTTAAATCTTTTAGAGTGTGTTATCGCCTATGGTAACCTACCATTTGAGATTTTAGGTGTGTTAGGACAAATGTCCTAACACAACGGCAGTTATGATGGGTGGCTTCCACCGCTCATCCTGCTTCCCCTACTAAACTTGCTCTTTATTAAATCCACATTTCTTAGTTAAGCTCTTCTTCTTGATGGGTTTGGATGACGCAATCAGAAGTGGGCCTGGCAACGCAGGTGAGGACAAATCCCGCGTCCATTTGATCGTTGTCTAAGAAGTTCTGATCTGATTGGTCAACTGTACCTGAAATCAGCTTTCCGGTGCAGGTAGAGCAAGAACCAGCGTTACAGGAATAAGGCAAGTCAAGCTCGTATTCCTCGTTAGCGATCTCTAAGATGTAGTCATCATCAGGAACGTCAATTACTTGTTCGCCGTCTGGGGTCTTTAATGTAACTTTATAAGTTGCCATGTAACAATCCCTAACTCATATAAACTCCATATTCGATACTACGGGTTTATGTGCTGCTAGTCTAGAGTTAAATGTGGTTGATTTATTTACATCCTTAAGCGCTTAATGAGAATTGGAAGTGAGAGTAAAAAATTCTGCGATCGCTTCAGCAAATCCCTCAAATGAACTATAATCCTTAGCCACGATGGAAACATTCACACCCAATTTTCGCGCATTAGCAGTTGTATAAGGGCCAAAACATGCAATTATACAGCCCTCATAATCGCTTTGGGAGTTGACCATTGTTAAAAAGCTTTCTACTTCCGCCGTGCTACTAAAGGCAATTACATCGATTATTCCTTGACGAATCAGATTTAATTCAACACTGTAGATACTTGTGTTTAAGCCCTGTGTAATATATGTGGGTACGCGAGTTACTTCTATACCCAATTGCTGCAAATCTGTAATCAAATTGGGTACAACATCAGGCTCAGGCAAACCAACAACTTCTGGAGCCGGGATCAGCACTTTTTTCTTGTTAATTTGCGGGAGTTTCGCTAATTCAGCCACAATTCCGGCTGGGCTAGATTCTGTGGGAATTAAATCTATTTTGTTACAAAAAGATAATAAACTTTCTGCGTCTTTTCCTAAAGCACATAATTGACATTTTTGCACCACAGATACAGGAATATTTAAATCAGTCATTCGGTGAAAAAATGCAGTGATGCCATTTCTACTTGTGAAGATAATCCAATCAAATTCACTTATGTGGTTAAGAGCAGTATCTAACTTAGCATAGTTTGATAAATAGCAGGTTTCGATCGTAGGCATGAAAACAGGTAAACCACCTTTTCTGATGATTTGTTCAGATAACCTATAAGCATAATTTCTCGGTGCTGTGACTAAAATTCTCTTGCCATATAGAGGTAATTCTCTAGATGGAGTCAGCAGGTTGATTTCTCTTGATTGGGTGTGCATTTGTTTATTGTTTATCTGCCATTTCATTGCTATTCAAGCTTAGAATGCAATACGCTTAGTGTTTGTGATATTTTGCCGACATTTCTGTAATAGTCAAAGTGTCGTGTTGACCCATATTCCGCCTGGGAATAAATTCCAAGGCTAATAGCTCAAGTCCACTCAAGCGGACTGAGATTTTCCCTTTCACGAAGGATAGCCACGCACATGGCTTCAAATCTTGTATATCAATCCGATTTAATTTTTGAATTTCTTTGGGTAGGTACAGACGCGATTAATCGTGTCTGTACTAGAAAGTACTTTGATTTTTGACTTTTGACTTCCCCAAAGGGGCTACTAGCCATTTTTCTAGGATGAATTCTCCCCATTTTTCCGATGTCATCTGGGTTGATAAAACGGGACGATATGAACATCTAAGAAAGTTGGCACAAAAATCTTATGTCTTCATTACTGGCTTTATCCAACAGTTTAGCTGATACCGTAGAACAAGCTGGAAGTGCTGTGGTTGCTGTAAATGCTGGTAATCGTGTTTCCCCAAGTGGCATTCACTGGCGTAATGGCATCATTGTTACCTCTGATGAGTCGCTCCAGCGCTATGACGACATCACCATCACTTTATCAAATGGTAGTACTGCACCAGTAACACTCATCGGTCATGACTCAAGCACTGATATCGCTGTTTTTAAGCTAGAAAATCTAGAAATACCTGTAGCAAAAGTTGGCGATGCCAAAACGCTCAAAGTTGGTCATCTGGTACTAGGACTGGCAAGAGGTAGCGAAGGTGATTTAAGGGCGGCGATGGGTGCGGTAAGTATGGTTAGCGGTGCTTGGCGGAGTATGAATGGCGGAAATATTGACCAATTCATCCGCCCAGACATCACCCTTTACTCTGGCTTTGCAGGCGGGCCGCTTGTAGATGCTGCTGGTTTTGTTGTAGGCATGAATACATCAGGGCGGCGTGGTACTGCTCTAACTATTCCCACTGCTACAATCGATCGCGTGGTTGACCAATTAGTAGCAAAAGGACGCATTTCAAAAGGTTACTTGGGTGTGGGAATGCAACCTGTACGCTTACCTAAGAACCTGAAAACTGCTCTCAATTTAACTTCTGCAACTGGGGTAATTGTCGTTAATGTTGAGTCTTCCGGGCCTGCTGACAATGCAGGTGTGTTGCTTGGCGATGTTTTGGTAACGTTTGATGGCGTAACTGTGGGCGATACAGGTGATGTACTAGCGCTGCTCAATAGTAGCGATCGCATTGGTAAAACTGTCAACCTGCAAGTTGTCCGGGGTGGAGTGTTAGTTGAGTTAGCGATCGCAGTTGGCGAACGGCCTACTAAGGAAGAATAATCCAATTTGGGATGGGTTTAACTAGCTGTGTCAAGATTTATCTAAATTTTCTATTCATTCGAGCCTCTGAACTCGGAACTTCCACCTTTTTGCTCGGACGTTGAGCCTCTGAACTCGGAACTTCCACCTTTTTGCTCGGACGTTGAGCCTCTGAACTCGGAACTTCCACCTTTTTGCTCGGACGTTGAGCTTCTGAACTCGGAACTTCCACCTTTTTGCTCGGATGTTGAGCCTCTGAACTCGGAACTTCCACCTTTTTGCTCGGATGTTGAGCCTCTGAACTCGGAACTTCCACCTTTTTGCTCGGACGTTGAGCTTCTGAACTCGGAACTTCCACCTTTTTACTCGGACGTTGAGCTTCTGAACTCGAAACTTCCACCTTTTTGCTCGAACGTTGAGCCTCTGAACTCGAAACTTCCACCTTTTTACTCGAACGTTGAGCCTCTGAACTCGGAACTGTCAGAATTTTCTTTCTAAAGTTGGGTTGATTGATATCTTGTAGCATTCTCAATTATCCCAACCCGACTAAAAACTATTGTCAGCCAACAGATTCTATTTTGATATGAGAAAAAATTGTATAACATCATGTCCGCTTGATTACTTATTAAACCGAAGAACCCCACCCCGCCAAAGCTGCGCTTTGTCTCCCCTCCTCGCAGGCGGGGAGGGGTGCAATGACTATGGAATCATAACTAATTACCCAAACACGATCTAACATGGCAAACACAACATTAACTAACATCGCTGCTGAATTAACAGAGGTAGCTGCTAAACTACGCGATTGCACTGTCAAAGTGAAAAGCGGCTCTCTGGGAGTCGGTTCTGGTGTAATTTGGCAATCTGACGGACTAATTATTACTAATGCTCATGTTGCAACCAGCAACCGTGCAACTGTGGAATTGGCAGATGGAAGGGTATTTGATGCAGTGCGTACACAATTTGATCCACAGCAGGATTTAGCAGCCCTAAAAATTGTCGCCACTAATTTAACTGCTGCAACTATTGGTAATTCTGAGGTGCTACGAGTGGGTGAATTAGTCTTAGCGGTGGGTAATCCCTTTGCTGACAGTGGTGCTGTGACAACTGGAATTATCTATGCAAATAATCCACGGGCTGTTATGGCTGATTTGCAGCTATATCCTGGAAACTCTGGGGGGCCACTTGCCGATTGTCAAGGCCGAGTCGTGGGAATTAATACGATGATTGTTAATGGTTTAGCTGTGGCAGTTCCCAGCAATACCGTTGAGCGTTTCTTACAGGGAAATAGTCGTCCGCAACTGGGAGTTACACTGCAACCTGTGCTTTTAAGTAGGCGTAGCTTGGGTTTATTGGTGTTGTCAATCTTACCTAACAGTGCAGCAGAAATTGCTGGTGTACAAATCGGCGATGTTTTAATTGGAGTTTCGGGGCGATTATTTACTAGCATGAATGATTTAACTAAATATCTCCATGAGAGTAAAGGTTCTGTGCCGCTACAACTCCTACGCAGTGGGAAGCAATTCGTAATTTATGTTGACGTGCAGTCTGGTAAAACTGCTGTGGAGGCGACATGATCCGAGTGATGGTAGTTGCCACTTCCCCTGTTGTGCGGGCAGGGTTATCAGCTGTGGTAACTACCAATCCGCGGCTAATGGTTGTGGGAAGTGCATCCGATTTGGATGTATTGGCTAGGGAAGTTGGGCAATTACAACCAGATGTGGTGCTGGTAGATTTGAGTGGAAATCTTCAACAATCGGTGTGGGAAAAATTGCTGGTTATTCAAGAACAACAATATCCATTAGGAATGATCGTCATTGTTGAGGAACTTGACAGCATTGATTTAGAGACGGGGTTACGTTCTGGTATTCGGGGGATATTGCCCAGTACTAGCACAGAGTCAGAAATTGTTGCTGCTGTGGAGGCGATCGCTTTTGGTTTGGTGGTGCTGCACCCGGATGCTATAGAATTACTGTCTATCCGGGAAAAAGTGGTGGCAAATCCCATACAAACCTTGACACCACGCGAGATAGAGGTTTTAGGTATGCTTGGTTCTGGGTTGGGGAATAAAGCGATCGCTAAAAGCTTACACATTTCGGAGCATACCGTCAAATTTCATCTCTCATCCATTTTTCAAAAGCTCAGTGTCTCCAGCCGCACCGAGGCTGTTGCTGTGGGTGTCAGATTGGGTTTGATTATGCTGTGATTTGTAGTCATTATCATCGGACTTACGCACTCAGATTCTCCAACTCCCTTAAAAAGTAGGGCTATTTCGTTCTAGAAATGAAACCGCCCAGAACTGAAGTTCTTTGGCTTTTAGCTAAAGTCCGTTTTAACGGACTATAACCTTTTCTCAGTCGTATTTAGACGAATTTCGCTATTAGACTCAGAATTCATTCTGAGGCGGACTAGATGAGAATGAAATAGCCCTGCCTTAAAAAGGGGAACATTTTTAAAGGAGGCTACTAATGACATACAGCCTCCAATGAGGTGATGGTATATGTATCACATTTGATGCATGACTATGAACATTTTAATGCTCTCTTCCACCTTTCCCTACCCACCAACGCGCGGGGGAACCCAAGTCAGGACATTTAACTTACTTAAATACCTCAGTCAACGCCATAGTATTACCCTGGCGACTCAACGCGAGGGTGATGTTACAGACGCAGAAGTAGCAGGATTACGCGATTGTGTGGATCATCTAGCCATTTTTGAACGCCCGCCAGATTCTCAAACTACCGGAATATTGAAGAAAATACAGCGATTTGGTAAATTTTTGCAACAGGGAACACCACCAAGCGTACTTAATCGCTACTCAGTTGAGATGCAAACATGGATTAATAACTGGGTGGAAGCAGGAAAATGTGATGTAATTACCTGCGAACATAGCGTCAATGAAATTTATGTGCGATCGCATTTTCCCAAACAAGTAAAAACTATAGTTAATATTCATAGTTCAGTTTACGCTACTTGTCGAAACCAATTAGCAACAGGAATTTCAGAAAATTCATTCAGAGACAAAATTAATCTGCCACTTTTGCGGCGTTATGAGCAAAACTACTGTGCTAAATTTTCAGCAATTGTTGCGACAACAGAAGAAGATAAAATTCAACTACAAGAGTTTAATCCCAATAGTGAAATTACAGTTATTCCTAATGGCGTAGATTTAGTTTCTTTCCCCAACCGTACCACCGATCCAGGTGGACACCGTTTAATTTTTATCGGTGCAATGGATAATTTAGCAAACATTGATGCTGTCTGCTTTTTCAGCAACGAAGTTTTGCCAGAAATCCAAAAATTGTATCCTGATGCAACTTTTGATATAGTCGGTTCTCATCCGGTGTCAGAAGTTTTAGCACTTGCTCAAAAACCAGGAATTAATGTAATTGGACGTGTGCCTTCGATGGTAGAGTACTTACATCAATCTACCATTTGCGTTGTCTCCATGCGGACTGGGTTTGGCATTAAAAATAAAACTTTAGAGGCAATGGCAGCTGGTGTACCGATAGTAGCTAGCGATCGCGGCTTAGAAGGATTAGCCGTAGATGCTGCTAGTCATCCATTACGGGCATTACGAGCAAATAAATCCGCAGAGTACATCACCGCTATTAGTCAACTATTTGAAGATCCACATCTGCGTTCAGAATTGTCTCACAACGGCAGACAACTAGTAGAAACAGAATTCACTTGGGATATTGCTGGTAAAAGTTATGAACAAGTGTGTCTTAAAAGAGATTAATACTAATTTGTAATTAGCTACTTTAACGTAATTAGCACACACATAAAAATGCTTAATTTAATAGAGATCCCACCACTAGCTTCTAGATAAATTCTAATTGTGCTTTTTTGTCGGTGTGGGAGAGATATGTGGAGAGACGTTGCAATACAATGTTTCTACATCGGCTGTACAAATTATCTTATCTAAGTTGGATTGGTTCAAGGTTAGCCTGTAAAGAAACACATCAATTATTGTCGTATTTAGTTGAAGCACCTAACACAAGTAATTTCTTATGCTTACATTTCTTTTTATTTTTGAGAGTAGTTAAATAATTATCAACGTAGCGAAAAGCAGCTGCACCATCGTAATCAGCAATGGCTATCGCTTGTAAGAAAACCTTTGAAGGAATTTCAAACCCTAAAAATTTTTCTGTTAAAATTAACAAATCTTTATCTGTGGCAGGAAAAGTAGTTTCTTCTACCTCTTCTGGATCGGAAAATATATCTTCAATTAATGCTTTATACATTTTGTACCTCCCCAAAAGCATAAGACGCAAAGCCTGTGATAAAATTTAGTTGCTGATCGCGAGTTTGTAAATTGAGTGGGAGTTCACTACCAGTACATCCTATCTCCCGCAAAATTTCCAAACAATAAGCACTGAGTTGAGTGGATGGAGCAAGCTCCAATTCATGAGCTACTTCTAGAGCCATCTCCAGATTGACTTGGATAACCGTCTTTACAGGGTTGGTCATAAACACGCCCTAATAAACTGGATGCTCTAAGTTTTGATCACAAGTTCAAATAGCGTAACGGTGTTTTTGCGGATTTTATGAAGAGGCGAAAATAAAGTATCAGCGCATTTGCGGTAATGTATCTGAAATTATGCAAATAAGTCTGAGATGCGATCGCTGTTTGCGTAAAAGACGTTGAAGTACCCTTTAAATAGTATTGCTACATGAACTTGTTCTAAATAATACAGCTTCTGATTCACGTACTGTACAAATACATCGTAATCTGAATTGATGATGCATAGGTCGTTTCAGGCTTTTCTTAATTATCTTACCTGCGGCTGTACCCTTACGAAAAATGTAGTTTTTAACCTTATTCATATTTAGTATTTCTTGTCAATGGGTAAATTTTAAAGCGATCGCTCACTAAAATTAAATATGAATACTTCAAAAATAATAAGCCGTACAAAATAAATGCCAATTAGATTTTTTTAATTATCTTTTGGCGATACCTATCGAAGATTATGCCCAAACAATTAACAAAGAGTGATTAGCAAAAGGCTGAAACGACTTGTTGGCTTTATGCACAAAATATTATTTTTGTAAATAACATAAGTCAGAATGTTATTACTTCTCAATATTTCCGACACAATAATGAATTTTTGAGAAACCTGAATCCTTATACATCTTTCGTTAATCGGATATATAAAACAACATTAATTATCTTCAAGATAACTTCATCAGAAATTTATAATTCCATGCCTTGTATTATGCAAGTATTACAACGATCAAATGTATTTGCTCTAAAAAATTAGAAAGGTATATATTATGTCCATTATTGTTGGAACTCCTAACGATGCTTTTTTGTCCATCGCTAATACTGACAATCAGATTTTTGTTAATACAGGCAATGTCAATGTCTCCCTTGGCCTGGGAAATGATGTAATCGATAGTGGAGATGGCAATGACAAGTTGACTGGAAATAAGGTAGATACTACGTCCACTATTGTTGGAACTCCTAACAATGATTTTTTGTCGGGCACTGATGGTAACGATCAAATTTCTGGTCGTGGAGGCAATGACAATATCTCCGGTGGTCTAGGAAATGATGTAATCGATGGTGGAAATGGCAATGACCTAATTGACGGTGGTGCAGGTAATGACACATTAATAGGCGGTGCAGGCAATGACACATTAATAGGCGGTACAGGCGATGACACCTTCAAGGGCAGTCGGGGTAACGACAGCATCAATGGAGGAGATGGTTTTGATAAAGCAGACTACAGCAAACTAGGTAAAGCCATCACCCTCTCAGGTGTAGGGACAATTACCAAAGCTGGTGGGTTTGGAACAGACCAACTCTTTAAAGTAGATAAGGTGATTGCTGACGCTGGTGTTTCCAATAACACCATAGATGCGTCTGAATCTTTGCCTGGGGTATCTGCCACCGCTAACCTAGAAGCCCAAACTATCTCTGCCAATAACGTTCCTGGTTTGGGAACATTAACCTTCAATGTAGTCAACTTTGACAATGTTATCGGTACAAATGAGGCTGACAGCATTACTGGCGATAAGCAAAATAACCGATTAGTCGGTAATGCTGGCAATGACACTATCTCCGGTGGCTTGGGTAATGACACCATCATCGGTGGAGAAGGTAACGATATTCTCACAGGTGGCTTAGGTGCAGATAAGTTTATCTTCAACAGCCTCAAAGACGGTATTGACACCATCAAAGATTATAACTTTGGTCAGAGGGATCTAATTGAAGTTTCTAAAGTAGGGTTTGGTACTACTAAAAGTAGTGACTTTTCTTATGACAGTTCTACCGGTAACTTGTCTTTTTTAGGAAATCAATTTGCCTTTGTTGAAAATCTCTCAGCCAATTTGAGTATTAAGTTGGTATAAAATTACTAAAATTCATAACTCAATGACAAGTTAAAAGTTTTGTTGCAAAAAAAGAGGTTGGGCTGATAAAAATATGAATTGTATCAGTTCTGGCTAGCTAGCCCTCAAAAAGTTTTTGCAACATAATCATTGAACAGGGCAGTTGCTTTAACTCTTTCGACTAGAGTAACGCACTGCCTCTCCTAGATGTTGAATTATTCCATTTTAATGATATTATTCTACAAAAATTAGGAGAAAACCTTGTGGCATTTACGATACATCAATTCTTCAAGTTATCTGTTAAATATTTACCAGTAATTACACTAATAATAACGGTTCTCCCATTACCAGTTAAAGCAGCTACATTTTTAGTAAATGAACGCGCTCTTTTAGGAGGTAACGATCAAGTTGATTGGGGAAGTTTAGGTAAAGTATTCAATCCCTCTGCGCCTGACTTTTCTGTTTTTTTACCTAACTCTTTTTCAGTAACATCCCAAGGTGGTTTAGGCTTAGATGTAAATATAACTCCAGCTAAAAATCCTCAGATTACTCCACCGTTTATCTTTCAAACGTTACCTCCACCTGGCATTCGGACTAACTTCGCTCAAGGAGATTTTATTCTCTTTGGAGGTATAAACCCAGCAGGTTTTCAACCTCTTCCTCCTGGTTCTTCCGATCCTCGGACTCAGGGCAACGGAGAACCTTTGAGCATTAGTTTTGCCCAGCCAGTTTATGGCGCTGGTACTCAGATAGCTGTAGATATTAGTAATTTAGAAGTTGAAACTTTTATCAACGCTTTTGATAGCAGCAATAACTTGTTGGGTAGTTTCTCAGTTCCCAGTACTTCGTCGCTAGCATTAGATAACTCGGCAGTATTCTTGGGGGTTCGTAGTGACACTGCCAACATCTCACGACTCGTTTTTAGCAGTTCTGCTCCACAATACGCCTTGGCTATTAATCAGGTAAGTATTGTTGCAGCTCCTGAACCAAATTTGACCTTAGCAATATTAGTTTTTGGTATTTCAGGTGTTGTTTTAAAACTACGCCAACGCCATTGGTTAAATAATTCCTAATTCGTAATACTCGCCTCCAGTGATAAGCAAGTTAGGTAATTTTTAATTGAAAAGGGTATAGCAGCCCCTACCAAAATCTTTGATTGAGTGGTCTGGAAAATGCTATCTACAAGAGGTTCTAGCTAGCAAGATCCTTATAGGGCTATGCAAACTCGCTTTCTCGCGTCGTTATCAGTGATGAATCCTCAGCCAAAACATTTCTGAATAAGAAATTACCAGATCAGTTAAAACAGCCCTTTTTCCAGTAGAATACAGTTTGCTTAAGGGAAAAGGGTAACTTTAAACATGCACCCCTTTTCTCAGATCACACTCTTAGGTGAAGAGTGCTTATCTGAACCGTATTGTCAATAGAGAATGAGAACTAATTTAATCGGGATATTAGATAATTTATTTCCGGAAATCGCCTAACAGTGATTGTAGTTAACAATTACGTAGCTTGTTTCTCGCCGAAGGCGAGTATTATTATCAATAAGAAATTATTTCGATGCTGTGGAAGCGTCGAAATAATTTCTCATTGAATAAGCTTAATTTTTTGGAAATACTTAAACTTCATTCAGGCGTAAAGTTCACATAATTCTTATTTCTAGCAAAATTAAAGTAAATGTCATACAAAGAATTAGAATACATCATAGACGCTAAGATACAAAAAGCTATACGGAAGCACGAGATTATAGTTGCTTTTATTAGTAGTATTATTGGCTTAATTTTTCTAGTGGGTTTGTTTCATGCTATTTTGCTCAACCACACTCAAATTCAATCATATTGTTTGAGATGATTACTGATTGCGTTCAATAGGTTTTTATAATCCAATACGGTTCAGTTAAGGCTAAAACCTTTTGGCAAAGTCAAGTTTTTTAACAAACCACAGAGGTGTAGAGGGCACTTAGAGAAGAAATAAATGCTTAACTGAACTGTATTGTTTTATAATCAAGCCTTCTCGAATGTCTATAAAATTAATCAAAGTTAGACATATTTTTTATAAAAATGAATTTTACTATGGAGAATAAAAATAATAGCAGGGCTATATTCGTCTTATTTTTGACTGTATTTATAGACTTGCTCGGCTTCGGAATTATCCTGCCGATACTGCCTTTGTATGCTGAACAATTCGGCGCAAAACCTGATGAAGCGACACTACTTGTAGCTATTTATTCTTTAATGCAGTTCTTATTTGCACCATTATGGGGTAAATTTAGCGATCGCTACGGTCGTCGTCCGATTTTGTTACTTACTTTATTAGGTTCTGTAATTGCATACACTGGGTTAGGCTTTGCCAACTCATTATGGATTTTGTTTATCGCTCGTAGTCTTGCCGGGATTATGGCAGGGAATATTGCTACTGCTCAGGCGTACATAGCAGATGTTACCACGCCAGCTAATCGATCTCGTGGCATGGGCATAATCGGAGCAGCTTTTGGTCTTGGTTTCATTCTCGGCCCAGCAATTGGAGGTCTTCTAATCGGGTCAGATCGAGACAACGCTAACTTTCATCTACCATCGTTGTTCGCAGCCGGATTATCTTTATTAGCATTGCTTTGTGCTTTGATATTACTTCCAGAATCTCTAAATTCTGAGACTAAAGCCAAAATCCAAGCTAATCGCTACCGTCAGCGACGGCTGAACTGGCTACAGTTGTCACAGCGTCCCCAGTTCTGTATCCTTGCTGGCATCTACTTTTTTGTTACCTTTGCTGTTGCGTCTATGGACTCTACATTGGCTTTATGGTCAAAGCAGCAATTAAACTGGGGTCCTCAACAAACAAGTTATCTTTTTGCCTTCATGGGGATTGTCAGCACAATCATTCAAGGAGGACTGATCGGATTCCTCAAAAAATACTTCGGTGAAATAAAGTTACTTATCTTGGGGATATTAGGGTTAGGTTTAGGATTACTGCTAATTGGATTCTCACAAAGCTTAATTTTATTGTTGGTTGCCACTACACTTGTGGCATGGGGAATTAGTGTCAGTCAACCAATATTAAACAGCCTGATTTCCCAAATGACAGCCCCAGAAGAACAAGGACAAATATTAGGTATTGCTAGTTCTTGCTCTGCGTTGGCACGGATTGGCGGCCCAACCTGGGCAGGGCTGAGTTTTATGAAATTTGGAAGTTCTGCTCCTTTTTTGAGTGGATTTTTAGTAATGCTAGTAGCTTTGACTCTTAGTTTGCGAGTAACGAAAAGTGCATCTGAACCAAACACAGAACGTATCGCCTAACAATCTATAGGACTAATATTTGATTTATGAAAAAGCTTGGTACAGATCAAAAAGCCTAATTCCTTATTCCCTACTCCCTACTCTCCGCCCACGTAGATAATTTCAAAAATAAAATCCGATTTCTATAGGTATTAGAGGTTGTTTAAAAAGTGTTTCAGTGTAACTTTAGGTACTTTTAGATCCCTCCTAACCCCCTTTTTTTATAATTACGAATTACGAATTAATATGACAGGTCGTCGAGTATTATTTTTAGGCATCTTTGTAAGCATCCTCCTCACCTACGCAATTTGGGTAGGTGGGAGCATTCCTGCAAGCATCACCAAACTTCCTGACCAAGGATTAAACTGGTACTACTGGAAGCTTCCCCAACCAACCTTTTGGAGTCGAGCGACGGCTTGGGGTATGTACCTTGGGCATCAGTTTAGCATCTGGGGGTGTATCTTGTGGGCGCAGCGATCGCAGTTGAAATACAAATCAGCGTTGCACCCGATTAACTACCTCATGCTTGCTATTAATGGTGCATTCATCGCTTTACACTTTCTCCAAACATATATTTGGTACGATGCTCTAGCTCAAGATACTTCAATTTGGGCTTCTCAGGGTGCGGTTGTCCTCCTACTAGTCTTCGTACTGATTTTGGAAACGCCTCGACGCGGTTTGTTTTTTGGCAATTCTGTTCCATTCCATCAACAGTTTTTGCAAATTATCAAGCTGTACCACGGCTACTTTTTCTCCTTCGCCGCTATCTATACCTTCTGGTATCATCCAATGGAAGCGACTTTGGAGCACTTGATTGGTTTTTTCTATATGTTCTTGCTTTTGCTCCAATCGTCGTTGATATTTAACCGCACCCATGTAAATCGTTGGTGGACATTCACTTTGGAAATTACGGTGCTTTTACATAGTGTTGTTGTATCTTTGATGTTAGGGCAAAGCAAGTGGCCAACATTTCTCTTTGGTTTTCTTGGTATTTTAGTACTTACTCAACTCCACGGTCTACCTGTAAGTATCTTGACTAAACGTACTATCTACGGAGTCTTTTTAGTCAGTGTAATGACCGTTTATGGACTGACTGAACGCGGCTTGGGCAGAATTTACGAAGTAACCTATATTCCTCTGATTGAGTTTGGGCTAGTTGGCGTAATTTACTTAATCTTCTTGCTCATCTTATGGACAATTTCTCGTTTACCTATCAAGACGTAATACGATATATGAGCTTGAAGTTTCAATGAGAAAATCAGCACGCTTATCTTTGCTAGAGGTAGAATTTTTGACTTCGGTAATTCTTTGAAAAGAATTAGGAATAATAAAGGGAAGAAGTGTATTTTCAAGATAATCCTCAAATGAACGACTCAATAATCCTTCTAACCTTTTCCTAGTACTATCCTCGGAAACAAGACCTCTAATCTGATTCCAACAAGATTCCGTAAAAGATATAGATTCTGGCAAACAGAATCTTTCATTATTCAATTTAATAAAAGGAACTTCTAGAAAATAATTGTAAAATAGAGGTTGATAATAATCAGGAACACTATTAAGTGTTTTATCGATTATATTACGAAAGCAATTATCAGCTTGCGAGGAAAAAGGCTCACTATTTTGCTTAACAATTATTTGTAGATTTTCTGGGCTAATACCTAATTTTTGAACTTCATCGTCTATACCCGGAAGTTGAGAAAAAGAATATTCCGAATTTGAGGTGTGGTCGCAATACTGCTCGGTTAAGGAAAGAAAGTAGGCTGAAACCCTTGAAATATCGTTGTCTATAATGCCCAAAAGAGGCTTAACCGAGCAGTATTTGGAATTGCTGCTACTACCATCTGTTTCATTGTATATGAAAACAGTTATTACATAAGCGATGTCTACGACGGGCTATTCGGCGTCGCAAAATTCAATTACAAATCTTTTTGTAAAGTCTTGTATACCAGCAAGGCAAACAAAAATGATCCTAGTTAATCCTTAAGCAGCGGGATGTGCGTAGACGTAGCCCGTCGTAGATTTCGCATCAATCATATATACTTAATTTATCTTGCAGGTTTCCCAGAGCAAAGATGTTAGTGGTTATAATTCATCTTTTTAATATCCAACGCTTAAAATCAACGTCTTTCTATTCTCTAGCAATGACAATATCGTTAGATTTAATGACTGCATAAGCTTCCTTTCCCTCAGATAGTTCCAACTCTTCTGCGGAAGCTCTAGTGATAATCGAGGTTAATTCTACTTTATGAATAATCTCTAGAGTCACCTCACTATTAACTGCTCCATAGACAACTCGTTTAACGACACCTTTAAGAATATTGCGAGAGCTAACTTTTAGTGATTTCTTTTGAATAGTACTTTCTATATCAGGCTTTTGAGTATAAATATCTTCCTGTTTTTCCTGCTGAATTGAGGACGATATTGGTGCTGATGAGTTCTGATTCAGGCTACGCACGAGTTCCCGCAGAATCTCAGTCTTGGTGCGTTGAGACTGTTCGCAGAACTCCTCCAGAATTTTTCGCTCGTCCTCTGAGGTTTGAAACGTGACCCATCCTTGTTCTTTTCTTGGCATAATGTTATCAGTTTTGGTTATTCTTGGTATGATTCTACCAAGTATCAATTCAATGTGTTGTTTTAATAAAAATATTTTTTTATTGACGGATTTTCTCTATTTTCATAGAGAATTAATTGACTAAGCTCATACATCTAACTACATAAATATTTATTTTTTGTAGTGACAAAACAATTTGTTACTTAATATTAAGTGATATCGCTATTTTATACCAACTTAAAGATTAAGGAACACCAGGATGATTCAAAATATGTTGGGAATGGAATTGATTTGCTGTGGAATTTGGCGTAGAGCTAGCCTTGTCTTAAGCACAGGTGTATTCTACTAAGTTACCAACAGCTAGAAAGGTTCAGCCGCAGGATGAGGATAATAAACCACTATCATGATTGACAAACCGCAGAATGGACAATGCTCAATAGCCGTTCACAAAAGAAATTTATCGCCAGAATGATGTTCATTGGTACCACTAGCATTTAAGCTAGTACGGGTGAACTATATGTAGTATAGAATGTCTGACTTAATTCTGTTTTGGCATCGGCGCGATTTACGCATTTCTGACAATACGGGACTGGCTACGGCAAAACAACAGAGTCCGAAAGTGGTGGGCGTGTTTTGCCTTGATCCGAATATTCTGGAACGGGATGATGTTGCTCCTGTGAAAGTAACTTATATGATTGGCTGTTTGCAGAAACTCCAAGAGCGATATGCTCAAGTTGGTAGCCAGTTATTAATACTCCACGCCAATCCTGTACAAGCGATACCAGCTTTAGCAGAAGCAATAAATGCCAAAGCTGTTTTTTGGAATTGGGATGTAGAACCTTATTCGCAAGAACGCGATCGCACCGTTATAAATGCTCTCAAAGAAAAAGGCATTCAGTTTCTTAACCAAAACTGGGATCAAATCCTCAATTCCCCAGAGCAATTACGCACCGGTAGCAATCAACCTTACACAGTTTACACCCCCTTCTGGAAAAATTGGATTACCAAACCGAAAGCGAACCCAGTAGAAACTCTGCAAAATGTTGAGGGTTTAACAGAAGCTGAACAGGAAATTGCTAAACTTGCAGGAGCCTTAACGCTACCTTCAGCGAAAGATTTAGGATTTATTTGGGATGGAGAATTGATTATTTCACCGGGAGAGACGGCGGCGCAAGAACGGCTAGAGGAATTTACTGCTAAAGCGATTACTGAATACCAAGAACAACGAAATTTTCCCGCAGTAGATGGAACATCGCAACTGAGTGCAGCTTTAAAATTTGGCGTAATTGGCATTCGCACCGTTTGGCAAGCCACCATAGAAGCACTAGAAAATAGCCGCAGTGAAGAAACAGCAGTTAATATTCGTACATGGCAACAAGAATTAGCTTGGCGGGAGTTTTATCAACATGCAATGTATAACTTCCCCGAATTAGCTGATGGTGCTTTCCGCGATACCTTTAAAAACTTTCCTTGGCAAACTAACGAAGAACATTTCCAAGCTTGGTGCGAAGGAAGAACTGGCTATCCTATTGTAGATGCAGCAATGCGCCAGATGAATGAAAGTGGCTGGATGCATAACCGTTGCCGAATGATTGTTGCTAGTTTTCTTACTAAAGACTTGCTAATTAATCCCCAATTGGGAGAAAAATACTTTATGCAGCACCTGATTGATGGTGATTTATCTGCTAATAATGGCGGTTGGCAATGGAGTGCTTCTAGCGGTATGGACCCTAAACCTGTGCGGATTTTTAACCCAGCCAGTCAAACACAAAAATTTGATCCAGAGGGGGAATATATTCGGCAATGGGTGTCAGAATTAAGGTCTGTAGATACAGAATATTTAGTTACTGGAAAAATTCCATCTTTGGAACGTCATGCTGTTGGCTATCCTGAACCTATTGTGGATCATAAAATACAGCAGCAGCAGTTTAAACTGCGTTATCAACAGCAAAAAAACCTTGGTACTGGTGAGTAAAATTGTTACTTTTTTAATAGACATAAGAGTGAAAATTATGTAGGCACAATTCATTAATTGTGCCTTTAAAAGATTTCGTGCAACGCATAATTAATTTATCGAAATCTCTAATGTTTTATTAAGAGGGATGTGATATAATTCGGATTTTTCTAAGTTACATTTTAACTTGCTGCTCTTTCACTACAAATGGATTTCAAAAGTTTTTCTGATCTACGTGAGTTTATTCGCCGCTACAACTCAACATCTATTCTAGAGATTGGAGCAAATAAATGCTGGCAAAAGTGAGAACCGAAAAAATACTCAGATCCTTTAGATTGGGTGGTTAGTAATACTGAACGTAATTATGTTGTCCGACTTATGTTACTAGCTAGTGCAGGTAATCCTCATCGGCATAGGGATATTAGTGTTGAGACGTTTGACAGCTTAATTAATGCTTACCATACTTGAGAACATCATACCATTTCAGACAAACGTATTCAGGAATTTCAAATTCCACCAGTTGACAGATAAGATTCTCTAGAAACGTACACAGTAAATAGCGAAAAAATTGCTTTTCACTGACACCTTGCTTGGCTGTACCATTTCCATTTGGTAATTGAACGCATCCTTGAAAGGAAGCTTTCAGATGCTCCCGACTTGTAGAATCTTTAGTGTATAAACGTCTTACTAGTGGTGGATTAAAGAATAATTGGATAGTACCCAGTAAACATAACCACACATTTGTTAAACTTTTAGCAATCAAAAAGAACAAAATCAAGATAATAACTAGAAATTATCTAATCTAATATCCTTCCAAATATCAGAAACTTGCCATCCCGTCTTACCAACAGAAAGGACTATAGGATTATCACGCGCTGGAATATAGTTAGGTTCCTTATTGCTTACACCTATTTCTGACTGTTCTTCAACGATTGGTTCTTGTATATTAATAATGTCAATTTGAAAATTCTGTTCTTGTGTTTCTTCGATGATTTTTGTTTCTTGGACTAGCTTTTCCGATTTTTTGATGAGCTTCATATTTATTTGTAGTTTTAACGCTTGACATTGACAAAAAAACGAAAAAATGAAATTAAGTTAATTTCTAAAAATCTGGGAGAATACCAACACAGATAGATGCGCTATCGCGCCAATATTGATGGTGTTAAACAACCAAAGTAATGCAACAATTAACAACAATTTTCACGAAAGTTAAAGCGCAATTGGTTACTCCTCCCATTTCAAATCCTCAACCTACACAAAAGGTCACTTCCAATTTATCTTTCAATAGTAATTTAGATTCAGGCACTATAGCTATCTTAGAACAGATTGAAGCTGAATATGAATACTAACACGCTTGTGAGGAATGGTAGTCATGAATTTAGCACTCGCTCAACAATCCTTAGCAGGACTTTCCCAAACTGCTGCTCATTTCTGGGAACAGCTAACTAATTGCCAAGCTCCAACAATTACACCATTAAACGTGATGATTTCACCCTTAATGTCTTGAATGTTGAGGAAATCGTCTTCTTTGGCGCTGCTCCCCAGTAAACTGTGTTTGGGATTCCTGATCAGTAGACTGAGCTTTGGGTTTCTGATGGGATGAAGGAGAGGTGTATATTCTTCCCTCTCTTTTTTAATTGGCGATCGCTTCAATTTTTGGGTGCAAAGCCCAACCTGTTCAGATAGTTTTAAGCTAGTATCTAGCAAGAATACAGACAAATCTTGTTGTAGATGCCAAGACTGGATGGTTGAACCTATGAAAATCCAACAAAAACAATCACAAAACCAAGATATTCTGACTCAAAATCAACTCCCTTTACCTCCCGGAAGCCTAGGCTTACCGTTGATTGGAGAGACAATTAGCTTTTTGCGTGACCCTGATTTTGCTACCAAACGACAACAGAAGTACGGCAACATTTTTAAAACTAATCTATTTGGCTCACCAACTATTATGATGGTGGGAGCAGAAGCTAATCGTTATTTATTTAGCCACGAAAACCAGAATTTTGTAATTAAATGGCCAGAGAGCGTTGCAACATTACTCGGTCCTGCTTCTTTATCAATGCAAACAGGGAGCATCCATCAAAAAAGACGCAAATTATTATTACAAGCATTTCAACCGAGAGCTTTGGCAAGTTATCTACCAGCAATGTCAGAAATTAGCGATCGCTACTTCAAAAAATGGGAAAAATTGAATCAATTCACTTGGTATCCTGAGCTTAGACAATATACTTTTGATATCGCTTGTAAATTATTAGTAGGAACAGATGCTACTAATGATACCCATTTTACTGAAGTATTTGAAGAATGGTGTGCCGGATTATTTACTCTTCCTATTCGGTTACCTTGGACGAAATTTAGTAAAGCATTAAAATGCCGAGAAAAGTTATTAGCAAAAATTGAAGAGATTATTTTACAGCGTCAACAACAAGGAAATAATCATCAAGACGCTTTAGGCTTATTACTAGATTCCAGAGATGAAGATGGTAACAGTTTAAGTATAGAAGAATTAAAAGACCAAATTCTAACTTTACTATTTGCTGGGCATGAAACCTTAACTTCTGCGCTATCTTCTCTATGTTTACTGTTAGCGCAAAATCCAGAAACTTTAGCAGCTGCTAAAAGAGAACAGCAACAAATAAATTGTGCAGGTGAACTAAAATCTGAACATCTGAAACAAATGACTTACCTAGATCAAATACTCAAGGAAGTTTTGCGAATTACTCCTCCAGTTGGTGGTGGTTTTCGTTCGGTTATCCAAACTTGTGAGTTTAATGGGTATCGTATTCCCCAAGGTTGGTCTATATTGTATCAGATAGGTAAAACCCATCGGGATCAGAGTATATATAAAAATCCAGAGAGTTTTGAGCCGCAAAGGTTTGGTATAGATAGGGCTGAGGATCAATCTAAACCTTTTGGTTACGTTCCTTTTGGAGGTGGAATCAGAGAATGCTTAGGTAAAGAATTTGCTAAATTAGAGATGAAAATATTTGCTGCTTTGCTATTGCGTGGTTATGAATGGGAACTTGTACCAGGGCAAGATTTAGATTTAGTAATGATACCCACGCCCCGACCCCGTGATTCTTTAAAGGTAGTTTTCCGTTCCATACAGGGGGTAAAAGACTCACGTTAAAAAAGGCCTAATTTCTTTTATCACGGCTGAATCCGATCGCCGTTATGATGAAGCAGACATGGCGTTAGCAGAAGATATTGCCCATCGAGCCGCGATCGCTATAATGCCCGCCTCTACCGGGAAGCACAGCAGTCTGCCGAGCACATTACCCGGCTTCAGTGTGTGACGGCGGCTGCTTTTTCTGAATCGCTAACTCCCTTCCAGGTGGCATCTCAGCTTATGCTGGAGAAATTAATCAGTACCACGCACTTACGGCTGGGTTCCAAGAGCACATATCTAAACCTGTAGAGCCAGAGAAATTGTTGACATCCTCCCTGCCGTTTACGGCAGGGATTCCTAATACTCACGAATTAGGTTTCTGTTTCTTTCCATTACTGGATTTTTGCAACTGCCCTTT
>NZ_JBALBZ010000036.1:0-31071 GCF_036919495.1 Nostoc sp.
AGATTTTCATCTCTGAAGTCTGTTTCTTTTCAACTCAGCATTGCTGAGTCTTTTCTTGTTGCCTAGTCTAAACTCCAGTTTAGTCTAAACTCCAGTTAGAATTCAAGGGGTTGATGCTCATTTATAGATGCGTCTAGTACATAAAACTGAAGTAAGTAGTTAATTTAATGAACACCAAACTAGAAGAGATTTTTGGAGTGAGTAGCAAGGCAGTTCTCTCATATGTAGAAAGAGACACAGTTGATAAAAGCTTCATTGAAGCACTGAAGTCTGAAAAAGAAATTATTGTTTATGGCTCTTCAAAGCAGGGCAAAACGGCATTAGTTTCTAAATATGTTAGGTATGACAAAAATGTAGTTGTTAGTCTTAGTCCTAAAAGTAAAATATTAGATATTTACTCAAGTATTCTTAGACAAGCAGGTGTAACTATTCAAAACAATTATAGTGAATCTACAGCAAGAGAAGCAACTTTAGGAGTAGTTGGTAAATTTAAAGCCATGTTACCTTTTGTCGGAAGTACCGAAATTGAAGGAAAAAACGAGCTAAAATCTAATGTTAGTAAAGATTATGAATATGAAGAAGTTCCTTTTAATCTTTCTCTTCCTCAAGATATCTCAGAGATATTGAAAAAGGTAAAATTTCGTCAAATTATTATTCTTGAAAATTTTCATTATCTTGATGATGATATTCAAAAGGAATTTGCTTATGACCTAAGATCATTTCAAGAAATGGGCATTCGCTTTATAATTTTAGGTGTGTGGAGAGAGAAAAATAAGATGGTTCAATTTAATGGAGACTTACTGGACAGAATTGAAGAAATTCCGGTTGAACCTTGGCTAGAAGAAGACTTTATCAAAGTAGCACAAAAAGGAGCAGAACAACTTTCAATTATTTTTCCCCAAGAATTATTAAATGAATGTCATGATGTTTCTTTTAAAAGTATAGGAGTCCTTCAAGAAATTTTAAAAGAAATCTGTATTAGTGCAGGAATTTTAGAAAAACAAAAAGTTTTAACTCACATATCTCGCAATCCTCATCTTCATAATGCTATCACTAAAAAAGCAGAAGATTATTTAGTACGACATCAGAGAGCGCTTGAGGCAATTGCATCAGGCAATTCTAATTCTTCTACATCGTCTCAACAAGGATTACTTCCTCTTTTCCTTCCTTATTATCTAATCAAAGTTATTTTAGAGTCAGGATATGAAGGTTTAGCTAATGGAATGAAGCGTTCAGTTTTACAAGCTAAAATTCAAGATATACATCATAGAGCAAATGATGTTCGAGCTTCCGACATGAGTAATTTACTTTATAGCCTTGCCAAGCTCCAAAATCATAAAACTATATCCCCACCAATTATTGATTATGATCGTAATACAAAATATCTTCAAATAGTAGACTCGACTTTTTATTTCTTTCTTAAAAATGCTGATTTAACAGAGATTCTTCAAGAATTACCAAGTCCTTTAGATCAATAGCTGGCGTATCATTACAGTAGCTGTAAACAGGAGCAATATATGCCACTAAGCAACAGATGTAAGCAGTGTTAACACTTAAAAATCTTGTGGTAAGCAATTTAACTTTGATCCCACAAATCTTACTCTTGCGTTCTTCTTTACACCTCTTTAACTCTGCGTTAAATTTACCCTCTTGGTTGACCTTATAAGCACCCCTCCAAATCAGCGATCGCAATCTCAATTCCAACAACGCCAAAGCTAACGCTTGCAACGTTCCTCAGCAATTTCACCAAATAGTCGTTTTAACAATCCCAGGACGAGTGATCGCACTTTTTCTTCCACCGCTCCTGATATACCCGCGTGTCTGCAAATGCTTCTTCACTACGAGAAACTTTATTTGTAGTGTGATCGCCCTTCTCCTTTGCGTGAGATTTACCCTCTTGGTTGATCTTGTAACCACCCTTCCAAATCAGCAAGAGAAGAAAAATCCAACAAAGCATCACCTAAAGCTTCCAACTGTTCCACCGATAACTCTTGAATCTGAGACAGAAGCGTATCAGGAATGTTACCCACACGCCGATTTAATAGTCGTAAAACGATCGCTCTTTCTCCTTCAACCTTTCCTTCCTCTCGCCCTTCAACCTTTCCTTCGATCTTTCCTTCCTCTCGTCCTTCTTCCTTCGCTTCCAGAATCGCCCGTGGTTCTTCCAAATTCAGTCCCAACATCGTTCTAATCTCCTCTCGACTAAGCTTAGAAAACTTGTAGACAATAATCGTCGTCACTAAATCAATTATCGCTTGCTCCGACTGTTGCCGTGCTTGCTCCAGCAAAAACCGCGCCCCTTCCACTGCTTCAGTTTCAGAAGTAACATTTGTCAGCAACATCAAACCCAATCCCAAAGGTTGTTGTCGCAAATCCCCCAACTCATCCAGATAAACCCGCCTGACTTGACCACTTTCCAACAAAGCGCGGTGAATCGAAGAGGAAGAAGGTTCCAGGCTGCGAGAAGCAAAAATTATGACCCCAAACCAGTCATCGTAACGAATAGAGTTGCGGTAGAGAAACAAAAACAATTCGCTGAAGAAGCGGTGATATAAGTCTTCGTCCTTCTGAAACTGGACTTCAGCAAAAAAGACGGTTTTAGAAACTGCATCAGCCGGAGGTAAAAATACTCCATCAATCCGAAACGCGGTTTCTTTCACTTCAACTGATTCAAACTGGTAGTTTTCTGCTTCTAGAGGTGGTTCATCTACTAATTCAAATAGCAAACCCGGAAATTGCTTAAATAATTTGTAGAAAATGGTGTCACGTCGCATTTTGATTCCTCCACACCCAGACAATTACCAGATTGTAAAGGCTTGAGACACGAATTTTAGCGTAGGCGTAGCCAACCGCAGGTATCGCATGTCCCTAAGTCCGCGATAAAATTCTCAAGCACAACAGCGCACTCTATACCAATGCAAATTAACTGGCAAACTGCCAAAACCTACGAAGATATTCTGTATCAAAAAACTGATGGCATTGCAAAAATCACCATCAACCGTCCCCATAAACGCAATGCTTTCCGTCCTGAAACAGTCTTTGAATTGTACGACGCTTTCTCTAATGCCCGTGAAGATACTACTATTGGTGTCGTCCTATTTACTGGCTATGGCCCACATACTGATGGAAAATATGCCTTCTGTTCAGGTGGCGATCAAAGTGTGCGGGGACATGCGGGTTATGTGGATGATACTGGCATCCCTCGCTTGAATGTGCTGGACTTACAACGCCTGATTCGTTCCATGCCGAAAGTGGTGATTGCTTTAGTAGCTGGATATGCGATCGGTGGTGGACATGTCCTACACTTGATTTGCGACCTTACCATTGCCGCCGATAACGCCATTTTCGGACAGACTGGCCCGAAAGTCGGCAGTTTCGACGGTGGTTTTGGAGCCAGCTATCTCGCCCGCGTTGTGGGGCAAAAAAAAGCTAGAGAAATTTGGTTTCTCTGCCGCCAATATGATGCACAACAAGCCCTAGAAATGGGCTTAATTAATTGTGTTGTCCCAGTCGAACAACTAGAAGCAGAAGGTATTCAATGGGCACAGGAGATTTTAGAAAAAAGTCCGATCGCAATTCGGTGTCTCAAAGCTGCGTTCAACGCTGATTGTGATGGACAAGCTGGTTTACAAGAACTTGCTGGTAATGCCACCCTACTTTACTACATGACAGAAGAAGGGTCTGAGGGCAAACAAGCGTTTCTCGAAAAGCGTCCCCCCGATTTTCGCTCTTTTCCTTGGTTACCTTAAAACTGCAAAAATCGCACCCTCTACCAAGGTGCGATTTTTATAGATATCTACGTTTACAGCACTAAAAATCTTAAAAAAAAATCTTATCTTAAGCAAACTACAAAATTAGTTCAGTAATAATGGATGACTAAATAACGACTGCTTTAGTCTTTAGCTGTTCAGATATAGAGGCAGCTATTTCCTCTACAGGGGCAACAGCATTGTCTAAATCTGAGACTAAGGAATGAGTTGATGTTAAAACTGGGGCTACATCTGGCAAACTCCAAGCATCTTCCAAGGTTTCCCAAGAAGGTGCAAAAGGTGGAAGCGCCAAAGAGCAAGCCTTCCAAGTTGCTTGAACTGGTGCTCCCAATTGCTGACAAGTTCCGCCACGGCGACCCTCTGGCTGGTAATGACGGCAATATTTACAGGCAGATGCTAAAAATTTAATGGGTTTCATTTGGATTCATCTTTAGTGCCGTTTCCGGCTGAATTTCATCTTTATATTTTGCTTCTATATATAAAGACTGATAAAAGCCAAAAAGTCATTATTTTCTATAGGTTTCAGCGATCCCAACGAAAAAATAAACTTTAGGATATTTTTATATTCTTGTTATATTTTTCAATAATGCCTAGAGTGGTTGCCTATGGTTTTTAGCTAAAACTTATTAGGGATCAAGACTAAAACCGAAACTTTTGATTTATCTAGCCTTTTAACTTCCTCCTTAAGGATAGCTAAAGGCATATATTTTCAGATAAATAGTCTGCTTTACTTACCACATTAGGCATATTTTAGCAGTAAAAAATATTTTTTCTAAAGAATTAACACTATATTTATGTGAAGCAGGAAGTTACTTGAGGATAAATTCTGATCGGAGAATAATCGCTAAACTATTTTACTTTCAATTTAAAACTGTTTAGCAGCACAGACAGAACAGACTTCCCAGCGCTGGAGTTCGCCGGGTGGGGTGGGAGATTGACACTGGGGACAAAGAGGTAAGCCATGCGATCGCGATCGCATGATCTTCGTCCAATGCCCAAAAGCAGCATTTACATCCTTGGTGGGTTTAACATCAGGGCGGCTAATCTCATCACCAAGATAACTGGGATGCTCATGGGGCGAAACCGTTTGTTGCTGTTTTCTCTCCACCGATGGATTCTGCCAGTTAGCAGTAGAGAAGCGAATATCAACCAAAGGTGTTGGCAGGTTTTTATTTAATTTTAAAAGCAGAGACGAGCGGCCAAAAGTCAGGTTTTGCGCCCAAGCAGCACTAGAAGTTGCTACCGACAAAACATCGCGCTGAATCGACAATGGTCGAGTATTTGCGGCAACCACCGGGCCAACAATTTCTGGCCAAAACTTGAGCAAGCGTTGAAATGGCTGCTCTTGCCATTTAGCCTGCTTTTCCAGAACGTCCAAAATATCATTAATTGATTTCAACGACATCGTTAAAAGTGGGGAAGTGGGGAGTGGAGAGTGGGGAATGGGGAGCAGGGAGCAAGGGAGAAGAGTTTTCCCCTCTTCCCCCTCTACCCTGCCCCTTTGCCTCTTTTCAATTTCATTGCCAATCTATCTATTTAGATAATTTTCGCTACTATTGTCACAAATATATCTAAAGTTAATTCCAGCAATCTACATTTGAGGCACAGAGGCCATGACTCAAAACCCCCTGAATGATTCCGGTACTCAATCGTCTAAAACACCTGGGTTGAAACCAGCACTAGCAGCAGCGCTAGCGAGTTTAGAAGTGCCGCTAGATCAAGAGTTAGCTCGATACCGACGCACGCGAACTGGTTTGGTGGCATCAAAGCAGCCTCGTGTTGCAACTTACATGAGCAGTCAATCTCAGCCGTTAACTGCCATCCCTACAACATCGGGCACAACTCAGTCATCAGTCACGGTAATTAAACCTAACGTGTCACCTACATCTGTACCCGTGAATCTTCAGGGAACTTCAGCGCCAGCTACGGCAAAAATTGACGTACCAACGACATCTTCTCTAGCTGTGAATCCTCAAAAGAACCCAGCGTCAGCTACGGCAAAAACTGAGGAACTAAATAATTTTAATGTGCCCTCCATCTCTGATTATGCTAAAACACAAACTCAACTTCCCCCGCCACCGCCCAACTTTAGTAGCAGCATCGTGCCAGTAATAATTAAAGATACTAAGAGCCAAAATCTCTTGGAGCCAGATGACACTCCTAAGCACCCAGATGACTATTTGGAATCTAGTGAAGCACTGCTGCGAAGTCTGACAGAAGAACAACTAGAAACCAAAAAACCAAACAATTCTAGCGATAGTCTGCTATCACCTATGGGTATTGGCTCGATGTTGCTGCTATTGTTAGCGAGTCTTACCTTGGGTTATGTAGTGTTCAATCCTAAAAGCTTGCCAGAATGGAATTTAGGCAAGTTGTTTAACGGGAACTCGTCTCCTGCACCAGAAAATACTCAGGAAGTTGGGAGTAATGTCCAACCTCAGATCCAACCACCAAGCACATCTATACCCAAGTATCCCAATCTAGCTGCCCAAGAGTTTCCTGAGGTGAGAGACCCCAATGATGTAGTTGGCTTAAAACCCAAAGTCCAACCAACTTTAGCAGTAGTACCTAATCCAGTCGTTCCCCAAAACCCCGCAAATCCTCAATCGCCATTGCGTGACCCCAACACAGCGCTAAAAACGACAAATCCGAGCGCTTTAGCACCAGTACCGACAGTACAGCCGTTGCCTCCCCTGAATTTGCCTCCCACTTCGACGGCAAAAACCTCATCCAAGCCAATCGCAACCTTACCAAAGCTGGATGCTGAAATCAAACCAGCAACAGATGGGTTCTATCATGTAGTGATAGATAATAAAGATGGAGCTTTAGCATCAGCACGGCAAGTAATTCCCGATGCTTATTTATCATCCAACAAAGAATTAGTTTATTTGGGTGCTTTTAAGACTAAAGAGCAAGTACAACAACATCTGAAATTATTACAGGCAAAGGGAATCACGGCACGGGTTCAGCAACCATAAGTTGCAAAAATTTACGATACCATGAGATAACAGTCCTAAGTCCTAAGCGCAGAATCAATGAGTGCTGAGTTCTGAGTGGTAGAGACAAAATATTGTTTGTTTACGACCCTACAACAAAAAATATTATACTCAAAATTTTAACTAGGTATTTAGCACTCTATAACTATCCTATGACAAAAAATATTATACTAAAAATTTTAACTAGGCACTTAGCACTCTATAAATAATTCAGTACTCAGCACGGGCTAAACGCCCCGCTACCGCTAACAGCACTCATTACTGGGTTTCGTGAATGGAGAGCCGACATGGCATTAATCAAGCGTATCCTGCGGGTGATTCGAGCTAATCTTAATAGTTTGATCGGTGATGCAGAAGATCCAGAAAAGATTCTGGAGCAAACTGTTCTAGAGATGCAGGAAAATCTGGTGCAGTTGCGGCAGGGTGTAGCACAAGCGATCGCTACGCAAAAACGCACCGAACGGCAGGCCGCCGCCGCGCAGTCTCAAACAGAAGAATGGTATCGCCGTGCCCAATTGGCCCTGCAACAAGGCAGCGAACCTCTAGCACGGGAAGCTTTGACTAAGCGCCAAGCCTATAAAGAAAGCGCTACAGCCCTCTTTTCCCAGATAGAGCAGCAAAACGAGATAGTCGCTAGGCTAAAAAAGGATATGCGATCGCTAGAGTTAAAAATTTCCGAGGCGAAAACAAAAAAAGATATGTATATTGCTCGCGCTCGTTCTGCCGAAGCGTCTTATCGCCTTCAGGAAATGCTTGGCGGAGTTTCTCCCACCAGCAGTCTGAATGCCTTTGAGCGCATGGAAGAAAAAGTTTTGCAAATAGAAGCTAAATCAGAAGCTATCGCTCAACTTAGTAGCGACGACTTGGAAACACAATTTACTTCCTTGGAATCTACTAATAATGTAGATGCCGAATTGGCAGCAATGAAGGTGCAGGTCTTAAATGGGGCAGATAACACACAGCACAACAATCTCCTTGCCCAGGAGAGCCAGAAGACACAGCCTCCCCAACAGCAGTTACCCAAAACTCAGGACTCTTGAAAAACAGGCAAGGGAGCAGGGGGCAGGGGGAAAAGACCCTATCAAGAACTGTCGTGGAATGAGGGAGAGAACATGGGTCTGAATCCTCCACTCAAGCAAGCGTGGTTATCGTAAAGAGCGGGAAGCTAACGTAACAGGTGGGAGCGAATCCTAATTCTTTTCTATTTCCCCTGCCCCCTGCCTCTTGGTTAAAGTTTGGCTAATTACCCCTCTTTGGAGATATCTTAACAATTAAGAGTTGTTAGAAGATACTGATTCAAACTGGAAAGATTACATTGAAATAGGTAGCTATTAAAAAATAAAAAAGCTCACTGTCCAGCAAAAAGCGTAAACCAAACAAGGAAAAACAAAGTTATGGGATTATTCGATCGCATTAAGCGAGTAGTTAGTTCTAACCTCAACGACCTGGTTAACAAAGCCGAAGACCCCGAAAAAATGCTAGAACAAGCCATCCTGGAAATGCAGGAAGACTTGGTGCAACTGCGTCAGGGAGTAGCCCAGACGATCGCCTCCCAAAAACGCAGTGAGAAACAGTATAATGATGCCCAAAATGAAATTAATAAGTGGCAACGCAATGCCCAACTGGCGCTACAAAAAGGTGACGAGAACCTAGCACGACAAGCTCTAGAGCGCAAAAAGACTTATACGGACACCAGCGCCGCCCTCAAAGCTAGTTTAGATACCCAAAGCACTCAAGTTGAAACCCTCAAGCGCAACTTAATCCAGCTGGAAAGCAAGATTTCTGAAGCTAAAACCAAGAAGGAAATGCTGAAAGCTCGGATCACCACTGCCAAAGCCCAAGAGCAACTTCAAGGCATGGTGCGTGGGATGAATACCAGCAGTGCAATGGCTGCTTTCGAGCGCATGGAAGAAAAAGTCTTGATGCAAGAATCTCGGGCCCAGGCACTAGGAGAGTTAGCAGGTGCAGATTTAGAAACCCAATTTGCCCAATTGGAAGGTGGTAGTGATGTTGATGATGAATTGGCAGCTTTGAAAGCGCAAATGTTACCACCTGCTACTCCACAAAATCAAGCGCAACTGCCACCACAACAAGAAACTACTGCTCCAAAGTCTAATGAAGTGGTTGATGCCGAGTTAGATTCTCTACGCAAGCAATTGGATCAATTGTAAAATTGTTAGAAAACTTGTTTGAGCTAGTCCCACACCTGTTGGCTGTGGGATTTTATGTCATTAGTCAATAGTTAAGAGTCAAAATAACTATGAATTATTGACTATAAACTATTGACTACTTTGGGATAAAGTATTGTGTGTGCCAACTTTGATCGCCACCTGATGGAGACTGCAATGAGTAAGGCTGTAATCACCATAACTGATGCTGAGTTTGAAACAGAAGTATTAAAAGCTGAACAGCCTGTATTAGTTTACTTTTGGGCTTCCTGGTGTGGGCCTTGTCAATTGATGTCCCCCCTGATTAACTCAGCTGCTACCAAATATAGCGATCGCCTCAAAGTCGTTAAAATGGAAATTGACCCCAACCCACTCACTGTTAAGCAGTACCAAGTGGAAGGTGTACCTGCCCTCAGACTATTTCAAGGCCAGGAAGTTTTGATATCCACTGAGGGAGTTATCGGCAAAGATAAATTACTCGAACTTTTAGATACCCACTTAAATAGTAATTAGTCATTGGTCATTGGTCATTGGTCATTGGTCACTTGTACTGAGCGTTGTCATAAAGCCTGCGGCATAGCTACGCTTAGGGCGTAGCCTCTCCAAGAGTTCTATTGGTCATTTGACAAAGGACAAAGGATAAATGACAAATGACAAAGGACAAAGGACAAATGACTAACATGCAATTTGCAAAGCGTTTACAACCCCTGCAATCTAATGTATTTGCCGATATGGACAAAGCCAAGGCGATCGCTTTGGCCGCTGGACAACAAGTAATTGATTTGTCGCTGGGGTCTTCTGATTTACCCGCCCAGGCACATGTCATTGAGGCGATCGCCCAATCTCTCCACGATCGCAGTACCCACGGCTATCTGTTGTTTAACGGAACTCTTGGGTTTCGTGAAGCCGCAGCCAACTGGTACGAACAAAAATTTGGTCTCAAAGTCGATCCTCAAACTGAGGTACTACCTCTAATTGGTTCTCAAGAAGGTACTGCCCATTTACCCCTAGCAATACTCAATCCAGGAGATTTTGCCCTATTGCTCGATCCAGGTTATCCCTCCCATGCGGGGGGAGTCTACCTAGCCAGTGGTCAAATTTACCCAATGCCACTACGGGCAGAAAACGATTTTTTACCAGTGTTTGCTGATATTCCTGCCCCAGTCTTGGCTCAGTCGCGGATGATGGTACTAAGTTATCCTCACAATCCCACAGCTGCGATCGCTCCTTTATCTTTCTTCCAAGAGGCTGTCGCCTTTTGTCAGCAACACAATCTTGTGCTGGTTCATGATTTCCCCTACGTAGATTTGGTATTTCAGGAAACTGGAGAATCGGCAGATTCTTCCCCTAATCCAAAATCCAAAATCCAAAATCCAAAATCCCTAGCCCCTTCAATTCTGCAAGCTGATCCAAACAAAAGCGTCTCTATTGAATTTTTCACCCTTTCCAAGTCCTACAATATGGGCGGCTTCCGCATTGGCTACGCCATCGGTAATGCCGAGTTAATTAACGCCTTACGCCAGGTAAAAGCCGCCGTTGATTTTAATCAGTATCGGGGGATTTTGAATGGTGCGATCGCAGCTCTAACTGGCCCTCAACTTGGCGTAAAATCTGCTGTTGCTACCTTCCAGCAGCGCCGTGATGCTTTCATTACTGCTTTACACCGCATTGGCTGGAATGTTCCTACTCCCCAGGCCACAATGTACATCTGGGCAAAACTGCCCTCACATTGGAGTCAAAACTCCATCGAATTTTGTACCCAGCTAGTCAAACAAACTGGTGTAGCAGCTTCCCCAGGTGCTGGCTTTGGCAAATCTGGAGAAGGATATGTCCGCTTTGCCTTGGTGCATGAGCCACTTTTGTTAGAAACTGCTGTGGAAAGAATTGCCCAGTTCCTTTATTGAATTTCTTCTCAAGCTCAACACCAAAGATTTTTTGCAGCAAAGTTTATCGATAGAACATGCGCCCTAAAGGTAGTGGCGCACATTTTTGCGTCCCTACGAATAACCGTACTATACTGAATTTAAAATTATTCTAATTGTTATTTTTAGAACTATCAAAAATTAATGTTTTACATAATTATACTTAAAATGATATCAAAATATTCGTCATCTTTTTATTGATAACAATAGGAACTTTACCCAATAAAGTCTCCCCGTTTCTTAGACTTGGTTTGTACGCTCAGATACCAAAAAGTCCTAAGAATGCACGTCGCGTTTTTAAGGAGTTGTATTGCCAAGAAGCCTGTAGTCAAGACAGCCAAGCTTAGAAACGGCAGTAGTTTAAAACTTACCTTTCAAATTGACAGAGACTTGAAAAAATGAAAATGACTTTTCAGAAACTTTTAATTGGTGCCTCAATAGCTGTTGGTGTAAGCGCTTTTGCCACTGTACCAGCACAGGCTGGAACCCTCACCGGCGCCACTATTGGTGGAACAGCAGCCAGCGATTATTTAGTCTATGATTCCAATGCTAAAAATACCTTCTCAGTAGCAAATACTAGTGAAAATGTACAAAAAGTTCTGAGTGGTAACGCCGCCAGTCCCACTGGAAATGTGGAGCTAGCTGCTAGTAGTGAACAAGCTGGTTTTGATTTTACCAAAAACACCACCTTGGCAGGTACAATCGGTGGGAAAACCCTGACTCTAAGCAGCCTCACTTCTGATGACTGGTTTGGAGTCGGCCAAACAACTACGACGTATGGCTTAAATAACTTAGCTAACACCTGGTTTAACCAGGCTCTAAATTCTAATAGTACCATTAGTACTTTACTCGCTGCGTCCGGCTACACTCAACAGACTTTGTTTAACAGCTTTCTTACAAATGGGGGATTTCAACGCTTTAGTGACCCGAATATTTCCTATGTCAATCAAGATGATACTAATGGTTTAATTAGTATTGGTTTAGCAGGTCACTTAAATGCCGCACCCCTTTTAGGACTGTCGTCTAGCGTATTTAAATTACAAGCAAGTGAAATTGTCAAATACACTTATGACGGCAAAACTGATTACTTGTATAGCTTTAAAGCTACCAACTCTGGTTTACTTGAACTAAGCGATGGAATATCCCATAGTGGTAATTATGAAGTCACTATCAAAGGTGTACCTCCCGCAGCAGTCCCAGAACCATCCGTAATGCTTGGTCTGTTGGGTGTTGCTGGTGTGTTTGCTACCCAACGCAAGTTTAAAAAAGCATCTATTTAAGATTGCGGGTTCAAAACTACAAATAAGTAAGGGAGCTAACACCTCCCTTTTTTTATCAATACTTCCTTCCAGTTATAGCGGTGTGCAGTTCAGTGAGATACATAAACTTTGCTGAAATGATTTGACAGCAAGGACTTTGGTGTTCTCATAGAATCGGTAACCGCTATATAAGCTTATTTAAGCTTCTAGGTTATACTGTTTATTAAAATATTTGCAAGAAATTAATTGGTTATAAGGGTCTAAATCTATATGCCTCTACCAATGGATTTGTAATAGATATTTCGTGGAATGGGTATGCCTTAACATAGCGTTACTTATAGTAAGCTGTTGCGCCTTTAATTTGCACTAATATTTTTTCAAGATGATTGTGGGGTGGGCATCCTGCCCGCCCTGATAATGCAAGTTGTATACTTAACAGCTTATTACTTAAATAGTTTTACCATAAGACTTAGGCAATTCAATTTTTAAAAGTAGCTGTTTATTTGAAGTATGATAAAAAAAATTAATACCACCTTAATTTTTCATTTAATTATACTATTATTTAAGTATTAAATTGTAGCTACTTTTAATTTATTCATATCTTTGGCTAGATTACATAAGTCAAATTTATATTGGTTTTACAGTTTAAATGCAGTAGCGTTATCGTTTACGGTAATAATAGTTGATTTTTACTTAATATAATCAGATAATAGGTAGCAATGACAGCAAAATTATTCAATATAGATCAGCCATTGCGGTCACAGAAACTTAGACGAATTTTGCTAGTTGAAGACCATTATCTCAATAGATTGTTACTGACTGACTATCTAATTTACTGTGGGTACGATGTCGAAAGCTTATCAGAAGGCTCTACTTTTTTCTCGACTATAGAAAAATTTCAACCAGATTTAATGTTATTAGACTTAAAATTGCCGGATGTTGACGGTTATTCGCTCTTAAAAGAAGTCCAGGAAAAACCTGATTTGTCAAAAATACCTATCATTGTGGTTTCAGCTTTTGCTTTTAAAGCCGATCAAGAACTAGCTCTAAGTTTGGGCGCACGCCGCTATTTTGTCAAACCTATAAAACTCAAGGATCTTATAATTACGATTGAAGAAGAGTTGACTTGCTGCCACAAATAAACTTTTTTACTGAGCGTAGCGTACCTTTATTCAGCTTTTTGGTCTGTAATGAACTCTTCAACTTGCTCACTAATATGTTGCACAGAACTGCCAACTTTTGAAATCCTATCTTGTAATTGCGCTAACAACAAAACTGCTGTTTGCAGATCATCGAGGGTTTCAGCCATATCTTCCCGGTATTGGCCTTCAAACTCTTGCAGATTCATAGTTCAACTTTTTCCTGAAATTATTGTATGTAATGGCTATATTTATAATTATATTCGTAAATTTAACTTCCTAAATCCGTTAAATCGCTTAATATTATCAGTTCAAATAAAATTAAAAAATCTTGTTTAAGAATAAAATTTGTCTAATTTTGCCTAATATTTATATAAGCAATAGTAAAAATTTTAATTACTTTTAATAATAAAAATATAAATCTAGCAAGATGAAGAAAAAATAGTTTTTATAATAAATTATTTTGGAATAATAAATAATTGTTGATTTTAAAATGCTAATTACAAATTCAAAAAGCCAAGTTTATATCTGACAACTTCAAAAAAACACGAAATTGGACTGGGCAAAGCCTGGCTACGCTAAGATACCACTGTGCTAATGCGTGCCTACAGGATTTTGATGACAAACCAACTAATTAAATTTAACGAGATAAACCACTATCAGTAGTGTTGTCACCTTTATAAGGGGATTTTGCCCCAAATCTTGTTAATTGAGATGGTAGCTGGATTTACGCGCTGTACTAGTGGTCTGTCAAACCCATTTTGATGGTTGGAGAGACGCGATAAATCGCCGTCTCTACAGAAAATTTATTTCTTGACACACTACTAGGTCGGAAACCAAGCCACCCTGCAAGAAGCCGCCGAAGTGTCTACATACTTCTCTATGTGCAGACTAAAAGCCTAGCTACTTTACATTTACTTGATAAATACTTTTTTAAATCGGCACGAAAAAATAATTTTTCTTAAAATAGAGAAAGATTACCTAATTCTCGTTGTGACAATATCTACTCAAATATTACCACTAGTTAAAGAGCCAGAACGACTGGAAAATCGTCTAGCCGAAATTCCACCGGAACCGGGGGTTTATTTCATGCGGGACAGTAGCGATCGCATTATATATATAGGTAAATCACGTAAGTTGCGATCGCGTGTTCGTTCCTATTTCCGGGATGGCTACAACAAGAGTGAACGCATCGCCACGATGGTGAAGTTGGTGACAGAAATTGAATTCATTGTCACTGATACCGAAGCCGAAGCGTTAGCCCTAGAAGCAAATTTGATCAAGCAGCACCAGCCATACTTTAACGTGCTGCTCAAAGATGATAAAAAATATCCCTATCTCTGCATCACTTGGTCAGAAGATTATCCGCGAATTTTTATAACCCGTAAACGCCAATTCGGCAAAGAAAAGGATAAATTTTACGGGCCTTATACTGATGCTGGTCTTTTACGAGAAATTGTCCGCCTGTGCAAGCGGATCTTCCCACAGCGACAACGACCTCAACCACTTTTTAAAGACCGTCCTTGCTTAAATTATGATTTAGGGCGTTGTCCGGGTGTGTGTCAACAGATGATTTCACCAGAAGAATATCGCAAAATTGTGCAAAAAATAGCGATGGTCTTTCAAGGACGAACTCAGGAACTGATTGATATTTTGACTCAACAGATGAACGCAGCATCTGAAAACTTGAATTTTGAGTCAGCGGCGCGGATTCGGGATCAAATTTCTGGGTTAAAGTCACTGACAGCTAATCAAAAAGTCTCTTTACCAGATGATACAGTTTCGCGGGATGCGATGGCACTGGCAGCCAACGAAGAATACGCCTGCATTCAACTATTCCAGATTCGCGCTGGACAATTGGTAGGACGCTTGGCCTTTGTGGCGGATGCTCACGCAGAACCGGGAGCTATTTTACAACGAGCTTTAGAGGAACATTACCAAACTGCTGATTCAGTGGAAATACCTTTAGAAATTTTGGTACAGCATGATTTACCTGATAGCGAGATATTGGCGGATGTCTTAACTCAACGTAAAGGGAAAAAAGTTACAATCTTGACTCCTTTACGGCAAACTAAGGCAGAATTAATTGAGATGGTAGAGCGAAATGCCCAGTATGAATTGCAAAGAATGCAAAAATTAGGCGATCGCAACGACCAAGCAATGCAAGACTTAGCAGCCATTCTCGATTTACCAGATGTACCCCACCGCATCGAAGGTTATGACATTTCCCATATTCAAGGGTCAAATGCAGTAGCTTCGCAAGTCGTGTTTATCGACGGATTACCCGCCAAACAGCATTATCGCCACTACAAAATCAAAAATCCCACAGTGACGGCGGGACATTCAGATGATTTTGCTAGTCTGGCTGAAGTTATTGGGCGACGGTTCCGTAAGTATGGCGACGATCCACAGTTGTCACGTTTGGGTAATCCAGATTGGCCTGATTTAATCATGATCGATGGTGGTAAAGGTCAATTATCATCAGTTGTCGCCGTTTTGCAAGAGATGAATTTATTAGAAGACTTGCGAGTTGTGAGTTTGGCGAAGCAGCGAGAAGAGATTTTTTTACCGGGAGAATCTAAACCCTTAACAACTGATTCAGAACAAGCAGGGGTGCAGTTGTTGCGACGATTGCGGGATGAAGCGCACCGGTTTGCAGTGACTTTTCATCGTCAGCAACGCAGTGATAAATTGAAGCGATCGCGTTTAGATGAAATTCCTGGCTTAGGACATCATCGACAAAAGCAGCTACTAGGGCATTTTCGCTCAGTTGATTATATTCGGCAAGCTGCACCCACACAACTTGCTGAGGTTCCAGGAATCGGCCCGCGTTTGGCTCAAGAAATTTACGATTATTTTCATCCTTCTTGATATGGCCCAAAAGCATCTAACATAAGTATTTGAAATTTTCAATTAGTGAAGTTTTGAATTCCAAGGCAGCAGTATTACTCGGTATATATGCTGTAGTATCGATTCTCAAAGGTTACAAATACGTGAAAAGATTTACCAGTGGAACAATCAAGATGTTTATTTGACTGATTACGAATCTCAAAGAAGAGATATCAATCCATACTGGAGTGTTACACTTAGATTTCAAAACCATATCCTCATCAATAAAGAATCCTTTAATCTACAAAATTAGAGGGGCGATCGCAAATTCCAACTGTCTAAACACTTAGCGATCGCTGATTGGTAGTAACCAATTTGATAGTTATAAATTGATGTAATGGAAAAAACCGAAAAACAGAAAATGCTTGCAGGCGAATTATATCTGGCGGACGATCCAGAATTGGCTGCCGAAAATAAGCGAGCTAGTCGTCTGTTGCGAAGTTACAATTCTACAACCGAAGAACAGCAAGAGCAACGGCAGCAAATTTTGCAAGAATTATTTGGAAAGGTTGGTGACAAAGTATCAATTGTGCCACCCTTTCGCTGTGACTATGGCAGTAATATTTTTGCTGGTGACAGATTGTATATGAACTATGGCTGTGTAATTTTAGACTGCAATACAGTTCATATTGGTGAAAATGTCTTGTGCGCTCCTTATGTGCAAATTTATACTGCTTATCATCCAACAGAGCCAGAAATTCGTCTTTCTGGAAGAGAATTAGCTGCCCCAATTAACATTGGTAATAATGTCTGGATTGGTGGCAGTGCAATTATTTGTCCAGGTGTAACTATTGGTGATAACACAACCATTGGTGCTGGCAGTGTAGTTGTCAAAGATATACCTGAGAATGTTGTTGCTGCTGGCAATCCCTGCCGTGTCATTCGGCATTTATCTTAGAATTTAAAATTTATATCCTCTGGCAATCCAATAGAGCCAATCTGCGATCGCTTCTTCAGTTTCCCTGTCAGCATCAATGGCTGCTATTTCAGATAACTTTGCAGAATATACATCATCATCCTTACCATTAATGTAAGCCACTTCTACAAGCATATCTTTCAAGCACTCATCATCTGGGGCCATTCCCAGCACTTCCACTGGTTTCTCCTCGGTAGAACCAGATTTGCGTGCCTTCTTAGTCCATTTAGCCATAAAGGGAAAATTCAGAACCTCTTCGAGGTAATAGTACCAACCCATGGCCCGGTCTTCTTTATCTTCAGCATCTACAATGATCTCTGTTTTAATGCGATGCTCTCGGTTTTCGTCGGCTTCAACACTAGGCATAAGATAACACTTTACGTATAATGCATTTTTATAATACTACCAAAATCTTAGCTAAGAATAATTTTTCTAAAATAAAGTATATAAGACTTAGGTATCAGAGATACCCCAACACCGTTAAGAAGGTGGCTTTTAGGGTTCTCTCTTTTCTAAAGAGGATTAGGGGATCTAGGTTTCAGTTTTCAGTGCGTAATTCTTTTTGTATTTAAGTTATACAAAAAACCGCTTGTCAATGACAAGCGGTTTTCTAATTATTGCCCTCAAAAATTAAACAAGTCTTAAATCAGGATAATTTGCCAGTACATCATCAGATGTCAGGGTATCATTTTCAGCTTGCGGAGTCCAAAGAACTTCAATTGCCAGAAGTTTCTCGCTAGGGATACTACCAATTTGGCGCAAAGCTTGACGCAAATCATCAGCACTGTTAATCGCTGTGGGGATTTCAAACTTACCTAGTGTCGCCGCCAGCAAGGTGACGATAATATATTCACCAGGGCCTTCGGTAAATAGGCGGGTAGGGTTGTCGAGTTCACCAGCCGGAGGTAAAGCATCTTTGGCAAGGGCCGCTTTTAATTGGTTGTTGACATTAGAAATAGTTTCTTCGCTAAACTTGCTGCGTTCTGCCAGTGACAGCCGATTAAACTGACTTTCAGCTGAATTTAAACTGGCTTGTTGAGAGCCACCACCTGCATATACAAAGTATTCGGGATGGCGGAGTAAAGCTAGGCTGGCTTCTTGTAGAACTTCTGCTCTCCCCTCTGGGGTGTTGGTATCAGCAGTTTCAGCAATGTGGTTGAGTTCATTTTGCAATTCACGGGCTTGAGCTAACAAACCTACTTGCAAACGAGTCACAGAAACCGGAGAGTTACTGCTGTAATCTGCTTCTGGAGTTTCACCGCCAGAGACGCGGCGGAAAGTTTGCAATATAAAATTAGCGAGCGCAAAGAAAATTAAGATGCTAAATAGACCACCAAATCCTCCCCCAATACCCCAGAAAGGAAGTAGGAAGGGAAAGCCAAAACCACCACCAAAACCACCACCAGGATAATACCCGCCTCCGCCAGGAGGTGCATAAGTGCGCGGTGTATACGTGCGGCTGGAAGGTACTCTAAAGGAGCCACCACCGATTCGACCCCCACTGCGGGCCGCTAATGCTCCATCGGCGTGACTAAAAGCCAAAGTTAACACTAGTCCTAGCGCTAAGAAGCTTTTTAACAGTGGTTTGATGGTTTGTTGTAGTTTTTTACGCATAATAGAATCGCTTGGAAAACTGAATTATTTATGATTTCTCCCCATGCTGGTAGGAGTGTTTCAATCTGTCGCTAACGCCAGCCCGTAACAAACAAGCTTTGTAGCATTCACGTAGCATACACAAGTATTGGCTACATATTCAATTTACCGCGTCTTCTCTTGGGTAGGCAGCGATCGCAGGGGGGATTTCTCGACTGGGGAACCGTACCTTAAGATATGTTCACAATTACAGAAACTATTGCTGCTAGGTTTTGGAATAGCACTTTCAGGCTACAGTCTGGAATTATACAGATGCTTTTAATTTTTAATGATTATTTTGACTAATTTTTTAATACTTCACCCTACTTACTCGATCGAAGGTGGGAGGATATTTTGTAATTGAGAGTAGTATTTGTTACATTCGACAACCTTAAACTTACTTCTATACATTAGGCAAAAAAGTGTCCATAATGCTCATCATTAAACGGAGCCAGACGCTAGATAACTCTCAGGTACTGATCAAATTGTTTGGTATTTTGGTACAACAGCCTAGAGGATTCAGGATATTTTATTGAACGTAGTTAGATTTTGTAATTTTCGCAACAGTTGTTTACCGATCAACTTGGCTACATACAAGTGTTAGCTTTGATTTATTGTTCAACATGTACAGAAATTCTCAAGTAGTGAAAAATTTGGAGCAAAAATAAAATCAACACAATAAAAAACAATCTTCCTGGCTAATTTTGTAAAATCGGCTGCAAATTTGCCTACCACATTCGTTTTAAAAGAAATAAAATAAGAATTAAGGCTTTGAAAATAATCCTAATTGTAAATAAATTAAAAATTATTTGAAGTAAAGTTATCAGCTTTATTATGGAACATATTTCTCAACTAACAGCCCAAATCAGAGACAAAGCTGCATACCCAGATATCCTAGTCATATCCCGGATATTCTTGCCGAAAGAAGCTGTAATTGGGGAATATATTTACGATCGCTGTCTCGAAGATCCAGAACGAGTGATTGTGCTGGCGGCTAGTTGCTCAGGAGATAAAGTATTTGATCGAGGTCAACAGTTTCCGGTGTATCGCTGGTTTTATCCTAGATACTGGCGTAGTGGCTTTGTGGAAAGTATCCTGAAGCCTTGGGTGAATATAGTCTGCTCATTTGTCCTAGCAATCAGACTTTATTTTCGCTATCACTACCGTTATATAGAGTGGGGCCACGGCTATGATTTCCCTTCGCTGTTGCTATTGAGCTATTTCTTACCTATTCGCTATTTTATCTATCTGCACGGCGATGATTTTCATTGTACTTTACACAATCCCTTGCTGCGATCGCTATTTAGATTAACACTCAAACGCGCCGAAGGCATTGTTTGTAACAGTTCTTATACAAGAGACTACCTCAGAACTGCTTTCCGATTAGATACTCCTACCCACGTTATTAACCCAGTCATCAGACCAGAAAAATTTGGTAATAATGTAGCAAGCCCTAGTAGCCTTAATGATTTACGTGTTCGCGTGCGTCAAGCGTACAACATTCCCGAAACAGCAATAGTTATTCTCTCCATCGGAAAGTTAGTAAAACATAAAGGTTTCGACCAAATAATTGATAACATCCCACTATTGCTAACTTTTGGGGTGGATGTCCACTATATAATCTGTGGTCAAGGGTCAAGTGAATCGGAACTGAAATCTTTGGCGCATCGTTTGCGGGTAGATAAGCGTGTCCACTTTGCCGGATATGTGCCTGAGCGAGAATTAGCAGGTTATTATGCTGCTTGCGACATATTTGCCATGCTGACTTTATTGGATACTAAAGCTAATAGCATGGAAGGTTTTGGTATGGTTTATTTAGAAGCAAGTTACTTCGGTAAGCCTGTAATTGCTCCTCGCTTAGGCGGTGTTCTAGATACAGTTCAGCATGAAGAGAATGGAATACTGGTTAATCCTCATTCTGGTTATGAAGTGTTTCAAGCTTTCAATCGGTTATGCAAAGACCAGCAACTACGTGAGCAACTCGGCCGTAAAGGTAAAGAATTAGCCAAGCGTAGAACCCTTCATCGATCGCTTTACAAATCAGAGGGGTGAAACGCAGTTTTGATAGCTTTGGAAATGAACAAGATTACGGTGTAGAATCTCGCTTGTGATTCGATTAAAAATGCAATGAAAAATATCTTGTTTCGCATGGAGCTATTCTTTTGGCGCACTCACCGAACGCAAGCTATTATCATCTTTACAGTTATTGGATGTCTTATTGTATTAAGTTTAATTACTTTTGGGGCAATGTATGTTGTGGCTCAACCTGCTTCAACCTCATCTGAACGTCTTGCTGTTAAAACACCAAATTTAGGGCGACACTTTCAAGAATTCGGGCGTGAAGGCTCAATATTGATTTACGATTCAAAAAATAACCGCTTCTATGAACACAATCCTCAACGTAATGCAACTGCGATCGCTCCAGCTTCAACATTCAAAATTTTTAACGCTTTGGTAGCTTTAGAAACAGGTGTAGTTCCTGATGATGTGGCAGTTCTAACTTGGGATGGAATTCACCGAGAGATTGAAGCCTGGAATCATGATACGAATTTGCGTCAAGCCTTTAAAGATTCAACTGTTTGGTTCTATCAAGTACTAGCACGTAGGGCTGGATTTGAACGAATGCAGCAATTTATTAATAAAGTAGGTTACGGGAACCGTCAAATTGGCACCGCCGCAGACATTGATCGTTTTTGGCTACAACAGCAGATATTGCAAATTACACCCAAAGAGCAAATTAAGTTTTTGCAACGGTTATATCAAGGCGATTTGCCTTTCTCCCAACGGACAATAAATCTTGTCAAAGACATTATGATACGCGAACAAACTCCAGACTACACACTGCGGGGGAAGACGGGATGGTTAACGACTAGCAAACCAAACGTTGGTTGGTTCGTGGGTTATTTAGAGCAAAACAAAAACGTCTACTTTTTTGCAACAACCCTTGATATGGATAAAGCAGAAGATGCACCCGCCCGCATTGAGATTACACGACGTAGCCTCAAGGATTTGGGCTTGCTGGCTCAAATCAACTAACCACCACCAACAATAGTTACCACTTCTAAGCGATCGCCTGGTTGCACTTTTGTTTGCGCCCAAAACTGGCGATGTAAAATTTCGCCATTATACTCTACAGCCACCAAGCGGGGATTAAAACCCAACTGTTGGAGCAAGTCGGGTAAAGAAGTTTGAAACGAACAGCTATGGGTTTCTCCATTTACCTGAACCGTAATCTCATTGGACATAAATGTGGGGAGTGGGGAATGGGGAATGGGGAATCGGGTATTAGGTATTGGTTACTTACTTTCTTTGGACTAATGACTAATGACTCTTTTAAAGTTTTGGTTTAATGCGATTGAGTTGGGAGAGCAAATATTGAGTCACTAGGGTAGGCTGTTCGGCTTGCATGAGCGATCGCACCACTGCTACACGTTCGGCTCCGGCATCGATCGCATCATTGATATTATTGGCATCTATTCCCCCAATGGCAAACCAGGGAATTGAGCAATTTTTGGCAGCATAGCTGACATATTCTAAACCTGTTGCAACCTTACCTAGCTTCGTGGGAGTTTCATAAACTGGCCCCACGCCAATATAATCTACACCTTCTGCAATTGCTGCTTGCATTTCTTCTTTATTTGTGGTAGAAAGACCTATCAGACGCTGTGAACCGAGTAATTGCCGAGCAACAGCAATAGGCATATCTTGTTGTCCCAGATGTACCCCATCTGCATCGACAGCTAAAGCTACATCCACGCGATCGTTAACAATGAACAAAGCACCATAGATATGACATAACTGCCGGAGTTTTCTGGCTTGTTCCAAACGCAAAGAATCATCGGCGGTTTTGTCGCGGTATTGTAAAAGCGTTAATCCACCTTTGAGTGCAGCTTCGACGTTGTTCAACAAACTTTCATGTGGGGAAGTAACAAGATACAAACGCGATCGCCACAATAATTGATGGCGCTGATGACCCATTAAACTACTTTCTAGGGTATAAACCTGATAGCGCATCTGCTTACAAGCTTTAGCCATATTTGGCAGGGTTAGCTTGCTGTATTCTTCCAACACCCGTAATGCTTCTTCTATCCGGCAAAAGTTAGCTTGCAACACCGATTTGATACTAGCTCGTTGTTCTTCCTGAGGATGGGTTAACTCAGTCCCAGGATCGCTTGGTGTATCTCGCGCCGCCCGCAATTCGGAGGTGTGCCACTTGGCTACCTCTTGTCGCAAACGCTTACATTCAAGAGCCAACTGGGCATTATTCAACCCAAACCGACACCATTCCTCAATAATTCGCAAGCCCTCACGAGCACGATCTAAATTAGCATCTAAAATGCGGTAGATAACTTGTTGTATCTGCTCTTTTTGGCTGTATGGCTCGACCATTACAACAACCCCGTTAGTGCTTTCATCGAAGTGTGAATTATCATATATCCTAGTAACCATAGTTAATTAATTTGCTTTTTTTTACTCATTTTTTGCAGAACCCACGTAAAATAACGTAGGAGTAAGGGTTACGGGAAATTATCCCATTTTCCTATAGGCAGTGATAAGGGTAGTTTGAGGCTACAGTTTCGCACTAAGGTTAGTCAAGTATTTTAGGGTAAACAACAAGCTTACAAAGGAATAGTGCCGCAAGGCGGAAGTCAGCCTCAACCCTTGGGGACGCTGTTCGCGTTCGGGGAAGTTAAAAGTTAATTACGAATTACAAATTATTTTAAATGGTTGCTCTATTTACGCCGTGGCGTACTAGCCAGAGCCTATACACTGGAAAATTCACAATAGGCAAATTAAATTTGAAACTGCATGGATAATATTTAGAGAGCATTTATAAAGTAAATTTTAACTTTGAAATAGAGCGTTTTTTCGCCTAAAATATCATCCCAGCCGATTATTGAAGTTCATAGCATATATGGCCTCACTGATGGTCAACAACTTTTATTTAGAGTAGGGGGATTTTAGCGATCGCGTAGCGTGTCCAAAAGGACAACGTATTGTTGAACAGACACAATATCATTTATTACGCTGTCTTAAAAATCCTCACTCGGCCAATATGTGAGTAATATTATCTACATAATACTCTTAGAGAGTATAAGAATATATGGTTACTTCCGAGGAGTTGTGTTAAATATGATTCACCATCGTATGTTTCCTAAGTACCATAGGGTAGATATTATGCTTGCAAAGCCGAAGGTTCTAAAATCAGCAAGGCTTTTATTTTTTATTTTTTCAGTATTATCTTTTACTGTAAGCATGGGAGCGGCAAGTATGACGTTCTTGGGTGGCGCGATCGCTCAGATGCCATCGACACCAAATTCAGCACCTCTGGTTGAGAAAACAAATTCTCAGGTTAACGTGCTGTTTGTCAACCCAAATGGTGGAGATGACACAGGCAATGGCAGCGAATCCGCTCCTGTGAAAACGATTACCCAAGCTTTACGATTAGCTAAGGCCAATACTGTAATTATGCTCTCCACGGGCACTTATAGCGCCGAAACAGGAGAAGAATTTCCCTTAATATTGAAACCGGGTATCTCAATTCAAGGCAACCCTAGCAATCAAGGTAAGGATATTGTAATTCAGGGAGGTGGTGATTACCTGAGCCGGAGCTTTGCCGGTCAAAATGTCGCAATTGTCGGAGCAAACGAAACCTTGCTTACTGGGGTGACGGTGACGAACCCAAACCGCCGTGGTTACGGTTTATGGGTTGAATCAAGTAATCCAGTAATCGCAGAAAATACATTTATTGGCAGTACCCAAGATGGTATTTCTGTCTGTGGTAATGCTACACCTACTATTAGTAAGAATTATTTTGATCGCAATGGAGCCAATGGCATCACAATTGCTGGTAACTCCAGTCCCCAAGTGAAGGAAAATGTCTTTCACGAAACGGGTTTTGGCATTAATATTGCCCAAAATGCGGCTCCTGTAATCATAGGGAATCAAATTCAAAACAATAGATCGGGAATTGTGGTGCAAGCAAATGCCCGCCCGATTTTACGGAATAATATTATTCAAGATAATAAAGAAGATGGTTTAGTTGCGATCGCTCAAGCAATGCCAGATTTGGGCAGTGCATCCGAACCTGGGGGTAATCAATTTCAAAATAATGCTCGCTATGACATTAACGCCAGCGCTGCTAAACAAGTGATTTCTGCTCCTGGTAACAACCTTGTGAGCGATCGCATCACTGGCAAGATAGATATCAATGGTACAACAGGACTTGCAACCCAAAATTCTCAACCTGCCCCTGTCCCCAACAATGTATTACAAGAAATACCATCAAGCGGGGAAATCACCTTCTCGGCTCCCGAAATCTCTGAAACTACTAATAGGCAAACCAGCAACACCATTTCAGTAAATAATCGTGTTCCTAGACAATTAAACACTCAACTGCTGCCATCGTTGCCAGCCAATGTGCGGCTTTCCACGCCTATATCCAATCAACAGCAACCCACCTCTAAAGTTGCCGGATTTCCTACTCCTAGCAGCTTGTCAGCTAGACAAATACCAGCTAACACTTCAAGAGTTGCAACTCCCAGTCCAGCACAGCTACCTGATACACCACAGTTGAATTATGTGCGGATTGAGCCTAAGACGATTGAGTTTACTGCTCCTGAGTCCTCATCCAATTCAGTTGCACAGCAGCCATTACCAATACAAGAAACTTCTGCCTCAGCTGCTTCCGCACTTTTACCACTTCCCGATCGCAATATCCCTATTGCTAATAGTGGCAACATCGGAATAAGTTCTGCAAGTATTCCCTATGGCGGTAACTCTGCAAGACAATTTGGTGTACGTTATCGAGTAGTAGTGCCATTAGCAACTAATAAAGATCAAGATTTAGTGCGATCGCTTGTTCCTGGTGCGTTTCCCACTGTTTGGCAAGGTCAAAGAGTTATGCAAGCAGGAGTATTTAGCAGTGAATATAACGCTAAAGAAATGCTTAAAACACTCTATACCAACGGTTTAAGAGCGATTATGGAGCCATTGAATTAATTGGACATTGGACAAAAGGGTTAGAGGGAAAAGACTTAAATCCCCTCCAGTCTTTTTCCTAAATTTTGAATTTTGATGTAAAGGCGATCGCTATCAGTCCCAAGGAGAATTGACGACTTGTATTTATTCGTTCGTTGCAGTCAGCGTGGCAAATATGAGGGTCAGATCCTTTTTATTCCTTTTTTTGATTGTCATTGGCGATCGCAAGTCAAAATGATATCACTCGACTTGAAAGAGCGATGTCTACGACGGGCTACGCCTACGCTTTTCTAATGTGGAAGAGGCGATCGCGGTTTCATCAAAGGAACAGATAATTTATAATTTTTTTACTACACTAGCATTAAGTATAATTATCGCCCAACAATTTCAGATTTTTACGGATAGTGGCTGTCCTGGGATGATCTACTCCTAAGCTAAGTTCAGCAATTGATAATGCTTTTTTATACAGTGGTTCTGCTTCGCTGTACCGTCCTTGGGAATCGTAGAGTAAGCCCAGGTTGTTGTAACTGGTGGCGACTGAGGGATGCTCTTCTCCCAAGCGGGTTTGTACTACTGATACACATTGCTGACACCAGGGTTCTGCGATCGCATATAATCCCTGTCCAGAATAAAATCTATCTAATCCCACAAAAACCCAAATTAAATTTTCACCACTGACTGCATCAGTCAGATTTTGTGCTATCTCTGCTAAATGTGCGATCGCATCTTTGACACTTGTAATTAACTGTAGAGTTGGTGAAAAGGGAATACTCTGTGCCACTTCTACGAAAACTTTACAAAAGTTATCTTTTTGTTCCTTCGCATTAACTAAATTATTTTGCTTATTTCTCAGAAATTCTTGAATTAGTTGATGTAATTGATACTTTGGAAAATAGCCTTATTTAGTTCTGTTGGTTGATTCTGTACTTGTGTCAGTATTCCATCTATACTATGTGCCTTAAACTTCTCCCGAATGGTGTTTACCAGTTGAGCAAATGTATCAGCCGCACCTTTTCCTAAAGCTTTTCCACCTTCTTTAATTGCCTCTGAGAAAAATAAAGAGACAATCACTGCTGCCGTTAAAGGTTCTACCATCAGCTTGCACTAAAATTTAGTATTAATAGTCATATATATATACAAATTTACTGTACAATTTTTCGGCTTTTTAGGTGTATTTATAAAATTACGAGAGTTCATGCGGTAAACAGGGTAGTGCCGCATTACACCTTCGGTACATCCTTACCCCCCTTAATCCCCCCTTATAAAGGGGGGAAATCAGAAATTTGGTTCCCTCCCCTTTATAAGCAACTCAACAGCAGTCAATCGCAGAAAAAGAAGGGGAAATCAGAAATTTGGTTCCCTCCCCTTTATAAGCAACTCAACAGCAGTCAATCACAGAAAAAGAAGGGGAAATCAGAAATTTGGTTCCCTCCCCTTTATAAGGGGAGGGTTAGGGTGGGGTAATTCGAGGACTGGTAATGATTGGATAACTTATGTGTACACCGTAACCTTTCCAAGGGCAGTCCTATAGTTGAATTATATTTATGATACTTTTGTGCGCGATCGCCTTTGCCGTAAATCGGGTTAAGGCAAGAAAACTCATCATCTAATACCTCAACACGACTTTGAAGTACCTCAATACGACTTTGAAGTACCTCAATACGACTTTGAAGTACCTCAATACGACTTTGAAGTACCTCAATACGACTTTGAAGTACCTTAATACGACTTTGAAGTACCTCAATACGACTTTGAAGTACCTCAATACGACTTTGAAGTACCTCAACACGACTTTGAAGTACCTCAACACGACTTTGAAGTATCTATCGCTTATTTGGAGTAATATTTTTGACAATCTGAATAAAAACTTCAGTATAATTAACTAAAAATAATTAGGTCGATCTTAATTTGCTTTAATTTTTCCGAATTATCTCTCAGAGAAGTTTATTGTTGCATTGGCTAGAGTACATGCAGTAATCCTATAACTTCCTTCAGGAGCGCATTTTATGGCACGACTAAAACGCAGTTCACCAGATTTAGAAAAGGCTCTCCGTCGAATTGCAGGAATGCGATCAATTAGCCCGACGCTAGAATTTGGCAACGGATTAAATTTGACAAACTACGACAGCCGCATCCAAACCTTGCAAACCCAGCTATCTAACTACAACACTTTACTCTCTACCATAGATGAAATGGCAGGTCGCCTCTCTCTAATTGAAGAAGAATTGCGCGGCTATTCTGAAAAGATGTTAATGAGTGTGGCAACCCATTATGGCAAAGACAGTTTGCAATATATTCAGGCGGGAGGCAAGCCACGCAAGAAATTATCACGCCGTTCGAGCAATACCCAATCCCCATCTGAGAGTACAGCTACAATCTTGAATGGTGCAAACAACAATGGTAAAGAAACCTCTGTTGTTTTACCTTAACCGTTTAACTGCATCATGCTAATGAATTCTTAATTACGAATTACGAATTATTCGGTTACTGGCTCTGCGTCGGAGAACCCCACCTGATACTCCTTATCTCCCCACTTCCTTATCCCGGTTTATGATCCAATCGGGTTGCTTGCTCTAGGGCAGATTTTTCTTTGGCTCGGCGGACATAGGGTTGTAATTGGGTGCGATCGCAACCTGTTAAAATAATCAGGTTTTCTAAGGCAATCCCTCGCATTAACATTTCTACACGCCAGGTTTGTTGTGCTTGTGCTATGGCTGGTGTTTGTCCTTGAGGAGTTAATAGTCTTTCACTCCATACTTGCCAACGTGTCTCAAGCTCTGATTCTGAGATGGGTGTGCCTGTATCATTCAGAAACATGGCTGTTTGAGCATCTTTACGACTTTTGAGCCATTTGATTAGAGGATTATTGGTAAAAGAGCCGTAGCGTTTGCCCAAAATCCACTGATTCACGGGTACTTGACGGACGAATCCGGGGATGGTGATTTGCAAGAAGTGTCCTTGAGTATCGTATATTTGGTGCGATCGCTCTAAGCTAATTATTTCTGTGGCGGATAATCCAGCCCCAAATAACACATAAGCCAAGGCATAATCTCGTACTCCAAATTTCCTAGACTGTTGCAAAATTTCGTGAACTAAACTAGCAGGCAAATCAGCTACTTCTGTGGTGGTGAACCCTCCTTGTAAAGAGTTTATCGCTGATTCTGTTGAAGATGACATGGCTCCATGTAAAAACAACTCCACCAAATTTTCGAGAAAATCATTCCGATCCTCCCAAAGTTCGTGAAATTCGCTGGTAAACTCAATTACGGCATATCCCAAAATCATCCCATTCAGCAAACTTGCTAATTTTTCTGCGGGTAAATAGGTATTTAGGTGGCCTTGCTGGATTACAGTAGCTAAATACTGAGCTACATAACGGTTTGCCTCTGTTACTCCCCTGCCTAGTGCGCGGCGATTTTCTGCCGGGAATTGGTCGGCTTCACCCACCACAGACCGGACGAACTCTGGCACTCGTTCTAATGCATGTAAGCTATCACTTGCATAATCTTTAAGAGCTTGGTAGACATTGCCGGGAGGCGTAGCCCGCCGCACCAGCGACTCACCTAAATCCTTGAAAGCTGCGGACTCTTCCAGCACAGCCAAAAGCAGTCCATGCTTATTGCCAAAATTCCGAAATAGAGTCACTTCGTTGACTTCGGCTTTTTCAGCAATTTGGCGGGTTGTGGTAGCGCTGACCCCCTGAGCAGAAAACAACTCAAGTGCAGCTTGAATCAGGCGTTGACGAGTTGAAACGAGTTGAGATGACATACAGAAATGCAAGTGGCACTTGCATCGATATCAGAGTTCTGCTAGCATAACAAATGTAAGTGATACTTGCTTTGCTCTACCCTACGGGTGATGCTCCTGCGTCGCTAATGGGGGAAACCCCCTACAGCCCTTCGGGCATCCTACGGCAGGCGCTAGCCTCTCCCTTTGGGAGAAGACCGCGCTGGCTCACTGTAACGAACTGGTGTACAGGGTGGGTAAATCCTACTGGGATTATGCCCAACAAAAGACAAATCACTTCATCATCCATTAATAGGAATTTTTATGACCGCAAATTTTGGGGCGTTCGCCCCTGAGAGAGGCAAGTCACCTCAACTCAGTTGGACGAATGTAGTATTTTTTGCTACATTTCATGCTTTAGCACTTCTGTCTCCTTGGTTTTTCTCCTGGTCAGCATTAGGTTTGCTAGTGTTTCTGCACTGGTTATTCGGGAGCATTGGTATTTGTTTGGGATATCACCGACTACTGAGCCATCGGAGTTTCCAGGTTCCTAAGTGGTTAGAGTATGCGATCGCCCTGATTGGAGCGTTGGCTTTGCAAGGTGGGCCAATTTTTTGGGTAGGTGGACACCGCCAGCATCACGCCCACACAGAAGATATTAATTTAGACCCCTACTCTGCCCAAAGAGGCTTTTGGTGGAGCCATATACTCTGGATTTTCTATCCACGCCCAGAATTTTTTGACTATGACACCTATAAAAAATATGCCCCCGACCTAGCAAGACAACCCTATTATTGCTGGTTAGATCGCTACTTCTTGCTGTTGCAAATACCCTTCGCGCTGCTGCTTTATGCCTTAGGAGGATGGCCTTTCGTGTTCTATGGAGTGTTTCTCAGATGTGTATTGCTTTGGCACTCAACCTGGTTTGTGAACTCAGCATCACACCTGTGGGGTTACCGCACCTTTGATGCCAATGATGGCGCTCGTAATCTTTGGTGGGTATCCATCGTCACTTATGGAGAAGGATGGCACAACAACCATCATACTTATCCTCACATGGCAAAATCTGGCTTTTCTTGGTGGGAGATTGATGTTACTTGGTGGAGCATCCTAGTTTTGCAGACTTTGGGTTTAGCCAAAAAAGTTGTCTCACGTCCTCCTCAAGGTGCAAGTCACGGCTAAATTGCAACTAAATTATCATAAATTTGTTAAGCCGATTGCTTCTTGCAGTCGGCTTACTAATTTTCATCAGTAGTATTTCACGATAAAATGACAACGCGGCAAATCTCAGCAAGACATCAAGCGTGAAAACTGACAGTATTTTTTATCGCCTTTTTCAAGAACTTCCTGGGATTTTTTTTGAATTAATTGGTAATCCACCCCAAACGGCAGAGGGTTATAAATTCTCCTCAATTGAAATCAAGCAAACTGCATTTCGTATAGATGGCGTTTTTCTGCCAACACAAACAGAAGAAAATCCGATTTACTTTGTTGAAGTCCAGTTTCAAACCGACACAGAAATTTATTCACGCTTATTTTCAGAAATTTATTTATACTTACGCCAAAATAAACCTAAAAAGTATCGGCTCAATAATCAGGGGTAGGCAGTTATTCAGTCTGCCACGACCAACCAAACAGATTAGGAGCAGTCTTGTTGCGAATTATTTGGGCTA
>NZ_JBALBZ010000037.1:0-2440 GCF_036919495.1 Nostoc sp.
TTGCTTGTACAGTTCGAGCCAAGTATTCTGCTATAACAAGTCCAATACCTCCAAGTCCACCTGTAATTAGATAAACTCCCCTTTGCTTTAATCGCGGTTTTCCTATCTTCGCTGCATCAAAGCGCACTGGTTCAAAAGTTTGCACCCAGCGATTAATCCCTCGGTAGGCAATTATTTTGTCAGAGGTGGCAACTGTCAATTCTGTTAGCAATTGTTCTATGACTTTTTCGGCTTGCCAAGTTTCACTGATAGGAAGAATAATATCAATACTACGACAACTAATATTTGAGTATTCTTGAGATATAACTTTAATCGGTCCAAGTAAAGTTGCTTTCTCTGGACAAAGTATTTCAGTTCCTGTGACTGGTTGTAAGTTGTTAGAAATGACTGTGATTTCTACTTGCTCGATAGTTTCCTGTCTTCCTAAAGCTTGGGCAAGAAATAACAGACTATAAAATCCTGTTGTTTGAGCTTGTTCAACTTCTTCCAGTTCTAATTTCTGTTCATATATAGGTGTGACACTCCATATATGAATAATATTTATGGGTAACTTATGTTGTACGATCAATTCCTTGATTAATGCATCATAATTATCAGGTTTTTTAGGATTAAGGATATATTCATACTCATTTAACTTTGTGAATTCTGCACCAATATTTACAGTTATGACATCATGGTTTTGTTGTTCTAGTTGTTTGACTAAGTTTCTACCTAAACCACACTCATCGATAAACACCAAAGTCCAAGATTTGTTAACTGCTAATTCTTCATGTGAAAACTGTACTGGTGGTAAAGATGGTTTCCAGAAAGGGATGTAGAACCAGTCAGCAATATCGCTTTTTTTGCTAGGTGATATTGGAGTAGGATGATCGTCAATTCGTTGTTTTTTGGGTTCAATCCAATATCGTTGACGTTCAAAGGGATAAGTAGGTAAAGGTAGACGATAACGTGTTTCGTGAGTATAAAATCCTGACCAATCTATTTCTACACCAGCCAACCACACCCGACCTAATGTGTGCAACAAAAAGCTAACATCCGATTGTTGTTCTTTAGCATGGCGTAAACAATTCAGCACAAGTTGTTTGGCATCAGGTTTGAGATGCTGCGTTGTTAATGTACTTAACGTCCGTCCAGGACCCACCTCCAAGAAAACACCTTCAAATTGCTCTAACAGTTGCGATATTCCAGCAGAAAATTGCACAGTTTGCCGCAGATGTTGACTCCAGTAGTTAGGACTTGTAGCTTGCTGATCAGTAATCCAACTACCAGTAAGATTAGAAATAAAGCGAATTTGCGGCAGGTTGAGTTTGACTTTGTTCACAAATGAAGTGAATGCTTCCAGTATCGGTGCCATCATCAGAGAATGAAATCCATGAGATGTGTGCAACAGGCGAGATTCAATTCCTTGTGATGATAATTGGTTTTGGAATGTAGCGATCGCTTCTACAGTACCAGAAACCACGCACGTAGATGGACTGTTAATCGCTGCGAGTTCCACCAATGGCTGTGCATCTAAAAGAAATTGTACATCTGTTGCTGGTAATGCAATTGCCAGCATACTCCCTTGAGGCAACTGTTGCATCAGTTTTCCCCGCTTTGCCACAATCGTTAAAGCATCTTCTAGGGAAAACACACCTGCAATTGTGGCTGCGACATATTCCCCGATGCTGTGACCAATCATCGCCATCGGTTGCACTCCCCATGACATCCATAATTGGGCAAGGGCGTACTCGATCACAAATAGTGCTGGTTGGGTAATTGCAGTTTGTTGCAGTTGTTGTGTGGCAACTTCAATTTCTTGTGCTTTCGGAAAAAGTATCTGGCGAATATCAAGATTGAGCAATGGTTGGAGAATTTCGGCACAGATATCAACATATTTGCGGTATGTCGGTTCTACCTCATACAGTTCTCGCCCCATATCCACATATTGCGCCCCTTGCCCAGAAAACATGAAGATGACGGGACGATGATTGGGTTTTTGGTAATGGGTGAAAACTTTTTCTGGATCTAAAGTAGTCAGCGCTTTGACTGCATCATCTAAATCACGACAAACTATCATCCGACGCTGGTCAAAAGCTCGACGACCCACTTGTAAAGTGTAAGCGACATCCGGCAGGATAATATCAGGATGTTGCTGGAAATAAGCAGCCAGATTAGCTGTGGTAGTTTCCAGCGCTGTACTAGTTTTGGCTGAAAGCAGTAACAATTGCCAAGGGCGTGAATCGCTTGCGGGTGCAACAGCTGGAGCTTCTTCTAGAACAACATGGGCATTAGTCCCACCAATACCAAAAGAACTAACACCTGCGCGGCGAGGAGTTCCGTTAGTATTCCACTCTGATAACTTGGTATTGACGTAGAAGGGGCTGTTGGCGAAATCTATTTGGGGATTAGGCTGCTGAAAGTGCAAACTGGGGGGTATTTGTTTATCCTTCAGGGCTTG
>NZ_JBALBZ010000038.1:0-1761 GCF_036919495.1 Nostoc sp.
TGTACTTTTTATTCTCCATATATAAAGAATATCATACATTTGTTAAAATTACTTGCGTTAACCAACTAATTTTCAAACAGTATTTGTCGTTACAATTAATCATGAACTACAGGATTATCAGCCAATAATTGCATTTTTTCTTTTGTTCCAGTGTGAGGAGTTTTGACCTGTTCAAAAAAGTTAGATACCCAAGGTAAAGCCACAAGAATTACCGCTAATACTACTAAAAATACTGCAATTCCAAAAATTTGATCACGGGGAATTTCAAGAACACCGCGTAAAATTACTTCTCTTAAAGCAGAAACCATAGTAATCTCTACTGCTGCTGCCACGGATGTCCGTTGTTGTTGTATATGATCGATTAACAGGCGGAATAACTCTACCAAAATCAAAATGAACAGGATATCAGATGTTACTTGCCGTAAATCTAATGGACTCAAAAAGGAGAAGAACATATCTCCCAGTCGGATGAGCATCACACAGAATAAACCAAGGCAGAGAGAAATAATAATAAAGTCTTGAAAAAACTCCAGGTTACGTACAATTGTATTTCTTTGTAACCAGTCATTGAAGTTTAAAGTTAGCCCTTTGAGCATCGTATTTCCTAACGGTCTAGATTCATTTATTTCCATAACTGAAATAGTGCTGAGTATCTAGCATCGATTACTCAGCACTCGGGCTGCATTCAACCCCCATTATTTAGCTATGGGGTTCAACTCAACCGTATTAAACGATTTTTAACCGTTGAGTTTATGTGCGGTTTCGGCAGTTTTCATTTTAGATGCTGCGGTTGTTAAGCTATTTGTAGCCTTGATGATCTCTTGTAAGGTTTCGTTGATCAGATTTTCATCAGGTGGAGCTTCTAATAAGTAAGTTTCTATGAAAATCTCCACTCGATTCATAATTATTTTGGCTTGAGAGCGTAGTCTGTTGAGGTCTTTGGTAGATAGATTATTCATTGTTTGAAGCTCCTTTGGTTTCGCGGGTTAGTTCTGCATTTTTGGTCAGCAATTCTCAGTCAAAGAGCGATTCTTACAGTTCAGCCGTTTTTTGAAAGATAAAACTTGCTGGAATACCAATTAAATTGTTCGCCTGTTGACTGCTTAAATGCCTTCGGATTCCCCAAATTCTTACAAAGGTTTCAAGCAGGAGAATTGCTATATCTGACAAGTTAGCCAGTCTATTTTAGGACTTACGCACTGAAAACTAAGGTTTGAGATTGCAACTCTTGGAGACGCTCCGCGAATGCGATGGCGTAACCGCCCACCGGAGGTGATCGCAGCACTCGCAATGAGATAATTTTGTCATGGTGCCTAAGTTCTTATTTATTGCTTAGACTTACGCACCGAAATCATCTTTTAAGACTGAAGTGTAGGGTTTTGAGTCTTTAAGTGTCAAAAGCGTTGGTGCAGATATCAGAAGTTCTCCTCTGGTCGCCGCAGCGTATAGTTTACTTGAGACGAGTAGTCTGTCAAATTCATTTTGATGGTTAAAGAGATGCGATAAATCGCCGTCTCTACTCTTAATTTATCCATCAATTATTTATTGACAGACTACTAAAGATAGGGTGGATGCTTACCCTGTCTCTTTGTATTCTGGCTGTTGACTCCTTTTATAACAACTTGAAGCCGAAGTTATTCAGAGTCTCACGCAAATCCTTACACCCTTTTAAATAGTCTAAAGTGGCTATTCGCTCGGCTGAATGTTGCGACCAATCACCAGGGACATTCATCTTTTGTTCAGTGTAGAACTCTTTCATGA
>NZ_JBALBZ010000039.1:0-3155 GCF_036919495.1 Nostoc sp.
ACAGATACCATAAGAGCTACAAAAGGGGTAAGAGAATAACAAACAAAACCCCAACAGAGAGTATCATCGAACCATCAATCCGTTACGCGGATGACATGGGTATTATACTCCGACCCGAAGACGATGCGACAGAGATACTTGAAAGAATCAGCGAGTTTCTCCGCAAACGCGGAATGAATGTAAGCCAAAAGAAAACCAAAGTTACCGCAGCGACAGATGGGTTTAATTTCCTCGGCTGGCACTTCAAAGTCCAGAAAAACGGAAAGTTCAAAAGTATTCCCTCAGTGGATAATTTCAAAGCTTTTCGTAAGAAAGTAAAACACATCGTCAACAACTCGAATTATGGTGCTACCACAAAGGCTATGAAATTAGCCCCGGTAGTTAGAGGTTGGAGAAATTACCATAAGTTCTGCAAGATGGACGGGTCTAGAAACTTATCCAATGGAGCATTATGCTTACTGGCGGCAGGAGTTACCAGATGAGGACTTGCCTTGGGGTGCATTTGGAGAAAACCTAACAATTGAGGGCTTATTGGAAACAAAAGTGAATATTGGCGATCGCTTTCGTATTGGCACGGCTATTGTGATGGTGACGCAGCCCCGGTTTCCCTGCTTCAAGCTCAATCTCAAGTTTGGGCGCGATGATATGGTCAAACGGTTTCTCAACAGTCGTTTGAGTGGCATTTACTTTTCAGTAGTCCTTGAAGGTGAAATTGGTGCAGGGGATGAGATTGAATTGGTGAGTCGGGATGAAAACAATGTCACAGTTGCCGATATTGTGCAAATCTACGTGCGTGAAGCCGACGAAAATTTAGTGCGCCGTGCTGTTCAGGTTCCAGCTTTGGCAGATGGTTTGCGAACTTACTTCCAACAGCAAGTCGAACCAGAGCATTAAGCTATTGGGTTGGTAATTTGGTGTGGCATTGATATGATTTTTGTATTTATCTATTTAAGTTCACCAAACAACGAATAGGCAAACAAAGCGGCTTGAGTGCGATCGCGTAAACTCAACCGACTCAAAATGTTGGTAACATAATTCTTAACAGTATTTTCTGAAAGAAACAGGGATTCAGCAATTTCACGGTTATTGGCTCCACAAGCAATTAACCGCAATACATCTAATTCTCTAGCTGTGAGTTGCGCCAATTCTGGAGGAGGTTGCACAGATGCAACAGGTGCAGCAATAGGCGTGAGTGCTTTCTCAAACAATCCCGGCCCAAGTAAGGTTTGTCCCTTGTAGACGGATCGAATTGCCAACATTAGTTCATCTGGTTCGGTGTCCTTAAGCAAATAGCCCTTTGCACCTAGCCGCATCGCCTGGAAAACATACTCATCATCATCGAAGGTGGTGAGGACAAGAACCTTAATGTCAGGATATTGTTGAGCGATCGCTTTTGTTGTGGCTACTCCATCCATTACGGGCATTCGGATATCCATTAGCACAATATCGGGTTGCAGCACCGCAATCTGTTCGAGCGCCCGTTGCCCATTCTCCGCCTCACCGATTACCTGCATCTCTGCATTTGACTCAAGCATACTCTTAAGTCCCTGGCGAATAAGATGCTGATCGTCAACTAATAAAATCTGAATCATAAGCTAGCTTTGATAGTGGCAAAGAAACAGAAATACAGCAACCAGTTCCTAGTTGGCTGTGGAGATTCAACTGGCCGCGCATTGCAACCGCCCGTTCTCGCATCCCTTGTAACCCAAACCCGGTTGTATTTTGAGTGGGGTTAAACCCTTTTCCATTATCTTCGATTGACAGATGAATCATCCCAGCGTGAGCCAGTAGTCTAACAGTGACACTCGTTGCCTCCGCATGTTTGCAAATATTTGTCAACGATTCTTGCACAATGCGGTAAAGGGCTGTGTTTACTTCTGTTGGTAAAGTGTGCGGTAAATCAATTTTACAGGAAGGTTCAATACTTGTGGTTTGCTGAAAATCTGTCAGTAGCTTTTCAATAGCTGATTTGAGAGATTGCCCTTGCAAAGGATTTGAACGCAAAACAGAAAGCGATCGCCGAATTTCTAGCAGCGCCTCAGCCCCCAATTCTTTCGCCTGTTTGAGAAATGTCAATGCTTTATCACTATTTGATTGCCAAAACAACAAAGTATTATTAATCTGAATGGTTTGGGCGGCGAGAGTGTGTCCTAACCCATCATGAATTTCGCGGGCAATTCGGTTGCGTTCCTGCAAAGTTGCCTGATCTTCAATCCGTAGCGCATACTGGCACAGTTGTTGATTGGTGATCTCTAATTGCTGATGGGCAATTTCTAACTGCTCTCGACTTTGGCGCTCTGCAAGCAGGGCATTAATTAACAGTAAAGCGAATACTAACGTTAAGCTAAACAATAATATATTACTTAATCGCCAATCCCAAGACATAGCGATCATCTTATCTCGCATAAAATTCTCAGGTTCAATGGGTCTTGACAAAAGCAGTATTCCATGAGAAAGCAAAGATAAACCCAAGACAACCAACTGTCCCGATCGCTTAAATATCAGACAACTCCGCATCACCAGCACCAGACACAGCAGCAAAACGGAGCGAGGAGATAAGCTATGTTGAATCGCTGGTAGCCAAATTAAACCGAATTCCAGGGCTGTATAAAGTAATTTTGTTTCCAGCTTAACCATTGGTAGTTTTAAGCCCATCAAGCTGAAAGTTGCGATGGCCAGAACTCGTAGCAGCAACGACCACGACAACTGAAACGGCAGCAGAACTTCCATGAACACTGCCGTGGCTAATAACAGCCACTCTAAGTAAAGCAACAAACGAAACGATGGGTAAGTCAAGCGAACCATAGAACTGTTCCAACTCAATGGTCTTTCTAACAAAACCATAGGTATTTTCACAATTTTAGAGGTAAAGAGGTCAAAAGAGGCAGGGGAGCAGGGGGCAGGGAGCAAGGGGGAAAACACCAGACGAGCTTGTACTCCGCCCCAGTAAGAGCGCCCTTTATGGTGGGGCTTCAGACCCATGTTCCGCTCCGCTCCACGGCTCTAGGTCAGGGCTTGCTCCCCAAGCTTTGAGCGCCCTGCCCCTCCGCTTCTTCGGTGAAGGAGGCAGAAGGCTTAGAGATGGGCGCTGTTGAGATGAAACTCTCCTTTATATATAACGAATCTGTCTCTAGTATCGGTAGAGCCGTTCCGAC
>NZ_JBALBZ010000040.1:0-32970 GCF_036919495.1 Nostoc sp.
CGCCTCTGGTATCTGGGTTATTTGGTTGTTATAGAGGATAAGCTGCGTCAGATTGGTTAAATTAGCGAGCGCCTCTGGTATCTGGGTTATTTGGTTTTCACTGAGGTCAAGCTGCGTCAGATTGGTTAAATTAGCGAGCGCCTCTGGTATCTCGGTTATTTGGTTGCCATCGAGGTCAAGCTGCGTCAGATTGGTTAAATTAGCGAGCGCCTCTGGTATCTCGGTTATTTGGTTGTCACTGAGGTCAAGCGTGGTCAGATTGGTTAATTTAGCGAGCGCCTCTGGAATCTGGGTTATTTGGTTGGAAAAGAGGTAAAGCTTAGTCAGATTGGTTAATTTAGCGATCGTCTCAGGAATCTGGGTTATTTGGTTGGAACCGAGGTAAAGCTGCGTCAGATTGGTTAAATTAACGATCATCTCTGAAATCTGGGTTATTTGGTTGTTATGGAGGGAAAGCTCTGTCAGATTGGTTAATTTAGCGAGCGCTTCTGGAATTTGGGTTATTTGGTTGAAACTGAGGTAAAGCTGCGTCAGATTGGTTAATTTAGCGAGCGCCTCTGGAATCTGGGTTATTTGGTTGAAACTGAGGTAAAGCTGCGTCAGATTGGTTAATTTAGCGAGCGCCTCTGGAATCTGGGTTATTTGGTTGGAACTGAGGTTAAGCTGCGTCAGATTGGTTAATTTAGCGAGCGCCTCTGGAATTTGGGTTATTTGGTTGGAACTGAGGTTAAGCTGCGTCAGATTGGTTAAATTAGCGAGCGCATCAGGTATTTCAGTTAGCTCTATTCGAATTAAGATAAGTTCCTCTAAATGTAGTATTTGCGTTACCACATCGGGAATGCTCTCTAAAGGATTGCCAGTAATATCCAACTTACGCAAATTAGGCAAACGCAATAGTTCGAGTGGAAGCGTTTTTAAATTGTTGCCTGAAACATTTTGGAAATAGTGGCTTTCTAGGTATTCATCACCTTCAACCTTCTTTCCCAAAATCAAAGACTCAAGCTGCTGCAACTTACCAATTTCCACAGGTAACTCAGTCAACTCTTGCCCCGACAAGTCTAACTCTCGCCAACCCTCAGCCACGGCGCGATCTATCAGTACCAATAACTCATCCTGCGTCATAATTCCAAGGAGAAGGGTAAAAGGAAAGAAGGCTGATGAAGATTATCTTAACTGATTAGGGAAAAATGCCAGATTATCATTTTTTGGCGATTATGTCTTGAGATGATGGGAAAAGCGAATTGTACAGGTTTAGCGATCGCGCCTTTATATGTAGCGATCGCATATATCTAAATCTAGATTTTAGGCATCTCTATTATCAAAATTCATATTAATCTCTTTGCACAAGAGCAATTAAATGACCATCATTAATCACAAACTAAATTCTGCTGCGCCATCCTCATCCATATCTGCATCCTTACCCATAGCAGTAGGTTTAAATTTAGAGCCATGAATTAATTCAGCAAACACAATTCCTGGATTTTGGTGAAGAATATTCAGCACACTCATAAAATCTCGCACAATTTCTCCTGGTGTCAGTAATGCTTCTGCACCCAAGCGATTAATAATTTCTTGCACAAACTCCTTTAATTCACGATTTGTCAAAGTCTGTTCATACCCAAAATTGAGTGCATGAATCTCAGCTAAACGTTGCAGAAGCGTCAATATTTCTGCTTCAATCAAAGGATTTAGCCGAATCACTGGCCCTAAATATTCCTGAACATTAGCTTGTGCAACAAAACGGCTTTCTTTTGTGCGTCTTTGCCAAGCTTGGTCTGCAAAAAGTCCCCGTTTGGGGTCTTCTAAAAATTTAGTTGTTCCACCAACAACAATGCCAAGATGTTCTGCTTTGCACTGCATCGTATCGTTAAACATTGCCAGGAGCCGATTATAATTCTTTTCCCGCGTGACTGTAGTAGATATTTGATATAAATGTACAGCTTCATCAAGTATAATTAACAGTCCTTTATAACCAATTTCAGCTACAAATTTCGCAAACAGTTTTATATAGTCATACCAACTATCATCATCAATAATAACACGCACTCCTAAAGCTGCTTTTGCCTCAACTTTAGTAGTAAATTCTCCGCGCAACCAGCGCATTGCCGCATTTTTTAAATTATCATCATCCAATCGATAGCCACGCCAATAAGCGATAATCACGCTACCAAAATCAAAACCGTGAACTAAGCCTTCAATATACTGAACTACTTCCCTAATTTTCGATTCAACTTGGTCATCAAAACCATCGTCATTGGGACGCATTTCAGTTTCTTTAACCACTTCTTGTTGAATTTTATTAATCCATCCTTCTAAAATTGAGACTAAAGCACCACCATCAGGACGAGTTTTTGTAGCTAGGTGGCTCATTAATTCTCGATAGGTAGCTACACCTTCATTGCTGCTTCCAGCTAATCGGCGTTCAGGGGATAAATCAGCATCAGCTACTACAAAACCTTGCTCCATAGCGCGGTTGCGAATTAGTTGTAGTAAAAAACTTTTACCAGAACCGTAGTTACCAATTATGAAGCGAAATGCTGCTACACCTTCTGCAATATCATCGAGATTTTGTAATAGGCTTTTTAGTTCTTTTTCTCGCCCTACTGCTATATATTCAACTCCCACTCTTGGTACTACCCCCGCACCAAGGGAATTGATTAAAGCAGTGGAGATTTTTTTCGAGATTTTGAGCTTTGCCATGTATTACACTTTACTTTATTCTAAACCCAGAAGCACGCAGTAAGTTAGGTAAGATATTCACCTTACTACTCATCTAACGACGGCAATAACAATTTAATTTGACGAAGCATGTCTAGCCATTCGAGCTTCATACATTGCAATCATTTTTTTGACATGCGTCATATATTCAGGGTAAACTTTTGGAATTTCTGAATTTGAATCAATTATTAATTCACCAATAGTATCATTTGCTCGTTCATTTATAGAATCGATTAATAAATTTGGCATAGTAATGTTTGCTTCAGCAATTTTTTTAATAGCAGCATTAGGATTATCTTGTTCAACTATAGCTTTTAATACTTGTATTTCGTATGCTGGAAGATTTTCTAAAAAATTAGTCCATTCTTCAGGTAAATTATCTGATGTATCAGCTTCCGAAGTGTTTATGATTGCTGTAGTTTCCATTATCTCAGAAAAAGGAAACAATTCATTATCATCTTCATTGTAATTATCAGACAAATGTTCTGGATTGAATGTTTCTATTTGTTGAAGTAATTCCCATACTTGATTTTGTAAAGAATCTCGTTCTTCTTGCAATAATGAAACTTGCTCTTGCAACTGCTGTAATTCAGCTTTATGTTCTGCCAGTTGGGTTTGTGAAGAATCTAGGATAGCTTGGATATTTTCTCTTTCGGCTTTTGTCGCTACCAGTAATTGATTTTTTTGGGTTGTCTCAAGTTCTAGTTCTTGAATTGTAATTCGCAATTCGTATAATTTTTCTTCTAATTGGGGTTTGAGTCTGCCTAAAAGAGTTAAATTGCTTTCAACTTCTTGTTTCTCCTGCTGGAGTTCAGAAATTTGACTTTGTAAATGGGTTATTTCACTACGAGATACATTACAATTCGACTCTAGCCGACGCTTCTCTGCTGTGAGAACTGAAAAAGCATTGTTCAATTCTGTTAGATTTTTCTGCAAGTTATTAATTTCAGTTTGCAGCGTATTGATTTCGGTTTCTAACTGCTTTTTCTGTCCGGCAAATGTTCTTAGCTCTCGATGTAAACTATCTCGTTGGTTACGGCTTTCTGTTACTTGATTTTGCAGTTGTTGTGACTCTGCATATAATAGATTATGATGTTCTTCGATTTGATTAATTTCTCTGACAACGCGAGCCTTCAATCCCTCCATCTCTTTAATTCGTTTGTGGATAGAACCTAAAATAAACATTTCATAATTTCTGCGTCGCTTATCTACAAATAATGCTGCTGCATAGATAGTAACGGCAGTAATTAAACCTGTGAGAAAGGCTTTATTAAAATCCCAGTTTGGGACGAGGCTAAGACCAAAACTCACACTAAAGGCAACTATCCCTAGTATAAATCGATTGCTGATCATTACTGATTGCATATTGCTGGTTTTTAGCGTAGTTAAATTATCAGAAAAAGTTGCTCTCATACTAATTCGTAATTCGTAATTCGTAATTCGTAATTAAAATACACATATAAAAATGCTTAATACTAAGTGTTAGATGTATTGTTATTTGTACTAAAAAGTCTTAAATCTGCTTTTAGAAAATCAATAAATTGCCGTGCTGTGCGTCCAGAACGACCGTTGTGGCGAGTTGCCCATTGTAATGCTTGAAATTCTAAATCCTCTTGGGTAATATTAATTTCACCTTGTGCCGCTAGGTGCTGTACAATCTTTAAATAAGTTTTCTGATCGGCTGGTTCAAAGGTCAAGGTTAAACCAAAGCGATCGCTAAACGAAAGCTTCTCCTGCATCGTATCCCAAGCATGGATTTCCTCGTTATCCTTGGGGGTAGGTCTATCTACAAAAAACTCTCGAATTAGGTGGCGGCGATTGGAAGTAGCATACACAACTACATTTTGCGGCCGCGCGGTTAAATTACCTTCTAAAACTACCTTGAGCGCTTTAAAGGCATCATCATCTTCTTCAAAGGAAAGATCATCGACAAAGATGATAAATTTTTGTGACACTCCTCGTAAATGTTCCACAATTTTTGGTAGGTCTTTTAAATCAGATTTTGCCACTTCCAACAAGCGGAGGCTGCGATTACTATATTCATTTAACAAAGATTTCACCAAAGAAGATTTGCCAGAACCCCGACTACCGTAAAGTAATACATGCAGTGCCATCTCTCCTGATAATAAAAACTCTGTATTTTTTAGCAAAGCATCTTTTTGAGACTCATAACCTACAAGCGCACTCAGCTTAATTGGATCGGAATACCGAATACCGATAAACTGCCCAGCTTGCCAGCGTAAAGCCCGATATTCTGCAAATAAACCAGAGCCACATTGCCGATAATAAGCTGCTAACTCTTCTACAGCATCACCCCAATTATCTAACTCTTGTAGATATGTAGGGAACTTTGTCTCTCCTCCTACCAATTCTTGCTCTTTATACCACACTACTGGCGAAATCGGCATGTGCGCTACGCCTTGTATCCACTCACTTAAAGAAGCGCTGCTACATTCATAGAGACTTTGCAATACTTGTAAATCATGCCGAACTGCTGCTACTAAAGCTGGGGGTAAATCCTCAAATTCTCGCACTTGAGCAAGCTTTGTAAAAGGATTCTCAGAGAAGAGAAGTTGAGTAATTAAATAGTCTTCCCAATTTTGATTTTTAGCAGCCAACGCGTGGAAGTAACTACCGTAGGCTTGGAGACAACCCCGGGCATCGGCATCAGTGTAACGTATAGCTTGCAACAGTTCCAGAAATGCCATCCCCACTTCGCCTTGCAGAACAGACTGGTACAGTAAAAGTGAGGCTGCTTGGCGCTGGAGATATTGAACCTTTGTATATAAGGAAGTACTTGTTATTAGCATTGCTTGATTATCCATCAATAAACTGTGTGGTATAGCTAAATAGCTATGGTAAATTGTCTGCTGACACTGGCAGTAAAGTCAAAGTCTACATAGGTTTTAACAATGAATTTAAGTATAATTGCTGCTTTTGCCTACGGCATATTAGCGATGTCTACGACGGGCTACGCCTACGCTGGTGGCATTATTGGCTATATTCAGGCTAGAAGTAAGGTTTCACTCTTAAGTGGTAGCATTAGCGGTTTATTGCTAGTGCTAGCGGCTTACTTTCAACTCCAGGGGCAAAGCTGGGGGTCGATTTTAGCAGTGATAGTTACTGGTGTTTTGGTAGTCGTCTTTGCAGTTCGGCTAGTTAAAACACGCAAGTTTATGCCGGCGGGATTAATGACGATTTTGGGTATATTGGCTTTGGGGGTGATGGTGAGTCAAATGGTGGGGAATTGAGGGGGGAAATTTAAACGCAGAGGAACGCGGAGGGAAGCGCGGAGGTACGCAAAGTTGTAGTTAGCGCAAAATTTGGTCAATCATTCGGTTGGCTTGGGAAGCATAACTGCCGCCAAATAAATTGAAGTGATTCAAAATGTGATAAAGGTTATAGAGGGTTTTTCTTTGCTCATAGCCTGGATCTAAGGGAAAGGCTTTGTTATAACCTTGGTAAAATGCTGCGGGGAATCCACCAAATAATTCTGTCATGGCTATATCAACTTCGCGATCGCCAAAATAAGTTGCTGGATCAAAAATCACGGGTTCTCCTGAGTTAGTACACCCGGCATTTCCGCCCCATAAATCGCCATGTACTAAGGAAGGTTGCACCTGATGCGCCAATAATTCAGGGATTGCTGCTAGTAATTTTTCTGAAGAGGGGAAATTTCCTCCCTTTTGCCTTGCCAACTGAAATTGATAACCCAGGCGATGTTTAATATAAAATTCTGTCCAGTCTGCTGTCCAAGTATTGATTTGGGGTGTGGAACCAATAGTATTGTTAATTTTCCAACCAAAACCTTGGCTACTGCTAGCTTTATGCATCGCCGCTAGCTTGCGCCCCATCTCTTCCCATCGCGGAGCGTCTCGTAGAGAGGAATTGCTGTTACCGCTACCAAGTTCTAACCATTCCAGCACGATGTAGCTATAATTCTCAGCTACACCCCAGCAAATAGGATTTGGGACGCGAATACTAGTTGTTGCTAGCATTTCCTTTAACCCCATTGCCTCAGCCTCAAACATCGCAGCTTGGGATGCTTGGTTAATCTTAAGGAAGTAGGTTGTCTCACCATTAGAGATAGCATAACCTTGGTTGATGCATCCGCCACCAACCGATCGCCGTTGCTGACTCTGAAATTTTTCGCCAGTCACCTGGCTAATATGGGTGTCGATTTGAGTCCACATGATTAAATTGGTGAGTGGGGATGAGGGAGCAGAGGGAGCAGAGGGAGTGAGGGACAAGAATTAATAACCAATGCCCAATACTCCATTTCCCCTTTTTAATTTTTAATTTACGGCTTGACGACAACTACACCATAAGCATCTGGGGAAAGATACTCTTTGGCTGCTTGCATCAAGTCGGTTGCATCTTGGCTCTGAATATGATCTGGGTAGTTAAAGGCGGGTTCTAAATCTCCCACCAAGGAATGATAATAACCATACAACCCTGTGCGATCGCTTGGTGTTTCATTAGCAAAAATAAATCTGTTCGCTACTCGCCGCCGCACACGGGCAATTTCTGATTCTGTGACTAATTCGGTTTGGATTGTGCGAATATGTTGAGCGATCGCATCTTCTACTTCTGCTAAATTTTCTACTGCACATTTAGCTGAAATATAAAATGTCCCTTGTAGCTGATTGCTCATGTTGCTCACAGAAATTGAAGAAACCAATCCCCGTTCTTCTCTTAAATCCCTCACCAGTCTTGATGTCCGTCCATGCCCTAAAATTCCGGCTAAAACATCTAGTCCATAGGTGCGATCTAACTGAACCATTCCTGGAACCCGCCAAAGCATTACTAGCCTTGCTTGCTGGAGACTTTCATCTACAAATTCTCGACGGACAATTTCTGTAAATGGTGATTCAGTGGGGAGTGGGGAGTGGGGAGTAGGGAGTGGGGAGTGGGGAGTTTTAGTGGCTTTTGTAAATCCTTCAGCAACGGTTGCAATTAATTCTTCCACGGGCAAATTGCCCACAGCTACAGCAGTAATTGACTCGGGTTGATACCAACTAGTATGAAAATCTCGCATCTGCTGGGGTTTAAGTTCGGCAATCACCGATTCTGGCCCCAATACTGCACGGCGATAAGGTAGTTTATCAAAGGCTGTCTCCATCGCCCGCCGAAATGTCCGCCGTTGGGGATTATCTTCTGAGCGCCTAATTTCTTCTAAAACTACTAATCGCTCGCGTTCAAAAGCATCATCAGGAATACTCGCATTTGATACTACATCTATTTGTAATGGAGCAAGCTCGGCAAAATCTTTAGGGGCTGTGGTTATATAGTAATGAGTATAATCTTGGCTAGTTGCGGCATTGGTGACAGCACCCCGTTCTTCAATCCGACGTTCAAACTCGCCGCTAGCCAGTCGTTCTGTTCCTTTAAAAATCATGTGCTCTAAAAAGTGAGCCATGCCGTTAATGGCATCAGATTCTACGGCTGAACCAACTTTAATCCATAAATTCAGGTTTACAGCTTCAACTGGCATCTGCTCCGCTATGATTGTCAAACCATTGGGCAACTGATGCAGGGTTGGGGTATTAAGACGAGGAAGTTTCCGCAGGGTTGAAGTCATTGCTACTTGTGTGAGGAGCTACGTTACTTCTTTATCTTATCCGTGACGGAAGAGACAGGGGGGCAGGGGGCAGGGGGCAGGGAGCAGGGGGCAGGGGGCAGGGGGCAGGGGGCAGGGAGCAGGGGGCAGGGGGCAGGGGGCAGGGAGCAGGGGGCAGGGGGCAGGGGGAAAAAGAGTTTGAGCTTTGTTTACTTTTCTTCACATAGTATCAACAAATGCGAACCCCGAATCAATAAATGCGAACCCCGAATCAACATTAGAAAGGGGAAACTAAAACATCTAAATTCCCTCCCCTTTACAACTACGGTGTACACACAACTCCTGTCCACATACGTTTCAAGTCTTTTACCCACATTTTGTTAGAGTGAAACTGTCACGCTGACCGACATCCCGCCCAGAACTAAAGTTCAGGGCTAATAGCTAAAGTCCACGCTTGCTGGACTTTAGCTATGAGACTCGGAATTCATTCTGAGGCGGGATAGAAACGCAGTGCGAGATTTATCAATAAAGATGTGGCTGCGGCAAAACTTGTGTGTATATCGTAACTCTTGTAAGGGTAGGGTTAGGGAGGGGTAATTCAATAACCTACGTGTACACCGTAGCCGACTCAGAGAGGGACAGACTTGAACTTTAATTCAAGATAGGGAGAGGTTCCGTCGAACTAACGAGAGTAAGGGTGATTGAAGGTTTCCCAGGCAGCAATAGCCGCTTTTTGCAGACGAAAGCTAAAATCTACTAAATCTTTCATCATTAAGTGCCAGTTTCTCTCGGCTTCATCCTGAATTATCGCCCAAGAGTCTTCTAAGCGATCGCGTTCCTTCAATTTCCTGCCTTCAATCAATTCTCGTGCTTGTCGCACAGCTTTTAAATAAGTTTCACGGGTGAGAGTACCTGCTGACTCCGCTTGGCTGCGTCTTTCTAGTGCCTCAATCAACGCTTTGGTTTCGCGCTTGACTTCATCACTTTCGCCAGCCATTTCGGTTTCTACTAATTTATCGGTTTCAGGACTAATTTCTACAATTACTATAGATTCAGTAGATTCAATGACTGGCGTTCCAAAGGATTGGATGTTGTTATAAGTCATAGTTAAAACCTCCTTAATTGCAAAGCTTACTCTCTATACTGGTAGTCATAAGTCATTGTCAATTCACAAAGGACTAATGACCAATGACTAATAACTAATTAATAAACTGTTGTTGGCAATTGTTGCTCTAGTTTCAGTAATGCTGCAACTCGCTCCTCTGTAGCAGGGTGACTAGAGAACAAGTTACCCATAAACTGTCCAGAAATAGAATTGATAATTAACAACGGCTCATAAGCTGGATTGGCATTTAAAGGCATCTGCTTTGCTGAGGCTTCTAAACGTTGCAGTGCCCTAGCTAAGGCGCGGGGATTACCAGTTAATCTAGCTGAACCTGCATCAGCAGAGAATTCTCGTGTGCGCGAAATTGCTAGCTGAATAATCGTCGCAGCCAATGGCGCAAGCATTACTGTTAATAAAACTCCCAAAGGATTTGCACCTCTGTTGTCATCTCGTGAACCACCGCCAAACCATAAGCTATAACTAACCATTTGCGCTAGGAATGAGATAGCACCAGCAACGGTAGCAGCAACAGCTTGTGTGAGGGTGTCACGATTAATAATGTGGGTGAGTTCGTGGGCGATAACGCCTTCGAGTTCGTCCTCTGGCAATATATTCAAAATGCCTTCAGTGACAGCAACAGCAGCGTGTTCTGGATCGCGCCCTGTAGCGAAGGCGTTTGCACCTTGGCTTGGGACAATGTAAACTTTGGGCATGGGGATGTTAGCGCGATCGCTCAATCTCTGCACCATCCGATAAAGTCCTGGTGCTTCCCTTTGACTTACAGGCTGGGCTTGGTATACTGCCAGGGCAATCTTATCTGATTGATACCAAGAAAACAGGTTTGTTACTGCTGCTAAACCTATCCCTATTATCAAGCCACTAGTACCGCCAATTATCCAGTAACTAATTGCGATCAAAAGACCACTTAACGCAGCTAGCAAAACAGCCGTTTTCAATTGATTTGTCATATTTTCGCTCTCCTGCTAATGCTGTATTATTTTTCTCTGAAACAGCATTAATTAAGCTACTTTTTGATTGTATCCAGCTAAACTTAGATAGATGGTACAGAAAACCTATCAGATAAGTACGGTTTTCCTACTTAAGTTTTGTAAATACTAATTTAGTTTTTTTGATATTTGCTCTATTGGTAAAAAATCATCTTTAATAGATATTATAAATGCATCTATCTATAGGAATAAATTGTTAATAAAAGTAGAAATTACAAGTGCGAAAAAGCAATACAAAAGTAAACATGGTATTGTTGAATTAATTAAATAGTATTTATGGCGATGGAGCTCGCCAAAACCGCCTTTCCAAGGTAAAATTAATCACTGGAAGGCTGATGGCTCCTACTTTCTTCGCTGACTGCGGGAGAGTAGGGCTTGGCTAAATGCATTACCTGACTCCCCTGTAGAAAGTGTAAGTCTACAGATTGCACCTCAAGGAGTCATGGTATGAAACAACTACGTCAGTTTGAACCGTTTATTGCATTACCCCACCTAATTAAATGGTTGCCTATTTCCATTGTGGTTGGCATTCTTGCTGGAACAGCTTCTGCGGCTCTTTTAGCATCATTAGAATGGGCAACTGATTGGCGAGAATCACATCGCTGGATTATCGCCTTCCTTCCCCTTGGTGGCTTCTTGAGTGGTTGGATTTATCATCAATTCGGTCGGACTGTAGAAGCCGGAAATAATCTTTTACTTGAAGAAATCCATAATCCCAAAAATATTATTCCCTTTCGCATGGCTCCTCTGGTTTTATTAGGAACAAACCTTACACATTTATTTGGAGGTTCAGCCGGTCGTGAAGGTACAGCATTGCAAATGGGTGCTTCTTTGGCAGATCAGTTAACTAAAATATTACATTTTCAAGGAGCCAATCGGCGAATTTTGTTAACGGCAGGTATCAGTGGAGGATTTGCTTCAGTTTTTGGTACTCCCTTAGCTGGAACCGTATTTGGTCTAGAAGTTTTAGCGATTGGTAAAATTCATTATGATGCTCTTTTACCTTCTTTAATTGCTGCGATCGTTGGAAATCAAGTCACTTTGTTATTGGGTTTGCATCATACCGCATACCAACATGCTCAGTCTATACCGACGCTCACAATTTGGGGGCTGATTTCTGCCATTATCGCAGGTGCAATCTTTGGAATTGTAGCGAGATTTTTTGCTAAAGTAACTCACAAAATTAGTCACTTCTTTAAAGCAAAGATATCTTATCCTCCAATGCGTCCTTTGATAGGCGGTGCGGTAATAGCAGCAATTGTTGGCTTGAGTGGAACAACCAAGTATATTGGTCTTGGTATTCCAACCATAGTGGATTCTTTCTACACTCACCTACCTCCTTGGGATTTTGCAGCAAAATTTGGTATGACTGCTCTAACTTTAGGAGCAGGTTTTAAGGGAGGAGAAGTGACACCTTTGTTTTTTATTGGTGCAACTTTAGGTAATGCTTTGTCGTTACTTTTAGCATTACCTGCACCACTGTTAGCAGGAATGGGATTTGTGGGTGTATTTGCGGGTGCAGCAAATACACCTATAGCATCAACCTTAATGGGAATTGAACTATTTGGTCTGGAATCAGGGGTATTTATTGCTATTGGCTGTGTAGTGAGCTACTTATTTTCAGGTCATTCTGGAATTTACTCTGCACAACGCATTGGGTTGAGTAAATACTCTGCTGTATATTTAGAAGATGGGGTGACTTTGGCTAATTATGGGCAACCAAAAATTGATTTACCCGATGATAGTGAAGAAGAAGAAAGTAATTCTCAGGAATAATTTATTGATGTCATTAATGAATATTTTAACAAATGAATAATCATGGATTTGGCAAACTAGTTACCTTTCTAAATCAATTGGAACAAGAGAGAATTAATTACACCTTAGCCCATATCGGGATGAAACTATTATGGTGAATGTGGCGGTGGCTGGTGAACGATGGGAAGTAGAATTTTTTGAGGATGGTTCGGTTGAGGTAGAACGATTTGTTAGTAGTGGAGAGATTAATGGAGAAGAGGTTTTTAGTGATTTATTTGCTATGTATTCAGAGCCAGAAACTAATCCTGTGAAACTTACCCAAAACGCTAATTTGGCAAGCACGACATGAAGGCGATCGCACTTCGTCTCACCTGGAAAATTGCACCTTTAATTAGGATATGTATAAAGTATAAATTCTCACTTACTTTCAAACAAAAAATTTTTTATGCTTCTTGAAAGAGTTAAAGTTTTTGCAACTGCACGATCATAATTTCCATTTACCTGACTATCAATGATTGCAGTAGTATTCAAAAAAGCCTCTTTAGATTTATTGTCTTCCGACAAAATTATTTCCATTATTTCGCAATACTTAATGAACTTATTCGATGTTATGGGAGGCATATCCTTGCCTGATAACTGTATTCTAAGAATATTAAGCATATGGTACTTGAATGGACTATATTTTGCGTCTATGTGTTTCTTTCTAAAGAGTGCATCTAAACGAAATTTTGCATATGCGCTGACGTAATATCCTATTGGATGATGATCGAATAAAAATATATTTTGTCTAGTTTCATCTTGCAAATTTGCATGGTACCTACCTGCATTATGAGCTTGCTCAAGAAACATAGATGCAAAACACCTCATTTGAGATGGTATATCCACTATTCTTATTTTTTCAATACCTTCAATTCCATTAAATTGTCTTGGTCTTCTTTCATAATATAGTTGTTTATCTTCTGGTAAAGATTTGTAATATTCCTCAAGTTTTTTCTGAAAATCAGTTAAAGACTCAAGCTCTTCAAGTTTTACTGGTGTCTGTCTGTTATTAGCTTTAATAATGTTGTTTTTTAATCTGCTGTCACGAGCTAGAGCAATTACTTTGATTGGTATACAAAGAGAATCATCAATCGATTCTCGGTTATGATACAGAACATAACTGGTTTGGCATCCATTAACAATCTGATAATCTGTAATAGTAATCCGATCTCCAACAACATTGATATCTTCTGCAACAATAGTTATGCCGTTATTGTAGAGTACAAAATAGTGGATTAATTTCTAGTGTATATAGTGCCATAATTGCAATATATAAATTTGGCAGTAACTTACAATGAGCGATGCCTAGTTGATCATTTACTAAATCATTGCTTCCAATTCTTCCAAAGCTTGAAAAGTTCCTATTTGCCAACTACGTTCTACCGCAGCAGGGATAATCTGAGTAATAACTATATCCTCAAAATTAGGACTAGTGTTAGATTTTATGTATTTCCCCTCTTTCAGCAAATAAATAGAAAGGTTTCCACTGTCGTAAACCCATAATTCTGGAACTCCAATGGCTTCATAAGCATCGAGAGTAGTTTTCGATGTGACATCAATCTCAATCGCTAAATCTGGCGGCGGATCATTAGGTTGCAAGCGACGATGACCAATTATTTGTTGATAATTCTGAATATAAAAGCAAGCATCAGGTTCAACTCCTGCTACACCTTGCCGTTTAAAGGTGGTGGAACCAAAAGGTTGGTATCTGATATCTTTAGCCTTTAGCAATATTTTGACAATATCAGAAATTAAATCTTTGGGTATTTCATGTTCTGGTAAAGGAGCCATAATTTCTAAAGTCCCCTGGCTATAGGCAATTCGTATAGTTCTTTTTTCTCCCAATTCTTGTAAAATAGATTCAAATTCTTCCCAGCTAACATCTGGAATTGTCACCGTGCTACCAGGTGCTAACTGCATCTGGCTAACAGGTTTAAAAACGGGAATGGCAGCAGTCACGTCGCTTCGCTCCAATTCAAAATTCAATATCTATCAGGTTGCGGTGGATAATATAGCCCACCGTAACCTTTAGACTAATAGAATGAGTTTAACAAAAGCGGCTAAAAGCGATCGCTTACACTTTAAACTTCTCTGTAATCCGCTTCATCGCCTCTTCGACATTTTCCCGACTGTTAAACGCCGAAATGCGGAAGTAACCTTCACCCGCAGCACCAAAGCCAGAACCAGGTGTCCCCACAACGTTGACTGTTTGCAGCAACTTATCAAAAAACTCCCAACTGGATAAACCATTAGGAGTTTTCACCCAGACGTAAGGTGCATTCACGCCACCATAAACTGATAATCCGGCGGCTGTGAGTTTCTCGCGGATAATTTTGGCGTTTTCTAGATAGAAACTCACCAATCCCTTAATTTGTGCCTGTCCTTCTTCGGAGTAAACCGCTTCGGCTCCCCGTTGGACGATGTAAGGAACGCCATTAAACTTGGTAGACTGGCGACGATTCCACAGTTTCCATAGTTCCACATCGGAACCATCGGTGGCTTTTCCTGTGAGTGTCTTCGGTACAACGGTTAACGCGCAACGAGTTCCTGTAAAACCTGCATTTTTGGAAAAAGACCGAAATTCGATCGCAACTTCTCTTGCACCTTCAATTTCATAAATTGAGTGGGGAATCGATGGATCGGTGATATAAGCTTCGTAGGCTGCATCAAAGAAAATAATCGAGTTATTAGCTTTGGCATAGTCTACCCATGCTTTGAGATATTCTTTAGTAGCAGCTGCGCCAGTGGGGTTATTGGGAAAGCAGAGATAAATTAAATCGACTTTCTTTGAGGGAATCTCGGCGGTGAAGTTGTTATCAGCAGTAATTGGTAGATAAACTAAACCCTCAAATTCGCCTTTATCGTTGGCATTCCCAGTATTTCCCACCATAACGTTAGTGTCTACATACACAGGATAAACGGGGTCAGTAACGGCAATTATGTTATCATGACCAAAAATTTCCAGAATGTTGCCTGTGTCGCACTTGGAACCGTCGGAGATAAAGATTTCGGAAGCATCTATATCGGCTCCCCGTGCTTGGAAATCTTGAGTAGCAATTTTCTCTCGTAACCAAGCGTAGCCTTGCTCTGGGCCGTAGCCTTTGAAGGTATTGCGATCGCCCATTTCTTCCACAGCTTTAATCATAGCTGTGCGGCAAGCCTCCGGCAAAGGTTCGGTAACATCACCAATGCCCAGCCGAATTATCTTAGCATCAGGATTGGCTTCTGCAAAGGCATTCACCCGCCGAGCAATTTCTGGAAACAGATAACCTGCTTTCAGTTTCAGGTAGTTGTCGTTAATAGTTGCCATGTGTAAATATGAAAAACGCCCTAAAATAGCTTACTGCTAATTTATCAGGGCGATAACTTTGTTATGGGGAATGGGAATGAGGGAGTAGGGGGAGAATAACTAATGACAAATGACTAATGACAAATTAGACATTTACTGGCTGTTTATTATCGGCTGACGTGTAATTGCGATCGCTAATTCCGAACTGGGTGAGCGATTCTTGTCCTGTAATTAATCTTGCTCCGCGATTACGGGTGAAATAGTTCCATGCCCACTGAATCATTACTACTAATTTGTTGTTAAATTCAATTAAGAAGTAGATGTGAATCAATAGCCAAAATAACCATGCAAAGAAACCTTTCAGCTTCATAAAGCCCAAATCTACCACAGCAGAATTGTGTCCAATCATCGCTAAACTACCATGATCGGTATAAGCAAAGGGCGGTAAACTGTTACCTGCAAGCCGCTTTTGGACTAGTGCTGCTACATATTCACCTTGTTGTTTCGCTACAGGTGCAACACCAGGTAGCGGTTTACCATTTTGATGAGAAAAATTTGCTAAATCGCCAATTACAAAAATATTGGGATGTCCCTTAATACTCAAGTCAGGTTCTACGATAATCCGTCCAGCGCGATCGCACTCAGCACCTGTGTGTTCTGCTAGCACTTTTCCCATTGCTGAAGCTTTTACACCTGCTGCCCATAATACGGTTTTTGAGGCAATTTCTTTAACTTCATCGCCTTGTTTGAGGGTAACAATATTATTTTCAATATTTGTCACCAGTGTTTTTGTTTGCACAATCACCCCCAAGCGCGTTAGAGATGCTTCCGCTTCTTGTGATAACTCTGGTGCAAAAGGTGGCAGAATCCGATCTAGACCTTCTAATAACAAAATCTTGGCTTCTGATGTGTCGATATTGCGGAAATCTTCTTTGAGGGTTTGATTTGCCAATTCTGCGATCGCACCTGCTAACTCTACACCAGTAGGGCCACCACCAACAATTACAAAGGTTAACCAAGCCCGGCGTTTTTCTAGATCGGTTTCTTTTTCTGCGGCTTCAAAGGCCGAAAAGATCCGGCGACGCATTTCTATAGCATCTTCTACAGTTTTCAAGCCGGGGGCGAATTCTTCCCAGTTGTCTTTGCCAAAATAGGAATGCTTCGCACCTGTGGCGACAATTAACGTATCGTAAGCTATTGCTTCGTCACCCACAGTCACTTGTTTTGCTTCTGGATCAATATTATTCACCTCTCCCAGCAGCACTTTCGTATTCTTGCTCTTGCTGAGGACAGAACGCAACGGTGAGGAGATATCAGCAGGAGATAGCGCACCTGTGGCGACTTGGTATAGGAGGGGTTGAAATAGATGAAAGTTACGTTTATCAATCAGAGTAACGTTTACTGCTGCCTTGGCGAGTGTTTTTGCTGCATAAAGTCCACCAAAGCCACCGCCAACAATTACTACTTGATGGAGTGGATTATTGTCAAGGGAATTTACCATAAGAAATATTATCGTGTATGCCGACTATTGTAACTATTCTTAACAAATTTGTATCAAAATTGTCATCATATATTTTGTATTGCTCTTTACATTTGAAAAAATTTTAAAGTAATTAAAACTACAGGATAAAGAGAAATTTTCCAGATGGAGGTGCAGACAATAAGAATTGGCAATATTTGAATCACTCTTTGCCTCTGTATATTTGTCAGCGGTAGATGTATGATTTATACAAGCTCATTTAGAACTAGTTGATTCTGGTGCTTGTGTTAAACGTGGTGAATGAGTTCGCCGCCAACGATTAAAGCCATATATAAGAGCAGCAAAAATTAACAAATAGGGACTGTAAACAAGTAACCAAATACCCAGCTTGAGTAAGCCAACGGAAAATGAACTAAGGGAGTGAGTGGATTTATTCCAAGTCTCCTGAACTTGCAAACCAAAGGCAGGTTGTGAACTGGTGCTAGAAACTGCTGCTTCTAAATTCAGCGTAATAGTGGAATAAGCAACTTGATTTTGTAGGCTTTTGAGTTGGGCATTAATTTGTTCTATAGTTTCTCTGACATTACTTAATTCTTGGGCAACACTAAGCACATCTCTTATAGAACCCGCCCGATCCATAATTTTTTGCAAATTAGCTTCAGTTTTTTGCAAATTGGTTAATCTAGCTTGGAAATCTACGAGGCGATCGCCCACATCTTCTGCGGTGATATTACGACTCTCAACAGTGCCCAATTTAGCTAGTTCTTCTAGGGTAGATTCCAGCAGATTCTCTGGTATCCGCAATTGGATTGTGGCTGTGTAACGCGGGTTGTCGGTTTTGGGTTGTTGTTGTTTCAGCCCAATCAAATCCCCTTGCTGTTTATTGATAATTTGTGAAACAGCATCAATAGCCCGATCTACAGAGTTGACAGTCAAAGATATAGCTGCCTTTTTGATGAGTTGGGGACGAGAACGGGCTATAGGTGCAGCTTCCGCCTTTTGGGACATCCTGCTAGCAGGTGCAGCTGCTGGATTTGCCACGCCATCGGCCGCCATTGGAGGTAACTGCTTATTTGCTAACTGATTGGAAGAGGCGCAACTGGTGAAAATTACCCCTCCTAATAACGCACTTACAAATAAAGCAGATGTGCGCGGTAATTTAGTCGAAGCGTACATAATCTACCCCTAGATGGATGAAGTTAACCCCAGTATTACTGAAGTAAAACTCAAAACCTATATTGTTGCGATTTATGTAACAGGCATAAAATTTTGTCCAAAATCCAATTATTCTTTAATTGATGATTTTTGCTGAGAGAAACTTGCTAACTCGGTTGCTAAAGTCTCTTCTAATACATCTATAATTACGTGCGGATCGGTAGGGGACTTCATCATTTCAGCCTCCAGGTCAGAGCGATTTTTGACATTAGGAATATCCTGGCGTAATTCCTCAACCAAAGCGATGAGTTTAGCGATTTTCTGCTCAGAGAGCAGGTTGAGTTGAAGACTAAGCTGCGCCCGTTGCTCTGCTAACTTTTCTTGTCGCTCTTGTTTAATCAATACCCCTGTTGTCACCAACAATGAACCCGTAGTCAGTGAAAATTGTAACCAAGAAAATGGAAGAGGATCAAATCTTGGTATACCCAAACGTCGTGGTAAGACATTGGGTGTTATCCACAGAATAATCCCAAGCAGGATGCTATACAGGAATGCAGGACGACCAAAAAAAGCAGTTACCGTTTCTACAACCCTCTGGTGTTGTGGTACGTCTTTTTCAGAACGTCTGTGCAATGCGATGATAGTCTCGATATTTTTACTAATAGATTCCGGTAATGGGACAGTGGGCAGAAGGTTTTGACGATGTGTTTCGCACGATACTTGCGGTGAATCTTTTGGATTTGGTTTATCTTGGGAAAGCATTGGTAGTCTGACTTGATGAATGATTACTTCAATTTACTAACTCAATTTAAACCGCAATTCGATTGTTATATGCTTGATTAATCAATCGAGTATTATCGCGTTGCCGTATATGTTCGGTTTTTTGAATATATTCCTGATTTAAGAATTAGGGAAGGGATTTCCAACAAATAAATTATTTAATCTTCTGGGGTCAAAAGAGGCAGGGGAGCAGGGGGCAAGGGGGAAAACACCAGACGAGCTTGTACTCCGCTCCAGTAAGAGCGCCCTTTATGGCGGGGCTTCATACCCATGTTCCGCTCCGCTCCACGGCTCCAGGTCAGGGCTTGCTCCCCAAGCTTTGAGCGCCCTGCCCCTGCGCTTCTGGGGTGAGTGCCCACCCCACAACAAGTAGTTGAGTATTTTTTTATTTGTCAGTTCCTTATTCAAAACCCTTACCCAAAGTATCTTTCGGACATTTATGACGGCTAAAAATTTTAATGCAGTGTGAAACTTCTGAATCTAGATTTTATAAGGTTTTGAGCAATATTGTGATAAATCCGGGTAACAGTTCATCTGTGGTTACTCAATTTGAGGTATAATCTTAAGCCTGCCAATAAATGACGATGCTTGCTGACAGGAGATGCTTCTATGGCCCGGATGTACTATGACGAAGATGCCAATTTAGACCTTTTGGCTGGAAAAACTATTGCTATTATCGGCTATGGTTCTCAAGGTCATGCCCACGCTCTCAATCTCAAAGATAGTGGTTTGAATGTGATTGTGGGATTATATCCGGGTAGTAAGTCAGTAGAAAAAGCTGAAGCAGCTGGGTTAACTGTGAAAAATGTTGCAGATGCTGCCAATGCTGCTGACTTTATCATGATTTTGTTACCTGATGAAGTTCAAAAAACGATTTACAAAAACGAGATTGAACCAAATCTCGAAGAAGGGAATGTGTTAGCCTTTGCCCACGGCTTCAATATTCACTTTGGGCAAGTTGTACCACCAGCTAACGTAGATGTGGTGATGGTAGCACCAAAAGGGCCAGGGCATTTAGTACGACGCACTTATGAAGGTGGTGAAGGCGTACCAGCGCTGTTTGCAGTTTATCAAGATGCCAGTGGTCAGGCACGCGATCGCGCCATGTCTTATGCTAAAGGTATCGGTGGTACTCGCGCTGGTGTTCTCGAAACGACTTTCCGCGAAGAAACCGAAACAGATTTATTTGGCGAACAAGCAGTATTGTGCGGTGGTTTGAGTGCTTTAATCAAAGCTGGATTTGAAACATTGGTAGAAGCTGGTTATCAACCAGAATTAGCTTATTTTGAATGTCTGCATGAAGTCAAGCTGATTGTTGATTTGGTTGTAGAAGGCGGTTTAGCTAAAATGCGCGACAGCATTTCTAACACTGCTGAATATGGCGATTATACCCGTGGGCCGAGGATTGTGACTGAACAAACCAAAGCTGAAATGCAGAAGATTCTCAGCGAAATTCAATCTGGACAATTTGCACGAGAATTCGTTCTAGAAAATCAATCTGGTAAACCAGGATTTACCGCCATGCGTCGCAAAGAAGCTGAACACAAAATTGAGGAAGTTGGTAAAGATTTACGCGCTATGTTTAGCTGGTTGAAAAAGGCTTAAGCAAAACAAGGATCTGAATGTAGAGACGTTGCAATGTAACGTCTCTAGAATTGTTATTTATGATGCATCTATCTATGCATTATTAAACATCATTTGCTTTGAGTTTTCAGATAATCTGCAATGTAATCCCCGTAGCGATCGCGTAACATTTGTTCCCGAAATTTGAATCCTAATGTTTTCCCTCGACAGGATAAAGATTTGCACAAGCACCGGGAGACAGCAATTGATTCATATTCAGTGGTTTCGTAGTCCCAGGTAATTTCCTCACCTGCTTCGATATCGCCCAAAGCAACGAAGTCATATCCCCCAAACTGATTGTTCCTTACACCAGTATTTGGATCGCAAGAATGGTTAGTGAGGATAGCAGGCTCATCTAGGTGGACATGTAAATTAAAATCCATCTGAACTGAATAAATAGTTCGTTCGGGAACTGCTTCAATTTGAATACCCACCACGACGGTTTCCCCTGGGGCAAATTTTTTTTTAGCGAACACTCCTCGTCCTTTTGCTGTTTCCTGAATCGTGAGATGATTGCTATATATAATGTTCATGAGTTGTTAACTCAAAATATGATGTTCATGAATTGTTAACTCAAAAATTACCACCCCATTGTTCCAGGGCTACCTTTAAATGGCCCGACAATATCAGCAGTAATCCATCCCCCGTAAAAATCACCAGGTTGAGACATAACTAGCTCATCATTTACATAGCAAGCATCCATTAAACTAGGGTAAAAAGCATAGTATTCTTGAATCGTTACAAAATTAGGTGTGGGTTCAATATATCGCCAAGCAGCGTTATTTATATACTTTTCACCGATGCTTATATCATAATATTGACACTTGCCTTTCCATTCACACCAAGTTTTTTTAGGTGTTTCAATCAGATATTCTAGTTTAATGTCTTCAGAAGGAAGGTAATAAACAGGAGGATGGCTAGTTTCTAAGACTCTTTTAGCTTTAGTTGTTTCTGCTAAAACAACACCATTACAAATTATCCGAATTGATTTGTTGCTATCTTCTAAACGAGCCGGACGAGGATAATCCCAAACTGATTCTTGACCGGATTCTGGTACTATTGGATTTGGCCTCATTCTCAGTAATCTCCTTTGAAATCTTGAGCAATTCTAAAACCAGCATGTTGATAAAAGTAGGGACGAAACCAGTTACGATAAGTTGGTAATGCCATTGAACCATTAGTAGCCCAAGAACCGCCAAGCATCATCTGATGTTTATCATCAAAAAAGGGTGCTGCTTGATCTTTGTAAAGTGGATGAGGTTCAAATCCTGGTAGGGCGTTGAATGTGTCCCCTAACCATTCCCAGACGTTTCCTCTAAGATCGTAAAGCCCAGAAGCACTTTTAGCTGGTTTGAACATCCCCACTGGGCTGGGGGAAATGAATTGTAAGTTGAGATTATAGTTACTTGATAAGTGCTTATCCTCAGAGGTAAGTAAGGCTTGATTCCATTCGGCTTCAGTCATTAAACGAATTTCTGAGCCTTGAGAACGACAAAATGCGATCGCTTCGTAGTAATTTACTTCTACAGGCCAGTCTAAGGGTAAGTCTATTTCGTCGAATGTGGCCCGATAGCGATAACCATCCTGGAAGGGTATCCAGAATTTGGGATGTTGGACGTTGTAGAGTTGCTTCCAATCCCAAGATTCAGCATTCCAGTAATCGGGATTATTGTAACCACCAGCTTGAACAAATTTCAGATATTCGCCATTAGTGATAAGATATTGACTAGCTAAAAACGGTTTCACTTCAACAGTGCGATCGCCATATTCGCTATCCCAACCATAAGTAAGATCATCCTTGGGTTTTCCTAATTTCACTACACCACCAGGAACCCGGCGCATTTCATTGTTGGGAATATTACCCTTACTAGGTGCGTAATTCCACCCTTGGGGACATTTTAAGCGATCGCTAGGCAATTGACGCACCAGCATCGACGAAGTTTCAAAGTGAATCCGACTATGTTCTATTCCCATCAGCAAAGCCCAGAAGGGATGCTGTTGATGAATCGGGAGATTCAGGGGAGTCTTTTGAATAACTTTTGTAATTGCCTCTCGTGCCTTGTCTCGATATTGCCAAACTTTTTCTACATCAGGCCAGCTAATCCCTTGCATAGCTGCGTCGAGTTCTGTTGGTGTTTGGGGATCAACTCCGATTTCAAACAGGGTTTCGTATTGTGAATTAATTCCAGTTTTGATTAAATCAACGCCAACTAACTTATTGATGAAAAAAACAGCTGAGTGACCAAGATAAAAAATTATCCGGTTTCTTAAAGGATCGGGATTAAGATAAAAAGTTTCTTCTCCGACCAAACTTTTCATGAGTGTTTCTTCAAGTTCCCAAGAATTCTCAAAATAATTGAGCAGGCTTTGTGGACTGCAATTTTTGAGTGTGGGCACTTGAGTTGATGTCAGTTTATTTATCGTTGGAACTAAAGCCATGATATTTTTGACAGAACATTCATCAGACAAATTACATAAACTACGACTTATTACAAAACAGTTTTGTTAATTACGTTTTGTCTTGTGTCGTTATGATCAGACAATTTACCAAATTTGTAAATAGATAAAAGCTGTAGTTAAAATTACTCTAATTACGTCTTGTCAAAATAATATAAATAATGTATGAACTTTGAAAAAGTATAGGTGAGGTTAAAACACTTATTAACTGTCTTATTGCTATCAAGTTAAGATTGCAACTAATTTAGAGAAGCATACGGCGATGCCTTCACAGTAGGCATCGCGGATTTTAGATTTAATCTAATCTAAAATCCCAAATCGAGTTACCGATTCACCGCCGCAGCTTCCCTTGCTGCTGCTGCTTGATCTGGGTGGATACCCAAGCGAGTGAGATTAATCCGACCTTTGTTATCAATTTCGCGCACTTTGATAATCACTTCATCACCCACCGCTACTTCATCCTCAACTTTGCCAACGCGGTAGTCAGCTAGTTGTGAGATGTGGATCATCCCTTCTTTTCCAGGCAGAAATTCCACAAATGCACCTATCGGTATAATCCGAGTGATGCGTCCTGCGTAGACATCCCCTTCGTGTAACTTGCGGGTCATGCCTTGGATGATGTTTCTGGCTCTCTTGGCCTTGTTCTCATCCACAGCAGAAATTGTCACGGTGCCATCATCTTCGATGTCAATTTTTGCACCAGTTTCCTCTGTAATCCCCTTAATAGTCTTGCCTCCAGGCCCAATTACCAGACCAATCATGTCTGAATCAATCTTGATTGTTAACAGACGTGGGGCATAAGGTGAGGTTTCAATCCGTGGCGTGTCAATGCAGGCAAGCATTTTCTCCAGAATGTGCAACCGGGCTGCTTTAGCTTGGTGAACCGCTTGGGAAATAACCTCCAATGACAAACCGGAGATTTTCATATCCATTTGCAGGGCGGTAATTCCGGTATCTGTACCAGCAACTTTGAAGTCCATGTCACCTAAAAAGTCTTCAATGCCCTGAATATCGGTGAGGATTCGCACTTCATCCCCATCCTTAATCAAACCCATTGCTGCGCCACTGACGGGTTTGATAATTGGTACACCAGCATCCATCAAAGCTAGGGTGGAACCGCACACTGAACCCATTGAGGTGGAACCGTTAGAGGAAAGTACTTCCGATACGATGCGAATCACGTAGGGAAATTGTTCTTTTGACGGTAGCACAGGGAGGAGCGCTCGTTCTGCTAATGCGCCGTGACCAATTTCGCGCCTTCCTGGGGCCCGCATTGGCTTGGTTTCCCCGACTGAGAAAGGTGGGAAGTTGTAATGATGCAGATAACGCTTGTGCTGATCTAGCTGCATGTCATCGTTAAGGTTTTGAGCATCCCCAGGTGTACCCAGAGTACAAGTGGATAATACCTGAGTTAGTTCCCGGTTAAATAAACCGCTACCGTGGACTCGCTTTGGTAAGACATCAACTAAACAAGAAACGGGACGCACTTGATCGAGTTTACGACCATCAACGCGGACGTTATCTTCAATAATTTGTCGCCGCATGAAGTGTTTGGTAATATCTTTAAAAGTGTTACCAAGTGCCTTCTTATTTGCAGTTGCGGCAACTCGAATGGGATCTTCTTCTGGCAGTTCGGTAATCGTCGCGGCAATTTCATCCTTGACGACATCTAAGGCTGCATCGCGTTGGGGTTTGGTGAAACTAAATTGAGAGAGGATTTTCTTAATCTGACCGTTAGCGCGATCGCGGATATAATTTTCCAGAGTCTGGTCTACTTCTGGTGGTGCTTCTTGCACTATTACCAAACCCAGTTCTGCAATTAAATCTTGCTGCGCTTTAATTAAGTCCCGTACTGCTTCATAACCAAAGTCAATCGCCTCGATAATATCTCGCTCTGGCAACTGATTGGCTCCCGCCTCCACCATGATTACACCATGTGGTGAACCTGCTACTACCAGATCCAAGTCTCCAGCTTCAGTTTCTGCATAAGTGGGGTTAATAATGAAATCATCTCCCACTAAACCAACCCGCACTGCTGCCATTGGCCCATTAAAAGGAATTTGGGCAATCAGGGTAGCGATTGAAGCGCCTGTAACTGCTAACACATCGGGTGGAACTAACTCGTCCATCGACAGCGTTAAGGCAATAATTTGCAGGTCATCCCGTAGCCATGAAGGGAACAGGGGACGCATGGGGCGGTCTATAAGACGGCTAGTGAGAATTGTTTTTTCTGGTGGACGACCTTCTCGGCGCATGATCCCTCCGGGAATCCTACCAGCGGCATATAGCCTTTCTTCGTAATCTACAGTTAGGGGAAGAAAATCAATGCCTTCTCTGGCTTGCGATCGCGTAGCCGTCACTAAAACGGATGTGTCCCCTGATTCTATCAAAACCGACCCACCAGCCTGGGGAGCTAGTAGGCCTACTTTCAGTCGAATATCCCTTCCATCGAAGGATATTGACTTATCAACTTCTGCCATTCAGTTTTTTTTCCTTCTCTTTCGCTATTCTCTTTCTGTGGCAATCCTAACATTTATGCACTATGACTGACTTCTAGTACATACAAAGATAGATAAGTAGTTCAACCCAAAGCACGATACATCATCAGCGCGTCTACCATTTGTTCATTCCCTAGCTTCGCCGCACGCGGAATGCGCCCAATGATCTCAAATCCTAACGACTGCCAAAGTGTAATTGAAGGTATATTAGTTTCAAAGACCAAATTGAACATTACTGCTTCATAGCCAAGGTTTGCTGCTATTAAGAGCATCGCTTCTCCCATGAACCGCCCGATTCCCTGACCACGTAACCCAGGTTGTACAATAAAACCAGCGTTGCAAATATGGCAACACCGACCGGGGAAGTTTGGTTTTAAATAAAACGCCCCTAATATTTCTTTTGGTTTGTGTGTAGCATCCTGAACAGATGTCCTGACAACAAAGGCATCTTTACTCAACCAGTAAGCTAAAAATTCTGCCTGAGATAGAGGTTCCTTTTGGGGATAAGTTTTACCCTCAATCAATAAAACATTGAGTAATGCTCTTACAACCTCCTGTTCTTGAGGATGCATATAATCTAGCTCAACTATTATCCCATTGTTTAAAACTTTAATTAGGGGAAAAATCATTATTAATAATATTAATTTGAGATAAATTAATATAATTGTAACTTTTAACGAAAAAATCTTCTTAAGAAGATACAAAAAGTAGAATAATTGCGGTTTTGATTCTTGAAGTTTGGGAAATCTGAGTAGTTAGAAAATGGCGATTTTACACTGTAATTGGTTACTAAAAAATCAAAATGGTTGTTTATTTATTTGGGGAGAAACTTGGCGATCGCCACGAGTGAATTTCGAGCCTAATGGTTCTGGAGATATACCACTACATCCATTGGCGATGACATCAGTTGAGTTGAATGAGTGGTTGCGTTCTCAGAACATGGCGATTACCAACTTCATCCAGCAACCCCAAGTTGCAATGCTTGCGGCAAGCAAAGCCATTGCTACGACTGGACGAACGCGCAAAGCCGCCACTAGCACTGAGATCAGTTTACCAACGTATTCGCAAATCATTGCCTTACCAACTTATATTCCAGAAGGCAGTAACGAAGAAACAACAGCGATTTTTCCTGTACATTCTGCCAGTTTGGGAATAGACACAAACTCTCCGCAATATTTGCAACCGTGGCGAGTTGAAGGTTTTTGTCTCAACCCCAGCGAAGCAGTAAAATTTCTTGCTGCTGTTCCCTTAAATGCTGCTAACGGAGAAGATGCCTTTTTAGGAGGAGATTTACGTTTTTGGTCGCAAGTTGCCCGATGGAGTTTAGATTTAATCTCACGGTGTAAGTTTTTACCAACAATTGATCGACAAGCAGATGGTGCATTTGCCCCTAAATGGCAAGTACTTCTAGACAGCGCTGTAGATGGAACTCGCTTAGAAAAATTTTCTGCGAACATGCCGTTGGTTTGTCGGACTTATCAAGAGGGAGTGGGGGGAGATGAGGGAGTAGGGGGAGTAGGGGGAGTAAGATCCTCCTCATCCCCTCATATAGCAGTAAACTTCCCTACCGAACCTCAAGAATTGTTGCTGGGATTTCTTAACAGTACGATAGATGCCCAAGTGCGAGGAATGGTGGGTTCTCAGCCTCCAATGGAAGCTAAGGCGATGGCATCTTTACCAGGTGGGGTGCGACAGTGGTTGCAAGCCTTAACTAGTGCATCTGGTACAGCTAATGCAGATGCAATTGAAGTGGAACGGTTGGAAGCGGCACTGAAAGCTTGGACTATGCCGCTCCAATATCAATTAACTCTTAAAACTCTATTTCGTACCTGTTTTCAACTGCGTTCTCCAGAGTCTGGCGAAACAGATTGGACATTGGGGTATTTTCTGCAAGCGGCTGACCATCCTGAGTTTTTGGTGGATGCGGAAACTATTTGGAACAATCCAGTTGAGCGATTGGTTTATGAAAATCGGACAATTGAGCAACCACAGGAAACATTTTTGCGAGGTTTGGGGCTAGCTTCCCGATTATATCCAGCGATCGCATCCAGTTTTGAAACCGAATATCCCCAATTTTCTCGGATCACCCCCATTCAAGCTTATGAGTTTATCAAAGCTGTAGCTTGGAGATTAGAAGACAGTGGTTTAGGAGTAATTTTGCCTCCCAGTTTAGCGAACCGTGAAGGATGGGCGAACCGTTTGGGTTTAAAAATTACTGCCGAAACCCCAAAGAAAAAGCAGGGACGTTTAGGGTTGCAGAGTCTACTGAATTTCCAATGGCAATTGGCAATTGGCGGACAAACTATTTCTAAAACTGAGTTTGATAAACTTGTGGCTTTAAATAGTCCGCTAGTAGAAATTAACGGCGAGTGGGTGGAATTGCGGCCTCAAGACATTAAGACAGCCCAAACTTTTTTTACCACTCGCAAAGACCAAATGGCGCTTTCCTTGGAAGATGCCTTGCGTTTCAGTACAGGGGATACCCAGGTAATTGAAAAATTACCAGTGGTTAGCTTTGAGGCATCTGGGGCGTTGCAAGAGTTAATTGGGGCGCTAAACAATAATCAAGCGATCGCACTTTTACCGACACCAGAAGGCTTTAAAGGACAGTTGCGACCTTATCAAGAACGAGGTGCTGCTTGGCTATCCTTCTTGGAACGTTGGGGCTTAGGCGCGTGTCTCGCCGACGATATGGGACTCGGTAAAACCGTGCAGTTCATCGCTTTTTTGCTACATCTTAAAGAACAGGACGCACTAGAAAATCCAACACTATTAGTTTGTCCAACTTCTGTTTTAGGCAACTGGGAAAGGGAAGTAAATAAATTTGCACCAAGTCTGAAAATTTTGCAATATCACGGTGACAAACGCCCAAAAGGAAAAGCATTTTTAGAAGCAGTGAAAAAGCACGATTTAATCGTTACCAGCTACTCACTGCTTCATCGAGATATCAAGTCATTGCAAAGTGTCTCTTGGCAGATAATTGTTTTAGACGAAGCCCAGAATGTGAAAAACCCAGAGGCGAAGCAGTCAAAAGCAGTTCGGGAATTAGAAGCGACATTTCGTATTGCATTAACGGGGACACCAGTAGAAAATAGACTACAAGAACTATGGTCTATTTTAGATTTTCTCAATCCTGGCTATTTAGGCAATAAGCAATTTTTCCAGCGTCGGTTTGCCATGCCAATTGAAAAGTATGGTGATACGGCTTCTTTGACTCAATTACGTTCATTAGTACAACCATTTATACTGCGGCGATTGAAAAGCGATCGCGACATTATTCAAGACTTACCAGATAAGCAAGAAATGACCGTATTTTGCGGTCTAACTGGTGAACAAGCTGCACTTTATCAAAAAGTTGTAGAACAATCTTTAGTAGAGATAGAATCTGCTGAAGGATTACAACGTCGGGGGATGATTTTAGCTTTGTTAATTAAACTCAAACAAATCTGCAATCACCCAGCCCAATATTTGAAAGAAGCGACATTAGAGCAACATAATTCAGCCAAACTTCTGCGGCTAGAAGAAATGTTAGAAGAAGTTTTAGCAGAAGGCGATAGAGCTTTAATCTTTACACAATTTGCTGAGTGGGGTAAGTTACTTAAACCCTATTTAGAAAAACAGCTTGGGCGAGAAGTATTCTTTTTATATGGCAGCACCAGCAAAAAACAACGAGAGGAAATGATCGACCGTTTCCAACACGATCCTCAAGGGCCACCGATTATGATTCTCTCTCTGAAAGCGGGTGGAGTAGGACTGAATTTAACACGAGCCAATCATGTATTTCACTTTGATAGATGGTGGAATCCAGCCGTAGAAAATCAAGCCACAGATAGAGTATTTCGGATTGGTCAAACCCGGAATGTGCAAGTACATAAATTTGTTTGCACAGGCACTTTAGAAGAAAAAATTCATGACATGATTGAAAGTAAAAAACAACTAGCTGAACAAGTTGTAGGTGCTGGTGAAGAGTGGTTGACTGAAATGGATACAGACCAACTTCGCAACTTATTACTACTCGATCGCAGTACAGTAATTGATGATGATGCAGAATAATTTCGTAGTCAGGACTTTAGTTTTTGATTTTAGTAAAGCACTCACTACAAACCCAATACAATCCAGATAAGACAAAAACACTTGTAGAGACGGCGATTTATCACGTCTCGAAAACCCACAATTTTGTGAAATTAGAACCGTATTGACTATAAACCCATCAAAATTAGCGCGGTACATTACTAAATTTTTGAATTAATTATGACTAATTACACATTACAAGCTAGTCGAGAATGGTGGTCACAACAATGGCTAGATTTGCTAGATTCCTATCGCTTTAAAAAACGTTTAGAACGTGCGAGAAATTATGCTCGTCAAGGAAATGTTCTGAGCATCGAATTTAAAGGTGCAAAAGTATTGGCTAGAGTGCAAGGTAGTGAAATTGAACCTTATAAAGTTTCCCTTTCCCTTGAACCTTTTACCGATGAACAGTGGGGTTATGTAATTGAAAGCATGTCCCAAAAGGCAATTTTTGCTGCCAAATTACTAGCAGGAGAAATGCCACAAAATATAGAAGAAGTGTTCACAGCTAATGGTCTTTCGATATTTCCATTTACCCTTGCTGATGTCCAGAGTAAATGTTCTTGTCCTGATAAAGCAAATCCCTGTAAACACATTGGTGCGCTGTACTATCAGTTAGGCGATCGCTTCAGTGAAGACCCCTTTGTACTATTTCAATTGCGGGGACGCACTAAAGAGCAAATTATTAGCGATTTACGCCACTTGCGTAGCGCCAAGATTAAACCTGATACCACAGAAACGCCCGATATTCAACAGTCAATTCCTAATAACAAATATTTGGTAAAAATTGATTATTTCTGGCAATATAATGAGCCATTAGAGTCATCATTAGTAGTGATTGCGCCTTCCACTAATGAGATGGTATTAGATGTATTAGGAGCAATCCCCCTAGCAAAGGAAGAGGAAAATACAGTAAATTCAACTTCGAGTGATGTGGTAATGAAGTATTTGAATACAGTTTACAGAGATGTGAGCCAGAAGGCTTTTTTAACAGCAATGAATGTGGGAGGAAGTTGATATTAATTCGTAATTCGTAATTATTTTTCGTGAGATTGTTGTAATTTTAATTTCAGACCCAAGTGCTGTAGGACAAAGAGCCATCTGCAAAGATAAAATTCTCAAAGCCTGTTGTGGAGAGTGTAATCACATTTTTATTGTTATCGAAGCTAATGTTAGCTCGGTTTAGGGCATTGCCCGAAATTACACCAGAAAAAGTGAGTTCAGAGCGATTGAAAGCACTGAGGTCTAAGGTGTCAAAACCTTTTCCACCATCCACAGTCCCATTACCAAACCCTTTGAAGTAGTCATTTCCAGTGCCTAGATCAATATCGATACCGCCACCAATAGTAACTTTTTGTTGAACTTCATTGATGGTACTGGTGGATGTAATTTTGTCATTGCCATCCCATCACCAGTTCTTACCGATAATACCATCAGCCCCTTTACCGCCAGTGCCATTGCCTTTAATGGTGTCCTTTCCTGAGCCTGTAAAAATGAAACCTCCAGTTAAAATATCAATCCCGATTGCTGGAATTCAAAGTGTTGCTAGCTAATCTCGTAAAGCATTACTTGGTCAGCTCGATTTTTGGCGACTGTGATTGTTGCAACCTCCAGAATGTTTTATTGTCCAAACTCAAGCCTAGCCTCTTCTACCAAATCTGCTGTCACAATCTCTTGTCCTGCTTCACGAGCTAGCTGTTCAATTCTGGCTTTAGCTTGAGAACGGACAAAAAAGGGAATATTTTGTAACTTTTCCTTAGCTTCAGATGTCCATCGCAAAGCATCAATAAAATTAGAGTCACTCATAGTATTAATTCCTTTGGTAAGTCGCTCACTTTAATCAATAGATGACTAATTTTCCTATAAAAAAGCCCTTGCTTTTATGCAAGAGCCTCTAAATTATTTAGTTGTCAGTGATGAAATAAACTTTACAACCTAATCTAGGTCGTCCATAAACATCACTGGCTCAGTATCACGGTTGATTCCTTTCTCAAAACCACCAGCAGCAGCCCGTGCGCGACCAGCGTGCCACAAGTGACCAACTAGGAAGAAAAATCCTAGTACGAAGTGAGAAGTTGACAACCAAGCGCGAGGAGATACGTAGTTGAAGGAGTTAATTTCGGTAGCCACACCACCCACGGAGTTCAGAGAACCCAGAGGAGCATGGGTCATGTATTCAGCAGCGCGACGAGCTTGCCAAGGCTGAATATCGTTCTTGATTTTTTCCAAATCAAGACCATTAGGGCCACGTAGAGGCTCCAGCCAAGGGCCACGGAAATCCCAGAAGCGCATGGTTTCACCACCGAAGATGATTTCACCAGTTGGAGAGCGCATCAGGTATTTACCTAGACCTGTGGGGCCTTGGGCAGAACCAACGTTAGCACCCAAGCGTTGGTCACGAATCAAGAAGGTCAAAGCCTGGGCTTGAGAAGCTTCTGGGCCAGTAGGGCCGTAAAATTCGCTGGGGTAAACGGTGTTGTTAAACCAAACAAAGATTGAGGCAATAAAGCCCATCAACGAGAGAGCGCCCAAGCTGTAGGAGAGGTAAGCCTCACCAGACCAGATGGATGCACGACGTGACCAAGCAAAAGGCTTGGTAAGAATGTGGAAAATACCACCAGAAATTAAGATAAAGGCAATCCAGATGTGACCACCAACCACATCTTCTAAGTTATCGACGCTGACAATCCAGCCTTCACCACCAAAGGGAGACTTGATTACATAACCGAAGATAACCGCTGGGTTCAATGTCGGATTGGTAATAATCCGAACATCACCACCGCCTGGTGCCCAGGTGTCATACAATCCACCAAAGAACATTGCCTTTGCTACCAACAGCAATGCACCAAATCCCAAAATAATCAGGTGGAATCCGATGATGTTGGTCATCTTGTTCTTGTCTTTCCAGTCGTAACCAAAAAAAGAAGAGTATTCTTCTAAGGTTTCTGGGCCACGAACGGCATGATAGATACCGCCAAAGCCAAGGACGGCTGAGGAAATTAAATGGAGTACACCGACAACAAAGTAGGGGAAGGTGTCGATAACTTCACCACCAGCACCAACACCCCAGCCCTGACTGGCGAGGTGAGGTAACAGGATCAAGCCCTGTTCGTACATGGGTTTTTCAGGAACAAAGTGAGCGACTTCAAACAAAGTCATCGCTCCTGCCCAGAATACAATCAAGCCAGCATGGGCAACGTGAGCGCCCAGGAGTTTGCCAGATAGATTGATTAAACGCGCGTTACCAGACCACCAGGCAAAGCCAGTAGATTCTTGGTCGCGTCCAGTGCCGCCTAATATATTTGGTCTATTAGAGAGCGTTACCACGTGGTAATACCTCCTCAGGGAATACAAATTGTTCGTGGGGTTGATCTTGAGGAGCCATCCAAGCGCGGATACCCTCATTCAGCAAAATGTTTTTGGTATAGAAGGT